>NZ_JBMOUH010000002.1:0-583184 GCF_049319745.1 Plantibacter sp. Mn2098 | reverse complement strand
GCCGAAGCCCGGTCCCTGAGCCTGTCGAAGGGCGATCCCCACCCGCCGAAGCCCGGTCCCTGAGCCTGTCGAAGGGCGATCCCCACCCGCCGAAGCCCGGTCCCTGAGCCTGTCGAAGGGCCCACGGGAATACCTCGCGACCCCACTTAGTTGACGTACATCAACAACTTGTCATATAGTTGCGCAATATCAACTAACTGAAGCGGGCGACTCCAGGCCGCCACCACACATCCCGATCGCGGAGCTCATGTCAACCACAACCACCCCCGTTCCCGCAGCGACTGCGGACAACGGCATGACACATCGCCAGGTGCTCGAGGCCCTCTCCGGCCTCCTCCTCGGCATGTTCGTGTCGATCCTCGCCGGCACCGTCGTCTCCACCTCGCTGCCGCGCATCATCTCCGACCTCGGCGGCGACCAGACCGCGTTCACCTGGGTGGTCACCTCCACCCTCCTGGCCACCACGGTCTCCACGCCCATCTGGGGCAAGTTCGCCGACCTCTTCAACCGCAAGCTGCTCATCCAGCTCGCCCTCGGCGTCTTCGTGCTCGGCTCCGCCCTCGCCGGCTTCTCCCAGGACACCGGGACGCTCATCATGTTCCGCGTCCTGCAGGGTCTCGGCGCCGGCGGGCTCACCGCGCTCAGCCAGATCATCATGGCCGACATCATCAGCCCGCGTGAACGCGGCCGCTACATGGGCCTCTTCGGCGCCGTGATGGCCGTCGGCACCGTCGGCGGACCGCTCTTCGGCGGCCTCCTCACCGACTCGGTCGGCTGGCGCTGGAACTTCTTCGTCGGCGTCCCCGTCGCGATCGTCGCCATCTTCCTGCTCCAGAAGACGCTGCACCTGCCCAAGCGGAAGGTCGGCAAAGTCCGCATCGACTACCTCGGCGCGGCCCTCATCGCCGGCGGCGTCTCCCTGCTCCTCATCTGGGTCACGATGGCGGGCAGCCAGTTCGAGTGGGCCAGCATGACCACGCTCGTGATGGTGGGTGCAGCCGTCCTCATCCTCGCGGCCGCCGTCATCGTGGAGATCAAGGTCAAGGAGCCCATCATCCCGATGTCGCTCTTCAAGAACCGCACCTTCACCCTCGCGGTCATCGCGAGCATCTCGGTGGGTGTCGCGATGTTCGGCACCTCGGTGTTCCTCAGCCAGTACATGCAGCTCGCCCGCGGCGCCACACCGACCGAGTCCGGTCTGCTGACGCTCCCGATGATCGGCGGCCTGCTGATCGCATCGATCGTCGTCGGACAGCTGATCTCGCGGTTCGGGCGGTGGAAGCCGTACCTCATCGTCGGATCGATCCTGCTGACCGCCGGACTGTTCCTCATGAGCACCATCCACTACGACACCAACTACGTGCTCGTGTCCGTGTACATGTTCGTCCTCGGCGCCGGCGTCGGCATGGTGATGCAGAACCTCGTGCTCGTGGTGCAGAACGACGTCCTGCCGACCCAGCTCGGAACCGCGAGCTCCGGCATTGCGTTCTTCCGCAGCCTGGGCGGCACCATCGGCGTCTCCGTGATGGGGGCGGTGCTCGCCACGAAGGTGACGAACATGCTCGCCGATCGCGCAGCGGACCTGCAGGCGGCCATCGTCGCCCTCGGCCCGAGCGGTGCCGCCGTCGCGAAGCAGTTGCAGAGCGGCACGATCCCCAAGGTGAGCACACTCCCGGAGTCCGTCCGGGTCATCATCGAGTCGGTCTACGGCAACGCGGTGGCGGAGATCTTCCTCGTCGCGGCACCGCTCGCGATCCTGACGATCATCGCCGTCATCTTCCTCCCCAACCGCAAGTTGGGCACGAAGACCGCGCTCCAGCGGATGGCGGAGACGAAGGGTGCGGACGGCGCGACCAGCGGCGCGGCTGTCGGCGCGGGCGTCGGCACGGGCTCGACGGCCACCGGCTCGATCACGGCGCAGGCCGGTGAGACGGTGCTCGATGTTGCGGATGCCACCGTCGGATCGGACGTCTCCTACGACGACGCGATCCTCGATGCGGAGTTGGAAGCCGACCTCGCGGCCGAGCAGGATGCCACTGTCGGCGCCGGCGCAGGCATCGCAACCGGTGTTCGCTCCGGTGGTCGCTCTGGTGCTGCCGGACGTGTGCCCGGAGGCGCATCGGCAGGTCCTGCCGGCGATGCGCACGGCGGCAGCCCGAAGCACGCCGAGCGCCCAGCGGACTAGCCCGAGAGCTGCCGTACAATGCTCACGATGTCCAGCGATCACGCGCCAGAGCGCAAGCAGACGACTGAGCCGCAGACGGCTTCGGTCCCGGAGATGAGTTCGCTCGTCTCCGGGGCTTCGGCCGTTGTCGGGGCTTCGGCCGCTTCCGAAGCTCCGGCCGTTCCCGTGACGAGCGCCGCGCGTCGAGCGGCGGCCGAGCCGGGTGCGCTCGATCTCCCAGCGACATCGAAATCGCCCGGTGATCCGGGCTTCGATGAGGCGATCTCGGCCGTCGAGGAACAGTTCGGTCTGCTCGTCAACCGGATCCGGGTCGCGATCCGCGATCGTGCCGAGCGGGTCAGCCCTGGCCTGCAGCCCGCCGCCTACAAGCTGCTCACGATGGCGGTCCGCTACGGTTCCGTCCGCGCAGGCTCGCTCGCGGAGTTGCTCTCGTCCGACAAGAGCTCGGTCAGCCGGATGGTCCACCAGCTCGAGGGTCTCGGCCTGCTGGAACGGCAGCCCGATCCGGATGACGGTCGTGCAAGCCTCATCGTCGCGACCGACGAGGGCCGGCGTCGTGTCAACGAACTCCGCGTCGACGACCAGGCGCTGCTCTACCGGCAGATGGCAACCTGGGACCGCACCGACATCGAGCGCCTGGCCCATCTCCTCGCCAAGCTGAACGACACCATCTAGCTCCCCTCCGGCCCGCGAACTGTCACTCGTGGCTGGTCTGGCACCGCCAGACCGGCCACAACTGTCAGCTCGCGAGGTGTCAGTTGTGGCCGGTTTCAGGCGGTCAGAACCGCCACGACTGACAGTTCGCGGGCTTCGGAGACGGTGGGCTACTCCTGGAAACGGAGGTTCTCGATGGCGGTACGCCAGGAGTGCCGGGGATCGAAGCCCAGGACACGACGCGCCTTGTCGATCGACAGCAGCGTCTCGTTCGGGCCGACCTCACGTGTGACCGGCACGCCAGGGAAGACCTCCTCGATGAGCTCCGCATTGGGGCGCGACATCACGGTGTCGGCCGCCGCGATGATGAACCGATCGAATCCGCGCTGCTCCAACTGCAAGGCGCGCAACACGGCCTGAGCGCCGTCGCGAGCGTCGATGTAGCCCCACAGGTTCCACTTGCGGGCGCGAGCATCGGCGTCGAAGGACGGGAACGCCGCGTAGTCCGCCTCGTCCATGACGTTCGAGAAGCGCAACGCGACGATCTTGACCTCCGGGTTCCAGCGCGTCAACTGGATCGCGAGCTGCTCTTCGAGGTGCTTCGACAGCGAGTACGTGGATTCGGGCCTCGCGTCGTACTCCTCGTCGACCGGGATGTACGGCGGCGGGGTGTCGAACGGCAGCCCGAGCACCGTCTCGCTCGACGCCGTCACGATGTTCGTGATCCCTGCTTTGATCGCACCGTTCAGGACGTTGTAGGTGCCGAGCATGTTGTTGTGGAAGGTCGCCGTGTTCGAGGCGAGGCCAGGGGCCGGGATGGCACCGAGATGCACGACCGCGTCGAATCCGTCCGGCGCCTGCTCGTCGATGCCGGTGAGCGCGTCGAGCACCTGACCGGCATCCTGTAGATCGATGCGGACGAAGCCGGGTCCCCGCTCCCCTGCTTGATCGAGGTTCACGACGTGATGGCCGTGCTCCCGAAGTTCACGGACGACCGTCCGTCCCAGCTTGCCCGAGCCACCCGTCACTGCGATTCTCATACGCTCATCCTCCTCCACGCAGGCGTCATCGGACGACCCGATGGGCGAATCGATCCCACAGCGACGCCTCGCACGCGCCGCGGCGGTCAGCATCAGCAGGAGGGAGTTGCAGCCATAGGATTTCTATGCGACACTCTTGTATATTAGGTATTGAGTGATTTGGTCCTTCATGACATCTTCACTCGCGATCACGCAGACACCCACCCCGCTGCACAACGACGACATGGAGCAATGCATCCCGATGAGATCCAGCACCCGACCACACACCGCCAAGCGACGACGAATCGCTTCCGGCCGAGTCATCGGCGCCAGCGCGGCACTCACCGTGGCCTTCGCCGCACTGGGAGCCGCTCCCGCCTCCGCCGCGGAAGTCGAGTTCCCGTACACGAACGACTTCAGCTCCACAGACGGCGGCACCCTGTCCGGTGACGCCACGATCTCCGACGGCTGGCTCAAGTTGACCCCCAACGCCACCTTCAAAGCAGGATCATGGCAGATGGACGACACCTTCTCCACCGACCTCGGCATCGACGTCACCTTCGACTACTCGACGTACGGCGGCTCTGCTAGCAACGGTGGCAACGGCCTCTCCTTCTTCCTGTCCGACGGCGCCGCTCCGCAGGGAGTGGGAGCGCAGGGCGCAGCCCTCGGCTATGCCGCATTCCAGCGGAACGCTTCGAGTGCCGGTCTGCCGGGAGGATTCCTCGGCGTCGGCATCGACGAGTACGGGGCCTTCTCGAGCGATCCTGCCTTCAACAGCAACGCGCCGGCACCCCTGCGGAACTCGATCGCGCTCCGCGGATCGGGCAACGAACTGGCCGGCTACGACTACCTCACAAGAGCCGCGTCACCGGGAGGGATCTCGACCGGAGCGCGGGCGACTCCCCACACCGTTCGAGTCATCGTCGCCCCCGATTCCAACGGCGACCTCATGGTCGACGTGTGGAAGAACCGCGGACCGGGAACCCCGCTCGAACAGGTCATCTCCGACGTCGACCTCACCTCCGCGCCGGGCCAGGCGGATCTCCCCGACACCCTCCGGATCGGCTTCGGAGCCGGCACCGGTTCCGCATGGAACGCCCACGAGATCAGCGAAGTGAAGGTGAGCGTCCCGACCGACCTCTCCATCAGTCAGACTGCGCCGGCTTCCGTCGAGGTCGACGGCACCATCACGTATTCGGTCGTCGCCTCAAACGAGAGTGCGATCCCGGTGAACGGCGCCACGATCTCCGACATCCTGCCGTCGTCCGTTTCGAACGTCACTTGGACGTGCACCGACACCAACGGCACCTGCGGCGAACCGAGCGGCACCGGCAACACGATCAATACGACCGTCGACCTGCCCGCCAACGGATCCGTGACCTACACGATCAGCGGAACGGTGCACCCCACGGCCTCGATCGAGCACACCGCGACGATCACCGAGCCCGCCAACCGGAACGAGATCGACAGCTCGAACAACACCACAACGGCGACCACCTCCGTCACCGACCGACCAATCACGGTCTCCAACCTCCCCACCACCGACACGCAGGTGGCAGCGGGCAGCACAACCGACATCCCGTTCCTCACGTCTGGCGGGTCCACCCCGGCCGGAGCGGTCGATCTGAGCTGGACGTCGGATGACGGCATCCCGTTCAGCACCAACACGATCCGAGAGGTCGACGCCGCGGGCAGCCGCACCATCACGGGCGAGCTGTCGACCGACGGCACCCGTCTGACGCTCGACGACTACGCCGGAGTGTGGAACGACGCATCGCCGTCCCGCGATCTGTACCCGACGGCGACGATCCCCGCAGACGCCCAGCCAGGCGAGACGTTCTCGTTCACGACCGAGGTCAGCACCAACCCCGGATACTCCAACACGGCAACGACCACGACCACGACCAACGAGTACACGGTCACCGTCGAGAACCCCTCCGTCGAGACGTCCTCATCGATCACCTGGGACGACGCGAACGGCAACGGGATCCCCGATGCAGGCGAACCGGTCGAGACGCACGCCAACGTCACGAACACGGGCATCACGCCCCTCACCGATGTGCGAGTGACGGACGGACTGGACACCGCTCTCGGTTGCGACGTCACGACGCTCGACCCCGGTCAGAGCATCGTGTGCGCCTCCTCAGCGCCGCATGCGCTCACCCAGGCGGAAATCGACGCAGGCAGCCTCACCACGACGTTCGCCCTCAGCGCCACCACACCGGCCGGGACGCCGTTCACCGGCACGATCCCGTCGGCGACGCTGACCCTGGAGGCAGCTGCTTCCGGAACGGTCAAGCTGGACGCCGACACCGACGGCGAGCAGCTCAAGGCGGGCGACATCGTCACGTACACGACGTCCGTGACGAACCAGGGCAACGTGACGCTCAACGACCTCACCGCCCGAAACAGTCTCGCCACGGGTGACGCAACCGCCACGGCGACAAGTCTCGCCCCCGGCGCGGTCGCCACGCTGACCTCGACCTTCGAGGTCACGCAGGACGTCCTCGACAGCGGCGAGTTCACGAACGACGTCGAGGTCAGCGCCATGACGCCCGGTGGCGCCCCGGTGACCCTCGGTAGCGACTCGGTGCTCACGGTCGTCCCGGAGCGTGCCACCGTCGATCTCACCGTGAACGGAGATCGCCTCCTGACAGCCGTTGGCGAGAACGCCGTCTTCACGGCAACGCTTGAGAACACCGGAAACCGCACGCTCACGGATCTGAGCATCGTCGATGGAGAAGCGCACGCCTTCACGTGCGACCAGACCTCACTCGCTCCCGGGGAGCGTGTGGAGTGCACCATCACGGTCACAGTGACCGAAGCGCACGCGTCGTCGGGCTCGATTCGTGCGACGGCGAGCGGCACCGCTCTCACCCCGGCGGGAACAACCGTCGAGTTCGGGCCGGAAGAGGCGAACATCCCCGTTGTGCCTCTGCCGATCGCCCTCGCGATGACCGGGGCCGGCGGGTTGGTTCCAGCAGGAATCGCCAGCGCCTTGCTGCTGCTCGGCGGTGCGGTCGTCCTGGCGCGGAAGCGCTCGCGAGTCGAGGTTCAGGACTAGCCAGCCCACCAGACGCGTCCTGAACAGATGAGTGAGAGAGGCCGACACCGTTCCGGTGTCGGCCTCTCTCGCGTTCGCCGTGCACGACCGGAGGAATTCGGGGAGCGGCCTGTGCGTTGGGGTCAGCGTGAAGTTGAAGTTGTACACCTCGTCGTTCTGCGCCCCGTGTATGCAGGCGCGTTCCGTCCTCGCGGAGGTCGCGACGCTCGTGCCAGGAGCGGTCGTCGAGGAACGCGACGTCGCCTTCCGGATGGACGAGGCGGAAGCGGACGACGTCCGGTCGACACCGACTGTCATCATCTCCCGCGACGACGGCACCGAGGTGTTCCGCGCCGCTGGAGCTCCGACGCTCAACCAGGTCCTCGTGGCCGCTGCGAAAGCGCTCTGACCCGCGCAGCTACTGCGTGTTGAAGACGGCGTCGAACGACTGGGCCGGCAGATCCCACAGGAGTGAACGGATGTAGGTGACGGCTTCTGCCGCACCGTGGAGGCGGTCCATGCCGGCGTCCTCCCACTCGACCGAGATCGGGCCGGCGTATCCGATGGACGTGAGCGCACGGAATGCGTCCTCCCACGGCACGTCGCCGTGGCCGGTGGACACGAAGTCCCAACCACGACGCGGGTCGCCCCACGGCAGGTGGGATCCGACGACTCCGGCGCGACCGTTCGCTGGACGGACCCGTGTGTCCTTGCAGTCCACGTGGTAGATGCGGTCCTTGAAGTCGATAATGAACGCGACCGGGTCGATGCCCTGCCACATCATGTGCGAGGGGTCCCAGTTGAACCCGAACGCCTCACGACGGTCGATGGCTTCGAGCGTCCGCACCGAGGTCCAGTAGTCGTAGGCGATCTCGGACGGGTGCACCTCGTGGGCGAAGCGCACACCTTCGGCGTCGAACACGTCCAGGATCGGGTTCCAGCGGTCGGCGAAGTCCTGGTATCCGGCGTCGATGACCGAGGCCGGCACTGGCGGGAACATGGCCGAGTACTGCCAGATCTTGGATCCGGTGAATCCGACGACGGTGTCGACGCCGAGTTTGCGAGCGACTCGCGCCGAACGCTTCATGTCCTCTGCCGCGCGTTGACGGACGCCTTCCGCGTCGCCGTCGCCCCAGGTGTAGGGGCGAACGATCGCCTGGTGGCGGAAGTCGATGGGGTCGTCACACACCGCTTGACCGGTGAGGTGGTTCGAGATGGCGTGCACGGTGAGTCCGTGGCGGTCCAGGATGTCGAGGCGGGACTGCACGTAGGCATCGTCCTCGTCGGCCCGCTTGAGGTCGAGGTGGTCGCCGGAAGCCGCGATCTCGAGTCCGTCGTAGCCCCAACCGGCGGCGAGTGCCGCGACCTCTTCGAACGGGAGATCCGCCCACTGGCCGGTGAACAGAGTGACGGGGTGGCGGGAAGGCGTGCTCATCAGGCGGTCCTGTTCTCTGCTGCGAGGGAGGGGGTGGGGACGGTGAGGTCGGGGATGGCTGCGTCGTACCGGTTGGCTGCGACGAAGGAATCGGAGGGGATGTCGATCCACGTCCCGGCTTCGGATGCGTCCAGCACGGCGTCGGTGATCGTGGCGGCGCGCACGCCGTCCGCGAAGCGGGGCAGACCGGAGGGCTGCTCGCCGCGGATGGCCGCGTAGGTGTCGGCGACGAATGCGTTGAAGGCGTCCTGATAGCCCTGCGGGTGTCCGGACGGCACGATGGAGAGCCGTGCGGCGTCCGGTTTGAGCGAATCGGTGTCGCGCGGGAGGATCTCGGTGCCGACACGACGTCCGAGCCAGAGCGACTCCGGCTGCTCCTGATCGAAGCCGACGCTCAGTTCCGTGCCGGACACCTCGAGGTGCAGCCGGTTCTTGCGACCCGGCGCGAGCTGCGAGACGAGGACGGTACCGATGGCGCCGGATCCGGTCTGCAGGACGAGCGCTGCGGCGTCCTCGGTCGTGATCGCGGCGTTCTCCGCACGGTTGCGGAAGAACGTGCGAGTCGTCGCGGCGATGCGTTCGATGCGCTGCCCGCTGATGAACTCGATGAGGTCGACGAGGTGCGAGCCGATGTCGGCGAAGGCACGGGACCGACCGCCGCGTTCGGCGTCGACCCGCCAGTTGTCGTCGGTGCTGGCGAGCAGCCAGTCCTGGAGATAGGTGCCCCGGATGGTGAGCACCCGGCCGAGTTCACCGGCCTGCACGCGGGCGCGTGCTTCGCGGACCATGGGGTGGAAGCGGTAGACGAACGGCACGGTCGCGACGACTCCGGCTGCTTCGGCTGCAGCCGCGAGGGTGCGCGCGTCGGCGGCGCTCGTCGCGAGCGGCTTTTCGCAGACGACGTGCTTGCCCGCGCGGATGACGGCGAGCGCTTGCTCGGCGTGCAGCGCATTGGGTGTGCACACGTGCACGACGTCGACTGTCGGGTCCGCGAGCAGTTCGTCGAGCGAGGCGTAACCGCGCTCGAAGCCGAGCGCCTCCGCGGCGGCGGCGGACCGCTCCGGGCTGGAGCCGACGAGTCCGACGAGTCGACCTCCGGCCGCACGGGCCGCTCGGCTGTGGACGGTGGCCATAAAGCCGCCGCCGATGACGGCGACGCCCGGAGCAGTCCGTGCGCTCATTCGGTGAACGTCCGAACGCGAGGATCCCACGACTCCGGGAGAGCCGGGGCGAGGTCGACCGTGCTGGCGACGTCGACGGATGCCTTCGACTGAGCCGACTCGGCCGTGGAGACCATCACGTCGAGGACGTGGAACGCCAGCTCGCCCGACGCGCGCTCCGGACGGCCGGCGCGGATCGCCTGAGCGAGCTCGACCACACCGGTCCCGCGGGACGATGTCGAACCCGTCGAGGGGATGGTCTCGGCTTCCTCTCCGCGGTGCACGATGAGATCGCCTTCGAAGGTGTTGGGGTCAGGGACGACGAGGGTGCCGGTCGAGCCTGCCACCTCGAACTGCGAACGCGAGAGCTTCGAGTCGAAGCTGAACACGGTCTGCGCAACCTGTCCGCTCTCGAATTCGTAGAGCGCGCTGACGTGGGTCGGCACGGTGACGTCGAACGACTCCCCTGCCCGAGGACCGGACCCGATGGTGCGGGTCGGCGATGCGGTGGAGGCGCGCGCGGTGACCCGCGCGATGGGGCCGAACAGCTGCACGAGCGCCGTGAGGTAGTACGGGCCGATGTCGAACAGTGGACCGGCGCCCTCCTGGAACAGGAAGTCGGGGTTGGGGTGCCATGACTCGGGGCCGGGGCTCTGCATGAGCGTAAGCGCGGTCAGTGGGGCGCCGATCTCGCCGCGCTCGACGAGCCGACGCGCTGACTGGATGCCAGCACCGAGGAAGGTGTCCGGCGCCGTGGCGACGCGCAGACCGGCGGCATGCGCGGCTTCGAGCAGTTGCAGGCCGCTCTCGCGGTCCAGCGCGAACGGCTTCTCGCTCCACACGTGTTTGCCGGCCGCGAGCGCCTGCAGCGCGATGGCGACGTGGACCTTGGGGATCGTGAGGTTGACGACGATCTCGATGGCTGGGTCCGCGAGGAGTTCCTCGACCGTTCCGGAGCCTGGGACGCCGTACTTCTCGGCTTGCGTGTGTGCCCGCTCGGTGTCGATGTCGGCGACGAACCGCACATCGAGGTCCGGGAACGTCGTCAGGTTGCCCAGGTACTGATCGCTGATGACGCCGGCGCCGATGAGGCCGACACCGACGGGGCCGATGGACTGTGCTGCTGCACTCATGCGGTGACGCCGTTCTTGGTGAGGAACTCGAAGCTCTCGGTGAGACCGGCGAAGATGTCGCCGTCGAAGTCGTCGAACTCGACCACGCGCAGCGCCTGCGGAGCTGCGGCGAGGATGTCGAGGACGGGGATGACGCCCGCGCCGGAGGGGAGCTGCTTCTTGGTGTCGCGGGAGGCGTCGCCGTCCTTGACGTGGATGAAGGCGACCCGCTCGCCGATCTGCTTCAGGACGTCGACGGCGCGGCGTCCGCCGACCTCGACCCAGTACGTGTCGACCTCGAAGACGACCGCCTGGTCGGTGATGGACGCGAGGTACTCGAGCGGGCTGAGCCCCTCGATGTCGCCTTCGAGCTCCCACCAGTGGTTGTGGTACCCGAGCGCGACGCCGTGCGCGGCCGCGACTGCCGCAGCCTCGTTCAGGTCGTCGGCGATGCCCTTGACGCCGTCCGCCGTCGCGAAGCGCTCAGCGGCGATGGCCGGATCGATGAGCACCTCGACGCCGGCGGCTGCAGCCGCGCCGAAGTAGGCGGCGTAGTCGGTGCCGCGAGCGATGAAGTTCGCGTGCGCGCTCGGGGTTGCGAGGCCGGCATTGTGCACGGCGCTGACGTCGGCGTCCGGTCCGAAGCCGAAGAGCTCGGCCTGACGGTATCCGATGTCAGTGAGGCGCTTGAGCGTGGCCTCCTGGTCTGCTGCCAGTGCGTCTCGCACGGAGTAGAGCTGGACGGAAAGTTGGGAATTCGACACGTTTCTCCTCATTGATGAAGGTTCCGAACAGCCGACGCTGCACGGATCACACTACCGACACTTCTGTCGGCGGTCAAACAAAAGTCTGCTGATCGCCGCCTTCCTCTGAGTGCATCCTCAGACTCGGAACGGCCGACCCCGCCGCTCCGGTCGCGGTCACTTCACACCGCCGGCCGCGAGCCCGGTGACGAGATGGCGCTGCACGAGCGCAAACCCGATGAGCACCGGCAGCGAGACGACGATCGACGCCGCCATCAGCTCGTTCCACAGCACCGTTGTGCTGCTCGCGTAGGCCTGCAGACCGATGGGCAGCGTCCGCGTCGCGTTGTTCGTGAGCACGGAGGCGAACAGCACCTCACCCCAGGCGGAGATGAAGCAGAACACGGCGACCGCGATGATCCCCGGTTTCGCGACGGGGATGATGACACGGACGAGCGCACCGACGCGCCCGGTCCCATCGATCATCGCGGCTTCCTCGAGTTCATGAGGGATGGCCTGGAAGTACCCGCTCAACATCCAGATGGAGAACGGCAGCGTGAACGTCATGTAGGTGATGATCAGCCCGAGGAACGACCCGTTCAGTTGCAGGCCGACCGCACGTTGCACCTGGGTGAAGATCAGGAACAACGGGAGGAGGAACAGGATCCCGGGGAACATCTGCGTGGAGAGCACCACGAGCCCGAACGCCCGCCGCCCGCGGAAGTGCAGTCGGGCCATGGCGTACGCCGCCAGGATCGCGATGGCGACGGACAGCACGGTCGACGCCGTGGTGACGATGAGGCTGTTGGTGAAGTACTGCAGCAGCGGCACGGTCCGCCAGATGTCGATGTACGGCTCGACGGTGAGGACGCTCGGCACCCAGGTGAACAGTCCGCGGACGTCGCCGAGTGGCTTGAGCGAGGTGCTGACGATGACGTACAACGGCAGCACGACGAACGCGGCGAGGAGCGTGAGCACCACCCGGCGCAACCAGATGAAACCGATGGATTCACGCACGATCCTGTCCTTTCGGGAGCACGAGTCGGACGTAGACGACCGACGCGAGGAACAGGACGATGAGCAGGAGCACGCTCATGGCGCTGCCGAGTCCGAAGTTCCAATTGACGAACGAGTGCTCGTAGATGAGCGGCGAGATGAGACGGGCGGACTCCGGCGCACCGGCCCCGAACAGCACAAACGGAACGTTGAACTGATTGAACAGCCACAAGCCCATCACGAGCAGCATGATGGTGTTGGCGGGCCGGACCATCGGCAGCGTGACAGCGGTGAACCGACGCCAGGTGGATGCGCCGTCCAGCGCAGCGGCTTCGTACACGTCGTCCGGCACGTTCTGCAGCGCGGCGAGGAGCATCAGGAACGCGAACGGCCACATCTGCCAGACGGACACCACCACGAGCACGATGAATGCGTTGTCACCGATGAGCCAGAACGGTCGGTCGGCGAGCAGGTGGAGGTCGTCGACGAGAAGACGATTCACCACACCGTCCCGCTGATCGAACATAAACGCCCAGGCGATGGTGCCGACGTACGCCGGCAGCGCATATGGCACGAGGAAGAGCGTCCGCAGGACGGCTCTCCCCCGCACCTTCGAGGTGAGGAACACCGCGCCGGCCATCCCGAGCACCCATGAGCATCCGAGCACGATGAGCACGTAGACCAGTGTTCGGAAGAACGCACTGTAGAGCTCGCTGCCGATGGGCCCGTCCGGACTCAGCCCGGCGATGAAGTTGCCGATCCCGACGAAGGGAGCCTGCACCCAATTGCGGATGTTGAGTTGGTTGAGCGAGGTGAATGCGATCCACGATCCGAGCAGCATGGGCACGATGTGGATGAGCAGTTCCGCCGCGACGGCCGGCAGCACGAGCCAGTAGGCGAGGAGTTGGAGGCGGCGACGACGCGGGATGCGCACCCGCCCGACACTCACATCGGCATCGGTTGTTCGAGTGTCCATCAGCGGCTCATCCGGCTGCAGAGAGCTGGCTCTGCGCATCGGCGAGCGCTGCCTTGACCTCTGCGGGGCCGACGGTTCCACCGGTGGCGGCCTTCGCGAGCAGCGACTTCACGGCCGTCCCGATGAGCGTCTCCGCCTGCCCCGTCCGGCTGTCGAGCGGGAATGGTTCGGCATGGTCGGCGAGGATGTCCTGCGAGACGCCGATGCTCGGGTCGGCGGCTTCAAGCGAACCGTCTGCGTACGCCTCGGTGGTGACGGGAAGCACCATGTATGCACCGGTCAGCGTCTGCTGTTCCGCCGGACTCGTGAGGAAGTCGATGAACTTGAACGACTCGTCCTGATGGGTCGAATCCTGGAAGACACTCACATTGGTGCCGGCGACGTGGGTGCCGATGGGCCGCCCACCGGCCGGGAGCGGGTCGATGACGGGCACCTCGGCGAGCGCCCAATCGGTGAACCCGGCGAGCTCGAACTGCGCGCGAGGGCTCTGCACGATGATCGTGGCGGCTTTCCCGTCGATGAAGTCCTGCACGGAGTCCGCACTGAGCTCGCTCTCGGCGTCTGCCGGCGACGCCACACCGTCTGTGCCGAGGAGGTCCACGTAGGTGCCGACCGCCTCGACCATGCCCGGTGAGTCCAGCTGCGGCGTCCCGTCGGCAGCGAACCAGTCTGCTCCGTACTGCTGACCGAGGATGAACGCGAAGTGCGCGCCGCTTGTGACCGCGCCGCCGATGAGCGTCGTCCCCCACTGATCGATCGCGCCGTCGCCGTCCGTGTCGACGGTGAGCCGTTTGGCGTCGGCGACGAACTCCTGCCAGGTGCTCGGCGGGCCGTCGATTCCGGCGGCTGCGAGCAGCTTGGGGTTGTAGTACAGCCCGTATGACATGGCGTAGAGCGGCACGGAGGTCGGCGCCTGGCCGGGCTTGCCCGCCGCAGCCCACGATGACGGGATGAAGCGCTCGGAACCGCCGATGGATTCGAGGACGTCGCCCTCGAACGGGACGAATGCTCCCGTCTCCTGCAGTGTGACGGCCCAGGTGTTGCCGATGTTGAGGACGTGGGGGCCTTCCCCGCTGCTGACGGCGGCGAGGATCTTGCTGTACAGATCCGCCCAGGGGATGACCTCCAGCTCGACCTCGATGCCGGTCTGCTCCGTGAACCGTTCGATGGATTCTCCGAGGATCCGTTGATCCTCCTCGATCGTGGTGCCCTGGTTGGTGGCCCAATAGGTGAGCGTGACCGGGCCGCCGGCGTCAGCTGCGCACCCCACGAGCCCGAGCGCGAGGCCCGCCACGCCCACCATGGCCGTTCCGATGACACGCGGTGACGCCCTGCGGGCGAGGCGCGATGCGCTCCGATTGAGAGTTGCTGCGTTCTTCATTGATGCGTTCCCTCCGTTGCGACTGACCGAGCAGTTGATGACTCAACACTCGATGGAATAATGCATATGTACCTCATGCATTTCTACATAGTACGACGCTTGTGCCCACGAGCGGACAAAAGATTGGCAAAATGTGGACAACTTTGTGAATCCGCGCGCTGTGAGCGAGGATCGACGAACCGCGCACGACGACACGACGAGAGACGAGGCCCCCATGCCCCCGACCCAGCCAGTTCCCACCGGCGTCGGCGACGTGTTCCAGCTCTTCCGTGACGGCCGCCCCCGCACCAAGGCAGAACTCACGCGGGTGACCGGCCTCGCCAGATCGACGATCTCCTCACGCGTCGACGCCCTCCTCGCGGCCGGACTCCTCCGCCCGGACGGCGAGGCCGCATCCTCGGGCGGCAGGCCCCCGGCGACGATCGCGTTCAACCCCGCTGCCCGCATCGTCATCGCCGCCGACCTCGGCGCCAGCCACGGCCTCGTCGCCGTGTGCGACCTCGCCGGCACGGTCCTCGCGAGCGTCCGCGCCGACATCGCGATCGCCGAGGGGCCGGAGACGGTGCTCAGCTGGGTCGTCGATGCTGCGCTCGACTGCCTGCAGCGCTCCGGCCGGACCCTCGACGAGGTCGTCGGGACCGGCATCGGCGTCCCGGGCCCCGTCGAGCATTCGACCGGCAAGCCCGCAAAACCGCCGATCATGCCCGGCTGGGACGCGTTCGACGTGCCGGCCTTCGTCACCGAGCGCCTCGGCGGTCCCGTGCTCGTCGACAACGATGTGAACGTCCTCGCCCTCGGCGAGCGGGCGACCGTCTGGCCGGAGATCGACGACCTCGTCTTCCTCAAGGTCGCGACCGGCATCGGCGCAGGCATCATCAGCGGCGGTCGCCTGCAGCGGGGCGCCCAGGGCACGGCCGGCGACATCGGCCACGTGCAGGTCCCTTACTCCCGCGACTCGCCTCGCGATGCCGGGGACGAACGCGATCTCGAAGCCGTCGCAGGCGGGACGGCCCTCGCGGCGAGCCTCCACACCGACGCGGACCCCGTACGCACCAGTGCAGACGTCGTGGCCCGGCTGAACGCCGGCGACCATCTGGCCGTGGACCTCGTCCGTCAGGCCGGACGAGAGGTCGGAGAGGTCCTCGCCACGACCGTCAACCTCCTGAACCCGTCGGTCATCGTGATCGGCGGCAGCATCGGCATCGCCGGCGAGCATCTCCTGGCCGGCGTCCGCGAGGTCGTCTACCGGCGCTCGATCCCGCTCGCCACGCAGAATCTCGCCATCGTGCAGTCCCGCTCCGGCGGACTCGGCGGCGCGATCGGCGCAGCACATCTCGTGATCGAGCACGCGCTGGCCCCGCACGGCGTCGACGCCCTCGTCTCGGTGACGGCTGCCGACTGAGCAGGCGTCCCGACCGAACACCACGATCCCGACCGAACACGGGCGGTCCCGACCGAACACCACGATCCCGACACCCGCATCCGTGGCGTCGAAGCCGTCGCACCTGCGGGAGAATGGACAGGTGAACACCGCCCTGCTCTCCCGGATCGTCGCCGATTCCAGCGACCGGGTCGCCTGGTTGCGCGCCAGGTCGCGGGGCATCACGGCAACAGACGTCGCGAAGCTCTCGACCCCCGGATCCATCCTCACTGCGGCCGACGCCAAGCTCGGCGGCACCGGGTTCACCGGCAACGCCTACACGGATCACGGCCGGGCGCGTGAGCCGGAGATCGCCCGCTGGGTCGCCGCGACGCACGGCATCAACCCGTCCTCGGCGTTGTTCCGCGCGGAGGTGGAGCACCGTCATCTGGCCACCCCCGACGGGCTGGTGGTGACCGAGTCCGGCTCCGTCCTCCTCTCGGAGATCAAGACCACCACGAAGGCGTGGCGGAGCATCCCCCGCAACTACCTCCGGCAGGTGTGGTGGCAGCAGTACGTGCTGGGCGCCGAGCGCACCCTCGTGGTGTGGGAGGAGCACAACGACTTCGTACCGGTCGGCGAGGAACCGCTGTGCCGGTGGGTGGACCGTGACGATGCGGAGATCGCGAATCTCGTCCGGCTGGCCAACTCACTGATCGACGAGCTGCACCGCCGGACGACGCGCGACCGATAGCACCGGAGCCCTGCCCCGCGCGGACTGTTCGGGCGCGAGCACTTCCGCGAAGCCGTACCAGACCAGCCAGGCGAGAGCCACGGTCATCGCGACGAACTCGAGCCAGCTGCCGACCTGCACCCCGATCTCGGCGAGCGACAACAGCCCGCCGGCGCCCGCGACGAGGGCGACGAGCCCGCCGGCCGTCCACGACCCGGCCCGCACGATCCGCACGGGTGATCGCAGGGCCGCGACCCCCATCGCGATGCAGGCGAGCGCGAATCCGAGCACCGCGACGATGATGTGGACGGCATCCTGCACGGTGAACGCGGCGCTTCCCGGAATGGGGCACTCGTACGTGCAGGTCACCTGCGACGCGGTGAAGAAGCACACGCTCGACGCGGCGATGAGCACCCACGGCGCGATGACCGCGCCACCGGCGACGCCACCCGCGACCCCTGCCCGCCGCATCGAGATCGCCAGGCTCAACCCGCCGACCGCCACCATGAGCAGCGCAGCGTTGAACACGGGGGCCGTGACCTCGCCCGTGCTGCCGAGGCCGCTCACGTAGCTGTTCTTGTGCAGACTGAAGCGCGCTCCCCAGATCATGACCGTGGCGATGGCGATGAGCACACCGCCGATCACCGCGAACGTCAGGGCGGACCGGTCGACTCCGCGCGCGCCGTTCACAACCATGCTCTCCACGCTGCCACGCGTCTCGTCGGCCCGCATCCTACGCGCGGATGATCCGCGTACGGCTCAACCACACGACGGCCACGCCCATCAGTCCGATGAACCCGGCGATCGCGATGATGTACACGGCGACCGGGCCGTATCCGCCGAGGTTCGCGGGGTTCAGGAACGGATACGGGTACCACCCCGTGATCGCGCCGCGGATCATCGTGTACACGGACCACACGAGCGGGAACGCGATGATGACCCACAGCGCCCGCCATTCGAGGCGCGACTTCCCCGGCGCGAGGATCCACACGAGCACAAGATAGATCGGCGCGATGAGGTGCAGCACCTCGTTGGACCAGCCGAGCGTCGTCCCCTGGTCGAGCGAGATGCTGCGCAACAGCAGGTTGTATACGACACCCGTCGTCGCCATGTAGGTGACGATGGACGCGAACGCCACGTTGAACCACGGCGGATCCTGCTTGTACCGGAACCCGAACCACGCGCCGACGATGAGCGCGATCGCCGCCAAAGCGTTCGACAGGATCGTGAAGTAGCTGAAGAAGTTCACGAGGAACATCGGGATGTCCGGCTGCCCGTAGTTCAGGCTGGTGATCAGTTGGCCGACGATCGCCGCGATGATGACACCGGCGGCGATGAGGCGGATGACACCGAAAAGTGCGCGCATCGTCACACTCTAGCGGGCACCTCCCGCGCGCAGATCGACAGATGTTGTCCCCCGAAGAGCGGGGTCCGTTCTCGCCCAATTGACACCGCTGTAACACCCTCGACTCATTGGCGGGATTCAATGGTGGACAGAGCCGATGCAGCGTCCGCTGCCTCGGGATCCAGTGCGACGATGGAGGAGCAACGATGCGTCACAGAGTCGGACACTCCTGGTCCACCACGGCCGTCGCAGAGCGTGCGCGGCCGGTTCCCGAAACGATGCGGGCGGCGGTCATCGATGCGACGGGGAGTCCTGAACTCTTCCGCATCGCCACGATCCCGACCCCGTCGAAGGTCAACGCCGAGTACCTCGTCAAGGTCGTAGCAGCCGGCATCAACCCGATCGATGCGAAGACGCGCGCCGGTCGCGGCGTCGCAGCCGCCATCCCCGGCTTCCCGTCGGTCCTCGGGTTCGACTTCAGCGGTGTCGTGCTGCAGGCGCCCTTCGAAGCCTCGGAGCTGCAGGCCGGCGACGAGGTCTACGGGATGACGAGCTTCCCGCGCACACCTGGCAGCTACGCGGAGTACGCGGTCGTGTCATCGCTCAGCCTCGCGAAGAAGCCGACGACGCTCTCGCACGTCGAGGCGGCCGGTGTGCCGCTCGCGGCGCTGACGGCGTGGGGCATGGTCGTGGACGTCGCGAAGGCGCACGAGGGCCAGCGCATCCTCATCCACGCTGGGAGCGGTGGCGTCGGGCACTTCGCGGTGCAGTTCGCCCGGTATTTCGGGGCGCATGTCACGGCGACGGGGTCGACCCGGAATCTCCCCTGGTTGCGTGAGCTCGGTGCGGCGGACACGGTCGATCACACGACGACGCGGTTCGAGGACGTCGTGCGGCAGGTCGATGTGGTGATCGACCTCATCGGGAACGTCCTCGATGACACGGGGTCGCGTTCGCTCTCCGTCCTCCGGCCCGGCGGCCTCATCGTCAACGCGCCGACGGGCAGTTGGCCGACGTTCATCGATGAGGCTCACGATGCCGGGGTGCGGGCGACGACGTACAAGGTCGCTCCGGACGGTGGAACGCTCGACACGATCAGCCGGCTCCTCGAATCCGGCGACGTGCGGGTGTTCGTCGATCAGATCTTCGACCTCGACGCCGTCTCCGCGGCCCACACGGCGCTCGAGACCGGGCATGCCCGCGGCAAGATCGTCCTCAAGGTCGCCGAGGGCTGATCCTCGCCCCGGGAGAGCGTCTGATCGCGCCGGGTCGGCAAGAAGCACACCACGGATGCGGCGAAGACCGAGGCCCTCACCATCCCTCGAGTAGGTTGCGCGTCGATGAGCGGCCGTTCGGGCGAGCTGGATCGTAGGTCTGCCAGGCGAGCAGTACCGCACCGGCGAGCGTGACGACCACGATGGGCCACACCGCGAACCGGTAGCCGCTGACGGCCACCAGAACAGCGACCGCCAGTCCGAAGACCAGCACCGTCACCCCGGCCGCGACCGCCGGCGCCAACGGCGACCGTGCGACGAGGGAGACGATCTTCCGCACAAGATGGCCGAGCCCGAGTGCGATGCTCCCGGCGATCACCCCGAAGATGCTCGCGATCAGGATGATGACCGGAACGAAGGACAGCTGGCTCAGGCGGTTCGGGCCGCTGGAGAGGACCACGTCCAGGATGACCGGCAGCAACGCGGTCAGATTCGCCGCGATCACTCCGGCGAGGGACGCCTGGAAGCACTGCGCCGGCCACGCGACCCGGCGTCGAAGCGGCTTCGGCATGATCATGTCCATCCGCTCACTGTAGAGGCGGAAGCGGGGCGACGCCCATCGGACGCCGCCCCGCGATCCATCCGCCTACTTGGGGTCGGTCAGGATCTGGTACGAGTCGCCGTAGGTCTTCCACTTCAGCGGGACGTTCAGATCGAGGTTGCCGGCCTTCAGGAAGGTCCGCTGCTCGGTGTCGATCCGGCTCGTGTCGTCGTGCGCGTCCTCCTCCTTCATGATCGTGGTGCGCAGGTCGAGGAACGCGTTGAGGTACGCCGTCTCGTTGCCGCCCTGCGCCGGCGTCTTCGCCTTCGCGAGCGCCGCAGCGCGGATGCCGCCGAAGCTCGACCGGTCGGTGCCAGGGCCGTGCATCACGATGGCGTCGTAGTAGATGAACTGGCCGAGCGTGCGCAGCCCGTCTGCCTTCGCCTGGGCGACGGCGGGGTTGAAGTAGACGCGGTCGCGTTCGCTGTCCTGGGTGGTCTTGAAGACCGTGTCCTTCGCGGCCGTCTTCCAGTCGGCGACGAATGCGTTGCCGAGCCCGGTGTGCGAGGCGCTTCCGTTCACCTTCTTCAACGCGGGGATGTACTTCGCCAGCACGTTGCCGGGCCTGGCCGCCGTGTACGCCTGGACCAGCTCGAGCATGTCGCCCGTGCCGCTCGTGAACCCGATGATGCCGCCGGTGTATCCGCGGTCGTCGCCGATGTCCTCGATGTACGCGTATTGCGCCTTCCAGTTGAGCGAAGAATTCTCCGCACTGGAGACGAGCTGCATCGCGATCTCCTTCTTCGACGGCGTGTCCAGGCCGGCGGACGATGCCGCGCTGGCCGGCTGAACGACGCCGATGGTCAAGATCGCTGCGGCGAACGCCGCGGCCAATCCGATTCGAACTCTCATGAATGGTCCTAACCCGGGTCCATTGCTCCCGATGACGAGTACTGCACACGGCCTCGTGCCGGCTCGCGTATCGTAACCTTAAACAACCTTTATAGAAAAGACCTTTCTAGTTAATTGACACGGTGGTCCCCACCGGTCTGGGAAACGGTATCCGGGATGTCTACGATGAATGACAGGGTGCGCGAACGGCGGCTCTCAACGGTTGGAGTTCGCTCGTGGTGACGTCGCAGGAGGGTGGGACCACCGCCTGGCTCCGAGCACGCAACGACCGGACGGCGTTGCGGGTGCTCATCGAACAGGGCCCCCTCACCCGCACCCGGCTCGGACAGCTCACCGGGGTCACGAAGCCGACCGCGACGCAGATGATCGAACGCCTCCAGCGGGCCGGACTCATCACCGGAGCCGGACGTGTGCAGAACACGCGCGGACCGAGCGCCGAGAGCTACCGCGTCCGTGCGGAATGGGTCACGGGCGTCGCGGTGAGCATCACGGCCGAGCGGGTCGAATCGGTCCTCGTCGACGTCGCGGGTGGACAGTATCCGGTCTCGTCGGTCGAGCGCCCGCGGGTGCGTGAGCAGGAGCGCTCGCCCGAGCACACCCACGAGCGTGCGCACGGCCCGGCTCAAGCTCTGGAAGACCTCCCGACGCACGACGCACGAACGCCGGAGCAGATCGTCCTCGACGCCATCGAAGCCGCGTGCGAAGCCGCCGGTGTGGCGAGTTCCAACGTGCGTTCGGTCGTCGTCGGCGTCCAGGCGGCCGTCGCAGACGACTCGGATGCGCTCACGCTCGGCAGCGGCCTCGACGGTTGGCCGGAGCGCGGCGCCAGAACCCGGATCAGCGAGGCGTTGGGCATCGACGTCGTCCTCGAGAACGACGTCAATCTGGCGACGATGGCGGAACGCGCTGTCGGCGCCGGTGCCGAGCCGAGCAGTTTCGTCCTGCTCTGGCTGGGCGTCGGCATCGGCATCGGCATCGATCTGCGTGGGGCGGTGCACCGCGGATCGAACGGGAGCGCCGGAGAGATCGGGTACCTCCCCATCCCAACGGATGTCGGGGAGCCGGATGACGTCGACGTGACGGACCTGCTCGGCGGCGTGACCGTCCTCGGACTGCTCGGGCTCCCGCACGATGCCGATTACGCGGCGCACGTCGGCTCTGTGAGCGGGAACACCGGCGTCCTGGAGGTCCTGGCCGAGCGGATCGTGCTCGCGCTGGAGCCCGTCCAGGCCGTCCTGGACCCGGCGATGGTGGTCCTCGGCGGTCCGACGGGACGCGCCGGCGGCGAGATGCTGGCCTCGCTCGTCACGGCACGCATGCGCGACACCGTCCCGAACGCTCCCCTCATCGTGCCGAGCGGCGTCGCCGAGAACGGTGTGCTCGTCGGAGGCCAACACGTCCTGCGCGCGTTCCTGCAGGAACGGCTGGAGGCCGAGATCCCATCGGAGTAGGCACCCGGCGAGCCGAGCCGTGAGACGGCGGACCGACGACTCAGTGCGCGTCGTCCATCCCGGTCTGATGCACCGAGGCGCCCTGGCATCCGGCGTCCTGCCATCGGTACGTGCCCACCCAGTCGCCGTCGAGGGCGACCTTTGCGGCGTTCGGTCGACCATCCGCTCCGAAGGCCGCGTCCGACTGGATGCCGCCCAGACCGTCGCCGGCATTGAACGTCCACGCGTACCAGAATCCCTGCTTCGCCATGCACACGGCCGTGAGCTGCTGCTGCGTCGACCAGATCTCCGGCGTCGGGAAGGTGGTCTGCGGGATGACGATGCTGGCGGGGTCGGTCCTCGCGTCGTACCAGCCGGCCGGCGTCCGGGAGAAGTCCACACCATCGACGTCGGTCGGAACGACCGGGGCGACGCTCGGCAGATTCGCCTTCGCCGTCTCCAGCGTCTGCGCGAGACGGTCCGACTCGTCCTGCCGCTCCGCGAAGACGGCCCCGCCGCCGAGACCCGCGTACACAGCCCCGCCGACGACCACCACCAGTCCCGTGACGGCGATCCCGAGTGCGATGCCGCGCCGCAGACTCCCGGTCCCGAGACTCACGCGATCGGTCCGGTCGTCGTCGGCACCCTGTCGCCGACCCGACCACTGGACGGAGCCTTCCTCGGAGCCGGCCACCACCAGACGGCGGCACCCGCGAACAGCAGCACCAGACCTGCGCCCGTCCCGAACGTCACCAGGTCGATCGGGCTGAATCCCCACGCACCTGGCGCCGAACGGTAGGCGAGCGAGCCGACCGTCGCGCTCACCAGCACGAGGATCTGCACACTGAGATACACGACCGGGAGTGCGATTCCCGCCAACACGATCGCGCCGATGAACCGCGCTTGTTTCCAGAGCAACGCCCCGACGGCGCTGATCGCAACCACGGCCAACACCATCACCAACAGGTGGTGGCGTGGGATGTTCGGGATGTCGCCGATGACGAGCGCCCGCAGCACACGTACGAGCACAAACACGGCGAGTCCTGCGAGGCCGACACCGGCGGCGAACACCACGGCCGCGAGGACGTCGCCGACGCGTCTGGTGCCGACGGACATCGCGTCGGGCAATGGTGTGGCGCGCTGCTGTCTGGCGCGCCAGGCGAGGTCGGCCGGTGCGCCGCGGAGTGCGCGGGTCAGCATGTCGCGTTTGACCTGTTTCGACGGCGTCCCCGTCTCGTCGGCCCAGGTGGCGTGCTCGTGCAGATCGGATGCGATCTCGTCGCGTCGCGCAGCAGCGACATCCGGCGCCAGGTCCCGCGTGTACCAGCTGCACCAGCCGAGCACGCGCTTGCTCGCCGCGCGGTAGTGCTCGCTGCGGAGCACGCTCATGCCGGACTCGCCCCTGGGATGCGCACGGCGGCGCTGCGCTGTTCCTCGGCCAACCGCTGATGTTCGCGCATTCGGGCCACCTCACCCTCGCCGGTGACTCGGTAGAGGCGTCGACGCGGGCGCCCCTCCTGCTCTGCGAACGCGGGATCCTCCCAATCGGCCTCGATGAGACCGGCTTCCGTCATCCGTGACAAGGCTTTGTACAACGTCCCGTGGGCGATGAGGGCGTCCCCGCCTCCGGCCGACAGATGTTTGGCGAGCAGGAAGCCGTAGAAGCTGCCCTCCTGGCTCTGGAGGACGATGCCGCTGTCGAGGATGTCGAGTTCGAGGGGGAACAGCGTTCCGGGGCGGCGTCTGGGCATACCCCAGCATAGGAATATACGTTCCCACCGGTCAAACCCGTTCTGTCGCGCCTCCCCGCCGCGCAGTTGTCGAGCATAACTCCTTCAATCTGCACGTCGCCGATCGGAGACCCCCGGAATTCCGGGGCGGCGTCCGATGCGACCGACGGATCGAAGGAGTTATGCTCGACGACCCGATGCGGGACCGCCTGACGTCAGCCCCAAAAAACGGCACCGGCTCAGCCCACCGGGAAAGTCTCAGTCCACCGGAAAGGTCTAGTCCACCGGGACCGCCTCAGCCCACCGGGACCGCCCCCGTCCACCCGGAACGCCGAAGGGCCCCACGGCGTACCGTGAGGCCCTTGGTACTCAGAATCTGAGCAGCAGTGCTTAGAAGACGTTGACGTCCAGCGGGATGCCGGGGCCGAACGTGGTCGACACGGCGCCCTTCTGGATGTAACGGCCCTTCGAGGAGGACGGCTTCAGACGCACGATCTCTTCGAGAGCTGCGTTGATGTTCTCCTCGAGCTGCGAAGCATCGAACGACGCCTTGCCGACGACGAAGTGCACGTTGGCGTGCTTGTCGACGCGGAACTCGATCTTTCCGCCCTTGATGTCGGAAACGGCCTTGGCCACATCCGGCGTCACGGTGCCCGTCTTGGGGTTCGGCATGAGGCCACGGGGTCCGAGGACCTTACCGAGACGACCGACCTTGCCCATGAGCTCGGGGGTGGAGACTGCCGAGTCGAACGAGGTGTAGCCGCCGGCCACCTTCTCGATGAGCTCGTCGCCGCCGACCTCGTCAGCGCCGGCAGCGATCGCGGCTTCAGCAGCCGGACCCGTTGCGAACACGATGACGCGGGCGGTCTTACCCGTTCCGTGCGGGAGGATGACCGTTCCACGGACCATCTGGTCCGCCTTGCGCGGGTCGACACCGAGCTTGAGGGCGACCTCGACGGTGCTGTTGAACTTCGCGGAACCAGTCTCCTTGGCGAGGGCGACCGCTTCGTTGGGGGTGTAGTACTTGTCAGCCTCGATCTTCTCGGCTGCGGCCCGGTAGGCCTTCGACTTCGTTGCCATTTGTTTCTCCTGTGAGAATGTGGTCATCTGCGCCTGGCAGGCGCTGCCACGAATGATTAGGGAAGGGCGCGAGCCCTGAACTGATCGGGGTGATTAGCCCTCGACGGTGATGCCCATGGAACGGGCGGTGCCGGCGATGATCTTCGAGGCGGCCTCGATGTCGTTCGAGTTCAGGTCGGGAGCCTTCTGCTCGGCGATCTGACGGACCTGCTCCTTGGTGAGCTTCGCGACCTTGACGGTGTGCGGGGTTCCGGAACCCTTGGCGACGCCGGCAGCCTTCTTGATGAGCTCCGCAGCAGGCGGGGTCTTCAGGATGAAGGTGAACGAACGGTCCTCGTAGACGGTGATCTCAACGGGGATGACGTTGCCGCGCTGCGACTCGGTCGCTGCGTTGTACGCCTTGCAGAATTCCATGATGTTGACGCCGTGCTGACCAAGGGCGGGGCCGATGGGGGGAGCAGGGTTTGCGGCGCCGGCCTGGATCTGCAGCTTGATCAGACCCGTAACCTTCTTCTTCGGTGCCATGTTTCTTCCTTCTTTGTGGGTTCGAGTGCCATCGGATGATGGGCGCTCTCCCGCGCGCCCGGTGGGCGGCGGTGGTTCGAGAAAACTTGGGGTGCTCGGTTAGAGCTTGGTGACCTGGTCGAAGCTGAGCTCGACCGGGGTCTCGCGCTCGAACAGGGAGACGAGGACGGTGAGCTTGCCGCTCTCCGGCTTGATCTCGCTGATCGATCCGGGGAGGCCGGCGAACGAGCCTTCCTTGATCGTGATGGTCTCGCCGATCTCGAAGTCGACCTCGGCGGGGATGACGCGAGCCTGTGTCGCACTGCCCTTGGCAGCACCCTTGGCCGGAGCCGTCTCCTTGACCTCGACGAGGCTCTTCAGCATGTTGAAGGACTCTTCGAAGCGGAGCGGCGTGGGGTTGTGGGCGTTGCCCACGAAGCCCGTGACGCCGGGGGTGTGTCGGACGACCGACCAGCTGTCCTCGTTGAGGTCCATGCGGACGAGCACGTAGCCGGGGATGCGGACGCGCGTGACCATCTTGCGCTGGCCGTTCTTGATCTCGACGACGTCTTCCATGGGCACTTCGACCTGGTAGATGTAGTCGGCGACTTCGAGCGTGGACTTGCGCTGCTCGATGTTGGCCTTGACCTTGCGCTCGAAGCCGGCGTAGGAGTGGATGACGTACCACTTGCCGGGGAGGAAGCGGAGTTCCTTGCGGAACGCGTCGTAGGGGTCTTCCTCGACGGGCTCTTCCTCTTCTTCGGTGATCGCTTCTGCAGCGGCTTCGACCTCGGAGGCTTCGTCGATCTCGAGTGCGTCGTCGACGACGGCGTCGGCCTCTGGGTCGACGGCTTCAGCCATTGCGTCCAGAACGGCGTCGAGGTCGACTTCGTCTGCGTTCTCGTCTTCGACGTGGAGTGCGTTGTGCTCAGCGGGGTCGACGGAGTGTTCGTCGGCTGCGAGTACGTTGCCCTCCTGGGCTTCGTCGTCCTCCGAGGACTGCTCAGCAGCGGTCGCCCAGTCGACGTCGTTCACGTTTCGCTCAGACACTGAATTCCATTCCATTTCATTTGTGCGCCCGGTGAATCGTCCGGGTGCTGCACCGTTGACGGTGCGAGGCGGCGAGGCCGCCTTCTTCGATTGTGAGCCGCGTTAGCCGGCGCTCGGCACACCGAACACGAGCGTGACGACCCAGGCGAACACGAGGTCGATGCCGTAGACGAGCGCCATCATGATGACGACGAAGACGAGCACAACACCCGTGTAGCTGAGGAGCTCTTTGCGCGTCGGGGTGACGACCTTCTTGAGTTCGGCCACCACCTGCTTCAGGAACAGGATGATCCCCGCGAAGAAGCCACGCCGTTCGGCGCGCTCTGCCTTCGCCGTGACGACGACGTCCTCACCGGGCGTCTCGCTTGTCTTCGGGGCCACTCGTTACACCTTTCGTGTGCCGGCACTATTCATGTCGACTCGCAGGGCGGACAGGACTTGAACCTGCAACCTGCGGTTTTGGAGACCGCTGCTCTACCAATTGAGCCACCGCCCTTCAGCACGTGGAGTGTGCTGCAGGGGCTGAAACCTTCCGGCCCCTCTGTCCGGTATCTCACGAGCGAACCAGTGAAAATAGGCGCAAAAAAGCATGGCAGGTTTCAACTACCTCCTTCAAGTGTACGGCACACGAGGGCAGGTGTAAAACGCTGCCGACGAACCACTCGCACTTGCCAGGAACGCGGTACGGATTTCCCAGCCCAGGAGGAAGTTCTGGGACTCAGATCTCGTGCGAGAGTTCCTCGTCGAGTTCGTCGCGCGCACGGTCGTTGTGGGCATCGGCGGCGTACGTCGGCTCGTCGATCCCACGACTCCAGTAGCCGATGATGAGCTGCTCGCGCCGGTCGAAACCGATGCCGAGGCGCAGGTGCACACGGATCGCACGGACCGTCTCGGACTCGGCGCCGACCCACACGCGCACGGTCTCGGAGGCGGTCGGGAAGTCCAGAAGTTCGACGGCGTCCGTCAGGAGGGTGGTCGAACCCGGGGCTTCGCCGTCGCGGTGCAACCAGCGGACCTCGAAGCCCTCAGGCGCCTGGAGCGCCTGCTCCTCTGCAGCGTCGGCGACCTCGATGATCGCGATGCCGCGCTGCTCTGGGTCGAATCCCTCGATCATCGCCGCGATTGCAGGGAGGGCGGTCTCGTCCCCGACGAGCAGCTTCCAGCTCGCATCGCCGATGAGGTTGCCTCCGCCGCCGAGGACACCGATCGCGTCGCCGATGGAGGCTCCGCCGGCCCAGGAGCCGGCCACGCCGCCGCCGTGGAGCACGAACTCGACGTCGAATTCACCGGCCGCGTCGTCGATGCTGCGGATCGTGAAGCTGCGGACGCGCTCACGGGCGCCAGCGCGCCAGACATAGCTGCCGTACACGCGTTTCGGGAGTTCGAGCGGCGCGCCGCCCGCCTCGGGGAAGAACAGTTTGACGTTGGGCTCGCGGTGCGGTTCGGCGAGGTACACGGCGGCGCCGGGGCCGCCGAAGGTCACGCGCCGCAGCCGGGGCGTGACGTCGACCACCCGCGTGACGACGATCTCCTGAGGCAATTGCTGTTCGGTCATGGTTTGAGCATAGGCTCACCTAACCCGCTCGTGCACACCCGTTTCCCGCAGTCGCCGCAGCGCGTCGATCCGCCGGTCGGTGACACCGGAATAGCGGGCCGGACGCCCGAGTTCAGCCGCGGTGCTTGAGGGCCGCGTCAGCCTGCTTCGCGGCTTGCTTCGCGACCTTCTGACCTTCCTTGACGGCGCGCTTGCGGATCTTCTTGACCTGCGGGTCGTTCCAGACGGATTGAGCGATCCCCCGGAGCTCCCGATACCGCGCCCGACCAGCCTTGGCCCCGAGCACGTACGCGGTGACCCCGACCGCGATGATGAGTATCCAGCGGAACGTTTTCGACATCGGTCGATCCCCTCTCGTTCTGGCGTCGCTCGCAGACGTTCCGTCGAGCAGCCACCTCATGCACGCTACGTCGCGCCCCGATCGGCCGCCAGCGATTGACAAGACCCGCGCGGCCTGGCAAGCACTGGATTCTCGAGACGATGCTGGCGCTTCGGAAAGAGTGACTGTATAGTCACTCACATGGTCCGATCGAACTCCATCCTCTCCACCGCCGAGGTGCGCGTCCCACTCGTCACCGCGAGCGCGATCGAGGAATTCGCCCGCGGCGGCTACCACGGGACGACCGTCGCGGACGTCGCGCGGGCATCGAGCATCTCCCCCGCCTACGTGTTCAAACTCTTCCCGGGCAAGGAGCGACTCTTCGTCGCGGCTCTCGAAGAATGCTTCGCGCGCATCGAGCAGGCCCTCGCCGACGGCGCCGACGCGGCGGAGGACCAGACGCCGGACGCCATCCTGTATGCGATGGGCGACGCCTACGCGGACCTCATCCGGGACCGCTCGCTCCTCATCCTCCAGGTCCACGCCCAGTCCGTCGCGGACATCCCGGAGGTCGGCGACGCGCTGCGCCGCGGACTCGGCCGCATCACGACGTTCACCAAGTCCCGCTCCGGCGGCAGCGATGAAGCCGTGCAGCGCTTCATCGCCTACGGCCAGCTCTGCCACCTCATCGTGACGGTCCGCACCGACGACGTCCCGGAGGAGTGGGCGCGGATCCTCGCGCTCGGCATCCGTCACCCCGAGTAGTCGACCCCGCCGCTCCTTCTCCCCACAATCCACTCCGTGAGGTGCACGCCTCCACGCCTCACGGAGTGAGTGACCAGTCACTCATGCCGCGCCCCCACGCCGGTC
The DNA here is from genome assembly GCF_049319745.1 of Plantibacter sp. Mn2098. NCBI lineage: Bacteria > Bacillati > Actinomycetota > Actinomycetes > Micrococcales > Microbacteriaceae > Plantibacter > Plantibacter sp. Mn2098. Next base: position 553,834 of record NZ_JBMOUH010000002.1, on the reverse strand, counting down.
CCTGAGCTCGTCGAAGGGCCCCAACACCGGTCCCTGAGCTTGTCGAAGGGCCCACCCCCGCATCCCGCACCCGCACATCCCACCCACCCAGAAAGGACTCGACACCATGAACACCACCACACCCACCACATCGACCACACCCACCCCGCCCACACCCCGCAGCACCAGGCGATGGGCGGCCCTCGCCGTCCTCGCCCTCGCCCAGTTCCTCGTCGTCCTCGACGCGTCGATCGTGAACATCGCGCTCCCGGTGATCGGCGAGCACCTCGACATGGACACCACGACGCTCGCGTGGGTCATCACCGCGTACGTCCTCCCCTTCGGCGGGCTCCTCCTCCTCGGCGGCCGCCTCGCGGACCGCTACGGACACCGGCGGCTGTTCCTCATCGGCACGGCCGGATTCGTCGCCGCATCGGCGATGGCCGGCCTCTCGGTCACGAGCGGGATGCTGCTCGGCGCCCGCGCCCTGCAGGGAGCATCCGCGGCGCTCCTCGCCCCTGCCGCACTCGCCCTCGTCACCCACCTCTTCCCGCTTGCGAAGGACCGGGTGAAAGCGCTCGGGATCTGGGGAGCCGTCGCAGGCATCGGCTCGGCCGCAGGAGTCCTGCTCGGCGGCATCCTGACGGCGACCCTCGGCTGGGAGGCCGTCTTCTTCGTCAATGTGCCCGTCGGCGCCGTGGTGCTCATCGCCATCCCGATGCTCGTCACCCGCGACCTGCCGGCCGCCCGAACCCGCCTCGACTACGCGGGAGCTGCGACCGTCACTGGCTCGCTCGTGAGCTTCGTCGGTGCGCTCAGCAGCGCGGAACGACTCGGATTCCTCCACCCGCTGACGCTCGGACTGTTCGTCGCAGCCGTGGTCCTCGGCGCAGCATTCATCGTGATCCAGCGCCGGACGGAGCAGCCGCTCGTCCCGCTCGGCGTCTTCCGCAACCGCAACCTCAGCATCGGCAACGTCGTGGTGCTCCTCGTCGGAGCCGGTATGGTCGCGCTGTTCTTCGCGCTGTCGGTCTACCTGCAGGCGGTGCTCCACTACGACGCGCTCACGGCGGGCCTCTCGCAGCTGCCACTCGCCGGAGCGCTTGTCCTGGTCGCGGGTGTCGTGCCCTCGATCGTCGCCCGGATCGGCACGAAGACGACCCTCATCGCATCCCTCCTCGTGCTCGCCGGCGGTCTCGTCTGGCTCTCGATGTCGCCGGCCGACGCCGGCTTCGTCGCCGACATCCTCGGCCCGAGCCTGCTCATCGGCATCGGGATCGGCGGGGCGCTCGTCACGGCGACCCAGGTCTCCGTCGATGGCGTCGACGGCGGGGAATCCGGTCTGGCCGGCGGTCTCGTGAACACGAGTCAGCAGATCGGCGGTGCGCTCGGCATCGCGGTGCTGTCGTCGATCGCCGCGGCGAGGACGGGCGCACTCGAAGCGGCCGGCGCATCGACCGGTGTCGCGATGACGGCCGGATTCTCGCTCGTCTTCCTCGGAGCCGCCGGTTTGACGGTCCTCGGCGCGCTGACCGCGACGCTGCTCCGCACCTCCACGGGCGACACCTCGCCCGCCACCGCGACGGTTCAGACGGGACAGGTGCAACAGGTGTGACAGGTCGGACAGGTGTGACAGGCAGGACGGATCGCGGGAGCGGCGCCGTCAGGCCGCTAACCCGGCGAGTGCGCGTCGAGGAACTCGTACACCTCGACCTGATCGACCCCGGGGAACGTGCCGGTGGGCAGGGCGGCGAGCAGGCTCGTCGGCGTCCTGGCCGCCGGCCACGACCGCCCGGCCCACCGCTCCGACAGCTCGGACGAGGCCCGTCGGCAGCAGGACTCGTCCGGGCAGCCGGACGTCGACCGATGCGCCGTCTCACGCCCGCGGAACCACTTCACATGAGCGAACGGCACACCGACACTGACCGAGTACTCGCCCTCCTTCGCCTTCTCGATGCGGGAGGTGCACCAGAACGACCCCGTCGCCATGTCCGTGTACTGATACCAGGGACTGAAGCGGTCCTCGATGTCGAACACCGTCCTCGCCGTCCAGTTCCGACACACGATGGACCCCTCCACCGCACCGAGCGCATCGGACGGGAACGTCACACCGTCGTTCTCGTACGCCTTGATGATCGTGCCGGACTCATGCACCTTCATGAAGTGCACCGGGAGGCCGAGATGCTTGGTCGCGAGGTTCGTGAAGCGATGCGCGGCCGTCTCGTAGGACACGGCGAACGCATCGCGAAGATCCTCCATCGAGATCCGACGCAGGTTCTTCGCCTCCGTGAGCGTCTTCACCGTGTCGCGCTCGGGAAGCAGGATCGCCGCCGTCAGATAGTTGGTCTCGACCCGCTGACGGAGGAAGTCCGCGTAGCTCTTCGGCTCCTCGTGCCCGCACAGATGACTCGCGAACGCCTGCAGGATGGGCGAACGGGAATCGCGCGAGGCCGACTGCTCGGTCGGCAGGTAGATGCGCCCGTTGCGGTGGTCGAGGACCGAGCGGGTGGAGTGCGGGAGGTCCCCGACGTAGTGCAGCGAGAAGCCCAGGTGCTGCGCCATGTCCGCGACCGTCTGCTGCGAGACCGGTCCGCCGGTGTGCCCGACGGCGTCGAGGAGATCACGGGCGACGACCTCGAGCTCTGGGAAGAAGTTGTCGTGGGCGCGCATCTCTGCACGCAGCTGCGCGTTGGCACGCCGAGCCTCCTCGGGTGTCGCCGCGCGTTCACGATGCAGCCGCGACACCTCGTTGTGCAGCGAGAGGATCGTGCGGAGGGTCTCGTCGGAGGTGCCCTTCGACACCCGGACCGGTTCGATGCCGAGGGAGGCAAAGACGGGACCCCGCTGTGCGCGCTCGACGGCGATCTCCAGCGCGTCGCGCTCGGTCGGCGGCTCGTCCTTCAGGAGGTCCTCGACACGGGTGCCGACGGCGGCGGCGATCGTACGCAGCATCGACAGCCCTGGTTCCCGGCGGCCGTTCTCGATGGCGGACACCTGCGAGGGGGCCCGGTCCATCGCGCGCCCCAGCTCGTCGAGGGTGAGGCCGGCGCGGAGGCGCGCTTCCCGGATGCGGCGGCCGAGGACGAGCGCATCGGCCTGCTCGTCGGGCGGCGCGTCGGCGTGCTGGTCGGGCCGCGCCTCGGGCCGCGCGCCCGACTCCGCCGGGGGCGTCCGGTGGGTTGCTCGCGTCACAGCATCGGTGCTGGTCATGCGGTCGATGCTGCCACGGGGCCGATCTTCTGGCAAACAGAACTTTCGTGATTCTTCTGCTGACCGATCCAGTTCCAGCGGGTCGAACCAGGCGCACGATCGATACCAGCACCACCGAACACCGGATCTTCCGCGATCTTACGCCGCAACACCGTTGCGACGAACCGCGCACCAGACGACAGGAGCACCCCGTGAGCATCGACGCCACACCGCACCAGACGAACCTCCACCGCCAGCCGATGCGCCCCGGCGACCAGACCCAGACCGCCGCAGAGCTGCAGGCGGAGTGGGACACGGACCCCCGCTGGGACGGCATCCGCCGCGACTACACCGCAGCAGACGTCATCCGCCTGCGAGGCGGCGTGCGGGAGGACGCGACCCTCGCCCGCCGCGGCGCCGAAAACCTCTGGAACCTCATCCACACCGAGGAGTGGGTCCCGGCACTCGGCGCGCTGACCGGCAACCAGGCCGTGCAGCAGGTGCGCGCCGGGCTCACGGCGATCTACCTCTCCGGCTGGCAGGTCGCCGCAGACGCGAACCTCTCCGGACAGACCTACCCCGACCAGAGCCTCTATCCGGCCAACTCGGTGCCGGCCGTTGTGCGCCGCATCAACAATGCGCTGCTGCGGGCGGAGCAGATCGAGTTCGCGGAGCGCTTCTCGGAGTCGTCGGGCGCTGAGGCGGTCGAAGGGCGACGGGCTCAAGGGATGGCGGAGGCCCTTCGACAAGCTCAGGGACCGGGGCAGGGACCAGCGGGGATCGACTGGCTCGCGCCGATCGTCGCCGATGCGGAAGCCGGCTTCGGCGGTCCACTCAATGCGTACGAGCTGATGTCTGGCATGATCCAGGCCGGCGCCGCCGGCGTCCACTGGGAGGACCAACTCGCGAGCGAGAAGAAGTGCGGCCACATGGGCGGCAAGGTCCTCGTCCCCACCGGGCAGCACATCCGCACGCTCAACGCGGCGCGGCTCGCAGCCGACGTCGCCGGAGTCCCGTCGATCATCATCGCCCGCACCGATGCCCTCGCCGCAACCCTCATCACGAGCGACATCGACGACCGCGACCGCCCGTTCTTGAACGGCGAGCGCACGCCGGAGGGCTTCCACGAGGTGACGAACGGCATCGAGCCGGTCATCGCCCGCGGCCTCGCCTACGCGGAGTACGCCGACCTCCTCTGGGTGGAATCCGCTGAGCCCGACATCGAACTCGCCCGCCGGTTCGCCGAAGCGATCCACGACCGGTTCCCCGGCAAGAAGCTCGCCTACAACTGCTCGCCGTCGTTCAACTGGCGGTCCCACCTCGACGACGCGCAGATCGCCTCCTTCCAACGCGACCTCGCCGCGATGGGCTACGCGTTCCAGTTCATCACCCTCGCCGGATTCCACGCCCTCAACCACTCGATGTTCACGCTCGCGAAGGACTACAAGGACCGTGCGATGAGCGCCTACGTCGATCTGCAGGAAGCGGAATTCGCATCGGAGACCAGCGGCTACACCGCGACCAAGCACCAGCGAGAAGTGGGCACCGGCTACTTCGACCTGGTCGCCACCGCCCTCAACCCGACGAGCGCCACCCTCGCCCTCGCCGGGTCCACCGAGGCCCAGCAGTTCCACTAGCCCTGCCGCCGGCGTCGTCCGGTCATCTGCCCTTCGACAAGCTCAGGGACCAGTCGTCCCCGGTCCCTGAGCCTGTCGAAGGGCCCGCACCACCGGTCCCTGAGCTTGTCGAAGGGCCCACACCACAGACCACAACCGCATCGGAGATCATCATGAACACGCTGCTCGACACCCGCACCCTCCCCACCACCGGGGCGATCCCGACCACAACCGCCGGCCCGGCCATCGAGGTCGCCGGCCCCATCCTGGGCCGCTACGACGAGATCCTCACTCCCGCGGCGCTCACGTTCCTCACCGAACTGCACCAGCGCTTCGCCGGCATCCGCCACGACCGCCTCGCCGACCGCATGCGTCGCCGCTTCGAGATCGGCAACGGCCGCGACCCGAAGTTCCGCGACGACACCGCGCACATCCGATCCGATGCCGCCTGGCGCGTCGCGGGAGCAGGTCCCGGTCTCGAGGACCGTCGCGTCGAGATCACCGGCCCCACCGACCCCAAGATGACGATCAACGCCCTCAACTCCGGTGCGAAGGTATGGCTCGCCGACCAGGAGGATGCCACGAGCCCCACTTGGCGGAACGTCATCGATGGTCAACTGTCCCTCCGTGATGCGATCCGCGGAGACCTCACCTTCACCAACGACGCCGGCAAGGAGTATCGCGTCACCGCGTCCGAGACCCCGACGATCGTGATGCGACCGCGCGGCTGGCACCTCGTCGAGAAGCACCTGCGCTTCATCGACAGGACGGGAGCGGCGATGGCGTCCTCCGGCAGCCTCGTCGACTACGGCCTGTACCTGTTCCACAACGCGCAGGCCCTCATCGACTCCGGCCGTGGTCCCTACTTCTATCTCGCCAAGCTCGAATCGAGCGAGGAGGCGAAACTGTGGGACGACGTGTTCACCTTCAGCGAGGAGTACCTGGGCCTCCCGCACGGCACGATCCGCGCGACGGTCCTCATCGAAACCCTGCCTGCCGCCTTCGAGATGGACGAGATCCTGTACGTCCTCCGCGACCACTGCGCCGGCCTCAACGCCGGCCGCTGGGACTACATCTTCTCGATCATCAAGAACTACCGGGGTCGTGGGGCGCGCTTCGTCCTCCCGGACCGCAGCGAGGTGACGATGACCGTGCCGTTTATGCGGGCGTACACGGAACTGCTCGTGCAGACCTGTCACAAGCGGGGAGCGCACGCGATCGGCGGCATGTCGGCGTTCATCCCCAACCGGCGAGACCCCGAGGCGACGGCGCGGGCGATCGAGAAGGTCTCGGCGGACAAGCGGCGGGAGGCCGGCGACGGATTCGACGGCACCTGGGTCGCACATCCGGACCTCATCGACACGGCCAGGGCGGAGTTCGACCGGGTGCTCGGCGAACGCCCCAACCAACTCCACCGGCTCCGGGAGGACGTGCGGGTGACGCCGGCGCAGCTGCTCGACGTGCACATCGGTCGGGCGGTGACCGATGCCGGGCTCCGCGACAACGTGTCGATCGCGGTCCGCTACCTGGACTCCTGGCTGCGCGGCATCGGTGCTGCGGCGATCGACGGGCTCATGGAGGACGCGGCGACCGCCGAGATCAGCCGTTCGCAGGTGTGGCAGTGGATCCACCAGGACGTCGCGACGGACGATGGCTGGCCGATCACCCGGGAACGGGTGGAGGGAGTGCTCGGCGAGTTGCTCGCATCGCTCCCCCGGTTCGACGGCGACCGCTTCGACGATGCAGCAGACCTCTTCCGCGAGGTCGCGCTGGAGGACGAGTTCCCCACGTTCCTGACCATCCCCGCCTACGCCCGCTACCTCGACTGACGGGTCTCCGTCCAGATCCCCCGGTCCTCGTCCCCATCCCCATCCCGCATAACTCCTTCAATCCGTCGGCGCCCATCACGCGCCCATCGCGCATAACTCCTTCGATCCGTCCGTCCGTGAAATCGCCGCCCCGGAATTCCGGGGGTCCGGGACGGGAGCGCGCCGAATTGAAGGAGTTATGCGCGATGGGGACAGATGACGGACAGCAGGATTGAAGGAGTTGTGCGCGATGCGGATGGATGGGGAGGGCGAGTCGATGGGCGCGACCGCGGACCTGACGGAGCACGACCGCGGACCTGAGGGGGTGCGACCGCGGACCTGGACGGGGCGCGACACGACGCGGAGACGGCGCGATCCTCGGAACCGGCTGACACATTCTCCACAGGGGATGCGGGGTTCGGTACGCTCGAACCGTGACCCAGACCCCACGCCTCTCCCAGAAGATCTCGGCCATCGCCGAGTCCGCCACCCTGAAGGTCGACGCGAAAGCAAAGGCCCTCCAGGCCCAGGGCCGTCCCGTCATCAGCTATGCAGCCGGTGAACCCGACTTCCCCACGCCGCAGCACATCGTCGAGGCTGCCATCGAAGCCGCCCGCGACCCGAAGAGCCACCGGTACACGCCGGCCGCCGGTCTGCCGGATCTGCGCGAGGCCATCGCCGAGAAGACGCTCCGCGACTCCGGCGTCCAGGTCGGCGCGAACCAGGTCATCGTCACCAACGGCGGCAAGCAGTCCGTCTACGAAGCGTTCCAGGTGCTCCTGAACCCGGGCGACGAGGTCATCGTCCCGACCCCGTTCTGGACCACCTACCCGGAGGCGATCACCCTCGCCGACGGTGTCCCCGTCGACGTCTTCGCCGACGCGTCCCAGAACTACCAGGTCACGGTCGAGCAGCTCGAAGCAGCCCGCACCGAACGCACCAAGGTCCTCCTCTTCGTCTCACCGTCCAACCCGACCGGTTCCGTCTACTCCCCCGAGCAGACGAAGGCCATCGGCGAATGGGCACTCGAACACGGCATCTGGGTCATCACCGACGAGATCTACCAGAACCTCACCTACGACAGCGTCAAGGCGATCTCCATCGTCGAAGCCGTCCCGGAGCTCGCCGGACAGACGCTGCTCGTCAACGGCGTCGCCAAGACGTACGCGATGACGGGCTGGCGCGTGGGCTGGACCGTCGGCCCCGCCGACGCGATCAAGGCGCTCGGCAACCTGCAGTCGCACCTGTCCGGCAACGTCAACAACATCGCCCAGCGTGCGGCGATCGCGGCACTCACCGGCCCGCAGGACGAAGCGGAGCAGATGCGTCAGGCGTTCGACCGCCGCCGCAAGCTCATCGTGAGCGAACTCAACAAGATCGACGGCTTCCAGACGCCGACGCCGCAGGGCGCGTTCTACGTGTACCCGGACGTCACGGCGCTGCTCGGCCGCAGCTGGGGCGGCGTCACACCGACGACCACGCTCGAACTCGCCGACCTCATGCTCGACCAGGCGGAGGTCGCAGCCGTTCCCGGTGAAGCGTTCGGCCCGTCCGGATACCTGCGCTTCAGCTACGCGCTCGGCGACGACTCGCTCCTCGAGGGTGCGCAGCGCCTGCAGCGGCTCTTCGCCTGACGCGGAGTCAGGAACGACGAACCGGAGAACGACAGAACGACAGAACCCCACCGGCCGAGAGGCTGGTGGGGTTCTGTTGTTGTGGGGCCCTTCGACAGGCTCAGGGACCGGGGTATGCGGGGTGCGGGGCGGGCCCTTCGACAAGCTCAGGGACCGGGGTATGCGGGGTGCGGGGCGGCTAGCGGCTGCGCTGCAGTGCGATGAGGCCGGTCGGGAACCGGTCACGCGCCGAGACGTAGACGACTCCCTTGACCTGATCGACCGCGACGCCGTACACCTTGTTCCCGAAGGCGGTGCCAGGCAGGTTCGCGATCTGCGACAGGTCGGCGGCCTTCAGGATGAGCACACCGCTCGCCTCGAATGCGGCGGACGAGTGCCCGATGTACAGGCGTCCGACGAGCGGGTCGACCGCGACGGACCGGTAGTCCGGCTTGGTCGCCGCGAGCGATGCGAGGAGTTCGAAGGTGGTCCCGTCATAGACGCGAACACCCTCAGTGCCTGCCGTGTTGTCGTTCGTCGTGTAGACCCGGTTCGCCGTGGCGTCGAACGCGATGCCGTGGGTCGTCCAGTTGGCGCCGTCGGTCGAGATCGTGGTGACCTTCGCCCCCGTCGCCGCATCCATGACCTCGAACCCGGTACCGCGGGTCGCCCCGAACACCCGCCCCGTGACGAGGTCGACGTCGATGCCGCGCACGTTCGCCGCGAAGGCGAACGGGCCGCGGGCGATCGTGCCGTCGGCGATCTTCACCACGCTCCACGAGTTGCCGTAGGCGACGTACAGCTCGCCCTTGGTCGAGTCGATGGCGACGTCGCGGACGCCCTCATCGGTGCCGCCGGGGATGACGTGCGTCGCGATGAGCTTGTCCGTGACCGGATCGATCTCCAGCACACGTGCCGGCCGCTGCTCGTTGCCGACGAACACGTGACCCGTCACCGAGTCGACCACTGAACCGACCGGCTTCGTGTCGAGGTCGGCGTTCGCCTCACTGGACGGGATCGCCGTCAGCGAGGTGGGCGTGTACGTGAGGCCCGTCGGCGGCGCCGTCGGATCGGTCGGGTCAGTCGGATCGGTGGGATCCGTCGGGTCCGTGGGATCCGTCGGGTCGGTCGGGTGCGTCGGATCGGTCGGATCCGTGGGGTCCGTCGGATCCGTCGGGTCGGTCGGGTGCGTCGGGTTCTCGACACCGACCCGCTGGCTGACCGTCACCGCGACCGGCTTCAGCTCCGACCCTGGCGGGTTCAGGCGGAAGTCGCGGTTGGAGACGAACACGCGCTGGCGCTTCTCGTCGACCGAGATGCCGTACCCGTCCTTGCCGTACTTCGGGTCCGCCAGATCCGCGAGCTGCGCACCCGTCTTCACGTCGTGCACGGAGAATCCGCCGGTGCCCGGCTGGGTGCCGGTGTAGCCGACGTACACGAGCCCGTGCGTCGAGTCGATGTCGAGCTGACGCGGGTTCGGCCGCGTCGGCGTCTCCCACAGCGGGGTGAAGCCCTTGTCCACGTCGAACGCGGCCAGGTTGATGACCCCTGGGACGTCCTCGAAGTACGCCGCAGCGACGATGCCGGCAGCCGGATCCGCCGAGACGTAGTACGCCCCGGAGGTTCCACCGACGACGCCGAGCGATGCGCCGGTCACGGCGTCGAGGACCTCGACACCACGAGACGGGACAGCGCCGTAGACGTAGCCGCGCACCGGGTCGACATCGATCGACCGGTTCGACTCGATGAAGGAGAACGGTCCGCGCACGATCTGCCCGAACGTCGCATCAGCGATCGACACGACCACCCAGTTGCGGTTCTGCTGGCCGACGTAGAGCAGCTGCCCAGCGTCGTCGATGCCGAGGTCGCGGATGTTCTCCGGGAGCGTCATCGTGCGACGGATCGTGTCCGTGTCCGGGTCGATCTCCGAGATCGTGCGGCCGTTCTGGTCGCCCAGGTACAGGACGCCCTTCGCCTCGGAGAACGCGGAGCCGGCCGGCAGCTGTGTGTTCGACGTGTTCGCGGAGGTGATGTCCGCCACCTGGGCGTACTCGTATCCGGCGTCGAGGACGCGCTTGCTCACCGTCACGGCGACGGGGTCCTTCTCCGATCCAGGCGGGTTGAGACGGTGGTCGCGGTTGGAGACGAAGACGCGCTGCTGCTGCTCGTCGACCGAGATGCCGTAGCCGTCCTTGCCGTACTTCGGGTCGGCGAAGTCGCCGAGGAGCTTGCCCGTCTTGGCGTCGTGGACCGTGAATCCACCGGCACCGACCGCGGTTCCCGTGTACCCGACGTACAGCAGACCGTTGGTGCTGTCCGAGTCGAGCTGGCGCGGGTTGGCGCGGCTGGTCGAGGACCACAGCGATGCGAAGCCGTTCTCGACATCGAAGGACTCGATGTTCTTCGCGTCCTTCACGTCGCTGAAGTAGACCGTGGAGACGAGCCCGTTGGCCGGGTCGGCCGACACGTAGTACGAGTCCGCCGTTCCGCCGATGACACCGAGCGATGCACCGGTCACGGCGTCGAGGACCTCGACACCACGAGACGGCACCGCGCCATAGACATAGCCGCGCACCGGGTCGACGTCGATCGACCGGTTCGACTCGATGAACGGGAACGGACCACGAACGATCTGCCCGAACGTCGCATCGGCGATCGACACGACCACCCAGTTACGGTTCTGCTGACCGACGTAGAGCAGCTGCCCGGCATCATCAATGCCGAGGTCGCGGATGTTCTCCGGGAGCGTCATCGTGCGACGAACGGTGTCCGTGTCCGGGTCGACCTCCGAGATGGTCCGGCCGTTCTGGTCCCCCAGGTAGAGCGCGTTCTTCGACTGGGAGAACGCGGAACCTGCCGGGAGGCGGACAGCGTCCTGCTTCGGCGAGGAGAGCCCGCCGACAACCTGGTAGTCGACGCTCTGCACTGGCGTCCCCGGGTCGGTGGGTCCGCCCGGATCCGGGTTCGGCACACAACCGAGGCACGGAACGGACGTCCCCGGCTCGATCACCTGCGGGATCGTGTCGTCGGTCACGGCCTTGCCGGCCTCGTTCTTCACGATCGTCAGACCGTCGTAGTAGACGCCGTCGGCCGTGCGTGATTCGTAGCGCAGCGAGTCGCCTGACACATCGATCAGCTGGTACAGCTCGATGTCGCCGCCGAGCTTCTTGAGGTGCGCATCGTTCTCGTTCCACAGACGCGGACCGGCTCCCGCGTACATCTTCGAACCGACGACGGACACCGCGTAGACGGGGCCGTCGTAGCTGAGCTCCTTGTTCCAGCTGACCGGGTTGCCCTTCTCGGCGTTGTTGGAGTTGCCGCGGCCGTAGTTGTGGTCGTGGCCCTGCAGCACGAGGTCGACGTTGTTCGCCTCGAACAGCGGCAGCCACGACTCGCGGATCGCACGGTTGTTCCGGCCCTCGTCGAGCGAGAACACCGGGTGGTGGAAGTACACGACCGTCCACTTGTTGGGGTTCTGCTCAAGCGTCTGCTTGAGCCACGCCGTCTGCACGGCGAGCGCCGACGCCTCGGTGATGTTGCTGTTCAGCGAGATGAACCGCACACCCTGGTAGTCGGTGTAGTACACCGTCCCCTTGAGCAGCGCCTCGACGGATGCCGAGCCCTTCGGCCCGTTGTCCGGATACGCGAACTGCGCCTGCCACTGACGGGACAGCGCCTCGCCCTCGTACTCGTGGTTGCCGGCTGCCGCCAGGAAGTTCTGCGTGCCGAAGGTGTACCCGGACGCGTCGAACACCTCGCCCCACTGGGTGTCGTCGTTGGCGTCATCGATGAGGTCGCCGGACTGGAGCACGATGCTCGCGTCCGGGCGGTCCCTGAACGCGTTCCGGATGACCCGGGACGCGTCGGACTTGATGCCGTTCTGGACGTCGCCCAGGTAGATGAACGAGAAGTCGTCCGGTGCGGCCGACGCGGTGGTGAAGTGCTGCCACTCGCTGAAGTTCGTGCCGTCGCCGACCCGGTACTGGTACGTCGTCGCCGGCGTCAGACCGGTGAACGCGACGGTGTGGAACGACTCGGTGTAGCCCTTGTCGGTGGGGACGTCGACGTTCTTCTTCGCCTGCACGGTCGTGAGGTCGGTGCGGTACGGCTGGGCCGTCGCCACACGGATCTGCGCCTGAGCCGTGTTCACCCCGGTGGAGGTGCGCCAGGTGACCGACTGCGAGGTCGCGAGGTCGCCGGACGGGGTCAGGACCAGACGGTCCGGGATGCGGGACGGGCCGTGTTGCACGATGGCGGGCACCGCCGCTGCGGCGAGCTGTGCCGTGGCCGCTTGCGCCGCGGACGCCGGGGCGGTCAGCCCCAGCGAACCGAGCAGCGCTGCGGCGACGGTCGTGACCGCGAGCGCGCTGGACAGCCTGCGGCGGGTGCCGCGGCGTGGTGACGGAGTCATGGGATGAGGCTCTTTCCTCGGGTGGAATGGGGTGGTGTCCGCGTGGGCGGACGAACGGATGCCGAACGGATTCCGGATCATGCCTCGCCTCCTGTGGTGCGGCGGCGGAAGGAGACGAACAGGAATGCTGCGGTGCCGAGGAGCAGGGCTCCTCCGGCGGCCGCGATCGCGATGCCGACACCGTCGACGCCCGTGCTGGCGAGGTCGCGCGCACCGGTCGTCGGCGAACCGACCGCGAGGATCGTGATCGGGGCGTCGATCGTTGCACCGGATTCGAGGCCGCGCACCGTGATGGTGTGTGCGCCCGGGGCGACTCCGGCCGGGATGTGGGCCTCGTAGTAATACCCGCCCGCCGCGTCAGCCGGCAGGTTGCCGAGCGTGATCGGGTCGGAGTGGAGCGTGATCTCGAGGTCCTCGTTCGGCCAGAATCCGCCGCCGCGCATCGCGAGCTTGCCACCGGCGGCGATGCCCGTCGCCGAGAGTTCGATCGGCGTCGGCTTCGCGGCCGGCTTGGGGTCCGGTTTGTCGGTCGGCGGGGTGGTGGGCTTCGGTGTGCCGGTGGGCTGGTTCGTCGGCGCGACCGTGGGCTCAACCGTCGGCTGGACCGTGGGCTCAACCGTCGGCTGGACCGTGGGCTCAACCGTCGGCTTGGGCGTCGGCGTCTCCGTCGGCTTCGGCGTCGGCGTCTCCGTCGGCTTCGGCGTCGGCGTCTCGGTCGGCTTGGGCGTCGGAGTCGGAGTCGGCGTCGGCTCAGGCGTTGAGCCGGGTCCCGGCTGCGCAGGGGTCGGCCGGACGGGCGCCTTCACATCGGCACGGGCGGAACCCGGGCCGGACGCCCACGCGACGGTCTCATCCGTGACGAGCTTCACACCGTCGTCGGACTTCGTGATCGTGAATGCGTCGTACAGTTCGCCCGTGACCTTGTGGCTCTCCACATGGATCTGGTTCGCCGTGACGTCGACGGTCTGGTACATCTGCGTGTCGCGGTTCATGCTGCGCAGGTTCGCGCCGTTCTTGATCCAGTTGTTGGACTCGACCGGGTCCGGCACGTACATCTTCGGACCGGCGATCGTGACCATGTAGACGGGACCGGTCTGGCTCGTGGCGGGGTCGGCTCCGGCTGGGAGGTTCTGCTCGTTCGCGAACAGGTTGCCTCGGCCGTAGGCGTGGTCGTGGCCCTGCAGGACCAGGTCGACGTTGTGCTTCTCGAAGATCGGCAGCCAGGCGTTGCGGATCGTCGCGTTGTCACGGCCCGAGGTCACCGAGAAGATCGGCTGGTGGAACGAGACGACGCTCCACTTGCCCGGGTTCGACGCGAGCACGCCGTCGAGCCACGCGGTCTGCGACTCCATCTCGGCGCCGTTGATCACGGACGCGTTGAGCGAGATGAACCGGACGCCCTGGATGTCGGTGAAGTAGACGTTCTCGTCGTAGACCTGCTTGATCGCAGGCGTCGTGGCCGGACCGTTCCGCGGGTACTCGAACTGCGCTCCCCAGTAGCGGGTGAGCTCGGGGCCCGGGTAGTACTCGTGGTTGCCCGGCGTCGCGAGGACGTTCATCGACGAGTTCGCGAAGCCGGCGGCTCCGAACCATTCGCCCCACTCGGCGTCGGCGACATCGGTGTCGATGAGGTCGCCGCGGTGGACGACGGCCTTGGCGTACGGACGCGCCTCGGAGGCCGCACGGAAGGAGCGGGACGCGTACGACTTGACGTCGTTCTGCGCGTCGCCCTGGACGAGGAAGGAGAACGGTTCCGCGGTCGCGGACGCCGTCTCGAACTCGAACCACTCGCTCCACGTCGTGCCGTCACCGACGCGGTACAGGTACGCGGTGGAGGGTGCGAGGCCCGTCATCGTGGCCGTGTGGTACTTGATCGAGTACCCGAGGTCGGTTGCGAATCCGGTCGTCGTCGACGCCTGGATCGTCGAGGAGACCTTCGGCGGCCCCTTCGTCGACGCGCCGAGCTGCAGCTGCGCCGTTGTGACATCGGTGGAGGTGCGCCAGGAGACGTTCTGGCTCTGGAACGGCGTCTCGGTCGGCGTCATGATGACGCGGTCAGGGATCGCCGATGCGACGTGCACCGTCGCGGGGTTCACCGGGGGCGGGTTGAGTCCACCGGCGGCGTACGCGATCCCACCTCCAACGGTCGCGATGGCGACGACGGTCGCGAGACCGCCTGCCACAAGTGCTGTTCGGGGGTTCAGGCGCGCGCGTATGCGCGCCGAGAGATCGCTCTGCATCGGGAGAGTGTCCTTCGGGGAGGACCGGCGTGACCAGCCGGTGGTGTTCGGGTCGCTGCCACGGGGAGGCAGCGTCGCTCACGCTAACGAACCCTCAATGTCCAATGGGTGTTGGATATCGACGTTCCCCCAACGTTCTCCCGGCGTTCCGAAACACCCCCCGATTTGTCGCAATCGGTCAGCTGAACTTCACCTGAGAGGGACGAACCGGCTCGCGCCGGCACGTCCCGATGCGCTAAGACTCCGCGGGTATCAGGGACGCCCGACGACCGTGCGGGACACCAGATCGACCCACGGATTGTCCGCGCTCTGCAGCGTCGCCGCATCGCACGTCAACAACAGGTTGATCAGCACGTCGCTCTGCGCCGCGACGCGCAGGCCGCTGTACAGACCGGCGGGACCGTCCGTGGTCGCGCTCGTGTACGCCATCGTCGTCACGAGCAGTTCCAGGCCGTCGCCACCGTCCGTCGGGACCGTCGCACGCCCGTTGTCGCCCACGATCGCCGTGTTCGAGAGCTGCTCGCCGAAGCGATCGATGTCGTCCAGCGCAACCGCACGGGTCGACGGGAGGTCGCCCGTCCCACCGCCGGCGGTGTTGCTCGCATCGAAGTCGATGGACTCCACCGAGTAGTTGCAGCCGATCGCGTCGTTGCTCCACGCGTTGACGCCCTCCTCGTCGAAGGTGACCTGCGTCCAGCCTTCCGGCAGCGCGACAGACACGGCGGGCGCGCCGTCGACCTGGTAGTAGGCGTCGAGCGGCAGCACACCGCCGGCGGAGTCCTCAGAGGGCGGCGGTGCGACGGACTCGCCCTGGCTCGGCACAGGGGTGGGGGCCGGCGCCGGCTCTGCGCCGTTCGAGCGGGGCGCGAGGGCGGCCGCGAGCAGCAGCGCGAGCACCACGAGGATCGCGATGATCACCACGGCGCCGCCGCCGATGACCCACCACACCCAGGCGGGGAGGCCGCGTTTCGGGGCGGGCGGGTAGGGGCCGGGGCCGTATCCGTAGGGGCCGCCTGGGCCGCCTGGTCCGACCGGAGCGCCCGGGCCGGCTGGCCCAGGGCCGTACGGCGGCTGCGCGCCCTGATACTGCGGCGGGTTCCCCTGATACTGCGGCGGGTTCCCCTGCTGAGGCGGCTGCACGCCCTGGTACTGCCCAGGCGCACTCGGGTACTCCGGCTGATTCCCCGGGTACTGCGGCTGCGAGAAATACTGCGGCGGGATCGGCTGATGCGGTCGCTGCTCCTGCGGATACGGCTGCTGCGGCGGGCGTGGTGGGACAGGCGGCACCGCGTGCGGCTCTCCCGAGGTCGGGACCGGGCCGGATCCGGGCGGCGGTTCTGGCGGTTGGAACGACATCGCTACCTCTTCTCGCACCGCACGTGAGCGACCTGCGCGTCGTGCGTCCTCAAACTCTACCCAGCCGGGAGACCCGATCAAGGGCCTTGAACACCGGCTGTTGTGTGCCACCCTCCGCCGGGCGCACACACGCCGGGCGGTGCCGGATCAGATCGCGACGCCGACCGTCACCGGCTCAGGTTGCAACAGCACACCGAACTCCGCCAGGACGCGCGCCTGCACAAATCGGGCGAGCTGGGCGACCTCATCGGCCGTCGCATTGCCGCGGTTCGTGAGGGCGAGCGTGTGTTTGGACGACACGGCGGCCCGCGAGCCGGGGATGGCGTACCCGCGGCGGATCCCGGAGCGTTCGATGAGCCAGGCAGCCGACAGCTTCGCGAGCCGTGGCTCGTGCGGCGCGGCGGGCGGGTCCACCGGTGCACCGAGTTCGAAGACGTACTCGGTCTCCGCCTCCGGCTCGATCGGCCACCACGGCGCACCGGCCGGCAGCGACCTGGCGACGTGCTCCGTCACGATCGGGTTGGTGAAGAAGGAGCCGGCGCTCGCGGTGTCGCGGTCGTTCGGGTCGAGGACCATGCCCTTGGATGCGCGCAGGGCGAGAACGGTGGATCGCACCTGACCGATCGACACGGCATCGCCCAGCTCGACCCCGAGCGCGAACGCGAGCTGCTCGTAGGCGACCGGCGCGCCGTCGCCGCCGATCCCGACGTCGTCCAGCTCGATCGTGACCGCGAGGACGATCGCCTCCCGCTCCGGGACACCGCCGCCGTGCCGTTTGAGGACGGATGTCCGGTAGCCGAGCTCCAGCTGGTCGGCCGGAACCGTGTGCACCTCGCCGTCGACCTCGTCGAGCAGATCGACCGAGACGAGCACCGAGTCGAGCTCCTGCCCGTACGCCCCGATGTTCTGCACGGGGGCGGCGCCGACGGATCCCGGGATGCCGGACAGCGCCTCGATCCCGCTCCACCCCTGCTCGACGGCGTGCGCGACGAGCCCGTCCCAGGACTCCCCCGCCTGCACGCGCAGCCGGACCTTGCCCGCCGGAGCAGGCACCTGCTCGATGCCGCGGGTGGCGACCCTGATGACCGTCGCCTCGATGTCCTCGTCGCCGATCAGCAGGTTCGACCCGCCGCCGATGAGCAGCCAGTCACCGCCATCAGCCCACACCCGGCGTGCGACATCGGCCAGGTCGGCCTCCGTCGTGCACTCCACGAAATGGGTTGCGAGGCCACCGACCTGGAGGGTCGTGTAGTCGCTGAGCCGGACAGCGGTCATCGGAGCGAGACCACGACCTGCGCTTTGCCGAGGACCGTCTGGTCCGCGAAGGTGACGGTGAGGTCGATGCGTGCCGTGCCGGCATCGGCGTCGACCTTGCCGGCCTTCGCACTGATGTGCAGCGTCGCGCCGCTCTGCGCATCGACGAGGACCGGACGGGTGAAGCGCACCTGATAGTCGAGGACCTTCGCCGGGTCGCCGATCCAATCGACGACGGGCTGCACGGCGAGGCCCATCGTGAGCATGCCGTGGGCGAGGACGCCAGGCAGGCCGACCGAGGTCGCGACGTCGTCGCGGTAGTGGATGGGGTTGAAGTCCCCCGATGCGCCGGCGTAGCGCACGAGCGAGTCGCGGCTCAGTTCGACGGTGCGCTCTGCGACGACGTCGCCGGCTGTGATGGTTGCCAGGTCGATGCTCATTCGTCTCCCCTGACGACCAGGGTGGAGATGGCGGTCACCACGTGCTGGCCGGTTGCATCGGTCATGTTCGATTCGCACGTCACCATCGAGTGGCCGCCGAGCGACTTGATGCTCGTGACCGTGAGGGTTGCCGTCAGTTCGTCGCCGGCGACGATCGGGCGGGTGTGGATGAACCGCTGGTCGCCGTGGACCACACGGCTGAAGTCGATGCCGGCGTCCGGTTCGGCCAGGAGCTGCGCGAGCGTCTGCTCCTGCACGACGACCGGGAAGGTCGGCGGGGCGACGACATCGGCGTATCCGGCGGCGCGGGCGGCTTCCGGATCGAGGTTGATGGGGTTGGTCGCGAAGACGGCCCGGGAGAACTCCCGCACCTTCTCGCGTCCGACCAGGTACGGCGGGGCGCTCGGGAGGACCCGCCCCTGCAATTCAGGATTCACAGACACCCCACAACCCTACTCGCAGCCCGCGAGGGGTCGCATATGGCTAGTCGGACGAGTCCGCAACTAGCCATTCGCGACCCCTCGCGGGATTCGGTCGGGGTTATTTTTTCGTGCCGGAGCCGAAGAGGCCGCCGAGGGAGCCGAGGATGTCGCCGAGGCCGCCGGAGGAGGAACCGCCGGACGCGGACGCGCCGCCGCCCGTCAGGCCGCCGAGGAGACCGCCCAGGACGTCGCCGATGCCGCCACCACCGGAGGAGGCCGGCTCGGCCGCCGTGGCGTCCGACGCAGCGGACTTGCCCTGGAACTGCTTCGCGAGGAAGCTCATGACCACCGGCGCGAGCATCGGCAGGAGCTTGCCGATGAGGTCACCGCTGATCGGGCTCGCCGCCGCTGCCGGCTGCGTGTTCCCGAGCGCCGCGACGACGTCCTGCTTCTTGTCGCCGAACACGTGATCTACGATCTTCTCGCCGTCAGCCGTGTCGACGTCGTCGAGCGACACCCCGCCGTCGACGAGCGACGTCCCGTGCTGCTCGACGGCCTTCGCGATCGAATCGGCGCCGCCGTCCTTCGCGTTGGCCTCCAGCCCGCCGAGCAGCGCGGGGAGCGCCTGCTTGACCGCGGCTTCCGCGGTGCCGGAGTCGACACCGAGCTTGTTCGCGATGTCGCCGATCGGCAACTGCGAGATGAGTTCTTCCAGACTGCTCACAACATCCTCGTTTCGAGCGTCGCCACCGTGGCATCGCCGGTCGCCGCCAGCGTAACGGCGCGCGTGCGCGAGCGGAAGGGGATCGACGCAGCCCACGGCATCGGCCTACGCTGTGCCGGTGGTCACTGTGCGAGATCTCCAGCTCCCCGACGGTCGGACGCTGCGCGTCCACGACGGCGGGGAGGGCGGGGCCGATGCGACCGGTGCCTCCGGCTCGTCTGCCCTCACCGTCCTCTGGCATCACGGCTCCCCGCAGACCGGCGCTCCGCTCGAACCCTTGCTGACTGCGGCCGCGGCGCGGGGGATCCGGCTCCTCTCCTATGGTCGCCCGAGCTACGGCGGGTCCTCTCCGCTGCCGGGGCGGACCGTCGGTTCGGCGGCGGACGATGTGCGGCACATCGCGGAGGCCTTCGGAATCGAGTCGATGGCGATGCTCGGCGCATCAGGCGGCGGCCCGCACGCCCTCGCAGCGGCAGCCGCGCTCCCCGACATCGTGGTCGCGACGGCGACGCTCGCGAGCCTCGCGCCCTACGAATCGGCTGCGATCGGCTCCGCGGCGGCGCCGGATCGCCCAGGTGTGATCCGGCCGTCGCCCGAGCCGGACTGGTTCGCCGGCATGGCGACGGATGGCGCGTCGTTGCGCGCCGCGGTCGAGGGCCGCGTCACGAAGGAACGGTACGAGGAGAGCGCCGATTTCGACCCGTCGAGCTTCATCGCGCGGGACTACGCGGTCCTCGGATCGTCGTGGGCGTCGCTCGGGGAGGACGTGAATGTCGCGTCCACCGCCGGGAACGAGGGTCTGATCGATGACGATCTCGCGTTCGTGGCCCCGTGGGGTGTCGACCTCGGTTCGATCGTGACGCCGGTCCTGCTCGTCCAGGGCGGCCTCGACCGCGTGGTGCCGGCATCGCACGCCGATCGCCTGCTGCGGCGCATCCCGATGGCCGAGCTCTGGCTCCGCCCCGATGACGGACATCTGTCCGTTCTGGAGGCCGTCCCGGTCGCGATGGACTGGCTGCTCGCCGCGTCGGCATCGCGTCCCTGACCCGCCGGTCCCGTCCGGCCCGTCACGTCCCGTCCGGCTGGAGTTACGCGCGGGAGCGCACCGCCTGGAGGATCATGCGCACGGCGATCACGATGAGGAACGCCGCGAAGAGCAGGTTGCCGACGAACGGCGGGATCCCGGCCGCGACGATCGCCCCGAGTGCCGTGGTGGTGCAGGCCGCGACACCGATGATCGCCGCCGCCTTGAGGTCGACGTTGCGCCGCCTCGCGTTGCCGAACGTGCCCGAGATCGCGGTCGGCACCATCATGAGCAGCGAGGTCCCCTTCGCGACGAGGTCGCTCGCCCCGAACAGGACGATGAGCATCGGCACGACCACAACGCCCCCGCCGATGCCGAGCAGGCCGGACAGCACACCGGTCACGAACCCGAGCACCACCAGGCCGATGATCGTCCAGACCGACAGGTGGATGTCGGATTCCCGCGACGGGACCACGAGGAAGAGCGTCACGATGACGATCGCGAGGAACGTGATGAACGCCCACTGCAGCACCGTCTTGGACAGTCGTTGCAGCAGGAAGCTGCCGAGTTGGGCGCCCGCGATCGCACCGACGGCGAGGCAGATCGCCGCGATCCAGTCGACGTCGCCGTGGATGGCGTAGCTGATCACACCGACGATCGATGTCGGGACGATCGCCGCGAGCGAGGTCCCGGCGGACAGCCGCTGATCGAAGCCGACGAGGAACACGAGCGCCGGGACGATGAGGATCCCACCGCCGACCCCGAACAACCCGGACAGGAATCCGGCGGCGAGCCCGATGACGAGCAGCCATACGATGCGAACGGTCGGGCTGGGAGCACTGGTCACGCACCTACCGTAGTCCCGCCGGGCGCATCCTCCGCATCCGGGTGCGGGCCGTCACGGCTGCTCAGGCGAGTTCGACGCGCGCCGCTCCGGCCTGCAGGACCCGCCAGCCGTCCGGCGTGCGGTCGAGCGTCGAGATGGAGCAGTTCTCCAGGGGCTCGATCTCGCGCTCGGCGATCGCGCTCAGGGTGAGCCTGATGAGCGTGCCGTGGCTGACGACGGCGACGTTCGCGTCCCCGTACTCCGCGGCGAGCTGTTCGAGCGCGCGCAGTCCGCGGTCGGTCACCGATTCCGCCGGCTCCATGTCCGGGTAGTCGTGATCCGGCCAGTTGGCGCGGATGATGTCGGCGTTCGCGCCCTCCGCCACGCCGTAGTGCCGCTCGGTGAACAGCGGGTAGGTGCCGCCGAGTTCGATGCCGAGGATCGAGGCGATGATGCTCGCGGTCTCCCGCGCGCGCCCGAGCGGCGAGCTGACGACGGCGTCCCAATTCCCGCCGAGGAGCGGCGCCGCGACCCTCGCCTGGTCGCGTCCCGTCTGGTTCAGCGGGATGTCGGTCGTGCCCTGCAGCCGCCGTTCGTAGTTCCAGTCGGTTTGGCCGTGGCGGATGAGGGCGAACGTCATGGGGACGCCTTTCGGGTTTCGAGCGGGGATTTCCAGCCTACCCGCGCGTTTCGAGTGCACATCCCCGGCGGGCGATCAGCCTTGGCGTCCGTTCCATCGCGGGTTCTTCTTGTTGATGACGAAGACCTTGCCCCTGCGGCGCACGACCTGCGATCCCGGCTTGTTCTTGAGCGACTTGAGCGATGCCCTGACCTTCATGATGACGCCTCCGTGTGTTCGCGACGGTTTGTTATTGAGAAATGTTCTCAGTAACATCGTACGACACAACCACCGGAACCATCACCCCAGGAAGCCGCCAGTGTCCGAATCCCCTCTCACCGTGATCCTCGTCCTCGGCGCCTGCCCGCCGGAACGCCGCACCATCGCCAGGCAGATCGCCGGATCGGCGTCCGCCCTCGTGACGATCGAACGGCCGATGGGCGTCGACGGCATCGGCACACTCGTCGACGAGGCGATCGATGCACTGCTCGCGCGCGCATTCCTCGACCCGTCGCCGTCCCCCAGGCGACTCGTCCTCGACTGCGGGACGACCGTGCAGCCGGTCGACGCCGTCGGCGCAGTCCTCGCCCGCGCCCCGGAGGTGCGACTCGACGCCGTGGTGACCGCGGTCGACGCCAGTCACATCCTCCAGGACCTCGATGACGACCGCTGGATCGGCCACTCCGCGGACGACACGATCGTCTACACGAGCAGGGCGGCCATCGTGATGGAGCAGATCGAGTACGCGGACACGATCGCGGTCACCGGACGCCAGGGTGTCGAGCACGGCCGGCTCGCTGTCCTGCTCGCCCTCCTCAGCCACCTCAACCCGACGGCGCTCGTGCGCCTGGCCGACGCCCGTCGACCGTCTCGCTACACCGATTCGCCGTTCGATGTTGACCGCTTCAGCGGCTCCCCCGGCTGGGTGTCCAAGATCAACGGCGAGCACACGCCCTGGATCGAGCACCCGCGCGTCTCGACGATGCTGTTCGAAAGCGCCAGGCCCATGCATCCCGAGCGCCTGCTCGCCCTGTTCGACGGCCCCATCGAGTCGCGGCGCTTCGGTCGGATCGTCCGCACGAGCGGATTCTGCAGACTCGCGTCCCGCAGCACCCAGGTCGGATTGCTGCAACAGGTCGGCACGATGCTGGAACTGGAACCGACCTCGTTCAGCAGTGCCGATCCGGGTGCGCCACTCGGACAGGAGCTCGTCTTCACCGGAATCGATGTCGACCAGCCGGCACTCATCGCAGCCCTCCACGACTGCACGCTCACCGATGCAGAGCTCACCGCGGACCCGGTCACCTGGGCCGGCTACCCGGACGCGTTCACGCTGTGGCTGGAGCCGCTCGCGAGCGACCAGGACTGAGGTCGCGCGGTCGCCTCGGACCCATGCATCCCCCTTGACAATAAAAATTGTCGGTGAGATCCTTGCAGCATGTTGGACGTCGCAGTAATCACCGATGCGGGCGCCGCCGAGGCCTCGCTCGGACCCATCAGGAGCCGGATCCTCGCCGCGCTCGGTGAGGAGGCTTCCGCGACCACACTGGCCGACCGCATCGGCCTCCCCCGCCAGAAGGTTAACTACCACCTGCGCGAACTCGAGCGCCACGGCCTCGTCGAACTCGTCGAAGAGCGACGCAAGGGCAACATGACCGAGCGGATCATGCGCGCGACGGCCGCCTCCTACGTCATCTCGCCGAGCGCGCTCCCCGAGGTCGCACCGGACCCCCGACGCGGCGCCGATCAGCGCTCGGCCTTCTGGATGCTCGCTGTGGCGGCACGCCTGGTGCAGGACGTCGGCACGCTCATCACCCGCGCGACCGCCGCCCGCAAGCCGCTCGCCACGTTCACGATCGACAGCCGGCTCACCTTCGCGACCGCGGCGGATCGTGCGTCCTTCGTTGCAGAGCTCAGCCTGAGCGTTGCCCGACTCGCGGACCGGTACGACGCTGCTGGACGGGCCGATGCGACGGGCGGGCGGGAGCATCGCCTGGTGCTCGCCCTGCATCCAGCGATCACAACGGAGGGCACGGCGAGACACGAGCGGACGGTCGCCGCCTCGACTGCGCCCGCGGTCTCGCCGCGCGCCGACGAGCCAACGGTTTCGACGCCGGAATCCCTGCCGACCACACCACTCGCACCCAAGACACCGACCACATCGACCACACCAGAGGAGCATTGACATGGGCAAAGCATTCGAGATCGTCGCCGAGGGCGAGTTCCCCGGCACGCCGGAACAGGTCTGGGACGCGGTGACGTCCAACACCGGCGCGTGGCTGTTCCCGAGCGAGGGGCTACCAGGCGTCGACCTGGTGTCGGAGCGGCCGACGCACCACGTCAACCGGATGGAGGGCCCGGACGGCTGGTTCAACCAGCTGGAGCAGGTCATCGAGGAACGGCCGAACGGGTCGTACCTGCGGTGGGTGCACAGCGGCGTCTTCCAGGACGATTGGGACGCTCAGTACGACGGCGCCTCGCTCCACACCGCGTTCTACCTGCACACGCTCGCCGAGTATCTTGAGCATTTCGCTGGGCGTCAGGCAGTGTTCGTCGATGTGCAGGGCCCAGAGGCGTCGAAGGCCGCCGATGCATTCGAGGTCACCCGTGCGGCGCTCGGGATCGATGCTGCGACGACCGCCGGAACGCCGACGACCGTGGACCTTCCGGGGCTGGCCGCCGGTGATGCCGTCGTCGACCTGCAGGACGAGCACTTCATCGGCCTTCGCTCCGAGAACGCGCTGTTCCGATTCTTCGGCCGCAACGCGTTCGGCGGACCGGTCGGACTGACGGTGCACCACTTCGGCACCGGAGACGCAGCGCCGGACGCCGCCGCGCTCCAGCGCGACTGGCAGACCTGGCTGGACGCCCGCTTCGTCTGACACCCTCCGGCCGTTCGCAATTCAGGAGCGACCCGGCGTGTCAGTGCCGAAACGCCGTGGGCGCGGGTCAACACGCCGCGGCGCTCCTGAGTTGTGAACAGCAGCAGGAGACGGAGGCCGAGCGGCAGTCAGGGCAGGCGCGACGCGAAGGCGACGACGAAGCACACGAACGCGATGACGGCTGCACCCGACCGGAAGACGTCGATCGTCTCCCAGCGGCGGACGGTCGTCTTCCAGTCGGCGGGCGGCTGCTCGACGTCCCAGTCGTTGACCTTGATGTTGATCGGGACGGTTCCGAGGAACGAGAACAGGACGAACGCGATGAGGGCGACGACGCCGGCGATCCGGAACCCGAACCCGTCATCCGTTCCGCCGAAGGCGAGCACGGCGATGCCGACCAGCACGGTCGGGATCATCAGGATCGGGACGACGATGCGCAGTCGTCGGACGAGCGCCTGTCGCGCCAGGATGTGCGGACGGTCCTCCAGTGCGCTCAACGCGGGCTGGACACCGTAGCGGACGATGAACTCCTCGCCGGCGAGCAGGCCGGCGAGGACCAAACCGATCGCCTCCAGGACGACCACGTCAGTGCTCGGGAGCGTCGTCGGCCGCACGTCGCGCGGCGACGATCTCCGCGGCCTTCGCACGGGCACCGGCCGCCGTGCGCGATGCGACGACGCCCGCCGCAAGCTCCTGCGCCTCCGCGAGGGTGTGCCCCAGCAGCTCGTGCCGCACGTCGGCGAGCGCCGCAGCGCTCATCGACAAGGTGGTGACGCCGAGTCCGACGAGGACGACGGCCAGCAGCGGGTCCGCTGCGGCCTCGCCGCACACGCCGACGTTCTTCCCGGTCGCCGCCCCGGCACGCCCGGCCTCCCCCACCAGGCGCAGCACGGCCGGGTGCCACGGGTCCTGGTAGTTCGCGACGGTGCCGAGCTGTCGATCGGCGGCGAGGGTGTACTGCGTGAGGTCGTTCGTGCCGATGCTGATGAAGTCGGCGTCGTCGAGGATCTGTTCGGCGAGGAGCGCGGCCGACGGCACCTCGACCATCACGCCGGCGACCCGCACACCGAGCTCACGGGCGAGTGCGGTGAAATAGGCGCCGTCCTCGGAGTCTGCGACCATCGGCGCCATGACCCACAGGTCGACGCCGGTGCCGTCCGCAGCTTCGACGAGAGCGCGCAGCTGGTCGCGCAGGATGTCCTCATGCGCACGCAGGGCCCGAAGTCCGCGACGTCCGAGCGCCGGGTTCTCCTCCCCATCGTCGGTGAGGAATTCGAGCGGCTTGTCTGCTCCTGCATCGAGGACCCGGACGACGACCTTCTTGCCGGAGAACGCGGCGAAGAGCTCCCGGTACTGCGCCTCCTGACTTTCGACGGTCGGTGCGGATGCGGCGTCGAGGAAGAGGAACTCGGTGCGGAACAGTCCGACACCCTCTGCGCCGAGCTCGATGGCCGATGCAGCGTCCGCCGCGGACCCGACGTTGGCGAGCAGGGGAACGGCCGTCCCATCGGCGAGGCGCCCCGGCGTCACCGGTTCTGCGGCAGCAGCGGCTCGGGCGGCGATGGCGGCCTGCGCCGCACTGATCGCCTCGTCAGTGGGAGCGCTGTCGATCGTTCCGGCGGCGGCATCGACGATGACCACTCCTCCGGAGACGAGGCCGAGCGCACCGTCCGCGCCGACGACGGCCGGGATGCCCTTCGAGCGCGCCAGGATCGCGGTGTGCGAGGTCGGCCCGCCGCCGGAGGTCACCACGGCGAGCACCTTCGTGAGGTCGAGGAGCGCCGTATCCGCCGGCGCGAGATCCCGGGCGACCAGCACGAACGGGACGTCGGACTCCGGGAGCCCCGGCACCGGCACGCCGCGCAGGTTCGCGATGACGCGCTGCGCGACGTCGCCCAGGTCAGCGGCACGCTCGGCCATGTAGCCGCCGAGCGAGGTGAGCATGGTCTGGAACTGCGCGAATGCCTCGTGCACCGCGTACTCGCCGGAGACCCCGCCGTCGATCCGGTCGCGCACGTCGTCGGCGATGGCCGGATCCTGCGCCATGAGCGCCTGCGACTCCAGGACCTCTTTCGCTTCACCGCCGGCACGCTCGCCCGTCGCCTGCAGCTCGAGGGCCGTCTCCGCGAGCGCGGCGAGCGTGCGTTCGATCTCCGCTGCGGCATCGCCAGTGAACGGCGTGGCCTCCGGCGCGGGCAGGTGCTCGGCCATGATCAGAACGGGACCGACAGCCGATCCACGGCCGACTCCGGCGCCAGTGAGCGTCGTCACAGTGATTCCTCTCGATGCGAGCGAACCCGGCGGCGTCCGCTTCTGCATCGAGGCTACCCCGGCAGTGCTGGCGACGGCATGTGTCCGTGTCAACTGTGGAGTGGACCCGAAGCGTGCCCGCCTGTTGAGTACCCTGGAAAACGCAAAAACCCCCGGAAAACCGGGGGTGATGTGTAGCAGGAGCGGGATTCGAACCCGCGACCTCACGATTATGAGTCGTGCGCTCTCACCAACTGAGCTACCCTGCCGCGTACTCTCCGCATGCGGGCGAGCGCAGAGACGGAGAGTAACGAGCCCCGAGTCAGGATTGAACTGACGACCCCTTCCTTACCATGGAAGTGCTCTACCACTGAGCTATCGGGGCGTTGCCGCTGCGATCTCGCGCAATTGGCACCAGTAGAGGATAGCATCCTCCGGCGGTGCAAAAGTACACCGCGTCGTCAGGCCCGCAGAAGCGATGTCGGCCGCTCACCCGCCCGCGTACTCGTCAGCAGCATCGGCGACCTTCTGCAGGTAGCTGTCCGCACTGTTGTAGGACCGGATGGCGGCCACCCAGCCGGCCTCGTCGGTCATCCGCTGGCCCGCATCGCACAGGTACCCTGCCGTCGCGAGCGCCGCGTCGTCGATGTCCTGCGGGTCCTTGACGCCGTCTCCGTTGCCGTCAGCACCCCAGACCGCCCAGGAGCTCGGGATGAACTGCATGGGCCCGACCGCGCGATCCCAGGTGGAGTCGCCGTCGTATCGCCCACCGTCCGTGTCCGGGATCGCGTGGAACTCGGCGCCGGTGAGCGCCGGTCCGATGATGGGCGGTTCCGTGACGCCGGCGGCATCGATCGTCCCGCCGAAGATCGTCCCGTGCACCGATTCCACCCGCCCGATGGCGGCGATCGTGTTCCAGCCGATGCCGCACTCCGGACGCGACTCGGCCATCGCGAGCGCCGCCCCGGCATACGCGCGCATCGCCCGGACGGGGATGCCCGTCCGCGCAGCAGTGTCGGCGACCCAGCTGGGATCGGCCCGATCAGCGATGCTGCGCGGCGCGCCCCCTGCTCCCGGAACCGCGGCGAGGCCTGGCCCGTCCGGCGCCGCATGCGGTGCACGGACGACGGTCGCCTCCGCAGGGGTGGACCGTTCGAGGAGCCCAGGGACGATGATCGCGGCACCGACGACGACCGCAAGCCCGACGACACTCACGATGCCGCCGACGATCAGCCACCGGAGCGAGATCCGGCGAACACCAGCGCGGGCGGAGGGCCGGGTGCGGGCCTGGCGGGCGCGGGCAGGACTACGGCGCGGCGACGGGGTGCGCCGCCGCCCTGCTTGCTTCGCGTCGGCAGGCTTCCGCTTCGCAGCCGCCCGACGAGTGGGCTTCCGTTTGCCGGCAGGCTGGCGAGCCGCTTTCCCCGTGCCGACGGCCCGACCCTCGGCCGCCCGGCCAGGGCCCCTGGACGGCGAGCGCCTCGATCCCGCTCTCCCGTTGGCCACCCGTCAACCGTACCCGCCGCGCCTGAGCGCACACAGCGCCACCCGGCTACGACCCTGGCAGCACCACCCCCGGCAGCACCCACGCCGTGAACGCCGGCCCGTCGCCGTGCAGCCGGATGCCCGGCGCATCGACCGCCAGCTCCGATTCACCCCACACACGATGCGCGACATCGGCCCCGGCGACCGCCCGCGGCAGCAGCGTCACGTCGAACCCGGCCCGCGCAGCCACGACGAGCACGGACTCCTCCCGATGCTCGCGCACGAACACGATGACGTCGTCACCGACGTGCAACCAGCGGAATCCGCCGTCGTTGAGCGCGACATGCGCGCGGCGCAGGGCGATGAGGGAACTGTAGAGCTCGATCGTCTCGGCCGCGATCCCCTCATCGGCCAGATGCCACGGCAGCGGCGTCCGCGAGTCCTCGCCGTCGATCGCGGTGAGCCCGAATTCGTCGCCCGCCCACACCACCGGAATCCCCGGGAACGTCACCGACAGCCCGAACGCCACCGGAACGGTCCCGTCGGCAGCACCGGTGCGGAAGCGAGGCACGTCGTGCGTGTCGAGCGCGTTCATGTTCCCGAGCCTCGTCCGCCAGGGGAACGCCGCAGTGAACTGGACGTGCGCCCGCACGAACTCCTGTCCCGTGTAGCTCGGAATCGTCCCGTACGGCAGCCCGAAGAACGACGACGGCGTCCCAGGCGTGGACAGCCAGCCCCACAGCGGCCGTGTGAAGTTGGCATAGGTCATCGCCCCGTGCCAGGCGTCGCCCTGGACGTCGCTCGCGGCATCGTTCGTCGATTCGCCGAGCAGGATCGTGTCCGGATTGACCTCCACCATCGTGCGGCGGATGGTGCGTCGCACCTGTTCGTTGAGGTCCTCGTCGCGGAATCGGCCGGTCATGTTCGCGACGTCGATCCGCCAGCCGTCGAGGTTGTACGGCGGCTGCAGCCACTTGGCCACGACCGAATCCGGCCCCTCGATGAAGCGACGCCTGAGTTCGGTGGAGTTCCAGTCGAATTTCGGCAGGCTGGAGACGCCGAGCCAGGACGCGTAGGTCTCGTTCTCGTCGTCGAGGAAGTAGTAGAAGGCGCTCTCCGGGGCCTCCGGGTGCCGATGGGCGGCCAGGAACCACTCGTGCCGGTCGCCGGAGTGGTTGCTCGTGAGGTCGCCGATGATCTTGAACCCACGCTCGTGGGCCGCCTCGATGAGCCGGATGTAGGCATCGTCCCCGCCGAGCAGCTGGTCGACCTCGGCGAAGCTCGACGCGTCGTAGCGATGGTTGGAGGCGCCGGGGAACACGGGCGTCAGATAGAGGACGGTGACGCCGAGCCGCTGCAGGTGGTCGAGGTGTTCGATCACACCGTCGAGGTCGCCGCCGTAGAACTGCTGCGAGCGCCCCGGCTGGACGAGGTCGACCTCGTCACCCCACGCCGCGGGGATCGCCCACTCCGGCAGTTCCCGCTCGTCGGCTGCTGCCGAGCGTCCGAACCGGTCGGGGAAGATCTGGTAGAGGATGCTCTCCTTGACCCACGCCGGCGGCGCCTCGTACGTGACGAGGCGGAAGTCCTCCACATCGAGCGTCTCGGTCGTGTGGAGCCCGGTCCCGTTCAGCCAGACGCTCGACCCGTCGCCGCGCGTGATGAGGAACCGGTAGCCGTGGACGGGGTTCTCGACGTGGACGTCGGCCTCCCACCAGTCCCAGCCGTCGTCCGATGCGATGAGCCGGCCGTCCTCGAACCTCGGCTCGTGGTCCGGGTTCGACCGTGTCCGCACGGCGCTCACCGGCCCGAACGACGTGGGGATGCGGACGCTCACCCGCACCGTGTCCCCGAGCGCCGGCGTGGCGTTCGAGACGTGCAGCGGGGATCCGTCGTGGTGCGGTTCGTCAACGTATGGCATGGGTCTCCCCGATCGATGGGCGACGACTGATGGACGACGCAACGGTGCGTTGGCTTCACGCTAGCGCCTCCGATGCTCGTCCAGGTGAACTGTTGCGCACGGGGTTCAGGGCCATGTCGGGACGATGCCGTAGGGTGTGCGCATGGACGCTGCATCGCCGACGCCGACCGACAACCAGAGCTCCGCCCCCGCCGTCTCCATCGGCGCGGAATGGTGGCGATCAGCGGTGATCTACCAGATCTATCCGCGCTCCTTCGCGGACGCGAACGGCGACGGCATCGGCGATCTCCCCGGCATCACGAGCCGTCTCGACTCGCTGCAGCACCTCGGGATCGACGCCATCTGGCTCTCCCCCTTTATGACGAGCCCGCAGCGCGACGCCGGCTACGACGTCGCGGACTACTGCGACGTCGATCCGCTGTTCGGCACGCTCGCCGATTTCGACGCGATGACCGCTGCGGCGCATGCTCGCGGCATCCGCGTCATCGTGGACCTCGTCCCCAACCACTCGTCGAGCGACCACCGCTGGTTCCAGGAGGCGCTCGCGGCGGCGCCCGGTTCCCCCGAGCGGGCCCGCTACCTCTTCCGTGACGGCAAGGGCGAGCACGGCGAGATCGCCCCGAACAACTGGGAGTCCGTCTTCGGCGGTCCGGCGTGGACCCGCATCACCGAGGCGGACGGCACGCCCGGCCAGTGGTACCTGCACATCTTCGACTCCTCGCAGCCGGACTTCGACTGGACCAACGAGTGGGTTCGCGAGCAGTTCCGCGGCATCCTGCGCTTCTGGTTGGACCGCGGTGTCGACGGTTTCCGGGTCGATGTCGCGCACGGCATGATCAAGGCGGACGGCCTCCCCGACTACACGCCTCCGGCTGCGGGCGGCAGCATGGGCGGCGCGGCTCCGGCGATCGGCGCCGAGGGTGCGGCTGGGACCGCCGCTGCGGCTGCGGCCTCGTCCACCGAGACGATCATCGGCGCCTCCAGCAGCACGCCACCGGTCGGCCTCGAACCGGAGATCGACGCCGGCTGGCCGGAATCCGCTCCGTACTGGGGCCAGGACGGCGTCCACGAGATCTACCGCGACTGGCACGAGGTCCTCGCCGCCTACCCCGGCGACCGCGTCCTGTGCGCCGAGGCATGGGTCGAGCCGCTCGAGAAGATGGCACTCTGGGTGCGCCCGGACGAGATGCAGCAGGCGTTCAACTTCCCGTACCTGGAGACGCCGTGGAACGCCGCGGCGCTGCGGCCGGTCATCAACGAGTCGATCCGCGCGTTCGCGGCCGTCGGCGCGCCGAGCACGTGGGTCCTCTCCAACCACGACGTCGTCCGTCACGCCTCCCGGCTGGCGCTCACCGCCGAGAACCCGCAGGGTCACGGCATCGGACCGAAGTCCCCCGGCAAGCCGGATCGCGCCGTCGGTCTGCGCCGCGCCCGCGCCGCATCGTCCGTGATGCTCGCGCTGCCGGGCGGCGCGTACGTCTATCAGGGCGAGGAGCTCGGGCTGCCGGAGGTCATCGACCTCCCCGACGACGCCAGGCAGGACCCCACCTGGTTCCGCACCAACCACGAGCGCTACGGTCGCGACGGTTGCCGCGTCCCGATCCCGTGGGAGGCCGGCCACCCCGCGTACGGCTTCAACACGACCGGTGCGTCCTGGCTGCCGCAGCCGGACGACTGGAACGACTACTCACGCGATGCGCAGGCCGGCATCGCCGGTTCGACGCTGGAGCTCTACCGGACCCTGCTCACCGCGCGCAAGCAGCACGGCCTGGGTCTCGGGTCCGTCACCTGGCTCGACGGCGTTCCCGAGACGGTCCTCGCCTTCACCAACCGCGGCACGACGGGCGCCGTCACCGTGCTCGCCAACACCGGCTCGGAGCCCGTCGAGGTGCCGGCTCCACTGCTCGACACCCATGTCCTGCAGGCGAGCGGTCCGTTCGACGGCACCACGATCGATGCAGACACGACCGTGTGGTTCGAGGCATCCGACCGCTAGCAGGCACGTCCACACCATCACCAACGCAGGGAGAGATCCATGGCAACGGTCGCGGAGACAGTCGTCGCAACACTGAAGGCGAGCGGGGTGAAGCGGGTCTACGGGATCCCCGGTGATTCGCTCAACGGGTTCACCGATGCGCTCCGCACCGATGGGGACATCGATTGGGTGCACGTGCGTCACGAGGAGGCGGCCGCGTTCGCCGCGGCCGCGGAGGCAGAGCTGACGGGTGAGATCGCGGTCGCAGCGGCGAGCTGCGGTCCGGGCAACCTGCACCTCATCAACGGCCTGTTCGACGCCAACCGCTCGCGGGTGCCCGTGCTGGCGATCGCCGCGCACATCCCCAGTTCGGAGATCGGCAGCACCTACTTCCAGGAGACGCACCCGCAGGAGTTGTTCCGCGAGTGCAGCGTCTACGTCGAGCTCGTGTCCGTGCCGGAGCAGCTGCCCAGGGTGCTGGAGATCGCGATGCGGACCGCCATCGAGCGCCGTGGGGTCGCGGTCGTTGTGGTGCCGGGCGACGTGATGCTGCAGAAGGCGGTCTCCGACCGGGTGACGGCCATCCGCTCGACGGCTCCGCGCATCCTGCCGTCCGAGGAGGAGCTGGTCTCGGCGGCGAAGATCCTCAACGGCGCCTCGAAGGTCACCATCCTCGCCGGTGCCGGCACGGCCGGCGCGCACGAGCAGCTCATCCAGACCGCCGATGCCCTCGCGGCGCCCGTTGTGCACGCGCTCCGCGGCAAGGAGCACGTCGAGTACGACAACCCGTTCGACGTCGGGATGACCGGGCTCCTCGGGTTCGCGAGCGGCTACCGGGCGATGCTGTCCTGCGACGTCCTGCTGATGCTCGGCACGGACTTCCCCTACCCGCAGTTCTACCCGGGCAAGGCGACGGTCATCCAGGTCGACGTCCGCGGTGAGCAGATCGGGCGCCGTCACCCGGTCGACCTTCCGCTCGTCGGCACGGTCCGCGACACGCTCGAGGCGCTGCTCCCGAAGCTCGCCCCGAAGACCGACCGCAAGCATCTCGACGATGCGCTCGACAACTATCGGAAGTCCCGCAAGGGTCTCGATGAGCTGGCGACCGGTTCGGACGGCAAGCAGCCGATCCATCCGCAGTACCTCGCGAAGCTCATCGACGAGCTGGCCGCTGACGACGCCGTGTTCATCCCCGATGTCGGCTCTCCCGTCGTGTGGGCGGCGCGCTACCTGACCATGAACGGCAAGCGTCGTCTCATCGGGTCGTTCAGTCACGGCACCATGGCCAACGCGGTTCCGCACGGCATCGGGGCGCAGGCATCGCATCCCGGCCGTCAGGTCGTCGCACTGTCGGGCGACGGCGGGCTCACGATGCTGCTGGGTGAGCTCATCACGCTGACGCAGAACAAACTGCCGGTGAAGACCATCGTGTTCAACAACTCCTCGCTCAACTTCGTGGAGTTGGAGATGAAGGCGGCCGGGTTCGTCAATTACGGGACCGAGCTCGTGAACCCGAACTTCGCGGACGTCGCCAACGCGATGGGAATCCACGGCGAGCGGGTCGAGCGTCCGGAGGATCTCGAGGGCGCGCTGCGGCGCGCGTTCGAGCACGACGGCCCCGCGCTCGTCGACGTCGTCACTGCCAGGCAGGAGTTGTCGATCCCGCCGGCCATCACGGCCGAGCAGGTGAAGGGCTTTACGCTCTACGCGTTGCGTACGGTCATGTCCGGTCGTGGTGACGAGCTCATCGATCTCGCCAACACCAACCTCCTCCGTCGCCTGCTCCCCTAGTCCGGCCTCCTCTGCCCGCGAACTGTCACTTGTGGCTGTTCTGACGCCGTCGTAACCAGCCACGACTGTCAGCTCGCGAGCTGGCAGTCGTGGCTGGTTTCAGCACACCAGAACCGCCACAAGTGACAGTTCGCGAGCCGATGGGTGTTGGATGGGGTCATGAGCGAGACGTCAGCCGCCCTCCATCCGCACGAGCCGCACGCCGCCGGACTCGCAGGCCGCCTCAACTGGTTGCGCGCCGGGGTCCTCGGCGCGAACGACGGCATCGTATCCGTCGCCGCAATCGTCGTCGGTGTCGCAGGGGCGACGACCGACACCGGACCGATCCTGACCGCCGGACTCGCTGGCCTCGTCGGCGGGGCGATCTCGATGGCGCTCGGCGAGTACGTCTCCGTGTCCAGCCAACGGGACACCGAGCGGACCCTCATCCAGAAGGAACGTCGCGAACTGCATGAGATGCCGGAAGAGGAGTTGGCCGAACTGCAGGCGCTCTACGAGGCGAAGGGGCTCAGCCCGTCGACGGCCAAGCTCGTCGCCGCGGAACTCACCGAGCACGATGCGCTGTCGGCCCACCTCTCGGTCGAACTGGGCATCGACCAGGAGGATCTCGCCAATCCGTGGCACGCCGCCCTCGCATCGGCGACGGCGTTCACGATCGGCGCACTGCTCCCGTTCCTGACGATCCTGCTGCTCCCGGCCGAGGTCCGCATCCCGATCACCTTCGCCGCCGTACTGGTCGCGCTCGCGCTCACCGGCGCCGTCGGCGCCCGCCTCGGCGACAGCCCGATCCTGCGCCCGATGGTCCGAGTCGTGGTCGGTGGCGCGCTCGCCCTCGGCATCACGTTCCTCCTCGGCACCCTGCTCGGCACCGCCGGCGTCGTCTAGCAGCCAGCCGGCGAGGGGTCACAAATGGCTAGTCCAGGCTGGTCCGGACTAGCCATACGCGACCCCTCGCGGGCTAGGACGAGGTTGAGCGCGGGGCCGGATCCGGGATCTCGTGCGGGCGGTACTTGGGCAGACGGCTCGCCGGCAGGATGGCCAGGGCGCTCACGGCGGCCAGGATGAGCAGGCCGAGCTTCAACGCGGACAGGCGGGCCTGCGTGTTGACGGCGACCGCTGCATCGAGCTGGGCCGGAGTCGCATCGGTCACGTCCGCGAGCGTCGCGCGCAACTGGTCGTTGCTGACGAAGTTGACGCTGTCGAGATCGACCTGCGAGACGAGCTCCGGCGGAAGGTCGACGTCCGCGACGACCGCGGTACCGACGTTGAACGCGAGGATCGTCACGAGCAGCGCTCCGGACACCGCGGTACCGACCGCCGAGGCGAGGTTCTGCGTCGTACCGCGCACGGATCCGACATCCCCCGCCAGCTCCTTCGGCGCCGCCGTGACGAGCACGTTGAAGACGAGCGTGACGAGCGCGCCCTGCCCCACCCCGAAGACGAACAGGCCGAGGATTGTCGGCAGCGTCTCCCAGTCATTGGTCACAACGAGCGCCAGCCAGAGGAGGG
This sequence comes from Plantibacter sp. Mn2098, assembly GCF_049319745.1. Taxonomy (NCBI): domain Bacteria; kingdom Bacillati; phylum Actinomycetota; class Actinomycetes; order Micrococcales; family Microbacteriaceae; genus Plantibacter; species Plantibacter sp. Mn2098. Next base: position 518,500 of record NZ_JBMOUH010000002.1, on the reverse strand, counting down.
CGACCGTCGTGAGTCCGAAGCCGACCATGCCGATCGTGCGCGGCGGGAACCGCTTGTACAACCGGACCACAAGCGTCGCCGTGACGAACACCGTGAGGTTGAACGGCATCATCGCGAGCGAGGTGTCGAACGGCGTCCGCCCCTGCACGATCTGGATGTAGAGCGGGACGGTGAAGTTGAGCGCCGCTTCGAGCGATACGACGACGAACATCGCGTAGACGGCCGCCCGCTCCTTCGACGAACCGAGCACCGCAAGACTCACGAGCGGCACCTTGCCCGCCTTCGTGCGTCGTTTCGTCCAGAGGAAGAACGCCTGACCGAGGATCACACCGAGCACGATGAGGAGCGGTGCCGGGGACAGCCCGACGATGTCGAAGGGCGCGGCAGCGGTCGCCTCCAGCACGCCCCAACCGTTCAGATTGTTGAACCCGAGGGTGAGCGCCACGATGCCGCCGCCGATGAGCACCGCGGCGACGAGGTCGATCTTCACCGCCGGGTTGCCGGCGTCCGAGCGCAACCGGAAGCTGAACAGGAACACGGCGACCGCGAGGGCGAGCACGATGCCGAACACCGGTCGCCAGCCGACGAACGTCGCGAGCGTCCCACCGACGAGGAACGCGCTGACGCCGGCGAGGGCACGGGCGGAGCCGAGCGATCCGATGGCCGTCGCCTGTTGCGCCCCGCGGTAGTTCTCGGCGATCAGTGCGACGAGCGACGGCACGATGATCGCCGCCGAGGCCCCGGCGAACGCTTGCGCCGTGATCACCCAGGCGACCGTCGGCGCGAGGATCATGAGCGTCGCGGACACGGCGAAGAGCGCCACGACGATGCGGAACATGATGATCCAGCCGACGCGCTGCCCGAGCTTCGCGCCCACCATCACGAGCGCGGCGACGACGAGCCCGTAGGTGACGATCGCGGTGCTCACACTCGTCGGCGGCACACCGAAGTCGGCCACCATCCCGCCGAGCGAGACCGGCAGCGCCGAGACGTTGAACGACATCAGGATCTGGGCGAGGAAGAGTCCCACCATCGGGACCCAGGACGTGCGCACCTCCGGCGCAGCCGCTGCCTGCTGTTCAGTGCTCATCGTGTGTCCCTTCCACGGTCCGCTCGGCGGCCGGATGCGCCGCCGATGCGAAGATGTTCAGTCCCAGGGCCCGGGACAGGTAGGCGGTGGCGCGCTGGCCACGGACGCTGTTGCCGGCCGAATCGAGGCGGGGCGAGAAGACGCCGATCCCGCCCTTGCCAGGGGCGATCGTGACGATGCCGCCGGCGACGCCGCTCTTGCCGGGCAACCCGATCTCAAACAGCCACTCGCCGGAGCGCTCGTAGAGGCCGGTCGATGCCATGACGGCCAGGGTGTCTCGGCACACTTCAGGGGAGACGACCCGCTCACCGGTGACGGGGTTCACGCCACCGTCTGCGAGCGTCGCGCCCATAACCGCCAGGTCTCGCGCGGTCACGAGGAGCGCGCACTGCTTCGTGTAGACGTCGACGACGGCGAGCGGATCCCGTTGGATGCGCCCGTAGCTCTCGAGGAGCCTCGCGATGGCGCGGTTGCGCTGGTTCGTCGCCGCCTCCGATTCGTAGACGACGGAGTCCAGTTCGAGTCGTCGTCCGGCGAATCGGGACAGGCCGTCCCGCACCGCCTCCCACTGCTCGTCCGGCGTCTCGCCAGGCATGAGCGCCGTCGTGGCGATGGCGCCCGCGTTGACCATCGGGTTCATCGGGTGCCCGTCGTTCAGTTCGATCGCGACGATCGAGTTGAACGCGAGGCCGGTGTTGTTCACGCCGATGCGTTCGCGCACGACCTCGTGTCCGAGCTCCTCGCAGACGAGCGCGTAGACGAACGCCTTCGAGATCGACTGGATGGAGAACGCGACGTCCGCATCGCCGGCGGCGTGGATCTCGCCGTCGACCTCCGCGACGCACACGCCGAACAGTTCGGGATCGACCGTCGCGAGGACGGGGATGTAGTCGGCCACGACGCCATCGGCGTGATCGCGGCTGCGCTGGTACGCGAGCGCCACCTGCTGCTCCACCGCCGCCCAGCCGGGAAGTGCGCCCGTCGAGACCTGCTGTTCGACGCCCTGCGAGTCGAGTTCCATCCGTCTTCCCCTCCGGCGCCGGCATAGCATCCGTGGACAACATCATCCTGCGCGGACCGCGTCGAGCGATAGGCCGCCACACGAAGTCGCGCCGATCGGCGAAACGACAGCTGGTGCGCGAAAAGCACTCAAGGGCGCGATCCAGGGGCCATGGGTAGACTCGTGTACCGTGTCCAGACTTCTCGTAACCGGCGGCGCCGGATTCATCGGCTCGAACTTCGTCCACTACGTCCTCGACAACACCGATCACACGGTGACCGTCCTCGACAAGCTCACCTACGCGGGCAACCGAGCCTCGCTCGACGGGCTGCCTGAGGACCGGTTCCGGCTCGTCGTCGGTGACATCCAGGACGCGGCCCTCGTCGACCAGCTCTTCGCCGAGCACGACGCGGTCGTCCATTACGCGGCCGAGTCGCACAACGACAACTCGCTGCACGACCCGCGTCCGTTCCTGGACACGAACATCATCGGCACGTACACGCTCCTCGAAGCGGCTCGCAAGCACGGCACCCGCTTCCACCACATCTCCACCGACGAGGTCTACGGCGACCTCGAACTGGACGACCCGGAGCGCTTCACCGAGGACACCCCGTACAACCCGTCGAGCCCGTACTCCTCGACGAAGGCGGGCAGCGACCTCCTCGTGCGCGCCTGGGTGCGTTCGTTCGGCGTCAAGGCGACGATCTCGAACTGCTCCAACAACTACGGCCCGTACCAGCACGTCGAGAAGTTCATCCCGCGCCAGATCACCAACGTGCTCGGCGGCGAACGCCCGAAGCTCTACGGCACGGGTGAGAACGTCCGCGACTGGATCCACGCCAACGACCACTCCTCCGCCGTCCTCACCATCCTCGAGAAGGGTGTCATCGGCGAGACGTACCTCATCGGCGCCGACGGCGAGAAGAACAACAAGGACGTCGTCGAGCTCATCCTCACGCAGCTGGGTCAGCCGGCCGACGCGTACGACCACGTCAACGACCGTCCCGGCCACGACCTCCGTTACGCCATCGACTCCTCGAAGCTCCGCACGGAGCTCGGTTGGACCCCCGCGTTCAGCGACTTCGAGGCCGGCCTCGCCGACACGATCGAGTGGTACCGCGACAACGAGTCCTGGTGGGGCCCGCAGAAGGCAGCCACCGAGGCCAAGTACCAGGAGCAGGGTCAGTAGCAGCCCTGCAGCAGCCCAGCATCAGCCCTGCATCCGAGCCTCTAGCCGGGTCATCGCCCCTGCAGCCGACCCTCTAGCCGGGTCAGCTCCTCGCAGGCACACCGCTGCCGCATCCCGATGGCCCGCTCTCTCTGGAGGGCGGGCCATCGTCGTCCCCTCCCGCGCCCATCGAGCACAACTCCTTCAATTCGGAGCGCCGCCGACCGGCTCCCGCGGAATTCCGCGGATCTGGATTCGGGCGCCCAGAAATTGAAGGAGTTATGCTCGATCAGCTCACGGGATGGCTGGAGCGTTTGGGCGGCTGAGTGCGGCCACAGGATGGCTGGAAGCCGCCAGGACCAGATAGCTCAGGATGGCTGGAAGCCGCCAGGACCAGATAGCGCAGGATGGCGGGAAGCCGCGGCCGGGAGCCAGATAGCTCAGTACGGCGGGAAGCCGCCGCCAGGAACTGGCTAGTTCGTGTTGGCGTACAGCCACTCGAGCGGGTCGACCCAGGTGACGCCGTCGAGACGGATCTCGAAGTGCAGGTGGGGACCGGTCGACATGCCGGTGGAACCGACGAGACCGATGATCGTACCGACCTTGACGACCTGACCCTCGGTGACGCGCGTGGAACCGTGCTGCATGTGCGCGTACACGCTGGAGACGAGCTTGCCGTTGATGGTGTGGTCGATGATGATGTTGACGCCGAGCGAACCCTCGCCGTCCTCGACGTGACGGACGACACCGTCGGCGATGGCCTGGATGGGCGCACCGTTGCCCGGGTTGAAGTCCTGGCCGTGGTGGTTGGCCGAGCAGCCGGCGCAGTCGCGGGCGCCGAAGCGGTCGCCGATCGTGACGCCGACGGCGAAGGGCCACTGGATGGTCCCGTTCGCGTCGTTCGTGAACGTGTTCGCCGGGCGGATGCCCATCGCGACGGCGGCTTCCTCGACCGTGCTGGTGGAGTAGTCGTCACGCGTGAAGGTGAGTTCTGCTGATCCCTCGCTCTGCACGGACTGGCTCTGGAGCTTCATGCTCTGGCCGTCGCCGTCGCCCAGCTGGGAGTTGATCGATGCTGCTGCGACGTCCTCTGCGGTGAGAAGCGCGTTCGCGGGGAGGGAGGTTGCCACGGCCATCAGGGCGACGAAGCCCATGGCTGCGGTGGCGGCGATCTTCGTCGCACCACGACGGACCGGCTTGGACTTCGGCGCGGTCTTGGCAGACGTGGACGCCGGTACGAGGGCCTTCGATGAGGGCGCGGTGGCGGCGGTCGGTGCGACCGTGCCTCGGCGGGGACGACGTCCCTTGCCGACGGTGTCGGAGGAGCGACGCGAGCGGCGTGAACCGGCTACGGCGGCCACATCGACATCGGTACCGCTGTCAGCGGCGTCGTCCTGTGCGTCGGCAGTGACGCGGACGAACGGGAGTTCGGTGTCCGGGGTGACGGGCTCTGCTGCGACGGGCACGCCCATCGCGATGAGGACCTCGTCGAACGAGGGCTGCGCGTCGGCGGCGGATGCAGTTTCGGCCGCTGGCGCCGCGTCGGTGATGGTCTCGCCGGCTTCGTCGACCGGGCCGTCGATCGTCAGGGTCTCGACGACCTCGTCGGTGGACGATGCGGGAGCCGCCGGAGCCGCGGCGGGAGCGGCAGCGTCCTCGGCAGCGGTGAAGAGTGGGATGGCAGCGGTCTTCGGCTGCGCGTCGTCCTGCTGCGACCGGTTGAGCGTCTCGGACGGGGCGGTGCTCGTCCAGCTGTCCAGGATGGGCTTCGGGTCCGCCGTCAGTGCGGCTGCCCGCTCGCGTTCCCGGAGTTCTCGACGGGTGAGCGGAGCGGCGGCCGGAGCAGCGTTCTGAGCCGGTGCATGAGCTGTCTGGAGCGCCGTTTCTGCACCCTGATTCGAGGGGTCCTGAGGGGTTGGAAGCACAGGGCTATCCTCAGGGCTGACGTGTCGGGGCAAGAGTGGGGGATCTTTCGGGACGGCTCGGACAGGACACTTCTGCGGGGGGATCACAAAAGTAACGAATTCATAAATGCTAGCAACGGCTCCCTGAAAAAGCCATGGCAACCATTCGTAACGCCGTGAAAGAACCTGATCAGAGGCCGAATGAGAGTTATCTAAGACGTCCTCACAAACCCGCGAGCATACCTTCCAATACGTCGTACAAGGACTCGTCGGCGGCGATCACGAGGTCCTGCGTCGCCGGCCCGCCACCACGTCCACCGACCTTCGCTCCAGCCTCGGCCGCGATGAGCGCACCGGCCGCCTGGTCCCAGGGATGCAGCCCGGATTCGAAGTAGGCGTCGAGCCGCCCGCTGGCCACGTTGCAGAGATCGAGCGCCGCCGATCCAGCCCGCCGGACATCGCGGAACGTCCCGAGCAGCCCACCGAGCACCGCCGCCTGCCCCACCCGGCGTGACGCCGAATACGAGAACCCGGTTCCGAGGAGCGCGAGCTGTGGTTGCACATCGCGATTCACCGAGAGGAGTCGCCCATTCAGGTGCGCCCCCATCCCCCTCGCGGCGTTGTAGGTCTCATCGAGCACCGGGTTGACCACGGCTGCGGCGAGCGCCGTCCAGGTCGCCGGATCCGGCTCCCCATCGACCACGCCGATGCTCACGGCGTACGCGGGGAAATCGTAGAGGTAGTTGACCGTCCCGTCGATGGGGTCGACCACCCAGGTGAGGCCGGAGGTCCCACGGTCGGCGCCGGTCTCTTCTCCGAGGAAGCCGTCATTCGGCCGAAGCGCGGCGATGCGATCACGGATGAGGCGTTCTGACTCGCGGTCGGCGAGGGTCACGATGTCTTCGGCCGACGATTTGCTCGCCGCGACATCCACCCCCACTCGCCGTCGCTCACGAATGAGCAACGCCGCCTCGGAGGCGATGTCGGTGGCGATGTGCAGGAGTTCGTCGATGCCGGTCACCCCTTAATCATCCCGCCGTTCGCCGACGCGCGAGCACCACGAGCGCGATCGACCGGACCGAGATGACGCCGATGAACACACTGATCAGCCCCAGGAGCACCGCGGCGATGATCTGCCATCCGGGGAACGCGGCGAACGCGAGCCACTCCATCACGAATCCGACGACCGCCGCGTACGCGAAGGTGAAGGACCAGAACCCGAGCCCGAACGGCAGGTACCGGTAGCGGCGCACCAGGGCGATCTGCATCCCGGCCATGACCACCGTGATCGCGATGAGGGCGCTCACGGCACCGGCGGCCAGCCCTGTCGGCGCGCCTCCCGACATCGCGAACACCGCTTCTCCCGCCACAGCAGGCGGCGCCGCGATGATCGCGAGCGTCGGGACGAGCGCATCCGGCAGCGGCGGCAAGAACGCGAGCCGGGCGATGATGATCACGGACATCACGATCCAGAAGAACACGCCGACGGCGAGCGCTCCGATCGCGAGCGTCGGCAGCCCGACCTTGGCCGCAGCACCGGCGGCGACGAGTCCGGCGGCGACGGTCGGGAGGAAGTACCCGCCGTGGATGGCGGCGGCCTGCACGCGCCCGCTCGCCCAGTGGCCGAGGATCCAGGCCGCGAACACCGCGGCGACGGCGATCATCACGACCACGACGATCTCGCCCGCGAGCGGCGCGACATCGGCGAGCTTCGCACCGAGCAGCATCCCGACCGTCGGCGCGAGCGATCCGATCGGGCCCTGCGCCGGGTGACGCAACTGATCGCCGAGCGAGTCCGCGGACCGCCGGCCGCGCACGAGATGGGCGACGATGAGCCAGACCCATGCGATCGCGGCGATGATCCAGACGACGTTCCCGATGACCGGCGGGACGCCGAGCAGGCGGCCGGCGATGGACCAGTCCCCCGCGAGGCCGGCGAGACCGATGCTGATGGCGAGCGTGACGAAGGGGATGCGGGTCGGCGATGCGCCGGGCGCCGCGACGGTGCCGGCAGCAGTTCCCGGAGCGGCCCCAGCAGCAGTGCCCGCGGCAGTACGCGCAGCAGGTCCCGCAGCAGTCGGGATGGGGATCGATTCAGTGGTCATCCCCACACACTAATGCTTAATCGTGCTTTTATCCATTAGTGAGCTACACTGATCCCATGGCACCCCATTCATCGGCGGACACCACGGGCTTCGACCAAGCCCTCGTGCGCGACGCCGGACTCGTCCTCGTCGGAGAACCACTGGCCCTCGACCTCGCCAACACGCGGAAGACCCGTCTTGCGCAACCCCGCGACATGCTCCGCGAACACGGCGGGAACCACGCGTTCTGGGCGCTTGAAGCGCACCGGCTGCCCGTTGCAACGACCACGCCGGCCCTCGAGGACACCGCGAGGCTCCGTGACGCCATCGCGCAGCTCACCGAATCCGTCCTGGAAGACGCGCCCGTCGAGGACGAAGCGATCGCGTACGTCAACCGGGTGGCTGCCTCGGCCACCCCCAAGACCCGCCTGAGCTACGTCGACGGGCGATTCGCCGTCGAGCAGACCTGGGATGCGGACGATGCGGCCACCGCTGATCTCGCCGCCGTCGCCGCCTCGGCCATCGAGCTCCTCGCGGGTCCCGACGCCGAGCGGTTGCGTCGATGCGCATCTGAGCACTGCAGCATGGTCTTCGTCGCCACCAACGCGAAGCGCAAGTGGTGCACGGCGGAGGGCTGCGGCAATCGCGCCCGTGTTGCCCGGTTCAGCGCCGCGCGCGCCTGACCGATCCCCAGCATCGTCCGATTGTCAACCGCTACCATGTAAAACTTGAGATAAGCAGCTCATGTGACACGATGGTCAGATGTCAACAACGCCCTCCACCGCGGACACCTCACCACCGAGCGGCGAAGACCGCTCGTTCTTCGGTCAGCCCAGACCCCTCGCCAACGTCTTCGGCGTCGAGATGTGGGAGCGCTTCTCCTTCTACGGGATGCAGGGCATCCTCCTCATCTACCTGTACTTCTCCGTCACCGACGGCGGGCTCGGCGTCGACAAGCCCACGGCGGCCGGCATCGTGGGCGCGTACGGCGGAACCGTCTATCTGTCGACCATCGTCGGCGCGTGGCTCGCCGACCGCGTCTTCGGCTCCGAACGCGTCCTCTTCTTCGGCGCGATCGTCATCATGGCCGGTCACGTCGCCCTCGCCCTCATCCCGGGAGCCGGCGGCATCATCGTCGGCCTCATCCTGGTGGCGTTCGGCAGCGGCGGCCTGAAGGCCAACGCGACACGCATCGTCGGGACGCTCTACAGCGAGCACGACCCGAGGCGCGACGCGGGGTTCTCCATCTTCTACCTCGGCATCAACCTCGGCGGGTTCCTCGGTCCCATCCTGACCGGCCTCGCCCAGTCGACCCTCGGATTCCACTGGGGCTTCGGCGTCGCGGCCGTCGGCATGGCGATCGGACTCGTGCAGTACAGCTTCGGACGCAAGCGCCTCCCGGCCGAAGCGAACCTCGTCCCGAACCCGCTGCCGGCATCGCGACGTCCGCTGATGGCCGGGCTCGCGATCGCGTTCGTCGTCCTCGCAACCGTCCTCGTCCTGACCGGCGTCATCACGGCGCAGAACCTGCCGCTCGTGATCATCGGTCTGGTGGTCGTCGCAGCAGTCTCGTACTTCGCCGTGATGCTGAGCTCCAAGGGCGTCACCGCGACGGAACGCAGCCGCCTGTTCGCCTTCATCCCGCTGTTCATCACGAACGCCGCGTTCTGGTCGCTGTACCAGCAGCAGTTCACGGTGCTCACGATCTACTCCGATGAACGCCTCGACCGCCACCTGTTCGGCTGGGAGTTCCCGGTCTCGTGGGTGCAGTCGATCAACCCGATCTTCATCATCATCCTGTCCGGCGTCTTCGCGGCGATCTGGACCAAATGGGGTGACCGCCAGCCGTCCACGCCCGTGAAGTTCGCCGCCGGAACCGTCGTGATGGGGCTCGCGTTCCTGCTGTTCCTCATCTGGTCGGGCGGTGGACCGAACAGCACCCCGCTCATCGCGATGATCGGGATCCTGCTCGTGTTCACGATCGCGGAGTTGCTCATCTCCCCCGTCGGACTGTCGGCGTCGACCAAGTTGGCGCCGCACGCCTTCGAGGCGCAGATGGTCGCGCTGTACTTCCTGTCGGTGTCGCTCGGGACGGCGATGGCCGGCCAACTGGCGAAGCTGTACACCCCGGAGACCGAGTCGAGCTACTTCGCGGCGATCGGCGGCATCGCGATCGGCATCGGCATCGTGCTCGCGCTCCTGAGCCCCCGGGTCCTCCGCCTCATGCGGGGCGTCCGCTAGCGCACCAACGCAGAACGGCCCCGTATCTCGGAGAGGTGCGGGGCCGTTCTGGTGGTACTGCCTGTGGCGAGTGAGGGATTCGAACCCCCGAAGGCTGAGCCGTCTGATTTACAGTCAGATCCCTTTGGCCGCTAGGGTAACTCGCCAGGCGCGCCCGACCAACTTACTTCAGCCAACCGAAAGCGCTTCACAAGGATAACGGGCAAACGCCCGGACGCGAAATCGTCGCCGTCCGAGCATCGCCGATGCCCATCCGACGCCGATCGGACCGGGCCGGGTAGCATGGTGGGATGGCAGATTCATCGTTTGACGTCGTGAGCAAGGTCGACAAGATGGAGGCGGACAACGCCCTCAACCAGGCGCACAAGGAGATCGAGCAGCGCTACGACTTCAAGGGCGTCGGCGCGTCGATCGCGTGGAGCGGCGAGAAGATCCTCATGAAGGCGAACACCGAGGAGCGCGTCAACGCCGTCCTCGACGTCTTCCAGACCAAGCTCATCAAGCGCGGCATCTCGCTCAAGAGCCTCGACTCCGGCGAGCCGTACCCGAGCGGCAAGGAATTCCGCATCGAGTCCACCCTCAAGGAGGGCATCAGCCAGGAGATCGCCAAGAAGGCGAACAAGCTCATCCGCGATGAGGGCCCCAAGTCGGTCAAGTCGCAGATCCAGGGCGACGAGCTCCGTGTCTCCTCGAAGAGCCGCGACGACCTCCAGGCCACGATGGCGCTGCTGAAGAACGCGGACCTCGACATCGACCTGCAGTTCACGAACTACCGCTGACGCACCCGCAGACCCCGCTGGCGGCCGACCGTTTCGACGGGCGGCCGCCATCGTCGTCTCCGGCCGCGGAACAGGCGAGGCCGGAAGCCGGGAACCGCTCTAGCCGTCGACGTCCTTGCGCAAGTACGCCCGCGCCCACGTCGTGATGTCGGCGGAGGCTCGCTTCCGGACGGACTCCTCGGAGAGGAAGACGTCGTGCAGGGCGCCGTCGAGTCTCACGATCGTCACGAGGCGCCCGAGGTCGAGGGCCCGCTGCGCAACGCCGACGACGTCGAGCGCGACATCGCTGTGCAGCATCGCCTCCGTCCACCGCGGTAGGAGTGTGCTCCGCGCCGACAGCAGTGTCAGCACCGGGATCGCGAGATTCAGCCCGGCCTCGACCGTGGCGTGCCCCTGCAGGATGGCGTGGAGCCACCCGGGGTGGAGCGGGAACCCGTGCTGCGGCCGCCACTGGTCGTTGTACTCCCACTCGCCGTCCATCGCCTTCGAGACGGACCGCGTGTAGAACCCGAGATCGACGACGGGCAGCTGCGCGAGCGGGTCGATGCGCGCGCCCACCTGGATGAGCGGCGCAATGGTCTTGCGGCCCAGCTGCCTCGACTGGAACTCCAGCCAGGGACTGTTGAGCACCAGCGCGGCGACACGATGCTGGTGCCGTGCGGCCCACAGGCTGAGGGTCAGACCGCCCGTCGAGTGCCCGAGCAGGACGAGTCGTCTGCCTGACCGAGAGGACCCGGTGCCGGACGCTCCGTGCCCCATCGCCTCGAGTGCCGCATCGATGTCCTCGTCGTAGGTGGCGAGGTCTTCGATGTATCCCGGCGTCTGATGGTCGCGGAGGCTGCGGCCGTACTTGCGGAGATCGAGCGCGTAGAACCTGGTGCCGAGGCCGGCCCAGAACGTGGCGAGATGCGTTTGGAAGAAGTAGTCGGACCAGCCGTGCACATAGAGGACGTCGACCCCGTCGGCGACGTTCGGGAGGAGGTACTCCCCCAGCTGCTCGAACACGGGCGGCCGATAGCGCACGAGCGTCGCGACGACCTCCCCCTCGGCGTCGTCTGCGAGCTGGAGCGTCCGCTGCTGGAAACCCTCGCCGAGGATGTCCGGCTGCCACCCCCGTGTGCTCGACATGACCCCACCATACGGTGTCGTGTCTGCGGTGTCACGGTTGCGGTGCCACCGCCTCGGCGTTCTCAGCGGGCGCTACGGCTGCCCGTGGCCTCGACGTTGACGGCGTGCGCTCGCGACGATCGCCCCGACGGCGAGGAAGCCCGCGAGCGTGATCCCGTAGACGAGCGGGGCGAGGATGCCGACGTTGATCACAAAACCGAACCCGAACCCGCCGTTGATGGCCCGCACGATCGTCGCGATGATGACGAACACGAACAGCACACCGGTCCCTGCCGCCGACGCGAACACGACCGGCCCGAGCAGGCCCGCCGCGCCGTTGGCCGCGGTCAACGGGCGCACGAACACGAGGATGAGGAACGCCGTCGCCGTCCAGGCGACCAGGTTGAACAGGTTGGCGCCGAACCCCGTGACGAGCGTCGGCACGTCGTAGGCGAGGAAGAATCCGCCGAACAGGTTGATGGCGGCGAGGACGAATCCGACGCCCAGTGCGATGCCGGCCGCGATGAGGGCGAGACGGATCTGCGGTCCGCGCCCGTTCGCGACGACCGGCGTCTGCACCGGCTGATCGAACTGCTGCTGCACCTGCTGCGGGTACGGCGGTTGTCCGCCGAGTTGCTGCTGCGCGCCCGGCTGGTTCGGGTACCCGTGCTGATGCGCGTACGGGTAGTCGGCGGGGTGACTCGAGTGGATTGGTGCACTGTGCGGCTGCGGCTGGTGTTGCACCGTCGGATCGGCTGCCTGCTGCACCGGCGGCGGCGCGCTCTCCGGGCTGAGCTCCCCGTACCTGGGCGGCTGGACGGGAGCCGGCTGGGCGGCTGGCTGGGCGGCTGGCTGGGCAGCCGGCTGGGCCGAGGGCGGCTGGACGTTCGGCGGGACGCTGTGGTCGGTCACGCGTCCAGCATAGTGAAACGCGTGATCCCGCCTGCTGAGGCCGCGGTGCATATGACCCGGGACGACGAACGGCGGGCGGACATCGGTCCACCCGCCGTTCGCGCAACCGCCGGAATCTACTCGGCGCGGGAGATGCGCACCATCTCGTCGCGCGGGACGACCTTGACGCGTGCACGGTCGTGCGGGGCGCCCAGGGCGATCTCGTGCTCGTCGAGGTGGTGCCAGCCGTCGAGGTCGGTGTACTTCACACCGCGCTCGTCGAGCATGGCGACGATCGACTCCTCGCTCGGGTCGACAGGCGACCACCAGTCGGCCTGGTCGTTGATGACGTGGCTGATGGTCTCCATCGCGTCGGACTTCGTGTGGCCGATGAGGCCGACGGGCCCGCGCTTGATCCAGCCGGTCGCGTACACGCCGTGGACACGTTCGTTGCTGCCGGCCTCGAGGACCTTGCCCTCGTGGTTGGGGATGACGCCGTGGATCTCGTCGAACGGGACGCCGTCGAGTGGGCTGCCGAAGTAGCCGACCGCACGGTACATCGCCTGGATCGGGATCTCGCGGATCTCGCCGGTGCCGACGACGCCGCCCTCGCCATCCGGCCGGGTGCGCTCGTACCGGATCGCCGCGACCTTGCCCGTGCCGTCGTCGACGAGCTCGACGGGCTTGGCGTAGAAGTGCAGGTGGAGGCGACGCGACGCCTGCCCGACCTCACGCGTGCGCCATTGCTGCAGCACACGATCGATGACCATGACCTGCTTGTTGCTCGCGACGGCGGCCTTGGACGCCTCGTCGTAGTCGAAGTCCTCGTCGTAGACGACCATGTCGACATCGCGCAGTTCGCCCAGCTCGCGGAGTTCGAGGGGGGTGAACTTCACCTGTGCTGGACCGCGGCGGCCGAAGACGTGGACGTCGGTGACGGGCGACTGCTTGAGCCCCTCGTACACGTTGTCCGGGATCTCGGTGACGAGCAGGTCCTCGGCGTGCTTCGCGAGGATGCGCGACACGTCGAGGGCGACGTTGCCGTTGCCGAGGACCGCGACGGACTCAGCTTCGAGCGGCCACGTGCGCGGGACGTCGGGGTGTCCGTCGAACCAGCTGACGAACTCGGCCGCGCCGTACGAGCCGTCGAGGTCGATGCCGGGGATGTCGAGCGGGGCGTCCTGGATGGCTCCCGTGGAGAAGATGACGGCGTTGTAGTGGTGCTTCAAGTCGTCGAGCGTGATGTCGGTGCCGAAGTTCACGTTGCCGAAGATGCGGATGTCACCGCGGTCGAGCACGTCGCGGAGGGCGTTGATGATGCCCTTGATGCGCGGGTGGTCTGGCGCGACGCCGTAGCGGACGAGTCCGTAGGGCGCCGGGAGTTGCTCGAAGAGGTCGATCGAGACGTCGAACTTCCGTTCCGCTTTGAGCAGGATGTCTGCGGCGTAGATGCCCGCTGGTCCTGCTCCGACGATGGCCAGCCTGAGCTTGGTCACGGATGGTTCCTTTCCATACTCCCCGGAGGGGATTCTCGTATCGTGTCGATCATCTGCCCGCAGTGGGGGTCCTCGTATCCGGTTCGATCGACTCGTCGCCGATCTGGTGCGGTTCCCCCGGAGGACGGTGGACCCGCTCGGCGGTTCAGCTCGTGCGGTCGACGACCGCTTCCGCGAAGTTGATGAGCGCCTTCTTGACCGAGCCGTCCGGCAGCGGGGCGATGGCCGCGATGGCGTCGTCAGCCCAGGCGTGCGCTTCGGTGAAGGTGCGTTCGGTGACGGCGTGCTCGCGCAGCTCTGTGACGATGGCTGCGAATGCGACCGGGTCGTGCTCCGCGTCCGAAGCGCTTGCGGCTGCGTCGATGCGGGCGACGAGGTCTGCTGCCGACGGGTCGACGAGCGCCTCGCGACGCAGGTACAGCATCGGCAGCGTGACGACGCCGGCGCGGAGGTCGGTGCCTGGAACCTTGCCGGTCTCCTCCGGCTGCGGAGACAGGTCGATGACGTCGTCGATGAGCTGGAACGCGATACCGATCTTCTCGCCGAAGTCGACGACGGGCTGCTCGAACTCGGCCGGGGCGTGCGAGAAGATCACACCGCTCTGCGCCGCGACGGCGATGAGCGAACCGGTCTTGTCCGACAGCACCTGGATGTAGTGCTCGACGGCGTCCTCGCCCTCGCGTGGACCGATGGTCTCGTGCAGCTGCCCGAGGACGAGTCGTTCGAAGGTGCCGGCCTGCATGCGGATGGCACGCTCGCCGAGATCGGCCATGAGCTGGCTGGCGCGGGCGAAGAGGAGGTCGCCCGTGAGAATGGCGGTGTTGTTGCCGAACACCTGGTGGGCGCTGGGGACGCCGCGACGCTTGTCCGCGTCGTCCATGACGTCGTCGTGGTACAGCGAGCCCAGGTGGGTGATCTCGATGGCTTCCGCGGCCGTCAGGACGTCCTCGGTCACGCCGTCGCCCAGCTGCGAGATGAGCAGCGTGAGGAGCGGGCGGATGCGCTTGCCTCCGGCCTCGAGCAGGTAGCGTGCGGTGACGTCTGCGAGATCGTCGGTGTACGCGAGTTGTCGTTCGAGGCCGACCTCGAGTCTGGCGATGCCGTCGTCGATGGTCCTGGCGAGCTTCTTGTCGGAACCGGACGCGAACAGGCGTTCGGTCAGTCCGACCTGGCCGGCCAGGCTGCTGACACGTCTGGTCGCACTGGGATTCACAGCCCCTAGCCTATCCGCCTTCTGTCACAGGGCAGTGCCTGTCTCGGCACATCCCCATCTGCAGGTGGGCGGGCGGTCTGGCTGGTGGTCCGGCCCACCGTCTGGCGTCCCGGCCGGCGGCCCACTTGCCGACCTGCGCGGCTCAGCGGATCTGCATGCCGTTCGCGTCGAAGAGTGCGAGGTGCGGCATGGTGCGGGCGAGGTTCTGGACCATCGCGTACCCGTCGGCGTTGAGCGCCGGCCACGTCCACGAGGTCACCTGCTCCGCGGAGGGCAGTGCCGCTTCGAACAGCGCCGCCTCGACGCCGGTGCCGAGGTGCTTGTGCGGCACGACGACCTCCACGATGTGTCCGGTGGACCCCATGGTCGTGAACTGGAGGCGCGCGCCGGTGGCGTCGTCGCGGACGATGAACTCGCGGGTGCCGAGCGTGTCCGGTGGGATCTCGGTCGTGTCGAAGCGGTCGTACGGGCGACCGACGACTGATTTTGCACGCCTGGCCTGCATCACGATGACGACGGCGAGGAGCGCGACGATCGCGATCCCCCACAGCCAGGGTCCGCCGGGAAGGTTGTCGAGCATGTATCAAGTATGCCGTCCCCCGCCGACAGTCCCGTCGCCCCCGGTTCCTGATCCCGTCGAAGGGCCCTCAGACCAACCCGCCGTCGACGGACCGCCCGTACTCGATCGTCTCCTCCGGCACGAGCACCTCCGTGTCGCGGTTGAGGCTCTCGCCGCGGAAGAACGGCTTCGACGCCTTCCGCGTCCACCACAGCAGCATCAACACAAAACCGAACGCGAGCGACCCCACCCCGATCACGAACGTTCCGCCCACCCCGAACAGGACCGTGTACCCGTAGTCCACGGCGAACATGTCGATGCAGCTCTGCACAAACGCGTACGTCAGCATCAGCGCGCCGAGCAGCGGGAACAGGCCCTTGAACACGAAGTCCCTGGCCGATCGGAACAGCACCTTCCGGAAGTACCACACGCACGCATACCCCGTGATGCCGTAGTAGAAGGCGATGGCGAGGCCGAGCGACAGGATCGAGTCGGCCAGGATGTTCTCGCTCACGAACGTCATGCCCACGTAGTAGACGATCGCGACGATGCCCATCACGAGCGTCGAGAACGACGGCGTCCTGTACGTGGGGTGCACGGTCGAGAACTGTTTCGGGAGCGCCTTGTAGGCCGCCATCGCGAGGGTGCCGCGGGCGGTCGGGAGGATGGTCGTCTGCGTCGACGACACCGCGGAGATGAGCACGGCGACGACGAGGATCCACGCCCACGGCCCGAGGATGAGGTCCTTGAGCGCGAGGAAGATGTCGTTCGCGTTGTCCTCGTTGCCGACGCCCGTCCCCGTCGTCCCCAGGCCGGCGTACGCCATCGCCGCGACCGTCACGGTCACGTAGGTGACGAGCAGGACGACCGTGGAGATGAGGGCTGCGCGGCCGGGGATCTTCTGCGGGTCCTTCGTCTCCTCGTTGAGCGCCAGGCACGTGTCCCAGCCCCAGTAGATGAAGAGGGCGAGCAGGACCGCCTCGGTGAAGCCGTGGAAATCGGTGAACGCGAACGGGTTGAACCAGTCGAGGGAGATCGGGGTCGCGTCTGGCGCCGATCCGTTGGCCGCCCCGAGGAACGCGAAGACCGCGAACAGGACGAGGGCGAGGTACTGGATCGCGAGGAGGATGTTCTGGATCCGCTCACCCAGTTCGATGCCGCGGTAGCTGACCCAGGTCATGAGCGCAATGAAGACGACGCCCGTCGCCGTGACGAGCGGGACGTTCTGCGCGAGCGATCCGTCGCCGATGAGCAGCCACAGGTACTGGCCGGCGATCTGCGCGAGGTTCGCGAGGACGACGATGCCGGCGAGCGCGACGCCCCACCCGCCCATCCAGCCGGTGATCGGTCCGAACGCCTTTGTGCCCCAGGTGAACGTCGTGCCGCAGTCCGGGACGTCCCGGTTCAGCTCGCGGTACGCGAACGCGATGAACAGCATCGGGATGAACGCGACGATGAACGCGATGGGCGCCTGCGCACCGACGGCGAGGACGACGAAGCCGAGCGTTGCGACGAGGGAGTAGACGGGCGCCGTCGAGGCCAGCCCGATGATCACCGATCCGAACAGGCCGAGGGTGCCGGTTGCGAGGCCTTTGCCTCCCGTGACCGGGGGTTGTTGCGTGTCGGGTGCTCCATTGCGTGCCGTCATGACGGAACGGTAGTGCGCTCACCAGCCCCTGTCAACGGACCCGATGAGGGGCTTGCGTCGGCCCGCTCGCTGAGCGTGTCGAAGCGCCCACGTCCGACCCCGGTCGCTGAGCGTGTCGAAGCGCCCACGTCCGACCCCGGTCGCTGAGCTTGTCGAAGCGCCCGCGTCAGAGCCCGGTCGCTGAGCTTGTCGAAGCGCCCGCGTCCGACCCCGGTCGCTGAGCCTGTCGAAGCGCCCGCCGCTACAGCGGCTTGACCCCGCGGTGCAGCGCGACGATGCCGCCGGTCAGGTTCCGGTACGCGACGCGTTCGAATCCGGCCTCGCGCAGCCATCCGGCCAGTTCCGGCTGGGCGGGCCACGCGCGGATGGAGTCGTTGAGGTAGGTGTACGCCTCCGCGTTGGAGCTGGCGACGCCGGCGACGATGGGCATGACCCGCTCGAGGTACAGGTTGTACGCGGCACGCATGGGGGCGAGCACCGGTGTCGAGAACTCGCAGATCACGATGCGGCCGCCCGGCTTCGTCACACGGAACATCTCGGCGAGCGCGTCCTTGGGGCGGACGACGTTGCGGAGGCCGAAGGAGATCGTCGTCGCGTCGAATTCTTCGTCGCCGAAGGGCAGCTTCGTGGCATCGGCTTCGACGAATTCGATGTTGGGGACGTCGCGGTATTTCTCGCGACCCACGGCGATCATGCCGGGCGAGAAGTCCGCTGCGACGACGTGGGCGCCGTTCTTCGCGAGCGATGCGGAGGAGGTCCCGGTGCCTGCTGCGAGGTCGAGGACCCGTTCGCCGGCCTTCGAGCCGACGGTGCGGGTGGTGACGATGCGCCACAGCGCGTCGTTGCCGACGGAGAGCACGGCGTTCATGCGGTCGTAGTTGGTCGACACGTCGTCGAACATGGCGGAGACCTGCTCCGGCTGTTTGGAGAGGTCTGCTCGATTCACCCTCCCATCCTACGCGCGCCGCCTGCGGAAGCGATCAGAGGGGGAGGTTCGCCAGTACGGAGAGCCAGCGGGTGGCAGCCTGATCGAACGGCTCCTCGCGGGACTCGACGCGGAGGCGCAACGCCTCAGCCGTCGACTCCGTGAGTTCGACGACCTCAGCGGGGTACGACATCGCGAGCGCGTGGTCCTCGAACTCGTCCTCGTCGTCGATCCAGGTGCCGCGAACGTCGTCGGTCCGGATGACGTCGAGGTCCATGTCGATGCCGGTCTGTTCGGCACGGTTCAGGACCACGTCGGCGGCGAGATCGATGTACACCTGCACACGATCGTGGTGCCCGGGCGGGTAGAACGTGGCGACCCAGGGCGTCCCGTCAGGGACGAGCGAGACGTTCGGGGTGTCGGTGACGAAGCTCGCGCCGGGGCGGCTGTTGACCGTGCCGGAGTGCTGACCGAACCACTGCCCGTACTCGTCGCTGCCGAGCCACACCGCTGGGACGGTCCAGTGCTCGCCGCCGTCCCACTTGCGGAATTGGAAGGTGAAGCGTTCCCCCGTGCTGAATCGCGCATCGCCCATCCCCACACCATAGCTCCAGCCAGTCGGCCCGCGAACTGTCACTCGTGGCTGGTATCCGTGCTGCCAGACCGGCCACCACTGCCAACTCGCGAGCTGTCATCTGTGGCTGGTCTGGCGGACTGAGAACAGCCACGAGTGACAGCTCGCGGGCGGAGGACGGAGGATGGTTGGGAGGTGGGTGTGCGCGGGATGCGAGGACGCTGGGCGAGGAGGCGGACCGGAAAGGTGCGGCCCGGCGAGGCGTAGGGTTGAGGTGTGACCACATCACTGACCTCGTCGCTGGTCGCAGAGACCGTCCCGATCGACGATCCTCGCCAGCTCCTCCCCCTCGCCGACACCGCGTCCCCGCTCATCTGGGTCCGCAAGGGATACGGCATCGTCGGGATCGGCGAAGCGCTCCGGCTCGAATTCAGCGGCCCGGGTCGACTCACCGATGCCGCCTCAGCGTGGCGCGACATCGCTGCGGCGGCCGACATCACCGACCCCATCGGCCGGCCGGGCACCGGGCTCGTCGCGTTCGGCACCTTCGCGTTCGACGACGAGTCCTCCGCGACGAGCGTCCTGATCGTCCCCCGCACGATCATCGGTCGGCAGGCCGGCTACAGCTTCGTCACGCGCATCCGCCCGTCGGACGATGCAGCGTCGAACGGCGACGGGACCGGCGGCGGCGCGAGCATCGCCGGCATCGCGACCGCCACCGACGCCGTCACCCCTACCGGCTACGGCCCCGAGTACCGCATCCAGCTCCTCCCCGGCGCGCAGTCGGCGGACGGCTTCCGCGGCTCGGTCGAGACCGCGGTCGGCCGCATCCAGGCCGGGGCGCTCAGCAAGGTCGTCCTCGCCCGCGACATCGTCGGGCATCTCCCGGCAGAGGCCGATCTGCGCCGCGTCGTCTTCGACCTCGCGCTCGGGTACCCGGACTGCTGGACGTACGCGGTCGACGGATTCATCGGTTCCAGCCCGGAGACGCTCGTGCGCGTCGACCACGGTTCGGTTTCGGCTCGGGTGCTCGCCGGCACGATCTCGCGCGGGCCGGATGCCGACAGCGATCACGATCAGGCCGTCGCCCTCGCGACGAGTCCGAAGGACCAGGACGAGCACCAGTTCGCGGTGCAGAGTGTGTTGCAGGCGTTGCGCCCGCACAGCCCGCACCTGTCGACCAGCGAGGTGCCGTTCACCCTCAAGCTGCCCAATCTGTGGCATCTCGCGACCGATGTCGAGGGCCGGTTGTCCGACGGGGCGTCATCGCTCGACCTCGTTGCGGCGCTGCATCCGACAGCTGCTGTCGCCGGGACCCCGACGCCGTCTGCGCTGGACCTGATCCGTGAGCTCGAGCCGTTCGACCGCGGTCGCTACGCCGGACCGGTCGGCTGGGTCGATGCGAGCGGCGACGGCGAGTGGGCTGTCGCGCTGCGGTGCGCCCAGGTGGAGCCGGACGGTGACATCACGGCGTTCGCCGGGTGCGGCATCGTCGCCGATTCCGACGCCGAGAAGGAGCTGCTCGAGACGCGGATGAAGTTCCGTCCCGTCGTCGAGGCGTTCGCCTGATCCTCACGCCATTCCAGTTCTCCAGTTCACACCGCACCTCCACAATTCAGGAACATTCCGCGAATTCAGGACGGAATCGACCGAAATCGGCACCGATCAGCCTGAATTGCGCAAATGTTCCTGAATTGTGGAACGGGCTGGGCGGGATCAGGTGGCCGCGAGCCGCGCCTGCTCGACGGCGATGTCGTACTCGGGGGCCGGCCACTGCGGATCGATGCCGCGCAACGCGTCGATGAGCAGGCGCTGCACGGCGAGCCGCGCGAACCACTTGTGATTCGCCGGGACCACGTGCCAGGGCGCGAGCGACGTGCTCGTCCGGTCGAACACGATCTGGTACGCGTCCTGGTAGTGCGGCCACAGCTCACGCTCGTCGACGTCGCCCGGGTTGTACTTCCAGTACTTGTCCGGCCGTTCCAGCCGCTCGGTCAGTCGCGACTTCTGCTCGTCGGAGCTGATCTGCAGCATGACCTTCACGATGCGCGTCCCCCGCTCGACCAGCGTCTGCTCGAAGTCGTTGATCGCGCCATAGCGCCGCTCGATCTCGTCGGCCGGCGCCAGCTCGCGCACCCGTCCGATGAGGACGTCCTCGTAGTGCGACCGGTCGAAGACGCCGATGCGCCCGGCGCTCGGCACCCGTGATTCGACCCGCCACAGGAAGTCGTGGCTGAGCTCCTCCTTCGTCGGCTTCTTGAACGCGTAGTGGTCGACGCCCTGCGGGTCGACGGCACCCACCACGTGACGGACGATGCCGCCCTTGCCGGCCGTGTCCATCGCCTGCAGCACGAGCAGCACGGCATCCGTCGCCCCACCGGTGCTCGCCGCGAAGAGCCGCTCCTGCAACTCCGACAGTTCGTCGGCGCCGTCGGCGAGTTCGGCCTCCGCGTGCTTCTTCTTCCCGTCGAATCCGGGTGTCGACGAGGGGTCGACATCGGTCAGTCGGAACCCGCGGCCCACGCGCAGCGCGGTTCCGGGATCGGTCGACCACAACGACGACAGTGGCGGGTGCGATGCGTGGGGTGCGTTCATCTGCCCATTCTGGTGTCGGCCGTCCCGGAAGTCGAGAGATCGACCGGGTTCGATGACGCGCGCTGGCTGCGTCGCTCAGCTGCGCGGCAGCGGCACCTCGACGATGACGGGACCGGTCACCGGCGTCGTGAACGCCTGATCGAGTTCCCCACGCGTCGTCGCCCGCTGATACGACCAGCCGTAGGCAGCTGCGAGCGCGGCGATGTCGACCGACTGCGGCGTGTACTGGACGCGGTCGAACGCGGCGCGGGGAGCGGACGATGCGACTTCGAGCGAATCGAAGATCGTCCCGCCGCCGTCGTTGCCGACGACGATCTGCAGACGCGGCGACCCGTCGAGCAGCAGGGCGCCGACATCGTGGAGGAGTGTGAGGTCGCCGATGAGGACGCGTGTGATCCCGGTCGCACCCGCCGCCTGGCTCGCGAGGGCGATGCCCGTCGCCGTGGCGACCGTGCCGTCGATGCCGGCGAGTCCGCGGTTGGCGTGCACGGGGATCTTCCGGCCGTGGACGACGCCGTCTGCGACGCGGATGAGCCGCGAAGCCCCCAGCACGAGCCGGTCGTGCGGCCAGGTCGCCCGCCACACCGAGTCGACGAGCATCTCACGCGTGATCGGCGCACGGACGGCGTCGAGCTCCGCACGGACGGAGGCGAGGCGCGCAGCCGGCGTCTTCGAGTGCAGCCCGGCGAGGTCCGGGGCCGCAGCGGTCAGATCGGGGACGAGCTCGCGAGAGCCGACGACCCAGGCGCCCAACCAGGAACGCTCCGATCGGCCGTCCTCGACGGACACCGACGACACGATGTGCCTGGCCGGGTTCCCGACGGCGCGCCCGGGATCGTACGCTTCAGCGCCCGCCGGAGCCACGATGATCGTCTCCACCGCCGGCGACTGCAGCAGCAGGGGCACTTCGCGGCTGAGCGTCGGGTGCCCGAACACGATGACGCGTTCCACGGACTCCCGATACTCGTCGTCGCGCAGCAGCTCGCGGTACGCGATGACGACGTTGCGCCCGAAGCGCGACCCGCTCGACACCTCCGCGATGAGCGGCCAGTCTCCCGCTGCTGCGAGCGCCTCGGCGTCCGGGCCGGCTCCTGCGCCTGCCACGACGAGGGTCCGCGGACCGCGTTCGAGCACGAAATGGGGGCGGCCGGGGAACGGCGTACGCGGTGCGGCAGGGGCGTCAGGGGCGTCAGGGGCGTCGGCCGAGTCAAAGGCCGAAGCGGCAGCATCGCCATCGCCATCGGCATCGGCATCGCCATCGGTCGGGGCGGCCGCATCACCGACCGGCACAACGCCCGACAACGGCTCGCGATACGCGAGGTTCAGGTGCACGGGCCCCGGCAGGAGTTCATCGGTCGCCGAGGCGACGGCCTGCGCAGCGAGCG
The DNA here is from genome assembly GCF_049319745.1 of Plantibacter sp. Mn2098. Taxonomy (NCBI): domain Bacteria; kingdom Bacillati; phylum Actinomycetota; class Actinomycetes; order Micrococcales; family Microbacteriaceae; genus Plantibacter; species Plantibacter sp. Mn2098. Next base: position 495,841 of record NZ_JBMOUH010000002.1, on the reverse strand, counting down.
CAGCCGCGGCATCGGCCTCCCCCTCGGCACCGACCGGCGCCTCGACATCGACCGCCAACCGCACCGCGGAGCCGTAGAGGCCGGCCTGCTCGGTCGTCTGATTCGCCCTGATGCCGCGCAGCTCGACGGGACGATCCGCCGTGAGCACGATCATCGGCACCCCGGAATGGTGCGCTTCGAGTACGGCCGGATGCAGGTTCGCGGTCGCCGTCCCCGAGGTGGTGATCACCACGGCCGGCACCCCGGACTCGACGGCCAGGCCGAGCGCGAGGAACCCACCGACCCGTTCGTCGATGCGGACGTGCACACGGGCGAGCCCAGCATCATCGAGCGCCGCAGCGGCGAGGGCCAACGCTTGCGACCGGGACCCTGGCGACACGACGAACTCGCGGACGCCGAGGTCGACGAACGCACGGAGCATCGCCGCTGCGGACGCACTCGCCGGGCTGGGCGATGCCGCAGGTACGGATGCAGGTGCCGCAGATTCAGCAGCGGTGGCGGCAGGGACGTGCTCGGCGGTCATGAGGCGCTGGGTGCGCCGGGCGGCTTCCTGCCCGGGCCGTCATCCGGCTTCTCCGTGCCATCCGGACCGGCGGCGCGGCCGGGCTGCGTGTGCCCGGGCTGCGTGTGGCCGGGCTGCGTGTGCCCGGGCTCTGCCGGCGGCGTTGTTCCCGGGGCATCGTCGTCGAGCCGCTTGAGCTCGTCCTCGAGATCGTGGATGCGCTTGGACTGCGCGCGCTCCTGGTCGAGCTTCTTGAGGAACTCGAGATCGTCATCGGGAGCCTTGCCACGCGGCGGCGCCTTGACGGCACGGACCCGACCGATGATGAACCACAGCGCCGCACCGATCACGGGCAGCAGGAGGATGGCGAAGATCCACGAGGTCTTCGAGATGCCACGCACCCGATCGCGCGGCATCGTTGCACAGTCGACCACCGAATAGACGATGAAGACGACGGCCGCAACGGCGAGACCGATCAGGAGACGAACCATGTACCCATCGTAAACGTCTTCTGTACACACTGCCTGGGCTTGCCGTCAGGTACGACGCCTACACTTGTGGGGTGAATCGCATCCCCCCGGTCGTCAAGTACACCGTGCTGCGCCTGCTGGCGTTCGCCGTCCCCCTCGCCCTGCTGCTCGTCTTCACCCAGCTGCAGGGATGGGTCTCCGCGGTGATCGCCGCGATCATCGGCCTCTGCGTGTCCTACATCTTCCTGCGGACCCCGCGCGACACCGTCGCGAAGGAGCTGTACGAGCGCCGTCACGGCGAGAAGACGGTCCCGCACGACGACGAGGACTCCGAGGACGCGGTGCTCGACGGCGCCGCGCCCGCCGCGTCAGGACCCGATGGTGGGCGTGACGAAGAACGCCAGGGCGAGCAGCACACCGAACGCTAGCTGAACGACACCCGTCAGCTTCAGCACGAGGATCAGTTCCTTCGCCGTCTTGGCGGTGATCGTGATGATGCACGCCGGGATCGCCGCCAGCAGCGTGAACAGCGTGAGCCACGCGAGCGGGTAGAAGAACGCCAGCCACACCGCGATGACGACGGGCAGCAGCAGGAACAGGCAGAACAGCACCTTCGACACGACGGGCCCGACGAGGACCGAGAGGGTGCGCTTGCCGGCCAGCTTGTCCTGCTGCAGGTCGCGCAGGTTGTTGACCGTGAGCGCTGCGCAGGAGATGAATCCGGCCGCGACCGCACCGAACCAGGCCTCCTGGTTGAGGCTACCGACCTGCACGAACGTGGTGCCGAGCGTCGCGACGAGCCCGAAGAACACGAACACGAAGACCTCGCCGAGCGCGAAGTACCCGTAGGGTCGCTTGCCGCCCGTGTAGAACCAGGCGGCCACAATCGCGACCGCTCCCACGAGGATCAGCCACCACAACTGCGTGATGATCGTGAGCGCGAGTCCTGCGACGGCCGCGATGGCAAAGAACACGAACGCGACGGTCAGGACGGCGCGGGGCTTGGCCGCACCGGAGCCGGTCAGGCGGCTCGGGCCGACGCGGTGGTCGTCGGTTCCACGGATGCCGTCGGAGTAGTCGTTGGCGTAGTTGACGCCGATCTGCAGGGCGACCGCCACGATGAGGCACAGCAGCGCGCGCACCGGGTGGTAGACGCCTGGGCCGGCGATGAGCGTTGCGGCCCCCGTACCGATGAGCACGGGCGAGATCGCCATCGGCACCGTGCGGAGACGGGCCGCGCCGACCCAGTCGCCGAACCTGGCCGGACGGACCGGTGGGGCGTTGCGACCGCCGCTCTTCGCGGGGTTGCCGGAGCGACCGCCGTGCGCGCCTCGTCCTGCGAGGGTCTCGCTGGGGTTCAATCTCTGCTGTTTCGGCGCCGTCGGCCGTGATCCTTGTGCCACGTCGGCGATTCTACTTCCCAGCCCTTGGCGCCCGCTCGCAGCCCGGTCCGCGCCCCGGTCCCTGAGCCCCGGTCCCTGAGCCTGTCGAAGGGCCCACGGTCCCCCGTCCCCGGTCCCCGCCCTCCCGGTCCCTGAGCTTGTCGAAGGGCCCAACTACCAATGCCCGGTCCGGTCAGGGACCGACCGGCAACCCCGTGCGGATCGCCTGCACGTCCGGCTTCCCGCTCGCGAGCATCGGGATCTCGTCGACACGCTCCAGCCGAGCAGGCCGCGCATGTCGACCGATGGCGGACTCCACAGCTGACCGCGCATCGGCGAGTGTCCCATCGCCGGTCGTCACGATGACGCTCGCCTGCCCGAACCGTTCATCGTCCACCCCCAGCAGCACCGCATCGGCCAGTCCGGCTACGGTCCGGACCGCGGCCTGGACCCGGTCCAGCGAGACGTTGATCCCGCCGCTGATGATGACGTTGTCCGCACGGCCCGTGACGCGCACGACGCCGCCGTCGAGCATCGCGATGTCGCCGGTGCGGTACCAGCGGCGCCCGGCGTCGTGCGGGAACACGGCGGCGGTGCGGACCGGATCGCCGAGGTAGCCCTCCGCCAGCACTGGTCCGGCGAGTTCGAGGACGTCGTCCACGATGCGCGGCTCGACACCGGCGAACGGGACGCCGTCGTAGACGCAACCGCCGGCTGTTTCGCTCGACCCGTAGCTGCGGACGACGCGGAGGCCGAGCGCATCGGCCCGATCGCGGAGTTCCGGTGGCGTCGATTGTCCGCCGACGAGGAGCCCGTGCATCCCGCGCAGGATGTCCCGGATCGTGGTGCTCGTCTCGGCTGCTGCGACGAGCGCCGCGAGTTGGGCGGGGACGACGGCTGCGAAGAGCGAGTCACCCGTCATCCGCTCGACGAGAGCGCTGAAGGCCGCTGCGTCGAACGGGCCGGGGTCGAGGACGACGGGCGTCGTGCCGTCCGCGATCGAGCGCACGAGCACGTTGACACCGGCGATGTAGTGCGCGGGGAGCGCGAGGAGCCATTGGCGTTGGCCGTGACCGCCGAGAGCGGCGCCCGAGCCGGCCGCGCTCTGCAGGAGGGCGCTCGTGGAGAGGACGACGCGTTTCGGGTCCCCGGTCGATCCGGAGGTCTCGACGACGAGGGCGACCTTGCGGTCGACCTCGTCCGGGAGGCCGGTCGGCGCTGGAGCGTCGAGTCTGGCTGGGAGCACGGCCGGGCCGGAGCCGTCGAGTGCGCGGTGCAGCGCATCGAACAGTTCCGCCGGTTCGGCCGGGACCACGCGCAGAGCTCTCGTCATCCATTCACCCTACGCCTGCGGCCCTGCGGCGTCCGGCCCCGGTCACTGAGCTTGTCGAAGTGTCCACCCCACCCGGTCACTGCGCCACCCCTCCGGTCACTGAGCCTGTCGAAGTGTCCACCTCACCCTTCGACAAGCTCAGGGACCGGGCTGGGCGGCTGAGGGTCCGGCAGCGCAGCCTCGGGACCGACCGATCGACGCCCGCCCCCGATCGAGCACAACTCCTTCGAAATCTGCGGCCGGCTCGGACCGACCCGCGGAATCCTGCGGATCCCGCCGGACAACGGCACAAATCGAAGGAGTTACGCTCGTCGGCTGCGCGGACGGACGAGGGGGATCAGAAGGGGATCAGAACTGCCAGGGGTAGGGCGACCAGTCCGGCGCCCGCTTCTCCAGAAAGGAGTCTCGACCCTCGACGGCCTCGTCGGTCCCGTAGGCGAGCCTCGTCGCCTCACCGGCGAACACCTGCTGGCCGACGAGCCCGTCATCAACCGCGTTGAACGCGAACTTGAGCATCCGGATCGCCGTCGGCGACTTGCCCATGATGGTGCGCGCCCACTCGATGCCGGTCTTCTCCAACTCGGCATGCGGCACAACGGCGTTGATCGCACCGGCCTGCAGTGCACGCTCCGCATCGTATTCGCGGGCGAGGAAGAACACCTCGCGAGCGAACTTCTGCCCCACCTGGCGGGCGAAGTACGCGCTGCCGTACCCGGCGTCGAAGGAGCCGACATCGGCATCGGTCTGCTTGAATCTGGCGTGCTCGCGGCTCGCGATGCTGAGGTCGCACACCACGCCGAGCGAGTGCCCGCCGCCGGCCGACCAGCCGGGGACGAGGTTGATGACGACCTTCGGCATAAAGCGGATGAGCCGCTGGACCTCGAGGATGTGGAGGCGGCCGTTGCGGGCCGCGTCGACGCCGGACGCCGTCTCATCGCCGTCGGCTGTCGCGTACTGGTAGCCGTCGCGACCACGGATGCGCTGGTCGCCGCCTGAGCAGAACGCCCAGCCGCCGTCCTTCTCGCTCGGTCCGTTGCCGGTCAGCAGGACGACGCCGACTCGGGGCGACTGCCGCGCGTGGTCGAGCGCCCGGTACAGCTCGTCCACCGTGTGCGGGCGGAATGCGTTGCGGACCTCTGGACGGTCGAATGCGACGCGGACGAATCCGCCGTCGAGCGACCGGTGGTAGGTGATGTCGGTCAACGCTTCGAAGCCGGGGACGGCTTCCCACTCGGCCGGGTCGAACAGTTCGGACACATTGACGCTCATACGCCCAGCCTATTTCCTCCGCATCGAGATTCAGGAGGACGGACGGGTCACTGCGGAACGGTGAGACCGTCGAACGGTTTCAGGGCGGCGAGGAACGCCGCACGGTCCGCCTCCGCGAGCAGCGCCGAGGCGTCCAGATGCAGTTCGATGCCGTCGGGCGCCATCCCGAGACTCGTGATGGCGAAGTACCGGTTCTTCTCGACCTTGCCCGTCGCATCGATCGACAGGTCCACGATGTCGGTGCTGAACCTGCCGCCGGCCGCGATCGCGTCGTAGGCGTTGAGGCTCCAGAGCGCCTGCGTCTCCAAGGTCTCGCCGCCGAACTGGTCGGTCAGTTCACCCGGCTGACGCCATGCGGCTGGAGCGTTCTGCATGCTCAGGTTCACGATGCCGTAGCGCTGGGCGACCTGCCGGATGATCTCCACGGCGCGATTCTTCTGTCCGATGTCGGTGAGCGCCTTCGTCGTCTGCCAGACGGGCGCGGTGTACCGGTTGAGCATCGAGTCGCCGCCGAAGCCGTTGCCGTCCTTCTCGGTCTTCGCGGGCTGCCGCTCGATCCACTCGAAGCCGAACTCAGCGGTGAGGGCCGCGCGCAGTTCCGCGAGCATCGCATCGGATCGTTCCGCGAACGTCGCGAGGTCCGCACCGTCGACGACGTCCTTGACCGGGGTGAAGCGCGAGCCGGGATAGCCCTTCCAGATCGGGTCGATGTCGGCATCCCTCGCACCACCCGAACCGCTGCTCCCGGCCTCGCTGCCGCCCGGAGCGCCGAACAGGCCGGACAGCCCGGACAGCCCGAACGGGCCGGACGGATCGACGATGCCGCGGACGCCGCCGACGGTCAGCGGATTGACGAGGAGGGTGACCACGAGCGTCGCGATCACGATGCCGCGCGCCAGCCGTCGTCGTTCGCGGGCAGCCCGGACCACGATGCCGAGCTGCACCACCAGGACGAGCGCGAGCGCGCCGAGCAGCGCCCAGACCACGGGGGCGTTCCCGCCGAGGAAGGCGGTGAACACGGCGACGCCGGCGATCGCGATGGCCAGGAGCAGGAGGAGCACGCCGGAACTGGTGGTCGATGGCGCCCGGTCCTGCGCGCGCGGCGGTGCTGCGACGGGCTGCGCAGCCGGAGCGTATCCGCTCACGTCCGGACTCGGTGCGCCTGCCGGCGAAATGGATCCGCCAACGTCCGAAACCGCCCCGATCAGCCTCGGCGGAGCATCCGGATCGGCGCCCGCGGCCGGCCCTCCGACACCCGCCGGCTGCCAGCTGTCTGCTTCCGGAGTCGTTGCGCGGTCCGGGCGGCGGGCGAAGATCGGCACGCCATCGATTCTGTCATGGGCGCGCGTGGACACCCCGGCGCCACCGCTCGGACGGCTCTCTCGATCGGACTGCCGGCCCAACAGGAGGATGATGGGACCATGCAGCCAGACATCGAGGACCTGCTCCGGACCGCCCGTGTGGTGGCCATTCCGCTCGCGACGCGCTTCCGCGGCATCGACGTGCGTGAGGCGCTGGTGATGCGCGGACCGTCGGGGTGGACCGAGTTCTCCCCGTTCATCGAGTACGACGATGCGGAGTCCGCCGCGTGGCTGCGAGCCGCGATCGATTTCGGCTGGTCGGACACCCCGACCCTGCATCGGGATCACATCCGGGTCAATGCGACCGTGCCTGCGGTCGATGCCGCAGAGGTCCCCTCCGTGCTCGCCCGATTCCCCGGCTGCCGGACGGCGAAGGTCAAGGTCGCAGAACGCAGCCAGGTGCTCGCGGACGACATCGCGCGAGTTTCCGCCGTCCGCGATGCGCTCGGTCCAGAGGGACGCATCCGCGTGGACGCCAACGCCGGGTGGAACGTGGATCAGGCTGAGCGGGCCATCCACGCCCTCGCGACCTTCGACCTCGAATACGTCGAGCAGCCGTGCGCAAGCGTCGAGGAACTCGCCGAGATCCGAGCCCGCGTCGCCGACTTCGACGTCCCCATCGCTGCCGATGAGAGCGTGCGGAAGGCGAGCGACCCCCTCGCGGTCGCACGGGCCGGCGCCGCGGACATCATCATCGTGAAGGCGCAGCCGCTCGGCGGGATCCATGCGGCGCTGCGCATCGCAGGGGAGGTCGGCCTGCCGGTCGTGGTGTCGAGCGCCCTGGACACCTCGGTCGGCATCTCGATGGGCGCCCACCTCGCGGCCGCGCTCCCGCAGCTGGACTTCGACTGCGGACTCGCGACGACGGCGCTGCTCTCCGGCGACGTCACGAGGTCACCGCTCGACCCCGTCGGCGGTGCCATCAGGGTCGAACGGGTCGATGTCGACACCGATCTCCTCGACCGGTTCGAGGCGAGCCCGGAGCGCCGCACCTGGTGGTTGGATCGGCTGCGGCGCACACACGAGCTGCTGGGCTGAGGCGGCCGGCACGGGCTGGCACTGCCGGCTCGGCCGGCTCGGCCGGCACGGGCCGGTCCTGCCGACCCGCGCCAGCCAGGACGACGTCGCTCAGTGGCCCGCCCGCGGCGGCCGGCACTGCACAACGCTCATCCGGCCGCGCAGTTCCACGGCGCCGGTCCCGTGCATCGTGAGCACCGTGCTGCCAGCAGCGATCTCGATGCTGCCGCCCTCGTACTCCAGGACGCCGGCTCCATCGAGGACCACGATGACCGAGAACGCCGGATCGAGCCGCGACGTCCCGTCGACGTCGAGCTTCGCCGCCGAGAAGAACGGATCGGCGTCCGCCGGGAAGAGCGTCTCGGATCCCCGCCGAGCGGCGAGGCGTTCGAGGCGCTCCGGCGACACCCGACCGCGGTCGAGGCCCGCGATCGCGGTGTCCAGATCGAGTCCGAGCAGCGCGTCGGCCTTCGTCAGTCCGTTGTAGCCCTCGTACTCCAGCAGGATGGAGAGGTCGGTGGGCTGCTGCAGCTCGACGAGCGTGAGCCCTGGACCGATCGCGTGCGCCAGCCCGGCGGGGACGAGGAGCGTGTCCCCAGCCGACAGCTCGACGCGGTTCATCGCGCCGAGCATGTCCGGGGCGTCCTGCCCGGTGAACCAGTGCGCGACCTCGACCTCCGTCACGTCCCTCGCGAACCCGAGCGCCGCGTATCCGGACGTGCCCGGTGCGACGTCCAGGACTACCCAGGCCTCGGTCTTCCCGAACGGCTCCGCGAGTTTCGCCGCGGCGAACGCATCGTCCGGGTGGTAGTGGACGAACAGCCGCTCTGCCGTGTCGAGGAGCTTGACGAGCAGCATCGTGCGGGCGCCGAACGCCCGAACGTGCTCCTCGCCGAGGAAGCCGATCGGATCGGCGATGACGGCGTCGCGCAGCGTGCCGCCGTCGGCGAGCCGGGTGAGCCCGATCCCGCCGCCGGCGTGCACCTCGGTGGTCGAGGCGACGAAGTCCTCCGGGGTGAAGGGGCTGGTCTGCTCCGTCCCGCGGAAGGCCGCGATCCCGGCGCCTCCGCGGTAGGGGCGGTGGTCCGGCTGGTTCGCGTCGAGCACGACCGGACGGTAGACGGTCCGCTGACGCGGCGGATTGATGGTGGTCATTCGTGGACTCCGGCGCGCATCAGGAGAGGTGGACGATCGCGTACGTCGCGAGCGTTGGGATGGTGACGCTCGCGACGCCGTCGACGACCGTGACGGGAACCGGAGCCGGCTCCTGGCCCGGGGCGTGGAGTTCCGCGGTCGTGACCTCGCCCGTGACGCGGACGCCGACCGTGAAGTCGCTACGCTCGCGGATGCTGTCGCTCGTCTCGTCGTAGTCGTAGTTGACGATGTGGAGCGCGACGGTGCCGTCGTCGAGCGCGTGGATGTTCGCTGCGGCGAGCGCACCGAGGTCGGTGACGACGTCGTCCGGGGTCACGGAGGCGATGGCGTCGACCGCCTGGACGATGGTCGTGCCCTGGTGCTCCAGGAGGCGGGCAGCTGCTCCGTCCGGGAGTTCGGTCCCGTACGCGCCGTGGACGACGACCGATCCGCCGGCGTCGAGGAACTGCACGAGGACCTCGTGCTGCCCCGAGCTCACGTTCCACGCGTCGGGGACGACGACCGTGCTGTAGCGGGAGAGCGAGTCTGCGTCGACGTCGGTCGCGCGCAGTTCCTCGTCCGGGAACACGATCGTGTCGAAGACGCGGGAGCTGCGGCTCAGGTGCTCGACCGTCTCCCAGTAGGAGGCCGGGCGCGAGTCGGTCGCTTCGACGCGCTTGTACCAGCGGTCGCCATCGAAGAACTGGTCGGAGTCGATCGTGGCGCGCATGATGCTCGCGACCGAGTAGACGACCGCCGTGCTGTGCTCGGAACGGTTGGAGGTCACACCGTCGATCGACTTCAGGAACTGGCCAACCTCGACGGCGAGCTTCCGGGGCACCCAGTAGGAGTCCTTCACCTCGGTGCCGAGCCAGGAGCCGTACGGGAGCGACATGTTCGCACCCATAGCGCTGGCCTCGAAGATCGTGAGCCGGAACAGGTCGCGGGCGCGCCCCTCCTGCAGCTTCGTGAGGAGCTCGTCGGTGACGCCGCCGTACGGGTTCTCGACCGCGACGAGCGGCTTGCCGCGGGAGAGGCCGACGCCGTGACGGAAGTACCACGGCTGCTGGTAGGTCGTCTCGCGCATCTCGGTGACGAGGACGTCGACCTCGTCGACCATCGCGTCGTAGTACGGGGCGCAGTCGTAGAAGTTGCCGGCGATGCGGACGGCGTGGTTCTTCGACGCGGCGTACTCGCGGACGTAGGCGGTCAGTTCGCGGAACGTCTCGGCGATCGAGAACTCCTGGAAGCGCGTGTAGTGGCCGTAGAGGGGGAACGTCTGCGGCGCGACACCCTTGCGGAAGCCCTGTTCGAGCAGCCACGTGCGGTAGTCGAAGGTCGTGAGATCGATTCCAGCGAGTTCGGCCGGGGTGTTCTCGAGGCCCTGGAGGTAGCTGCGGAAGCCCTTGACGCAGTCCTTGCAGAAGCAGCCGCCGTAGCGGACGGCGAGCAGCGGGACATCGGTCTCGTCGAGCTGGATGCCAGGGGCGCCTGCGTCGATCTGGATGCGGATGATCGCTTTCAGGTACTCACGCCAAACCGGGTTGTTGCGGTCGGCGAGGTAGCAGACCTGCCCCTTGTCGTCGACTTCGACCCAGTGCGCGCGGAGCGGGTTGCCGTCGAGGTCACGGGACACGACCTCCTCCCACAGATCGACGACCTGTTCGCCGTCGCTGTTGACGAGGCCGTCCGGGAAGTAGTGCTTGAACGCCTTCCACGATGCTGGACCTGTGTCGGTCGAGAACTCGCGGAGGCCGACGGTCGATGCCGGGGCCGCGCCGCGGAGCTGGTTCTGCGCGAGGACCTCGCCGTCGACGATCTCAGCCGGGAACTCCCACGCCTGCGCCTCGAACACGATCGCGAACAGGTCGATGCCTCGATCCTTCGCGTGGTGGATGAACTCCGAATCGTTGACGTAGCCGTGCTGGCGGAATCGCGCAGGGACCTGGCCGAACGCCTCTTCCTCGAGGTACGCCAGGCTGATCGAGCCGCCGCCGAGGCCGGCCCAGACGAGCATCGTCCCGCCCATGTCCTCGAGGTCGTCGATCATCGTCAGTCGCCGCGGCGGCATGCTCGGGTGGTAGCAGTGCTCGTTCGGATACCATCCGTCGAAGTAGATGCCGCGTTCCATTGCAGTGGCTCCATCTCCCGCGCTCGCGGGGTCGGTTGTGGTGACGTGACGACGCAGGAGGCGCTGTCGTCACACGGGGACGCTCGGGTACCACGGACGTGCGCTGGCGCGCAGCGTCAACTCGGTGGCGAGCGTGAGTGAGTGGAGGTTCTCGTAGTCCGGGGCGAGAACCATGCGGGTGGCCGCCTGCCCCATCTGCCAGGCGGGCTGGGCGATGACGGTGACCGGCGGGTCGACGAGTTTCGCCCACGGCACCTCGTCGAACATCACGACGGAGATGTCCTCTGGGACGCGCAATCCACGGTCCCTGACGGCCGTGAGCGCGGCCTCGCCGAGCACGTTGTTGCTCGCGATGAGGGCTGTGGGCGGTTCGTCGACGTCGAGCAGCCGGAGGGCGCTCGCGTAGGCGGTGTCGCGGGTGAAGCGGGTCTGCACGACGAGGCGTTCGTCGATCTCGACCCCCATGTCCGCGTGGGCACGACGGAATCCCTCGTCGCGCAACCGGCCGCTCGTCAGCTGGGACGGGCCGCCGAGGTAGCCGATGCGGCGGTGGCCGAGCGCGAGGACGTACTCCGTCAGGGCCCTGGCGGCTGCGAGGTTGTCGATGAGGACGGACGGGATGTCGAGGTCGTCGATCGTCCGGTCCGCGAAGACGATGTTGATGCCCAGCCGGGCGGCGCTGCGCCAGGCGTCGACGTTCTCACCCGTGGGGAAGGCGATGATGCCGTCGACGCGCTGCTCGACGAGCAGGTCGATGTACTCCTTCTCGCTCTCCGCATCCTCGCCGCTCGCGCAGAGGATCACGTGGCGACCCATGGACTTCGCGGTCGCGAGGACGCCCTGGGCGAACTCGCCGTAGAAGTTGTTGGAGATGTCGGTGACGATGAGGCCGATGTTGTTCGTCTTCTGGCGTTTGAGGCCACGGCCGAGCGCGCTCGGGTGGTAGTTGAGGTCGCGGGCGATCTGTTCGACCCGCTTGCGTGTGGACTCCGCAACCTTGCCCTGTTTCGAGAAGACGCGGGAGACCGTCCCGAGGCCGACGCCGGCTGCCGCTGCGACATCCTTCATGGTCGCCTGCTTGGCCGATCGCGACCCTGCTCGGCCGCCCTGCGTTTCGCTCATGCTTGTGCTCCGTTTCGTGGATCTTCCAGGTCAGGAGCCCGCGCGACGCCGGATCGCCCCATACCTCGCAGGATACTGACCTGCCGGTTGTGCGTCGTGTTGCGCATGCGTCGTTGCCCTGTCTGATCATTCACGGAGAACGTGGTGGTTACGTTTCCACCACGACCATAGTCGCAGATTCGTCGTTGTGTCAATCACGCAAAAAACCCTGTTTTTATGCGGTCGATTGCCAAACTTGCAGAGCGGTATGAGCGGATTGACACAAGCGATCCAGTGAGAGAGAGTGGAATCGGTTCCAAATGACCGGGTCGCACAGGCGCGACCGACCAGAGAGAGCAACCATGACCTCCACCATCCCCACCACCATGAACGCGAGCGTGCTCCACACCGCCGGCGACGTCAGAACCGACGTCGTCGACACCCCGACGCTCGCACCGGACCAGGTGCTCGTCCGCATCGCCGCCGTCGGCGTATGCGGTTCGGACGTGCACTACTACCACGAGGGGAGGATCGGCTCATTCATCGTCGAGCAGCCCCTCATCCTCGGCCACGAATCGGCCGGCACGATCGTCGCGACCGGCTCGGACGTCCCCGCCACCCGCATCGGCGAACGCGTGTCGATCGAACCGCAGCGCGCATGTCGACACTGCGAGCAGTGCAAGCACGGACGGTACAACCTGTGCGCCGAGATGGAGTTCTACGCGACCCCGCCCATCGACGGCGCCTTCGCGGAGTACGCCGCCATCCAGGCCGACTACGCCTTCCCCATCCCCGACTCGATGTCCTTCGACGCCGCCGCGCTGTGCGAGCCCCTCTCTGTGGGCATCTGGAGCAATCAGAAGGCGGGAACCGCGCCGGGATCGCGCATCCTGATCGCAGGCGCCGGGCCCATCGGCATCATCGTCGCGCAGGTCGCCCGCGCCTTCGGGGCATCGGAGATCATCGTGAGCGACCCGGTCGCCGAACGCCGCGAGGTGGCGCTCCGCTTCGGGGCGACCACGGTCCTCGACCCGCTCGCCGCCGACATTGCGACGCTCGGACTCGAGGTGGACGCCTTCATCGACGCGTCCGGGGCGCAGCCGGCCATCCGCGCCGGGATCCACGCCGTCGCTCCGGCCGGCCGCGTCGTCCTCGTCGGCATGGGCGCCGATGAGGTGACCATGCCCGTCTCCCGCATCCAGAACCGCGAACTCCTCGTGACCGGTGTGTTCCGGTACGCGAACACCTGGCCGCTCGCGATCGCGCTCGCGTCCTCCGGCGCAGTCGACCTCGACGCCCTCGTGACCGGTCGCTTCGGCCTCGACGAGGTCGAAGCCGCACTCGAGGCGGCCGGTCGCCCGTCGACCATGAAGGTCGTCGTCACACCGAACGAGCGGTGACCGGACGATGACTCTCGTTGCCGGGATCGATTCGTCGACCCAGAGCTGCAAGGTCGTCATCCACGATCTGGAGACCGGTCGGGTCGTCAGAACGGGCCGGGCGTCGCACCCGGCCGGGACGGAGATCGATCCGGCCCAATGGTGGGACGCCCTCACCCGCGCCATCCACGACGCCGGCGGCCTCGACGACGTCGCGGCCGTCTCGGTCGCGGCCCAGCAGCACGGCATGGTCCTGTTGGACTCCGCCGGCCGCGTCATCCGGCCCGCACTGCTGTGGAACGACACCAGGAGCGCACCCTCGGCCGCCGACCTCGTCCGCGAGGTGGGGGCCGACGCATACGCTGCACGCACCGGCGTTGTCCCCGTCGCGGCCATCACGGCGTCGAAGCTGCGCTGGATCCGCGATGCGGAGCCGGCATCGGCGCACGCCGTCGCCGCGGTGGCGCTCCCCCACGACTGGCTCACCTGGCGCCTGCGCGGCTACGGGCCGGCGGATTCGAGCCCGCTCGGCCCCGCCCTCGAAGCCCTCACGACCGATCGGTCCGATGCGAGCGGCACCGGCTACTGGTCCCCGTCGACCGGCGGCTACGACCTGGACCTGTTCGAGCTCGCGCTCGGCAGGCTGGCGATCCTTCCCCGGGTGCTCTCGGCCGCGGACTCCCCCGGGACGACGCCGGGCGGGGCCGTCGTGGGCGCAGGTGCCGGGGACAACGCGGGCGCCGCCCTTGGCCTCGGCCTCGAGGTCGGCGACGTCGTCGTCTCGCTCGGCACGAGCGGGACGGTGTTCGCCGTCGCGGATGCCCCGCGCGCCGATCCGTCGGGCACGGTCGCAGGGTTCGCAGATGCGACCGGGCGATTCCTCCCCCTCGTCTGCACGCTCAACGCCGCCCAGGTCGTCGACGCCACGGCACGTCTGCTGAACGTCGACCACGCGGAGTTCTCGCGTCTCGCACTGGCGGCGGAACCGGGGGCGGGCGGTGTGACGCTCGTGCCGTACTTCGAGGGGGAACGGACGCCGAACCTGCCGGACGCCACGGGGAGCATCTTCGGTCTCACGCTCCGCTCCACGACCCGCGAGAACCTGGCGCGGGCGGCCGTGGAGGGGATGCTGTGCGGCCTGGCCGACGGACTCGACGCGCTCGTCGCCGACGGCACGGCGGCGAACCGCATCCTGCTGATCGGCGGAGGCGCCCGGAGCGATGCGGCGAGGACCATCGCCGCGGAGGTCTTCGACCAACCGATCGAGGTGCCGAGCGCCGGAGAGTACGTCGCAGACGGCGCAGCGGCCCAGGCCGCCTGGGCGCTGACGGGGCGCCGTCCGTCCTGGACGCTCGCCCGTGACGACCGCCGCGCACCCGCGACCGTCCCAGGCATCAGGGCCAGGTACGCGAGTCGCGCCACAATTGGAACCGATTCCACTATTTCCACGTCATCATCCACATAATACGCACGTCAAGAGTTGGTCAATCACTCGACAAAACACCGGAAAATCAACGGAAATTGAAGGATTGACATTCTCACCAATCCGGAGCTACGCTCCATAGTGGAAACGTAACCACTGGTTACCGAGCAAGTCACGACACAACGAGGTGATGAAGATGACCGCTACCACGCGGTGCCACAGCTCGCTCGCGATGTTCCGCCCCGCCGGTCCGGCACACCTGCCCCTCCTCCGCACAGGAGACCGGGCACACACCCGACGCCCCGACCCCGATCGGGTTCGCGCCGGCCGTTCCAGCCTCACCCCACCCGGAGCGCACATCGCCTCCCCGGTCACCCGGATCCCCCATCGGGCGACCATCGGCGACACGCCCCACACTCAAGGAGAAACGCAATGACCCGCATCACACGGGACACCAGCAGCAGTCGCGGCCCCCGCCGCACCGCACGTGTCTTCGCAACCGTCGCCGCCACGGCAGCCCTCAGCCTGCTCCTCGCAGCCTGCGGATCCTCCGGCGGCGCTTCCACCGCAGGCGGCATCACCGCCTGGGGCACCACGGCAGACAAGCCACTGACAGAGCCGTCGGTCACCGAATTCAACGCCGCGAACTCGAAGACGCAGATCAAGGCGAACTACTTCGGCACCAACGACTACAAGGACAAGATCCGCACCGCCATCAACTCCCCCCAGGCACCGACGCTGGTGTACACCTGGGGCGGCGGCACCATGGCGCAGTACGTCAAGGCCGGCCTCCTCCGCGATCTGACCCCCGACCTCAAGGACGACAAGGCCTTCACCGATCGCCTCATCCCCTCCGTCGCGGCCGGCGGCATCAACGGCGGCAAGACCTACGCCATCCCCATGGACCCGACCTCACCCGTCGTCCTCTACTTCAACGAGGACGTGCTGAAGAAGGCCGGCGTCGAACAGCCGAAGACCTGGGACGAACTGCTCGCAGCCGTCCCCAAGATCAAGGACGCCGGATTCGCACCGATCGCCCTCGGCGGCGGCAGCAAGTGGCCGTACCTCATGTGGATCGAGTACCTCGTCGACCGGATCGGCGGACCGCAGGTCTTCCAGAACATCCTCGACAACAAACCGGACGCCTGGTCGGACCCCGCCGTCATCAAGGCCAACACCATGATCCAGCAGCTCGTCAAGGCCGGCGGCTTCGCCGAAGGATTCGCCTCCGTGTCCGCGGACACCAACGCCGACCTCGCCCTGATGGTCACCGGCAAGGCCGCCATGCTCCTGCAGGGCGCCTGGGCCTACTCCGGCATCTCGCAGATCGACCCGACCTTCGAGTCGAGCGGCAAGCTCGGCTTCGGTCCGTTCCCAGCGGTCGAAGGCGGCAAGGGCGACCCGAAGAACATCGCCGGCAACCCGGCCTCCTACTGGGCGGTCTCCGCGAAGGCGACCGACGCACAGGCAAAGACCGCGATGAACTACCTCACCAAGACGGTGTGGAACGACGCGTACACGAAGTCGGTCATCGACGCGGGCAACATCCCGCCGCTCACCGGCATCGGGCCGCAGCTGAAGGGCGACTTCGCCAAGGGACTCAACGACATGATCGCCGACGCCCCCAACTTCCAGCAGTCGTGGGACCTCGCCCTGTCGCCGGCCGCGTCATCGGCGTTCTGGACCCAGCTCGACCTCCTCTTCAACGGTTCGGAGACGCCCCAGCAGTTCTCCGACAACATGAACAAGACCATCGGAAAGTAAATGAGTACTCGGAACGGTGGGGCCATCGCCCGCCTCTCAGCACCCAGCAGTTGGCTCGTCGCCCCCGCCCTGGTCTTCTTCCTCGGCTTCGCGATCATCCCCCTGCTGATCGCCCTCGGCCTCAGCTTCACGAGCTGGGATGGCCTCACCGCTCCGGTGTTCAACGGCATCTCCAACTGGGTGAGCAAGCTGACCGACCCGGTCACCTACAACGCCCTCTGGTTGAGCCTCCAGGTGATCGTCTTCTCCTGGATCGTGCAGACGCCCCTCAGCCTCCTGCTTGGCGTCTTCACGGCCGGGCGTCAGAAGTACCGCGCGGTCCTGGCCGCGCTGTATTTCCTGCCGCTCATCCTCTCCTCCGCCGCGATCGCCATCGCGTACAAGGCACTCCTCGACCCCAACTACGGCATCGGCAAGGCCTTCAACCTCCCGGTCCTGTCCCAGGACTGGCTGGGCAACCCGGCCCTCGTCCTCTACGTCGTGATCTTCGTGATCGCGTGGCAGTTCATCCCGTTCCACTCCCTCCTCTACCAGGCGGGCGCACGGCAGATCCCGGCCTCGCTCTACGAGGCGGCGCAGCTGGACGGCGCCGGACGGGTGAAGCAGTTCTTCTACATCACCGTGCCGCAGCTGAAGAACACGATCATCGCGTCCTCGACGCTGATGGTGGTCGGGTCGCTCACCTACTTCGACATCGTCTACATCCTCACCCAGGGCGGGCCGGGTTACGCCACCCGCCTCCTCCCGCTGGACATGTACCTGACCGGGTTCTCGGCCAGCGACCTCGGCGGGGCGAGTGTGCTCGCCGTCATCCTCGTGGTCATCGGCCTGCTCCTCGCGGCCGGGCTCACGAAGTTCAGCGGGTTCAACCGGATGTCCAGCCAGCAGGACGGAGCGTGACCGACATGACGACGACAGCCCACACCACCGCCACACCACGCGGAGCAGGCATCGCGCCATCCCAGCGGCGCGCGGACCTCGTGCCCAAGAAGCGGCGCGGACGCGCCAGCAGGGCCGGAAGCCCCCGCAAGAACGTCCTCGGCGGCCTCGCCGGGTACATCTGGCTCGCGATCATCATCCTGCCGATCTACTACGTGGTCATCACGAGCTTCAGCGAACAGGGCGCGTTCTACACCCGCAACCCGCTCGCACCACCGGCGAACCCGACACTCGACAGCTACGGGCTCGTCCTGCAGAGCGGCTTCTTCACCTACTTCGCGAACAGCCTCATCGTGACCATCGCGACGGTCATCGTCACCACGATCGTCTGCCTCCTCGCGGCGTACGTCATCGTCCGCTCCAACGCGAAGTTCGTCCGTGCGACGTACTCGGTGTTCCTGCTCGGCCTCGCGATCCCGCTGCAGGCGACGATCGTGCCCCTGTTCTTTATGCTGGGGCAGGTGCAGTTGTACGACACCCTGTGGGCGATCATCCTGCCGTCGATCGCCTTCGCCGTGCCCATCACCGTCCTCATCCTGGTGAACTTCCTCCGCGACATCCCGAACGAGCTGTTCGAATCGATGCGGGTCGAGGGTGCCGGGCAGTGGACGATCCTGCGGCGCCTCGTGATCCCGATGGCAAGGCCCGCCATCGCGACCGTGGTCATCTACGACGCGCTGCAGGTGTGGAACGGGTTCCTCCTGCCCCTCGTCCTGACCCAGAGCGAGGACATCCGGGTGCTCCCGCTCGCGCTGTGGAACTTCCAGGGCCAGTTCAGCATCAACGTGCCGGCGACGCTCGCAGCCGTTGTGCTCTCTGCCCTGCCGATCCTCGTGCTCTACATCCTCGCGAGACGGCAACTCGTGAGCGGACTCACCGCCGGCGTCGGCAAGTGACCTGACCCCTGCCGTCGCGGCGGCCCCACCCGCGGCGGCAGGCACCAACCATCCAGCGCCGAACGGTGCGCAAGCGGCTCTCGATCCCTAAGCTGATCGAGGGCCGCTTCGTGCGTCCCGCCCTCGGTCCCTGAAGCCCCGGTCCCTGAGCCTGTCGAAGGGCCCCGACCCGAAAGCAGACATGATCACCGTCATCGGAGAATCCCTCATCGATCTCGTCGCAGGGACGCCTCACGTCGGCGGCAGTCCGCTCAACGTCGCGATCGGCCTGGCACGGCTCGGGCATCGGACCGACTTCGTGTCGCGATTCGGACGGGATGCGTACGGCGAGCAGATCGCGGCTCACCTCGCCGCGGACGGCGTCACACCCGTGCTCCCGCCGGACGACGGCCGGACGAGCGTCGCGACGGTCACTCTCGATGAGCGCGGGGCTGCGAGCTACGACTTCGATCTCGACTGGTCGCTGCCCACGGTGGACGAGATCACCGCGGCGCTGGCGGCGGCTTCGGCCGGTGCGCACGATCCCGCGTCATCGCCGTCGCTCGCGCACATCGGTTCGATCGCGACGACCCTGCAGCCGGGCGCGACGACGGTCCTCGATCTGGTGACCCGTCTCCGACCGGAGTCGACGATCACCTTCGACCCCAACGCCCGTCCGACGATCGTCGGCGATGTCGCCTACGCGGTCGCGCAGGCGGAGGCCTTCGTCGCGGTGAGCGATGTGGTCAAGGCGTCGGATGAGGACCTGCTGTGGCTGTATCCGGGTCGGACGATCGAGGAGACGGCTGCGGCGTGGTTGGCGCTCGGGCCGGCCGTCGTCGCCGTCACTCGCGGTTCGGAGGGCGGCTACGCCGTCGCCGCGAGCGGTGCCGTGTCGGTCCCGTCCGTGCGTGCCGAACTGGTCGACACGGTCGGCGCCGGCGATTCGTTTATGGCGGCGATGCTGGGCTGGGTCGTCGACAACGGTCTGGACGGTCCGTCGTCGCGGGATGCCCTGCATGCGATCTCGCCAGCGCAACTGAGCTCGCTCCTCGGCTACGCGGCGGCCGCAGCCGCCATCACCGTCTCCCGTGCAGGCGCCAATCCGCCATCGCGGTCCGAGCTCGACGCCGCCCGCTCCTCCGCTCCCGCTTCCTCCCCCGCTTCCTCTTCCACAATTCAGGACGTTTAACGCAATTCAGGACGATCCGGCCCGTTTTCCGGGCGAATCGTCCTGAATCGCGCAAATGTTCCTGAATTCCGCGAGGCAGCACGATGAGGCTGCGGCGCGGATCAGAGGCCGCTGCGGATCAGAAGCCGAGGCAGATCAGAGGCCGCTGTAGGCGTGCAGACCCTTGAAGAAGACGTTGACTACGGTGAAGTTGAACATCACTGCCGTGAACCCGACGATCGCGAGCGTCGCAGCACGCGATCCGCGCCATCCGCGCGTTGCACGGGCGTGGATGTAGCCGGCGTAGATCACCCAGATGATGAACGTCCAGACTTCCTTGGTGTCCCAACCCCAGTAGCGGCCCCAGGCGCGCTCGGCCCAGATGGCGCCTGCCATGAGCGTGAACGTCCAGAAGATGAAGCCGACGATGTTGATGCGGTACGCGAGGTTCTCGAGGCGCTCGGCCGTCGGCAGCGTCTGCACGAACTTCAGCTTCGTGGCCACGCCGGTGAACGCCAGGCGCTCACGACGCTGCTGCAACAGCTGCACGACGGACAGGGCGAAGCCGATCGCGAAGAACGCGGTGCCGAGGCTGGCGACGAAGACGTGGATGACGAGCCAGGCGGACTGCAGCGCCGGCGGAAGCGGAACGACCTCGACGTAGAAGTTGGCGGTGGCCAGGCCGAGCAGCACCGTCACGAGGCCGACGATGAACGTCCCGAGGAAGCGGACGTCGACGCGTGTGAGGACCGCGAGGAACACCGCGATGATGAGCAGCGTGCCCGTCATGGCGAACTCGTACATGTTGGCCCACGGCACACGACCGGCCGCGATGCCGCGGGTCACGTCCGCGGTCAGGTGCAGCAGGAACGCGATGACGGTGAGGGCGACGCCGACGCGCAGGCTGGGCGACTTGCGCACGGGCGCCGGCGGTTCGTCCTCGCCGCGACGAGCCTTCGTGAGCGTTGTGGAACGCGCGCCTGCCGGGGAACCGGCAACGGCTGCAGCTGCGGCGGTCCCGCCGGCGACCGAGGCGCCGGCGCCGGATTCGGCTGCCGCAGCGGCATCCGCGGCGGCGGTGACCTCAGCGCTCCTCCGCGCGAGGTCGAACGAGAACGCGATGAACGCCATCGCGTAGACGGCTACGGCCGACCACAGGCAGAGGTTCGAGATTTCGACGAGAGTCACGGTTTAACACTACCTCCGGTGGTTGGTGCTTGGTCTGGTGTTTCGGGCTCCTCGACAGCGGGGGCATGGGCCTCCGCGAGGGCTGCCACCGCCCGTTCGAGGCCGGGGTCCTCGCCTCTCGCGAGACCCGCGTACTGCAACGTGACGGTGCCGTCCTCGCCCGGGATCGCCTTGACCCACACCCGCCGGCGGGCGACGAGCAGCGAGGTGATGAGGCCGCCGAGGGCGAGGAGCGCGAACACGAGCACCCACACCTGCGTCGGGTCGTGGTGCACGTCGAACGAGGCGAACCGTTTGACCGAGCCGGCGTAGTTCTCGGTGGACGGGTGCTTCGCGACGTTCTCGAACGTCACCGAGCCGAGGCCGTTCGGCAGCTCTGAGCTCTGCCCGGGGGCCAGCTCGATCGAGTCGACGCCCGTGGATCCGCCCGTGATCTGCTTCATCTTGTCGACGTTCAGCGCGTACACCGACTTGGGGACACCGGCGTTGATGCCGAGGTCGCCCTCGTACACGTTGAGCGTCAGGAGGGGGTACGCGAGGTCCGGGTAGGAGGAGAAGAACGGCGCCTTCGACGCGGCCTGGGTCGGGTAGAAGAACCCGATCATGCCGATCTGCTTCGCGAGGCCGTCCGGCACCTTCACCACACCGAGGGAGGTGAGCTGCGCGTCCTGCGGGAGGAACGGGATCGAGTCGCTGAAGACGACCTCTCCCTTCGGGTTCTTCACCGTGATCGTCGGCGCGTAGCCGTTGCCGAGCAGGTAGACGTCCGTGCCGGCGAAGCGCAGCGGGTCGTTGACCTTGATGGTCGCCTGACGGGATTCCCCGTGCGGGTCGGTCGCCGTGACCTCCGCACGGTAGTCGATCGCCTGGCCGTAGGCGTTCAGGTTCTTCGTCTCGTAGGTCACACCGAACTTGTCGAGTGTGAGCTTGTACGGCTCGAGCGAGCTCGGGTCGAAGAACCGGCCGGGGTTGAAGGAGTCGAAGTCGATGAGGCTGTTGACGAACGTCTGGCCCTCCACGAGGACGCGCTGTCCGGCGAACCCGAATCCGCCGCCGAACCCGACCGTGATGAGGATGCCGACGAGCGCGGAGTGGAACACGAGGTTGCCGGTCTCACGCATAAAGCCGCGCTCGGCAGAAACGGATTCCGTCCCCTTCGCTTCGAACCGCTCGACGCGGTAGCCCTGGCGGCGCAGCTGCTTCGTGGCCGAGTCGATGAGCTCGGTCGGCGTGGCGTCGGCCGCGACCGTCCGCGACTCGAAGGCCGCGAGGCGCTCCAGACGCGCAGGCGTCCTCGGCGGACGCGAGCGGAGCGCCTGGAAGTGGTGCTTCGTGCGCGGCACGACACAGCCGATGAGCGAGACGAACAGCAGGATGTAGATGGCCGAGAACCACGCGGAGCTGTAGACGTCGAACAGCTGCACCTTGTCCAGGATCGGTGCGAGATCCGGGTTGTCCGCGAAGTACTGCGTGACACCGTTGGGGTCGCTCGACCGCTGCGGGACCAGCGAACCGGGGATCGCCGCGATCGCGAGCAGCAGGAGCAGGAACAGCGCCGTGCGCATGCTCGTGATCTGCCGCCAGATGAACCGCAGCCAACCGACGAAGCCAAGCTTCGGCTGGTTGATCGTGTCGGGTGCCGGTGAGTCGATGTGATCAGAGGGGCGTGACAATTTGCGTCAACACCCCCTGCAGCGAATACATCCAGGCGGACCAGAGACCAGAAACCATCAATACACCGATCAGGATGAGCAGCACTCCGCCGACGATGTTGATCGCGCGAATATGCCGTTTGAGGAATGTCATCGACCCGGTCACCCAGCCGAGGCCGAGGGCCACGAGCAGGAACGGGATTCCGAGGCCGATGCAGTAGAACAGGCCGAGCAGTGCGCCACGCCACGCCGAACCGCCGGAGAGGCTGAGCGCACTGATGGCGGTGAGTGTCGGGCCGAGGCACGGCGTCCACCCGACGGCGAAGACGATGCCGAGCAGCGGCGCACCGGCGAGACCGGTCTTCGGCGCCCACGACGGTTTGAACGACCGCTGCAGGAAGGTCAGCTGCCCGATGAAGATGAGCCCCATGAGGATCACCACGGCACCGAGGACGCGGGTGATGACGCCCTCCCACTCAACGAGCCACGCGCCGACCGTGCCGACGAACGCCGCGATGCCCACGAAGACGACCGTGAAGCCGAGGATGAACAGGCTCACCCCGAGGAGGACGCGACGACGCCCGGCCCACGTGCGCGCAGCATCGGCAGAGGTCATGCCTCCGACGTAACCGAGGTAACCGGGGACGAGCGGGAGGACGCACGGCGACAGGAACGACAGCAGACCGGCTGCGAGTGCGATGGGGATCGCGACGAGCAGCTGGCCGCCGTAGACGATGTCGCCGGGCGTCACTTGTTCGCGCTCTCGGCGACGGTGTCCCTGATGAGGGTGTCGAGGATCGTGCGGTCCTGCAGCTGGCCGAGGATCCGGGCAGCGACCCGGCCCTGCGCGTCGAGGACGATGGTGGTGGGGACGGCGTTGGGCGGGACGCTGCCGGTGAAGGCGAGCTTCGCCTCGCCGCTGTCGACGTCGAGGATCGACGGGTAGGTGATGTCGTAGGTCGTGTTGAACGCACGAGCCGTGTCGGCGGTGTCGCGGACGTTCACCCCGACGAAGCTCGCGCCCTTGCCCGTGTAGCTGGCGTTGAGCGCCTGCAGGTCAGGGGCTTCTGCGCGGCACGGGGCGCAGGCCGCGTACCAGAAGTTGACCACCAGGACCTGGCCGGCGTAGTCGGAGGACGAGATCTTCTCGCCGTTCTCGCCCGTGCCGGAGAAGGTGATCGATGCGCCGCGGTCGGCCGCCTTGATCTCCGTGACGCTGCCGTCACCGGCGACGTAGCCCTTGTTGCTTCCCTCCCGGTACTGCTCGGCGAGCGGATCGTTGCTGCACGCGGTCAGCAGGAGGCCCGCGATGGCGAGCGGGGCGATGGCGGCGAGGATGCGGCGTTTCATAGTGGTTCCCTGGAACGTGAGTCTGGCCACGTCACACCGCCCCGACATCGGTCGAGCCGACGGCGAGTGCCGCGGCCGGATCGGTGTAGCCGACTTCGATGAAGCCGTCCGTGGTGCGTTCGAACGTGGTGATGCTCGACAGTGCGCAGCGGCGCTTGCGCGGGTCGTGACGGAGCTGGAGGCCTTCGACGGAGCTGTGCATCATCCAGATGGGCAGCTGGTGGCTCACGATGACGGCGTCGCCGCTGTCGGTCGCGCGCCAGGCGCTCTCGACGGCCGCGGTCATCCGGTTGACGATCGACGCGTACGGCTCGCCCCAGCTCGGCTTCGACGGGTTGCGCAGCTTCGGCCAGTTGAGCGGGTTGCGCAGGGCACGGCTCATGCGCTTGCCCTCGAACTCGTTGAACGGTTCGATGACGCGGTCCTCCGGGATGATCTCCAGACCGAAGCGCGTCGCGATGGGGGCAGCTGACTCCTGCGCACGCTGCAGCGGCGATGCGTAGAGTGCGGAGACGGGGCGCCCGCGGGCCGCGAGGTCGTCTGCGGCGGCTGCGGCCATCCGCTGACCGAGCTCGGACAGCCGGAATGCGGGGAGTCGGCCGTAGAGCACACGAGAAGGATTGTGTACTTCGCCGTGACGCACGAGATGGATTTGGTCGGCTACCACCCCTCAAGTGTACGTTTCGATTCACTGCGGATTCGCCGAGATCGCCTTCCGGGCCCGGACATGCCGAAGTCGGCCGCCCCGCTCTCGCGCTCCGCTCCCTGCCTCTGTGCTCCGCATCCCCTCCGCTACCTCTCCACATCCCCCCCCGCCTCCCGCCCGCATCCCGCCCGCATCCTCTCCGCATCCCGTCCGCATCCCCTTCCCTCTCCGCTACCTCTCCACTTCCCCTCCGCATCCCGTCCACTTCCTCCCCGCAGCATCGCGCATAACTCCTTCAATTCGTCGCGGCCGCCAGCCGCGTCCCCGGAATTCCGCGGATGTCTCCGGGACGGCCTCCGAATTGAAGGAGTTATGCGCGATGGGACCACGGCCCCGGCTGGCGACTTCGGCCGTCAGAAGTGGCATGGACGCGGCACGGCTAAGCTGTCCAGGTGACTGAACGCGTAGTTGTGAAGAACCTGGCCGCCCTCCCAGACGGTCCCGTGACCGTGTCCGGATGGGTCGAGACCGTCCGCGATCAGAAGAAGGTGCAGTTCATCGTCCTCCGTGACGAGTCCGGCGCCGTCCAGCTGGTGAACCCGGCGACCCGCGAGGTCGACCCGGAGGTCGAGGGCTCTGCAGAGCGCGTCGCAACCACGGAGGCAATCTCCGCACTCGCGAACGGCTCCTTCATCACCGTCACCGGCGAACTCAAGCACGACGAGCGCGTGAAGCTCGGCGGCATCGAGGTCAAGCTCGCGACGCTCGAGATCGTCGGAGAGGCGCTCCCCGAGACGCCCATCGCAGCCGACTCCTCGCTCGACAAGCGCATGGACTGGCGCTTCCTCGACCTGCGTCAGCCGAAGCAGGCGCTCATCTTCCGCATCCAGACCACGTTCGAGCACGCGCTCCGCCAGTACTGGATCGACAACGACTTCATCGAGATCCACACGCCCAAGCTCATGGCGAGCGCGAGCGAGTCCCGTGCGGAACTCTTCGAGGTCGAGTACTTCGACACGAAGGCGTACCTCGCGCAGAGCCCGCAGTTCTTCAAGCAGATGGCGCAGCCGGCCGGCTTCGGCAAGGTCTTCGAAGTGGGCCCAGCATTCCGTGCAGACCCGTCGTTCACGAGCCGCCACGCGACCGAGTTCACGAGCGTCGACGCCGAGATCAGCTGGATCGACTCCCACGAGGACGTCATGACGCTGCACGAGGAACTCCTCGTCGCCGGGTTCACGGCCGTCAAGGAGAAGCACGGCGAGCAGATCAAGGAACTGTTCGACATCGACCTCGAGGTTCCGTCGACGCCGTTCCCCCGCATCCCCCTCGCCGAGGCGAAGCGCATCGTCGCAGAGCGCGGCTACGAAGTGCCCCGCGCGGACGACGACATGGACCCTGAGGGCGAGCGCCAGATCGCGGCGTACGTCAAGGAGACCTTCGGACACGAGTTCGTGTTCCTCACCGACTACGCGTCGAGCATCCGGCCGTTCTACCACATGCGCAATGAGGAGGACGCGGAGCTGACCAACAGCTACGACCTCATCTTCAACGGTGTGGAGATCTCGACCGGCGCGCAGCGTGAGCACCGCGTCGACGTGCTCATCGAGCAGGCCAAGGAGAAGGGTCTCGACCCAGAGGAGCTCGGCTTCTACCTCGACTTCTTCCGCTACGGCGTCCCGCCGCACGGTGGTTTCGGCATGGGCCTCGCCCGTGTGCTGATGCTTATGCTGCACGAGACGTCGATCCGCGAGGTCACGTACCTCTTCCGCGGCCCGACGCGTCTCGCGCCGTAACATCCGCTTCCGGACGGCCCGCCGTCCCAGCCTCACTAGACCCCCGATATCCGATGGATGTCGGGGGTCTAGTGCATCTGTCGCGCCAGCCCTATATTGAGTCCAGACGACGCCGTCCGGGGGTCGCGGTGGTGCAACTGAGGAGACGTGCAGATGGCTGGCAAGTTCGAAGTGTTCCAGGACAAGAGCGGGCAGTACCGCTTCAACCTCAAGGCCGCGAACGGCGAGGTCATCGCCAGTTCCGAGGGCTACGTCGCGAAGGCGAGCGCGCTCAAGGGCATCGAATCCGTGCGGAAGAACGCCGCTGACGCGGAGATCGTCGAGCGCGACGCCTGAGCCGAGACACGAGAACGACACCCGCGGCGTCCGGAGGCTCTCGGGGCTCCGGGAGTATGCCCGGGTCCGGGCATACTCCGGGCTCCGGGGACCGCAGCGCGCTCATCGATCGGCTTCGCCGTGCCGGGTGCGTCTTCGCTGAGGACGAGGCGGAGTTGCTGCTCGCCGAGGCGCATTCGCCTGAGCAGCTCGAAACGATGACGGCCGCCAGGGTGGCCGGGCTGCCGCTGGAGCATGTGCTCGGCTGGGCGGCGTTCCGCGGCCTCCGCATCGAAGTCGACCCGCGTGTGTTCGTCCCGCGCCGACGGACAGAACTGCTCGTCGAGCAAGCGGTGCGTGTAGCGGGCCGGCGCGCGACGATCGTCGACCTCTGCTGCGGGACCGGCGCGGTCGGCACGGCACTGCTGCACGAGCTCGATGACGCGAACGTCTACGCGGCGGACATCGATCCGGCCGCCGTTGCCAGCGCGAGGCGAAATCTGGAGCCGCACGGCGGCATCGTGCTCGCCGGCGACCTCTTCCAGGCGCTGCCGTCGTCCCTGCTCGACCGCGTCGACGTGATCGTCGCGAACACGCCCTACGTGCCGACCGACGCGATCGCGCTCATGCCGCCGGAGGCCAGGGAGCACGAGGCGACGGTCGCGCTCGACGGCGGCGTCGACGGACTCGACCTGCACCGGCGGGTCGCCGATGGCGCCGCCCGGTGGTTGCGACGCGGTGGTTGGCTCATCGTGGAGACCAGCGTGGAGCAGGCCGAGCGGACCGCAGGGCTGTTCCGCGCCGCCGGGCTGACGGCATCGATCGTCCGTTCCGAGGAGGTCGACGGGACGGCCGTCGTCGGTCAGCGTGCCGCTGACTCAGTCGAGCTGGAAGTCGACGGCGGCGCGCGCTGAGACGTGCTGTTTCACGATCGCGACGACGCGCTGGTGCTCCAGGTGCACCTGGTACCGCTCGAGCGCTTCGAGGCTCGGGTAGTCTCCGACGAGGACGACGTCCCAGTTGCTCTCCGGGTAGGCGATGTTGCGGCCGACCTGCAGGCTGATGATGTCGTCGGGCATCACGCCAGCAAGGGCTTCGAGCTCGCTCTGGAGGACGGTGAATGACGCGTCGCGTGCGGCGTCGTCGGTGGCGTTCAGCTTCCAGCTGACGATGTGGCGGATGGTCATCTCTGCTCCAGGATGGCGGTTCGGAGGCGGTCGGGATCGATGCGCCAGTAGTTGTGGACCTTGCCGTTGATGAGCAGCACGGGGATCTCCTCCCAGTGGCGCTCGTAGAGCTCCGCATCATCGAGGATGGACACCTCGTCGAGCGCGATCTCCGGCGATCCGGCCGGGAGGGAGTCGATGACGCCCGTCACCACGGCGTGCGCGTCTTCGCACAGGTGGCAGTCGGGCTTCCCGATGAGGGTCAATTGCAGGCTCGTCACCCCTCCAGCCTATTCGTCGCGCGACGTGCGCACTCCCCTTGGTGGCCCGTCGCACCGGTCGGAATCGGTGATGCTTATCTGCACAGGTGTTGTATACATGTGTTGGGAAAACTCTGGATGCGACTGAGTGAGGCGCGTAGTCATAGGTGGTGGCCGAACATTCAGAAGCAGCGAAGATCCTCGGGGAACGCCTGCGCGCAGCCCGCCTCAAGCGGGAGCTCACGCTCGAAGACCTCGGTGCGCTCGCAGAGATGCACTGGACCAACATCGGCAAGATCGAGCGCGGCCAGGTGCACCCGAGCGTCGAGACCCTCGTCCGGTTGAGCAGCGCGATGGACCTCGACGCCGCACAGTTCGTGCAGGGGCTGAACGCCGACATGTATCCGGGCCGCACCCACAAGCTGACCGCGAAGGATCTGTTGGCCGAGCGCAAAGCGCGCGACGAGCGGAACTGACGCCGGACATCGACTCCACGGCGCCACGCACGAACCCCTCCAGCGGTGCGTCAGATCACCGACGTTGCAGACTGAGCTCATCGAGGATCCGCTCGATCGCGATGAGTTCCCCCACATCGAATCGCGGTCCGGCGAGCGCGTCGAGGTTGCCGTCGAGCTGCTCGACACTCGATGCTCCGACGAGCGCGGTGGCGACCGTCGCGTCACGCAGCACCCAGGCCAACGACATCTGGGCCAGTGTCTGCCCCCGCTCCACCGCCAGATCGTTGAGCGAGCGCACTGCGCGAAGCGTCCCGTCGTCGAGGGCGTCGGCGGAGAGCGTCTGCCTTCTCGCCGCACGCGAATCGCTCGGCACTCCGTTGAGGTAACGACCGGTCAACACCCCCTGGTTGAGCGGCGAGAACGCGATGATCCCCAATCCGTTCCTCCTCGCCAGCGACAACAGGCTGTCGGGTCCGTCCTCGATCCAACGGTTCAGCATCGAGTACGACGGCTGATGGGCGATGAGCGTTCCGCCCAGCCGGGACATCGCGGCGAGAGCGGCTTCGGTCTGCACGGCATCGTAGTTGGAGATGCCGACGTACCTGGCTTTGCCAGCTTGGACGGCCGATTGCAGGGCGCCCATCGTCTCTTCGATCGGCGTCTCCGGATCCGGGCGATGGCTGTAGAAGAGGTCGACGTGATCCACGCCGAGCCGCGACAACGACTGGTCGAGGCTCGAGAGCAGGTACGTGCGCGATCCACCGTCGCCGTACGGTCCCGGCCACATGTCGTAGCCGGCCTTGGTGGAGAGCACGAGTTCGTCTCGAAGACCACGGAAGTCGCCGCGCAACGCCTGGCCCAGGTTGCGCTCCGCGGATCCGTACGGCGTGCCGTTGTTGTTGGCCAGGTCGAAGTGGGTCACCCCGCGATCGAAAGCGCGGCGGAGAATCGCATTCCGCTGCTCGGCCGGTCGCTCGTCACCGAAGTTCTGCCACAGCCCCAACGAGATGGGCGGGAGCCGGAGACCGCTGGCGCCCACGCGTCGGTAGACGGCGCCGTCGTAGCGGGCGGGGGAAGGGAAGTCGGTCATCGCGCGGCCTCTGCGGTCATCGGATCGGTGGAGGGTGTCGTGTCGTCGACGCGTGCCGCGGCTGAGGCGGCGAGGCGAGCCAACCGTCGCTCACGCTGCTCGCCGGGGTCCGGAACCGGCGCGGCGAGCAGGAGCGAGCGTGTGTACGGATCCTGAGGCCGCTCGGTGACGTCGGCGACGGATCCCTGTTCGACGATCCGCCCCCGGTACATCACGGCGACGCGATGGCTGATGGCTCGGATGACGGCGAGATCGTGCGACACGAAGAGGTAGGCGACGCCCGTCCGCTCCTGGATCTCCGCGAACAGTTCCAGGACGCGCGCCTGCGTCGTCAGGTCGAGGGCACTCACCGGTTCATCGCACACGATGAGGCGCGGGTCGATCGCGAGGGCGCGGGCGATCGCCACGCGCTGCCGCTGACCCCCGGAGAACTCGCCGGAGAACCGATCGGCGGCATCGAGCGGAAGGTTCACCTGCCCGAGCAGTTCGGCGACCCTGGCGCGGGCATCACCACGGCCGATCCCCTGGGCGAGCAACGGTTCCGCGAGGATGTCGCCGACGCGCATCGCCGGGTTGAGCGAGGTGTACGGGTCCTGGAAGACCACTTGGATGTCGCGGCTCAGGCGGCGGCGCTGCTGCTTCGTCGCCGTTCCGATGTCGGCGCCGTCGAAGGTGATCGAGCCGCCGGACACCGGGGCGAGCCCGAGGACCGCCCGTCCGAGGGTCGTCTTGCCTGACCCGGACTCGCCGACGAGCCCCATCGTCTCGCCCGGCCGCACGTCAAGGGAGACGCCGTGCAGGGCGCGGAACGACGTGCGTCGCCTCCCCGGGTACTCGACCACGAGATCGGTGATGGACAGCAGTGGCGCGGTCATGCGCGTCCCTCCTCGTGGGCGAGCGTCGGAGCGGCTGCGGCCGCAGACACCGGAATCTGGACGGACGTCGGAACCGGTTCTCGGTACTCGCGCAGCGGTGCGTGCTCCAGCCCGGAGCCGAGCAGGGCTCTGGTGTACGGATGACGTGGTCTCGCGAGGACGTCCGAGACCGAGCCGTGCTCGACGATCTCACCGCCGCGCATCACGGCGACGCTGTCGCACAGGTCGGCGACGACACCGAAGTTGTGTGTGATGAGCAGCACCGTCAGCTCGCGCTCCCGCTGCAGATCGCGGAGGAGTTCGAGGATCTCGGCCTGCACTGTGACGTCGAGCGCGGTCGTCGGCTCGTCGGCGATGAGCAGCTCCGGATCGCAGGACACGGCGCCGGCGATGAGGACGCGCTGCGCCATGCCGCCGCTGATCTGATGCGGGTATGAGTCGAAGACGCGTTGCGGATCGGTGATGCCGACGCGTTCGAGCAGTTCCAGCGACCGCCGCTTCGCCACGTCCTTGGAGACTCCAAGAGCGGACCGCATGGGCTCGCACAACTGTGATCCGATCGTGAAGGACGGGTCGAGGTTGCTCATCGGCTCCTGCGGGATGTAGCCGATCGAGGATCCGCGGAGGGCCCTGAACTGCTTGGCCGGGAGACCTGTGAGTTCACGGCCCCCGATGGCGATGCTTCCCGTCACGATGCGGCCACCGGCGGGCAGGAGCCCGAGCACGGACAGCGACACCTGCGTCTTCCCTGAGCCGGATTCACCGACGAGTCCGAGGATCTCGCCGCTTCGGAGCGACAGGTCGACACCGTGCACGACCTCGATGGCGCCCTCCGGGCCGTCGTAGGCGACCGCGAGGTCGCGGATGTCCAGGTACGCCTCCGGGTCGATCGCGTCCGAGGGCGCTTCGGGGGCGCCTGCCCCGCCCTGCACCGGTGGCACCGCTGCCGTCCGCACGGCCGCCGTCGAACCGGTCGTCGCCATGAGCTTCGCCCGACGCCCGCGCCCGACGCCGTCCGAACCGGCGAGCGCGTCCCGCACGCTGTTCGCGATGAGGAGCAGCGACATCGCGGTGATGCCGATCATCAGCCCGGGGGGCCACAGCAGGTGCGGGCCGTTGTAGAGGTTGTTGAAGGCGTCGAGGAGCATGCCGCCCCACGTCGGCGTCGAGGGATCGCCGAGCCCGAGGAACTCCAGCCCGGCCTGGACCACGATCGCGGCGCCGCCGATCGTCGCGCCCAGGATGATGATGGGCGCTCGGACCACGTACAGGATGTGGCGGGAGACGATCCGGACGTCCGACAGTCCGGAGACGCGCGCGGCGTCGACGTACAGTTCGTTCTTCACCGCGATGACCTGCGTGCGGACGACCCGGTAGAAGTTCGGCGCCATCATAAAGCCGAGGATGACCATCGTGAGGATCACGTTGGGCCCGACGACGGTGAACAGTGCGACGAGCACGATCGTCCCCGGGAGCACGATGAGGAGGTTCGCGACCCAGCCGCTGACGTGGTCGAACCAGCCACCGACGTACCCGGCGACGAGCCCGCTCGTGACACCGAGGAGGATCGCGACCGTGACGGTGGTCGCCGCCCCGAGGAGCGTCAGCCGGCCCGCGAACAGGAGGCGGCTGAGGACGTCGCGTCCAGCGCCGTCTCCGCCGAGGAGGTTGCCAGGCCCAGGAGGCGCGTTGACGGAGCCGAGCTGCGCGAGCGTCGGACTGGCGGGGCTGATGACGCCGGCGAAGACACTCACCAGCACGATGGCGAAGAGCACGATCGCGGGGACCACGAACAGCGGGTTGCGGAGGAGGCGATGGACGACGCCCTGGCGGGGCGCCCGCGGGCTCACGGTGCGGACGTCGACGGCGGTGTCGGTCACTGGACTCTCACTTTCGGGTTGACCCAGCCGTTGGCGAGGTCGACCAGCAGGTTGATGGAGACGACGAGGATCGACATCGTGACGATGACGCCCATGATGACGGGCAGGTCGCCGCGGATCGCGGACGTCACGGCGAGCGTGCCGAGCCCCTGGAGCGCGAACACCTTCTCGATCATGATCGCGCCGCTGATCATGCCGATGAATTGCAGCGACAGGACCGTGATCGCCGGCGGAGCGGCGTTCCGGAGCGCGTGCTTCAGGATCACGCTCCGCTCGGACAGGCCTCTCGCGCGGAGCGTGCGGATGTAATCCTTGGAGAGGACGTCGATGACCGCGCTCCGCACCTGTTGGGCGGTGGAGGCGATGCCACCGATGACGAGGGCGACGACCGGGAGGGTGATGGTCGCGATCCAGCCGAAGAACGATTCCGACGGCGGCACGTATCCGGTCGGAGGGAAGAGGCCGAGGCCCAATGCGAAGACGCTCACGAGGACGAGTGCGATCCAGAAGTTCGGGAACGCCTCCCCCACGACCGAGAAGACCTGCACGGTCCGGTCGACGCGTCCCCGGCGGACGGCGGCGAGGACGCCGAGCGTGACGCTGATGATCGTGGAGACGATGACCGCTGCGATGACGATCGAGAGCGTCAAGGAGATTCGATTGAGCACAGCCGATGCGACTGGTTCAGCCGTGAACCAGGAAGTGCCGAAATCACCCTGCAGGGCATGGACGAGCCAGGTGCCGTACTGCACCGGCAGCGGTTGATCGAGGCCCAGCTCGGCCTCCTTCGCGGCGAGCTGCTCCGGTGTCGCGAACTCGCCGAGCAGCGTTCTGGCGATGTTGCCGCTCGCGATGCTCATGAGCCCGTAGACGAGCGCGGTGATGGCGAACACGAGGACGAGCCCTGCGAGCAGTCGTTTGACGATGAACTGGATCATGATGCCCTTTCGTCGGTGGCGCCCGGCACGCCAGAGGGGAGACGGTGCCGGGCGCATCCGATCACTTCGTCGGCTGGTAGCCCCAGAGGTACGGGACGACGTTCTGCGGGTGCATCGTCACCTGGACGTCCTTCGCACTGAAGTACACCGCGTCGGCGATGAACCAGGGCGCGAACCACGCCTGCTCGGTGAGCCACGTATTGACCTTCTGCAGGGCGGCGGCGTAGTCGTCGGGATCCGTCGCGGTCTTCGCATCGGCGATGAGGGCGTCGAGCTCGGGGTCCTGGTTGTCGAAGACGTTCCACACGCCGGCCGGGATGATGCTCTTCTGCACATCCCACCAGGGGTCGCCAGCGGTCAGACGCATCCAGAACGCCGAGTACTTGCCCGACTGGATGCCGGTGACCCAGGAGTCGTTCGGGACCTTGTCCCAGGTGACGCGGATGCCGACCTCGCCGAGCTGCTGCTCCACGATCGGATTCGCCGCCACAGTGGCGTTCTCCGGAAGGAGGAGGTCGAAACCGTCGGGGTAGCCGGCCTCCGCGAGGAGCTTCTTGGCTTTCGCGGGGTCGTAGTCGTAGACGTCGTCGAGGACGTCGACGTGCGCGATGCTCGTCGTGTTGAACACCTGGTCGGTCGCGGTGCCGAAGCCCTGCTGGATGCTCTTGAGGATGCCCTCCGTGTCGATCGCGTGGTTGATCGCCTGACGGACGCGGACGTCGCCGAGCGCCGGGGTCACCTGCCCGGCACGGTCGACGAGGAGCAGTCCTTCCCGGTCGAGGGGCTGCTGGTAGACGGTGAGGCCCGCGGCCTTGGCTTCGGCGACGCTCGCCGGCGAGCCGGTGGCGCCGTCGACCTGTCCGGCTTTCAACGCGTTCATGCGGGCGGTGACCTCTGCCATCGGCATGAGCTTGATCGTGTCGTACGGGTAGGCCTTCGCGTTCCAGTAGTCCGGGTTCCGCTTGTACGTGTATGCCGTGCCCTGAGTGGTGTTCGCCGTGTCGAGCACGTAGGGTCCGGAGCCGACGGGGGTCGTCGCGATCGCCGGATCGTCGAGCGCCGCGGGGCTGCCCATCGCTCCGCCGACGAACGTCAGGTACGCCAGGAGGGCAGGATTCGGCTCGGTGAGGTGCAACTCCGCCGTGAACTCGTCGACGGGCACGACCTCCGCGACGGTCGAGACCATCACGCTGTTCTGGCCGGTGCCATTCTTCAGGTGCTCGACGTTGGCCTTGACCGCTTCTGCGTTGAACGGTGTCCCGTCGGTGAAGGTGACATCATCCCGCAGATCGAGGGTGAGGACGGTGTTGTCGGCGTTGTACTCCCACTTCGTTGCGAGCCCTGGTCGGATCGTCGCGTCCTTGTCCATCGTGAGGAGCGTGTCGTAGACCGGAAGCCAGTACTGCGCCCGATGGCCGTTCTCGAGGAGGGCAGGATCGAAGGAGTTGTTGTCCTGCCCAACCGCGAGGGTGAGGGAGGTCTTCGTGGCGGGTTTCGCAGGTCCTGCGCACGAGGCGGTCAGCGCGACGACACCGAGTGCCGCCACGACCGCGACGAGCAGTCGACGTGCACCCCCTGTTCGCGGCGGGTTCGTGAAGCGGTACATAAAGACTCCTATGTCTTGATGGATCGGGCGGAATGTATCAGCGGGATGTATCAGTCGGGATGGTTCGGTGCTGCGGATGATTCCAGAGGTGCGCCGGTCGACCTCGGGCGGATGGCCGACGCACCTCGAACAGGTCAGGCCAGCTGCAGGTCCAATGACTCGATGATCTCCGTCATGTTCTGCAGTGGAGCGAACCCGTGGTCGTCGAGTGCGTTCGCGAGCGGCATCCGGCTGATCGGGGTGATCTCCACTTCTCCCCGGTGCGACAGCCACTGCTTCGCCGAGCTCGGGTAGTTCACGTTGATCATGCGTTCTGCAACCGTGAGCAGGCGCTGCACGAGCCGGGTCTGCTCGTCATCGCGGGTCCCGTTGGCGCACAGCCAGACGACCAGCTCGGGGTAGAGACTTGAAGCGTATCCGGAGTGCCCAGATCCGCCGAGCTGCATGGACTCGATGACGGAGGAGATCTGCCCGTTGTAGAGGCGCATCGGGGTGCCCTCGGACACGGCGAGTTTGGCCGCCATGTCAGGCACGGAGTGACTGACGTCCTTGTGGAAGACGAATCGTCCGGTGTGCGCCGCCCATTCGTAGACGTTGGCCGGGACGAGACGCTTCCACGGCGTCGGGCATTCGTAGAACCCGAGCGGGATGTCGCCCGTGCCGTCCACGATGCGTTCGAGCTGCCCGGTCCACTGCGCCTCGGACGTCCCCTGGTCGCCGAGGTGGTTCGTGAGGATGATGACGGCATCCGCACCGACGTCGTGGATGCGCTTGATCGATTCGATCTCCTGCTCCGCCGTCTCCCCGAACGTCCCCGTTGCGACGACCGCGGCACGTCCCGCAGCTCGCTTCACCACACGGGCGGCGAGTTCGACCCGTTCCTCAGGGGTGAGGAACTCGACCTCGCTCGACCGGGAGTTCGTGAAGAGGCCCTCGCAACCCGCGTCGATGTACCAGTCGGTGATCCGATCCACCCCGTCCCAGTCGATCGTGCGGTCCCAGTTCATCGGTGTCAGCATCACGGGCCAAACCGCGTTGGTCATCAGTTTGTCGCTCGTCATCGAGATTCCTCCTGTTGTGTCCTGTCGAATACACGATCGCGTACCGACATGTGAATGACCGTAGAAGATTCAAAGCAGTACGGCAAGTGCTTAATCTTGCTTTTTGCGTGCATAAATGTAGAGTGGTCATCCATGAGAGATCTTCACGACGACCCACGCAGGGTCGGGGTGCGATTGGGCAGAGACGCCCTCTCCGCGCGCATCAGGACCGAGACCGTCGGTGCGACGTTCGCACGCCTCATTGCAAGCGGGGATGCCGAGACGCGCGCCGACCTGGCCCGTGTCACCGGACTCTCGAGAACGACCGTCAGCACCGGGGTCGAATTCCTGCAGGACCGCGGAGTACTGCGCACCATCCAGAACGCCGCAGGCCAGAACCGAGGACGACCCTCGGATTCACTCATCCTCAACGCGAGGTACGGGGTGATCCTCGTCGCAGACCTCGGGATAGCCTCCACCCGACTCAGCATCTACGACCTCAATCAGCGCACGGTCGCCCTGGAGTTCGTCGCCGTGGACTTGAGCACGGGACCGGAAGACAGCGTCCCAGTGCTACTCAACGCCTTCACGAGGATGATCGACGCCATACCGGAGCATCTCGGCCCGCCTCGCATCTGCGTCGTCGGCGTCCCCGGCCCGGTCGACGCCCGTCGCGGCGAGGCTTCGCGCCCTCCCATCCTCAGCGGCTGGAAGTCCTACGATCTCGCCGCGGCATTCGAGTCCGGTCTCGGCTGCTCCGTCATCGTCGAGAAGGACGTGAGCTTGCGCGCACTCGGCGAAGCACGTTCGATCGACCGCTCCCAGAGCCCCCTCGTCTACATCAAGGTGGCATCGGGCATCGAGGCCGGCATCGTCACGGCGGACGGCGAGCTCTATCGAGGAGCCCACGACGCCGCTGGCGACCTCGGCCACATCAGGGTCGTCGAGGCCGGTGATGCGCTCTGCACCTGCGGCAACACCGGCTGCCTCGCCACGATCGCGTCGACGACGTCCCTGGTCCAGGCGCGCGCGGCACTGAGAGGCCCCGATTCGGACGGCGAAACACTCGACGACTTCGAGGCGGCTATCCGCGCAGGCGAACCAGACGCCGTACGGCTGCTTCGGACCGCCGCAGGAGCGATCGGCGAGGTGACGGCCGGCCTGGTCAACTTCTTCAACCCGTCCAGAATCATCGTGGGCGGATCGATCGCATCGGTGAGCGACGACATCCTCGCAGGCGTGCGCAGCGTGGTGTACCAGCGGTCGTTGCCGCTGGCGACCCGCAATCTCACGGTCAGCGCACCGCGCCACGGACACCTGTCCGGTGCGGCCGGAGGACTGGCGCTTGCGTTGGAGAGACTGTTCTGCGCCGAAGAGCTCACAGACGATGAGCACCGATTCGCACTCCAGCAGGCACAACACTGACGCTGCGCTCGCCGTCGAGCGACGCCATCAGAACGTCACCCGCAGCAGGTACTGACCGCCATCCGGTCTGAACCAGGACACTTGCACGCTCGTGCGGCGCTCGAGCGCGGCGCCGACGACGTGCAGTTCGAGCGCGGAGCCGACCGGTACAGTGCACGGACCGACGGGCGTCATGAGCCCCGGCCCGAACAGCCTGGCGCGAACCCAGTGCACGGGCTCGACGCCGACGTTGCGCAAGCGGTACCGCGGGGCATCGTCTCGTTCCACGATGAACGGCACCCGGTACGCGACTTCACGGGACTCTGGACAGATGACCATCTCGACGGAACGACTCATGCCCGCAACTTACGCACACCCCACGACGCCGAACGCCTCCACCCGGCACTCCCGCACCGACATGTGGAGAACTCGTCCACAACCTCACCTGTGAGGTGGACCCAGAATCAGCGCCCGCACACCAAAAAGCGCCGGGTCCCGGAGGACCGGCGCTTCTGGAGAACGCTCAAGAAGCTGCGTCGCACCGATGATCCCGGCTGGACCGGGCATCGGCTCGAGCGAGCAGACTACTTCTTGTTGCGACGCTGGTGGCGAGTCTTGCGAAGCAGCTTGCGGTGCTTCTTCTTCGCCATACGCTTGCGTCGCTTCTTGATAACAGAACCCACGGATAACCTCACAAAATTGGGGGTATGGCCGCAGGAAACGCGGCCGACAGATCGATGCCTCAGGACAGTCTAGCTGATCCGACGGGCGCGTCGTTCACCGGGCGTTCGCCACGGCCTGATAATGACGCTCCATCAGTGATCGTGGCCAGCTAGCCGACGTCGGAAACGGGACGCTGCATCGCTGCTTGCACCGCCGTCTCCGGGACGCGGAACGACTTGCCGAACCGGATCGCAGGCAGTTCGCCGGAGTGCACCATCCGATACACGGTCATCTTGGACACGCGCATCACGTCGGCGACTTCGGCCACCGTGAGGAAACGCACGTCAGACAGGTCTTGCGACATGACACCCTCCCGGATCGGCCTGGATCAGCGCTCCGCCAGAGGAGCGCTGCACGCAACTCTAGAGGCAGCCGCAACTCCCTGTACATCCCCTTTGCACCACCCGTTGCCCCGCCTCATCTCGCGAGGGGTCGCAAATGGCTAGTCCGGCATGCTGTGGACTAGCCATTTGCGACACCTCGCGGGCTGACAGGCTGGCGGACGGGGTGGGGACTAGCGCTGGAGCTTCTTGGTGACGGCGTGGACGGCGTTGGAGACGGCGTGGGTCGTGTCCGCCGCGACCTTGCCGACGGTGCCGGCGACGGCCTTCGCCTGCTCGGGCAGACTCAACGACGCGAACGACGCGTCATCGTCCTCGCCGGCGTAGTCGACGCTGAGGAACGGGATCAACCAGTCCTCGATGTCTTCCAGCGGCGCGTAGTCCAGGCTGTAGTAGCGGTGCTGGCCCTCTTCACGGACCTCGACGAGACCGGCTTCACGCAACACCTTGAGGTGCTTCGACACGGTGGGTTGACTGAGACCCAGCTGCGCCACGATCTCGGAGACGCTCGTCCCTTGCGCACTGCTGTGGCGGTCGAGCAGCAATGACAGGATGTCGCGACGCGTCGTGTCCGCGATCACATCGAAAATGTCGGCCATAGCTCAACGATAGTGACCACCGGCGGGGAGTACCATGACACGGCACAGACTGCGACCACGAAGGGCCACATGAGCGGCAACGCGATGCAACCGCGTCGGGACATCACCGCCCGACACGGATTCGCGAGGATTCGCGAGATCATCAGCGATTTCGCGGCGAAATCGACCTCCAGATTCGCCATCCTCGTGTTCTCGTTCCTGATCTTCGTGTTCACACTGCTGTTCTCGCTCCCCATCGCGAGTCGCAGCGGAACCGTGACCCCGCTCGCCGACGCGTTGTTCACCGCGGTGTCGGTCATCTGCGTGACGGGCCTGTCAACCGTCGACATGGCGACGCACTGGTCGCTGTTCGGCCACATCATCGTGTTCATCGGCGTGCAGATCGGCGCCCTCGGCGTGCTGACGCTCGCATCGATCCTCGGGTTCGTCATCGCGCGACGGCTCGGCCTCCGCCAGAAACTCATGGCGGCGAGCGACACCAACCCGATGCGCTCCCACCACGGACCGGTCGCGGAGGGTCAGGCGGTGCGACTGGGCGAGATCGGCAACCTGCTCGTGACGGTCGCCGTGAGCGCCCTCGTGATCGAAGCCGGCCTCGCCGTGCTGCTGTTCCCGCGGATGCTGCTCGACGGGGTCAACGTGTGGGACGCCATCTGGAACAGCTTCTACTACGCCGCCATGGCGTTCACGAACACCGGTTTCACCCCCAACGCCGAAGGCCTGGCGCGCTTCGAGAGCGACTACTGGTTCCTGTCGATCCTCATGCTCGGCGTGTTCCTCGGCTCCATCGGCTTCCCGGTGATCTACGCGCTGAGCAGGAACTTCCGCCGACCACGCCGCTGGTCGTTGCACGTGAAACTGACGCTCGTGACCACCGCGATCCTGTTCGTCGTCGGGGCGGTGCTGTTCATCGCACTCGAGTTCAACAACCCGAACACGTGGGGCAAATGGAACCTCTGGGACACGATCTTCCAGGGCTTCTTCTTATCGGCGATGACGAGATCCGGCGGATTCTCGACGGTCGACATCTCCCAGCTCAACGGGTCCAGTCTGCTCGTCGCCGACATGCTGATGTTCATCGGTGGCGGCTCCGCCTCGACAGCCGGCGGCATTAAGGTCACAACCCTCGCCGTGCTGTTCCTCGCCGCGTTCGCCGAGGCGCGAGGCAACGACGGCGTCGAGGTCTTCGGCCGCCGCATCCCGCAGGACGTCCTGCGCGTCGCCGTCAGCGTTGTGCTGTGGGGTGCGACCATCGTCGCGATCTCCACGATCACCCTCCTGCAGATCACCAAAGCACCGCTCGACCACGTCCTCTTCGACGTCATCTCCGGCTTCGCGACCACCGGTCTCACCACCGGCCTGGCCGCGAATCTGCCCGACGAGGGCGTCTACGTGCTCGCCGCCACGATGTTCCTGGGTCGCGTTGGTACAGTGACACTCGCCGCGGCAGTCGCCGCGAGCCAACGCGCGCAGTTGTACAAACGACCGGAAGAGAGGCCAATCGTTGGTTGACCGCATCAAACACGACGCCCCGGTCCTCGTCATCGGTCTCGGCCGATTCGGTGCGGCATGCGCCGGCGAACTGGACCGGCTGGACCGCGAAGTGCTCGCGATCGACGACAACTCCGATCTGGTCCAGAAGTGGTCGGAGCGCGTCACCCACACGGTCCAGGCGGATGCGAAGAACATCGAAGCGCTGCGTCAGATCGGCGCCCAGGACTTCTCCGTCGCCGTCGTCGCCGTCGGGTCGTCGATCGAGGCGAGTGTGCTCATCACCGCGAACCTCGTCGATCTGAAAATCCCCCAGATCTGGGCAAAAGCCGTTTCACAGTCGCACGGCAAGATCCTCGCCCGCGTCGGCGCGAGCCACGTCATCTACCCCGAGCGGGAGGCCGGCGAGCGCGTCGCGCACCTCGTCTCCGGGCGGATGCTCGACTTCATCGAGTTCGACGACGACTTCGCACTCGTGAAGATGTACCCACCGAAGCCCATCCGCGGCCTCAACCTGACCGAGTCCGGCGTGCGGTCGAAATACCGGATCACGGTCGTCGGCGTGAAGTCGCCTGGGAAGCCGTTCACGTACGCGACGGCCGAGACCGTCGTGTCGAACCACGACCTCATCATCGTGTCCGGGACGTCGGCCGACATCGAGCGGTTCGCGAGCCTCGACAACTGAGCGGGGCGTCGGGCGACGCTTCGACAGGCTCAGCGACCGGGGACGGGGTCGGGGCGGCCGAGGACGCTTCGACAAGCTCAGCGACCGGGGACGGGGTCGGGGCAGCCGAGGACGCTTCGACAAGCTCAGCGACCGGGGACGGGGTCGGGGCAGCCGAGGACGCTTCGACAAGCTCAGCAACCGGGCGACCGGCGGGGTACAGGGGCGCCCTCGCGGGACCGCCAGCGCGGGTCCCTGAGCCTGTCGAAGGGCGGAAGGGAAAGAGCTCAGAGCGTCCTCGCGTAGCAGAGCGAGATGGCACTCCCGACGTACGGCCCGAAGTTCGGGATGGGCGAGTACCCTTCCCGCTCGTAGAACCGGATGGCGTCCGGCTGCTCCGTCCCGGTCTCCAGCCTGAGCTCCGTGACGCCCATCGCCCGAGCCTCGTCCTCCAACGCTCGGAGGACCGCTGAGGAGACGCCCGTCCCTCGCGATGCCGGCGCCACGAACATCCGCTTGATCTCGGCCGTCGCGTCATCGAGTCGTCGCAACGCCCCGCATCCGACCGGGCTCCCGTCCGCATCGAAGGCGACGAGGAACACCGCGATGTCGTCCGCGCTCGGCGGCGTCCCAGGCTCGTGGTCGTCGGATCCATAGCGGGAGTCGAGCTCCGCCCGCTGCGCCCGTCGCAGTTCGGCGCCGGCGGCATCGTCCCAGTCGGTGCGGGTGATCGTGATCGCCATCATGTGTCCTTCGGTGTGTGCAGCCAGTGCGGGTGTCGACGCGTCGGAGAGCAGGCTTCCTGACGCTCCGCTGCCAGCGCCGGCCGCGCCCCGGCACCCGTCGTGAATTCGTAACGAACAGTACGGTAACATCTGTTACGAGGTGATGCGACATGGCGAGACGATCCGATCCGGACGAGCAGACCGCCAGGATCTCGGAGGCGCTCTGGGACGTCCTGGCGACGAACGGGCCGCAGGGGCTGACGCTCCGCGCGGTCGCTGAACGGGCAGGCTGCACGACCGGGCTCGTGCTGCACCGCTTCCCGGACAAACGAGCGCTCCTGCTGCACGCCCGCGACCTCCTGCACGCCAGGACCGCCGAGCAGACCGAGGCGGTCGAAACGGCAGCAGCGTCCCCCACCGCGGCCGTGCGCGCAGTCCTCGCGCAGGCGCTCTCCCTCACCGCCTCGACCCAGCAGGAGGCGCGGGTGTGGCTCGGCTACCTCGCAGCCTCCCTCGGCGACGACGACCTCGCTGAACGGCATCGCATCGGCAACACCGTCTTCGTGGAGCGGATGCATCGCCTGATCGGGGCGGCGCGCCCCGACTGGGACGATGCGCACGTGTCCACAACGGCGATGGCGCTCCTCGCGCTCGTCGAAGGGTTCAACGTCCTCGGGACGGCGGATCTCGTCCGGTACTCCCCCGCCGTGCAGATGGCGGCGCTCGATCGGGCCTTGGAGGCGTTCGGGCTGGCGGTCGACGGCGGCGACACCGTGATCGCGGCATCGTGATCGCCCGAGAATCGGGAGCGGCCATCGGCGCACTGCTCGCGGACTATCACCTGCGCACCGAGGCGGAGAAGGCCGACGCGGGGTTGTCGACCCCGGTTTCGCGCGTCGAGGAGCTGCCTGCCCGGTATCTCGCCGAGATCCGGTCCCCCGAGGTCGTGTTCCGGGACGACACCGTGCTCGTCGCCCGTGTCGACGGTGAGGCGATCGGTTGCGCGGTGCTCATGCGCCCGTTCGACGGCATCAGCGAGCTGAAGCGCCTGTGGGTGTCGCCGAGCGCACGTGGAACCGGTGTCGGCGGTCGTCTCGTCGCATCGGCGATCGAGGTCGCCACGACATCACCCGCATCACCGGTAGACCGACCCGACCGCGCGATCCGTCTGTCGGTCTGGGACTGGCGGCACGGTGCCATCGGACTCTACGAACGACACGGATTCCGCGAGGCGCCCAGCTGGGAGGAGCGCGACCGCCTGCGGTGTTTCC
The DNA here is from genome assembly GCF_049319745.1 of Plantibacter sp. Mn2098. Lineage (NCBI taxonomy): Bacteria > Bacillati > Actinomycetota > Actinomycetes > Micrococcales > Microbacteriaceae > Plantibacter > Plantibacter sp. Mn2098. The sequence continues at coordinate 453,115 of NZ_JBMOUH010000002.1, read as the reverse complement.
AACTCCGTCTGCCTGACGCCGTGCATCGTGATCCCAGCCCCGTCCGCCCGACGCCGGGTATCGTGCTTCCAACGAGTCAACAACCGAGCCGAGGACGCCGAGCGGGAGGCGCAGGATGAACGAATCGACCGAGGACACCAGCACGGCGGCAACGGCCGATGCCGGAACGGCGAGCGCGTACATCGTCCGCGAGGTGGTCGAGGCCGACTGGCCGCAGTTGCGCGAGCTCAGGCTCGAGATGCTGGCCGACACCCCCATCGCGTACGGCGAGACGCTCGACGTCGCCCTCACGCACGAGGAACCGGAATGGCGGATGCGGGCACGCCGCGGACTGCCGGAGCACACGATCCTGCTCACCGCGATCCACCGGGAGACCGGCCGATGGGTCGGCACGATGGGCGGATTCGTCCAGCGGGAGCCTGGCGCACAGGGGCCGTTGCTCGTCGGCGTCTACGTGTCGCCGGAACACCGCGGACGGTCGCACGGCGTCGCCGAGGCGATGATCGGCAGAGTCGAACAGTGGGCGGCCGGCGAGGCCGATTCGCTCCGGCTGATCGTGCACGAGGACAACGCGCGCGCCATCGCCTTCTACCGCCGGTTGGGCTACGTCCCGAACGGGCGCACGATCCCCTACGTCCTCGATCGGACTCGCAGAGAACTCGAGCTGGAGAAGCCCCTCCGCTGAGCCGGGCGACCGGGCGGATCAGGACGCCGCGAGTTCCTCCGCGCGCGCGATCGCCGCTGCCGTCGCCTCATCGAACATGCCCTTGAGACCGGCGTCCTGCATCACGGCGAGCGCCCGCTCGGTGGTGCCCTTCGGACTCGTGACGTTGATGCGCAGCTGCTCGGGGGACTCGTCCGATGCTGCGAGCAGCTCGGTCGCGCCACGGAACGTGCCGTTGACCAGCACGGCGGCCTGCTCCGGTGTGAAGCCCAGGTCGATCGTCGTCTTCGTGAGTTCCTCGATCAGGTAGAACACATACGCGGGGCCGGAGCCGGAGATCGAGCTGAGCGCGTTGATCTTGTCCTCAGGGACGACTACGACCTCGCCGACGGTCTCGAAGAGCGCCTGCACGGCCTGCAGGTCGGCGTCGCTCGACCTCGTGCCTGCCGCGACACCCGTGACGCCCAGTCCGACGAACGACGGAGTGTTCGGCATCGAACGGATGACGGAGACCGATGCAGGGAGCAGCGACTCGAACGTCGCCACCGTGACCCCGGCGGCGATGCTCACGACGATCGTGCCCGGCGTCAACGCATCGCCGATCTCCCGCAGCAGGTCCGGGACCATCGCCGGCTTGACCCCGACGAGCACGATCTTCGCGCCGGCGGCCGCACGACGGTTGCCGTCCGGATCGGATTCGAGCGCGATCGACGTCACACCGGGAAGCTCGGCGAGCGCCGCGGCCTTCGCAGCCGTGCGGTTCGTGACGGTGATCCCGCCGTCGACGACGACGCCTGGCTGGACGAGCCCGCGCAGGATGGCACCCCCCATCGAACCGGCTCCGATGATGGCGATACTGGGCAGCGTTGTGGTCTCGGTCACCCCGCAAGTCTAGGCTGGCAGCGTTGGACAGTGGAGGGCTGGGCATGGAACCGACCGCGGGCGACACGACACACGACACAACCGGCGCGCACCGGCTCCTGACGACCGTCGACCGGCTCGCCGGAGGCCGCAAGGCCGGCATCCGGGTCGGCGATGACGCCAGGACGCACCCGAAGACCAGGCGAGCGTTCACCACGATCGCCTGGCTGCTCGCCGCGGAGTTCGTGATCGGGATCGCCGCGGTCGTCGTCGCGATCGTGCTCCTCACGAACGGTGCGGACGTGCCGTGGTCCGTCTGGATGCGGAGCCTCGTGGTGCTCGGCATGACCGCGACGCTGTTCTACTTCGCCTGGCGGGCGGCCGCAGGATACGTCTGGGCATACTCTCGGCTGCGCCTGTTCAGCAAGATCTTCCCCGTCGTGACCCTCGTGATCGCCGCGATCCCCGGCTTCTACCCGCTGTGGATGGTGACCGAGCAGATCGTGTTCAGCCTCATCCTGATCGGTGTGGCCGACTACCTCGACTCGGACCACATGCGGGCGACGTTCCGGGCGCCGGTGGCGGGGTAGGGGCTGGGGCGCACTCGGCCGGTGCGGTTGTCGGGGTGGGCCCTTCGACAAGCTCAGGGACCGAGGAGCCCTTCGACAAGCTCAGGGACCGGGGGCCTCGATCGACTCAGGGACGGGTGGGCCCTTCGACAGGCTCAGGGACCGGGGGCCTCGATCGGCTCGGGGAGCGGGGCGGGCTACTTTGTCAGACAGGTGCCGGAGGCCACCGGCTGCGTGAGCGACGGGGCCTGCGCCACCACGGGCATGACCTCGTCCATCGCGAGCGCGTACCCGATGGGCGCCTCGTTCGCGTCGCGCGCGAACACCACACCCGTCACGGCGCCGTCCTCCGTGAGCAGCGGACCGCCGGAGTTGCCCGGCCGCACCTGCCCGGCGAGCGTGACGACCTCTCGCGGGGCCGGGTTGGCGCCGGTGATGTCCGCGACCATGCTCTGAGCCACCGTCATCACCCGGGCTCCGCCCATCGTGAACGGCCCGCCGAACGGGTACCCGGCAACAACGGCGACCGACCCGGGGGCCGGGTTCGGCGCGAGCGCGAGCGGCTTGGCGCCCAGGCCGTCGACGCGCACGACCGCGATGTCGTTCACGGGGTCGAAGTAGACGATCGTGCCGGTCTTCGGCACCGCGCCCGGAACCTCGACGACGGGTTCGTTGACACCGGCGAGGACGTGCGCGTTGGTCATCACGAGGTCGTCGGCGAACACGAACCCGCTGCCGGTGGACCCGCGCCCGCACTGCACAGCGTTGCCGCTCACCCGGACGACGGATGCGCTCGCCGCGACGAGTGCCTGGGAGTGGGTGTCGACATCGGGAACAGCCGGGACCTCCGTCGTGCCGCCGAACGCCTCGATGACCCGCTGCGATGCTCCGTCGACGACCGTCGAGCGCAACTGCGCCATCGCCGCGGTGACCTGCGGCGGCGTGTACCGGTCGATCGTGCGGATCACCGCGGACGACCCGACCGCCTGCGAGAGCACCGGGATGCCGAGCGATCCGACGCCGACGGCCGCCGTGACGACGACGAGCGCGGTGACGACGACGTTGAGGACGGCGCCCAGGAACCGCTCGATGACCCGCAGCGGCGTCTTGTGCAGCGCCGACCCGATGAGTCCGCCGATCGCCGCCCCGATCGAGTAGCCGACCGCCAGCAGGACCAGCCCGGCGCCGACCGCGGCGAGACCTCGCCACTCCGGAGCAGGGACCCAGCCGGCCACGAGCGGGATGGCGAAGAACGCCGCGACGCCGCCGGCCGCGAGCCCGATGAGGCTCCCGAGGCTGCCGACGAGGCCCGTCCGCCAGCCGCGGATCGCGAACGCGACGAGCAGCGCGATCAGCACGATGTCGAGGATGATCCCAGGCTCCATCCACAGATCCTCCCATCCCCGCCCGACACCCACCTCCGGGAACACTGGGAAGCTCGCTCCAGGCACCCTCCGTTTCCCGGACGAGGTCGGCGCAGACGCCCGCGCGCAACCGTCGCGCAGCTGCCGCTGAACACCGGAGAGAAACTCACCCGCGCGCCCGCCCGCCGGTCCCCTAGTATTGACTCCTCGACTGACTGGGGAGTCCACGAATGAGTGCTTCTGGCGGCAACAAGGCGATCATCGCGGCCTTCTCCGCGAACCTCGGCATCGCCATCACCAAGTTCATCGCCTGGGCGTTCTCCGGATCGTCCTCGATGCTCGCGGAGGGCGTCCACTCGCTCGCCGACTCCGGCAACCAGCTACTCCTCCTGCTCGGCGGCCGCAAGGCGAAGAAGGCGGCGGACACCGAGCACCCGTTCGGGTACGGCCGTGAGCGGTACGTGTACGCGTTCGTCGTTTCGATCATCCTGTTCTCCGTCGGCGGCGTGTTCTCCGTCTACGAGGGCATCGAGAAGCTGACGCACCCGCACCCGCTCGAGAACTGGTGGATCCCGATCCTCGTCCTCGTCATCGCGATCGGGCTGGAGAGCTTCTCCCTCCGCACCGCGATCTCGGAGAGCAACCCGCTCCGCGGAAAGCAGTCGTGGGTGCAGTTCGTGCGCCGCGCGAAGGCGCCGGAGCTGCCCGTCGTGCTGCTGGAGGACGTCGCCGCGCTCACCGGTCTTGTGTTCGCGCTCGTCGGCGTGGGCCTCACCGTCATCACGGGCGACGGCACCTGGGACGCGATCGGCACGCTCGCGATCGGCGTCCTCCTCATCCTCGTGGCGATCATCCTCGGCGTCGAGACGAAGAGCCTGCTCGTCGGCGAGGGCGCGTCGGACACGGATCAGGCGGCGATCATCCAGGCGATCGAGGCCGGCCCGGAGATCGAGAAGCTCATCCACATCAAGACGCTCTACCTCGGTCCGGACGAACTGCTCGTCGCCGCGAAGCTCGGTTTCGCGACCGATCGCCCGCTCGGCGACGTCGCGGCGGCGATCGACGCGATCGAGCAGCGCATCCGGGCGGCCGTCCCGATCGCGCGGGCGATCTACCTGGAGCCCGACGTCTACCGGGCGGCGAAGGGACCACGTGCGGCTGCGGAACCGCTTGCAGCTGCTGGACCGCGCTCGTCCGAGAAGCCGCTGCCGCCGAAGGCGCCGCTGTCGACCGAGGCCATCGTCATCAAGGGCGAGGACTGACGCTCCGAGCCGCACGGTAGCGTTCGACGTCCGCAGCGACCTCCTCGGTGACGAGCTCGGCATTGATGACCGCGCCGGCCATCATCCCCGACGCGGCCGCCACAACGACCTGCCCCATCGGGTTGCTCGCGTTCCCCACCGCCCACACGCCTGGCACCGACGTCCTGCCCTGCGCATCGGCATCGATCATCGTCCCCACACCGGACGGGTGCGGCACAGGCTCCAACCCGAGGGCGGCGAGCGCCCCGGCCCGGACCGCGAACCTCGGGCCGACGACGACCGCCTCCACCGCGTGCGCCGAGCCGTCCTCCAGGACGAGCGCGGTGATCGCATCGTCCACGACCTCCACCGATGCGACGATGCCACGCACCACGGGGATCCCCCGCGCGGCCAACTGCTCCAGTTCCTCGGCGGTCGGCTCGGGCGCCGTGCCCAGGTACAGGGTGACGTCATCGCTCCACTGGCTGAAGAGGATCGTCTGGTGCATCGCCATCGGGCCGCTGCCGAGGATGCCGATGCGCTGATCGCGCACCTCCCAGCCGTGGCAGTACGGGCAGTGCAGGACGTCGTTGCCCCAGCGCTCGCGGAGGCCGTCGACCGGCGGGAGTTCATCGACGACACCGGTCGCCAGGACGATGCGCCGGCCGAAGAGGACAGTCCCGTCGCCGAGTGCGACCGCGAAGCCGTCCGCCGTCCGCTCGGCCGTCTCAGCCGAGCCGTCGAAGAACGAGACGCCGTACTGCTCGGCGTCTGCGCGGCCGATCCGGACGAGTTCGAGCGGGTTGACGCCCTCCCGGCTGAGGAAGTTGTGGACGCCTTCCGCCGGTGCGTTCCGCGGCTCGCCCGCGTCGATCACCGCGACCCTCCGGCGTGCGCGACCGAGCGCCGTCGCCGTACTGAGGCCGGCGGCCCCTCCGCCGAGGACGATGACGTCGAAGCGTCGCTCGTCCGCGGGGTCCGGGGTCGTGGTGGTGGTGGGCCTGGGGTGGGCGCTGACCGGGTCTTGGGCGTTGTCCGGGTGCTGTGCGTTCGTCATCGTGATACCTGCTCCTCGTGCTTGGTGCTTGGTGCTTCGTTGCCTCCATGCTCGATCCGAGTTCTCCAAAACGACAAGCTTCGTTGCCGAAGTGGCAAACTGGAGGGATGAACGACACCACGGAAGCCGTCCTCACCGCCGTCGGGCCGAGGCTGCGGGCGCTGCGGACGAAACGCGACGTGACGCTCGCAGACCTGTCGGCGGAGACCGGCATCTCGGTCAGCACGCTCTCCCGACTCGAATCCGGACAGCGACGCGCCACCCTGGAACTCCTCCTCCCCCTCGCGCGGGCATACGGCGTCCCCCTCGACGAACTCGTCGGAGCGCCCGCAACGGGCGATCCGCGCATCCACATCCGTCCTGTCGACAGGCACGGGATGACGATCCTGCCGCTCAGCCGCGGCGTCGGAGCTGGCGATGCCGGCGGCCTGCAGGCGTTCAAACACCTCATCCCGACGAGCACACCGGTGAAGGAGCCGACGCCGCAGGTGCACGAAGGCTACGAGTGGGTCTACGTGCTGCGCGGCAAACTGCGGCTCGTCCTCGGCGAGCACGACCTCATCCTCCCGGCCGGGGAGGCGGCGGAGTTCGACACCAGGACGCCGCACTGGTTCGGACGGACCGACGACGGCGCCGTCGAGTTCCTCAGCCTGTTCGGCCGCCAGGGCGAGCGGATGCACGTGCGAGCTCGGCCGTCGTCCGCCACCGCCGATCGGGCGGCGTCAACGCGCTCCGTCTGAGCGGTTCGGGACTCAGGGCGCGACGTCGCCGCTCGCGCCGCGGAAGAAGTCGGTCAACAGTGCAGAGCACACCTCGGCGTCGACCCCCGCGTACACCTCGACCCGATGATTCAGCCGGCGATCCCGAAGCACGTCGTACACCGAACCCGCCGCACCGGCCTTGTCGTCCCAGGCGCCGTAGACGACCCGCGGGATGCGGGAGGCGAGGATCGCGCCGGCGCACATCACACACGGTTCGAGCGTCACGACGAGCGTCGCCCCCGTCAGATGCCAGTCCCCCGTCGCAGCAGCCGCCGCCCGGATCGCGACCACCTCGGCGTGCGCGGTCGGGTCCTGGTGCAGCTCCCGCTCGTTCCGTCCGATGCCGATGACCGCACCATCGGCATCCAGCACGATCGCGCCGACCGGCACGTCCCCCGTCGCAAGCGCAGCCCTGGCCTCAGCGACGGCGATGCCCATCCAGTCCGAGAACTCGCCCGGAACCTCCATGCCAGCACCCTTTCGAACCGTGGAATCCACCGGAAACCGATAGATTGAAGCCTATGCGAGTGCACGTAGCCGATCATCCCCTCATCACCCACAAGCTCACGGTGCTCCGCGACAAGCGCACACCGTCACCGGTCTTCCGGTCACTCACGGAAGAGCTCGTCACCCTCCTCGCGTACGAGGCGACCCGCGGCGTGACCGTCGAAGAGGTCGAGATCGAGACCCCCGTCACCACGACCGTCGGCGTCCGCATCAGCGAACCGCGCCCCCTCGTGGTCCCCATCCTCCGCGCCGGCCTCGGCATGCTCGAGGGCATGGTCAAGCTCCTCCCGACGGCGGAGGTCGGATTCCTGGGCATGGTGCGGAACGAAGAGACCCTCCAGCCCACCACGTACGCCGAGCGACTCCCGGACGACCTGTCCGACCGCCAGTGCTTCGTCCTCGACCCGATGCTCGCGACGGGCGGGTCCCTCGCAGCAGCGATCGACTTCCTGTTCCAGCGCGGTGCCGTCCACGTGACGGCCATCTGCCTCCTCGCAGCCCCCGAAGGCCTCGAAGCGCTCGATGCGGCGACGGCCGGCAAGGACGTCACGATCGTGCTCGGCGCGCTCGACGAGAAGCTCGACGAGAACGGCTACATCGTTCCGGGCCTCGGTGACGCCGGCGACCGCCTCTACGGACTCGTCTAGTCCGTTCCTCGCTTCGCTCTTCTCTCCGCTCTTCTCTCCTCCTCTCTGCGCTCTCTGCACGATGGCCGGATGACACACGTCATCCGGCCATCGTCGTCCCTTCCACAATTCAGGAACTTTCGCTGAATTCAGGACGAAACCGCTCGAAATGGGCCCCAAACGTCCTGAATTCTCGAAAAGTTCCTGAATTGTGCGAGCAGACGACGGAGCGATGAAGTCGGACGACAGCGAGCGAGTCTGATTGAGCGCACAAGAGGCGACGCAATAAAACGTCATTTGGCGCAAAGACTTGACACACGTCTTCCATTCGGGTTTGATTTCCAACTATGACGACCAACGCGCCCGCCCTGACCTCCCTTGAGGCCCCTGGGAACGCCGGCATGATGATGCCCGGCGGCGCTGTTATGTGTTGTCGAATGTGTCGCTGACCCGATCGCTCCAGCACAGCACCCCTCCCGCGGAGCAGGTGCACTGACGGGCCCCAGCCGAGTTCGCTGCTCCACCTGAGCCGAACTCCCGGATGCTGGCACCATCCGCCACCGGCCATCGCGCCATCACCGAACCACGGACCCTCCCGCAGCCGCACGACCGGCGCCCGGGTCCATGAGCCGAACGCTCAGGTTCACCGAAGCATCATCACTTCATAAGGATTCATCCCATGTCTCTTGCAGCCGTTCAGACCTCTCACGCCGTCTCCCCGATCCGCATCGCCGAGGCCCCCCGCCCAACCTCAGCTCCCCACGTCCGCGCCGTTCCGGCCGGTCCCGAAGCTCGTGGATTCGTCCTCTACGTCGGACTCGACGAAGCCAAGGCGGCAGCTGCCGGCACGAGCCTCGGTGAGATCGTCGAGGCGATCAAGGCGCTGACTGCACAGTTCGCTCCGACGTCCGAGACCCATGCGGCAGTCGCCCTCGCTCCTCGCGGAGCCGGTGGCCGCGACATCGACGTCGTCCGTCTCGCCCTCCAGGACCCCTCGGCCCTCGCCGCGAACCGCCAGGCGACCGATGAGGAGCAGGACCGCGCGCACGACGGCGTCGTCGTCGACATCTCGCGCAAGCGTCTCGTCCTCGACAACGAGGCGGCACCGCTCACCTACAAGGAGTTCGAGCTCCTCCAGTACCTCGTCCTTCGCGAAGGACGCACGATCGAGCGCGCAGAGCTCATCTCATCGCTGTGGCGTGCTGGTGACGAGGAAGAGGTCCCGAACGAGCGCACGATCGACGTCCACGTCCGTCGTCTCCGCTCGAAGCTCGGCCGCTACGAGGACATCGTGCGCACCGTCCGCGGTGTCGGCTACCGGTTCGACCGTCACGCCGACGTGTCGATCCGCTACGCGAGCACGCCGTCGCCCGACCTCTTCTGAGTTCGACGCGGGGGTCGGTCGTCGGGCTGGCGCTTTATCCGCGGCTCGCACGCTCCGTCCGCGAGTCTCCGGCTTCCACCCATCGCGCATAACTCCTTCGATTCGCAACTCGGTTCGACCGAGATCCCCGAAATTCCGCGGATCGCCAATCCGGCACCCTCCGATTTGAAGGAGTTGCGCTCGATGGCGGCTCGACCAGGCCGGTGGACGAGAGTGGTGAGTGAGATCGCTGGATGAGCGGGCTCAGTCGGTCGGAACGGGATCAGTGGGGTCGGAACGGGCCAGCACGTCCGAAGATCGGAACAGCCAGCACGTCCGAACGACGGAAGAACCAACCGGCCGAAGGACGGAGCGGGTTCAGTCGGCCGACGAGGTCGACGCGGAGGACGCCGAGGAACCGGACGACGCGGCAGGACCGACGGACGGCGCGGGCACCGGCCGGGTCGCGAGCTTCCACACGCCGTAGACGGCCATCGCACCGGCCACCACAAACGCCACCAGGGCGTACCACGGAGCGTTCGACGCCTCCCCAAGCACCACGATGCCGATACCGACGGCGACGATCGGATCGATGACCGTCAACCCTGCGACAACCAGCTCCGGCTGCCCCGTCTGATGCGCCTTCTGCACGAAGAACCCGCCCAGGATGCCGGCGGCGGCGAGTGCGACGATGCCCACGACCGTGAGTCCCTCGAAGTTCTGCGTGATGACCCGGTTGATGACGACCTTCGCGAGCGTCACCACAAATCCGTAGAGGACACCAGCGGCGACCACGAAGAACACCGTGTTGAGCTTATGCCGCAGGAACGCGTACGCCGCGACGAGCCCCACGATCACGATGCCCAGCATCACGAGGATGATGATGAGCTGCGGCTGCTCGATCGGCTGCTCGACGGCATACAACGCGGCGACGATCACAAACAGTCCGATGCCGACGACGCAGAAGATCATCGCGTGGATCTGCGCCTTGTCGATGCGCGTGTGCGTGAGCCTGGCGTTCAACAGCGCCGTGATCACGAGCGCGATCGCCCCCAACGGCTGCACCACGATGAGCGGCGCGAACCCGAGCGCGACGAGCTGGAACACGACCGCGAGCCCCAGCATCACCGTGCCGATGATCCACGACGGACGACGCAGCAGCTTCGGCAACTGCCGCAGCCCGAACGCGGACGATGCCGCCTCGACCTTGCCGACACCGCGCGACTGCAACTGGGTGCCGACCGCGAGGAACACGGCGCCGACGAGCGCGAACGGGATGCCGATCGCCTGGTACGGGGTGACCGAGATCGTCGGGATGTCGACCTCCGCCCCCGGCCACACCGACAGCCCGGCCAGGCCCGAGAGCCCGGCCGGCAACACACCGGTCGCACCGGCCGCAGCAGCACCGACCACCGCGAGGCCGGACACGACGGCCCAGTTCATCGCCGCCGTCACCATCCCGACCCCCATCAGCGGTTCACCGCCGGCGCGACATCGCCCTTCTTCGTCTCAGGGGTGAGCTTCGCATCCTGAGCGGGGAAGACGACCTTCTGCACGATGATGATGATCGATGCGGCGACCGGGATCGCGACGAGCGCACCGAGGATGCCACCGATCGCACCACCGGCGACCGCGGCGATGACCACGAGCGCACCCGGCACGGCGACCGCACGGTTCATGATCCGCGGGCTCAGGATGTACGCCTCGATCTGCATGTAGATGAGGTAGTAGATGATCGCGATGAGCGCGGTCACCGGCGAGATGAACAGGCAGATCACACTGTTGATGATCGACGCGCTGAGCGTTCCGACGAGCGGGATCATCGACCCGATGAACGCGATGAGCGCGAGCAGCGGCGGGAACGGGGCCCCGATGATCGACAGGAAGATGAAGCTCAGGATGCCGTTCACGAGCGCGAGGCTCACCTGTCCGACCACGTAGCGGCCGACCGCCTGCGTGATCTCCTCCAGCACCTGCGCGAACCCGTCACGACGGTACGCGGGGACGAAACGGTAGGTGACCCGCTTCATCGATCGCAGCGACGCCATGAAGTACAGGGTGAGGATGAGGACGATGATCGCGCCCGTCACCCCGCTCGCGATGCCGGTGCCGACGGCGAGGATGCCGCCACCGATCGACAGGAGGTTGTTCGGATCCTTGATGAAGTCGACGGCCTGCCCGAGGGTCTGGTCGATGTCGAAGTTCGGCCCGACGACCGTCTGGATCCAGTGCACGAAGTCGCTGTTCAGGAACTCCTTGGAGATCTGCGGGAAGTCGTTCACGAGGTTCGTGATCTGCGTCACGAGCAGCGGGACGATCGCGAAGATGATGCCGGCGAACGCCAGGATCACCGCGAGGACGATGATCGCGACGGCGGCGCCACGCGGAAGCTTCTTCTCGAGCCAGGCGACGAGCGGGTCGAGGCCGAGCGCGAGGAACAACGCGACGCCCACGTACACGAGCGTGGTGCTGAGCTGGGCGACGACGGAGCCGATGAGCAGGGCGACGAGTACCCCGAGCCCGCCGACGAGTCCGATGCGGAACGAGTTGACGTGCAGGCTCGGCCCGAATGCGGGCAGGCCGCTCACACTGCCGAGCGCGTTGCTGGCGGTCGTCTGAGCGGACTTCGAGGCCGGCTTGGCGGCGCGGGCGCTGGCCCGGCCCGCGTCGCGATCCTCTTGGTGGACCGCATCGCCGTCGTGTGCGGTGTGCTCGGCCCTCGCGGCCTTCCCCGTCACGCGCTTGAGTCGCTTCATCGTGCTCCCCCTCCATCGACCTCGTCGGTCGCTGATCCGTCGGCGTGTGCGCCTGCTGCGGATCGTCCATCACCAGTGTGGCCCGCCGCGGCTGCTTCCGCATCCGTCCGGGCGTCTTCCGTCTGCTCGTGCGCGGCGGCCTCGGCCTGGCCCTCTTCGACATGCACGTCGTTGACCGTCACGTCGATGTCGCCCGCGGTCATCCCGAGGAGCACCGTGATCGCGTGGGCGATGGCGGCGCGGACGTCGGAAGCGACCTCCTGCACGGGATGCGGGTAGTCGACGACGATGACGGCCGCCACCGAGACGACACCGTCCACGTTCGTGACCGTGACACCCTGCGAGTGATCCGTCGAACCGATCGCGTCACGCAGTGCGCCGAGCACCCGCGTCGCCCCGTCGCCGAGCGCGTACACGCCGTCGACGCCGGCCGCCGAGAGGCCGATGACCTTCCCGATCACCGAGTCCTGGATGGTCGTGGACCCCGGAACCGCGTCCGAACCGCCTGCACCATCAGCTTCGGCTTGGAATCTGTACATTCTCGGTCTCCTTCGTGCGCCGGTCGTGCCGACCGTACCAGTGTGTTTACAGTAGTGAGACGGAGCCTGAGGCGAAGATGTCACGGTCCGATCCGGATTCGTGTTCCGCACCACGCGAGACGAGGATGTTCGGCATGACCGAGGCGGTGGCTGGAACGGGGACCGGCGCGGCGCCGAGCCTGCTCGCCCAGGCGAGCGATCGCACCCTCGTCGAGCGCTGCGTCGATGGCGACACCCGCGCATTCGAGACGATCATCACCCGATACGGCCGCATGATGAAAGCGTACGCCGTCAGACTCACCGGTTCGGGAGCCGACGCCGACGACGTGGTGCAGGAGTCGCTCATCTCCGCCTGGAAACGCATCGACACCCTCGAAGACGGTGCGATGGTGAAGAGCTGGCTGATGCGTATCGTGAGTCGGCGGGCGATCGACCTCATGCGGCAGCGACGCGATGCCGACTCAACGGACGACGTGGTCATCGAGTCCCCTGAGCAGGACGGCCCGGAGCGGAAGGCGGAGGCGTCCTCGCAACTCGACGCGCTCTCCGCAGCGCTCGACCGCCTGCCGACGGGCCAGCGACAGGCGTGGGTGCTGCGGGAGATCGGCGGGTACTCGTACGAGGAGATCGCCGAGCAGGTCGGACAGACGACGGCGAGCGTTCGTGGGAGCCTGGCACGCGCCAGAGCGACCCTCGTGAAAGAGATGGAGGTTTGGCGATGACCGACACACCCGATCCGATGGCCGGCGGCTGCGGCCACGACATCGAGACGCTCAGCGACTACCTCGACCGGGGCATGACCCCTGCCGACCCGTCGATCGACGACTCCCCGGAGTGCCAGCGGATGCTGCGTTCCCTGCGGCGGGTGCGCTCGCTCGCCGAACCGCTGCTCGAAGCCGACGTCGCCGCCGTGAAACCGCTGGAGCAGAACTGGATCCGCGGCATCATGGAGACGATCGGTCGCGAGGTGAAGGCCGGGCGCGACATCCCGTTCGCGGCGTCGGACGATGCGTCGACGCTCGTCATCACCGAGGGCACCGTGCGCGGACTGGTGCGGGACGCCGGCGACATCACCCCGGGTGTCCTGGTGGGCAAGTGCGTCCTCGACGGCGAGGTGACGCGCATCGGGGCGCCGATCGCGCTGCGGGTCACGGTGAGCGCCGTGTGGGGCAAGCCGGTGCCGTCGACGACCGACGAGCTGCGGCGCAACATCATCGCGGCGATCCGTCGTCACACCGACCTCGTGCTGACGAGTGTGGACATCGTGGTGGACGACCTGTTCATCGACGAGGGCGGGGCCGGTGGGGCTGGGGCTGGGTCCGTGGGAAACCCTGGGGCCGCCGGGAACGACGATGGGAGCATCCGATGAGCGACGACCTGCGCAGCCAGGCGACCACCCTCGACGACGTCGTCGCCGCGGTTCCGGGCGTCGCGGCGGTGTATGCGACCCAGCCGGCGCTGCTGCACGCGGCGAAGGAGACGCTCGGCGCGATCCTCGGGTCGGGCCCCGCATCGCTCGTGCTCGCGAAGGAGGCCAAGGGGGTCGTCACCGTCGAGGCGAACATCGCAGTCGCCGCCGACGCCGCGGCGCCTCAGGTGGCTTCAGCCGTCCGCGATGCCGTCCTGGCCGTCCTGCCCGAGTTGTTCCCGGGCACAGCGGATCCCGTCATCACGGTCCGCGTCACGGACGTCCGCCCCTGACCGCTCGCCCGTCCACTGGTCCGTTCGCAATTCAGGAGGGCCCTCGGCGTGTCGCCGGAAACGTCGTGATCCGGGGCCGACACGCCGGGACGCTCCTGAGTTGTGAACAGCCGCTGGGCGCGGACGGACGAGTCAGGCGGCCAGGGAGTCGCGGGGCGACGGAGCCCGCAAGGAGTCGAGCAGCGCGTGGATCGTCTGCAGCGCTGAAACGTCCACCCCGAGCTCACGGCCGCGGCGCACCAGTTCCCCGGTGATGTAGTCGTGTTCGAGTGGGCGCCCCGATCGGCGGTCCGCCTGCATCGATGAGATCGTGCCTGGCGGCAGGCCGTCGAGGTTGGCGAGCATCCACCCGTGCTCCTCCGGACCGAACTCGATGCCGGACGCGGCGGCGACCGCGAGGCCCTCGCGGAGCATCCGTTCGATCACGGGTCGCATGGCCGGGTCAGCGCACACGTCCGCCGTTCGCGAGGTCAGGGTCGTGACCGAGTTGAGCGCCGAGTTGAGGATGAGCTTCCGCCAGGACGTCGTCGCGAACGCGGGGTCGATGCGCACGGGCAGGTGCGCTCCGGCGAGCTCCGCGAACGCCTCACCGAGGGCGGTGTCCGGGACGACGACGCTGTTGAGGGCACGCAGTTCCACGAGGTCCGTTGCGGTGCGCTCCGCGACGATGAAGACCGTCGCCGGCAGCACCCGCTCGGCGGGCACCCATCGGGCGACCCGATCCGCATGTCCGATGCCGTTCTGCAGCACCGCGATCCGGGTGTCGGGTCCGACGAGCGCATCGAACCACGGCCCGGCGGATGCGACGTCCTGCGCCTTGGTCGTCACGACGATCCAGTCCACCGGTCCGATGCCGGCCGCCCGGAGCGCCTCTGGCGAACCGACCACGGTCGCGTCGACGGTCCGCGTCGCATCGCCGTCCTGCAGCAGCATCGTGCGTTCGGAACCCCGCCGGCACAGGATCACGTCCGCCGCACCGCTCAGGGCATCCGCGACGACGACACCGATGGCGCCGACGCCGACGATCGCGATGCTCGGCCTGGCCGCGGCACCCGATCCGGCGGACCCGCCAAGCCCCGTCGCGCCAGCAGCGCCACCAGCGCCGGCAGCCCGACCCTCCCCAGCCGCTCCGTCGGATCTGTCCGTCATGTCCGCATCCAACGTCGGTTCCTCCTGGTGTCTCCCCCGACCACGTGCGGTCAGAGGTCCTGCGGTCATCGCAGCCCGGCTCAGTATGCGCTTCGTATGTTTCGAAAAGATCAGCACTTCCTGAGCGCACACGGCGTCCACACAGCTGGGAGCGGCCGGTATGGCGTAAGGTTCTCCGGGCCGTCGAGCAGATCGACGGCGAGGAGGACCGTGCACAACACCACATCAGCAGTCATCGACGAGACGGGCACCCATGTGCTCGACAACGCCGCTTGGCACTCGCTCACCGGGCCGCTCGTCGGCTTCGCGACGACCGACGGGACGCGCGCTCGCCGCTTCCGCCCGGACGTCTCCCCCATGGTCGGCATCCAGTATCCGACCGATGCCGACACGTGGACCGAACTGCACGCGCTCGTCGGGAACGACGCGGTCGCGATCAGCCTCGAACCAGGCACGTCGACACCGGAGGGCTGGGACGTCCTCGACCGGTTCACCCTCCACCAGCTGACCGATGACGACGTCGCCGACTCGCTCGCCGCCATCGCCACGACCCCGCTCGACCCGTCGCTCGAACTCGTGCGACTCGGTGAGGCCGATGCGGCTGCGATGATCGAGCTCGTCGCCCGTACCGAGCCGGGCCCGTTCCTCGACCGCACGATCGAGGTCGGCGCCTACTTCGGCGTCAAGGCCGACGGCGTGCTCGTGGCCATGGCCGGCGAACGGCTGCGGCCGGCCGGTTGGACCGAGATCAGCGCCGTCTGCACAGCGCCGGAGTTCCGCGGGCGCGGGCTCGCGGCCAGGCTCGTCCTCGCCGTGACCGAGCACGTGCACAGCCGCGGCGACCGCGCCTTCCTGCACGTCATCGACGGCAACCCGGCGCAGGCGCTCTACGAACGCCTCGGATTCCGTCGGCGCGCCGACATCGAGATCACCTTTATGCAGGTGGTGGACGGCGCACGATGAGCGATCGTCGGATCCGTTCGTTCACGGAGGTCGCGCCAGGGGTGCACTTCGTGGAGGGTCCGGCATCGAACTGGACCGTGCTGACGGGAGCCGGGAGCGACCCGACCCGTGTCGAGGTCGCCCTCATCGATGCGGGGTATCCGGAGGATCTCGCCCTCGTCGACGAGTCGATCGTGCGCGCGGGCGGACGGATCGACGACCTGAGCACGATCCTCGTGACCCACGGCCACAGCGATCACATCGGGACGATCGCTCCGCTCGTCGCCCGCACGGGCGCACGGGTCCTCGGCCATGCAGCCGAGCTGCCGAACATCACCCGCGTCGAGCTGCACCAGATCGCCATCGCCGACATCCTGCCCGTGCTGTGGAAGCCGCGCATCGCCAACTGGGTGGTGCACGCCATCCGGTCCGGCGGGCTGTCGGACGTTGCCGTCGCATCGCCGGTCGCATTCGGGTCCGACGTGCAGGTGGACGGGTATGCGAGCCGCGTCGTCGCCGGGCACACGGTCCTGCAGATCCCGACCGCCGGCCATACGCCTGGCCACAACGGGTACCTCCTGCCGGAACACGGGGTGCTCATCACGGGCGATGCGATCATCACGGACCATCCGACGACGTCCGTCGCAGGTCCGCAGATCCTTCCGCCGATGTGGCATACGGACGCGCGCGAGGCGGTGCGCGCGATCGACGCGTTCGGCGATCTCGACGCGACCGTGGTGCTGCCGGGTCACGGACCGCTGTTACGTGCGACCCCCGCCGACATCGTACGTCGTGTCTCGGAGCGTCTGCACGGCCGGTGAGCGCTCCGCGCCGTCCGGTCCTTCTTCGCGAGGGGCGGCAACTTGTCGCTCGCGCGCGCTTGGAGCGACGAAATGACTCCCCTCGGCCGGGGGTCACAAGCGTCGAAATCGGCTCTTGGGGAATTCCCAGCAAAAATAACGAACTGATAACTAGCGCTCGTTACCGATCCGTTATACATTGATGGAACGTTAGTTGTTTTGCTGTGGCAACTGACGGAATGTGATTGCAGGACACTCTTGGTGCAAGGGAAATGAGAGTCGGTCGTTGAGCCTCTACGACCGACTCTCTCCCATTTAACGGTCGCCTCGACGGTCGCCCCAGAACGTCTCGGCAGGGGCCGCCTGGAGAACCGTCGCGGATACTGCCGGCGCTCTCACAGCGGGCCAGCTGCCGACATCGGTGCCACCTCTGATGCCGATGTCACCAGTCCGGACTAGATTCGGGTGACGGAGTGTTCTCTCCGTAGGAGGCAATCATGGAAGACAGACGACTCGCGGTCACGGCTTGGGAGGCGCTCTTCCGCGCCCAAGTGGATGTCATGCGTCATCTGTCGCATGAATTCCCGAATCAGGGCATCTCCCTCAACGAGTACGACGTGCTCCTGACCATGTCGCGTGAGCCGGATCGCCGCATCCGCCTCCGCGATCTGAACACGCAGGTACTGCTGTCGCAGCCGAGCATCAGCCGCCTGGTGGATCGACTCGTCGCGCGTGGATTCGTCGGCAAGTGTCCAGACCCGGACGACGGCCGCGGCACGCTCGTGCGCATGACCGACGAGGGCTACAGCGTGTTCCGGAAGGTCGCGGTGCAGCATGGGGCGTCGATCGCCGAGCGGGTGAGCACAGCGCTCAGCCCGGAGGAGATGAGCACACTCGCCGCCCTCAGCAACAAGCTGCGCGGCAGCTGACGAGCGCGATCCTCGTGCACGCCTGACTCCTGCTGTCAGCGGCAGACGCCACCCGGATGACGACTCCACCGTCATGTCCGATTTCCGCTCGTCCGAGGGTGGATCAGGTGCGAGACTCGAAGCATGGACTTCGACGAACGCTACCGCGCCATCCAGGCGAAGGACACCCGGTTCGACGGCCAATTCATCACCGCCGTCCGCACGACAGGCATCTATTGCCGCCCGTCCTGCCCAGCACGGACCCCACAACCACAGAACGTCACCTTCTACGCGACGAGTGCCGCAGCGCATGAGGCCGGCTATCGGGCGTGCAAACGATGCCTCCCGGAAGCCGTCCCCGGAACACCGGACTGGAACCTCCGCAACGACCTCGCAGCCCGCGCGATGCGACTCATCGCCGACGGGGTCGTCGAGCGTGACGGCGTTCCCGGCCTGGCCGCGAACCTCGGCTATTCGAGCCGCCACCTGACGCGCATCCTGACCCAGGAACTCGGCGCCGGACCACTCGCCCTGGCTCGTGCGCACCGCGCCCACAGTGCCCGCAGCCTGCTGACCGGGACCGAACTGCCGTTCGGCGACATCGCGTTCGCCGCCGGGTTCTCCTCGATCCGGCAGTTCAACGACACCATCAGCGAGGTGTTCGAGCTGACCCCGGGACAACTGAGGGCGAAGCATCGCCGCACCCCGTCCGTCGAACCGGGAACGATCCAGTTGTCTCTGCCGTATCGGAAGCCGTTCAACGCTGCGGGGGTCTTCGCGTGGCTGGCGCCGCGGGCCGTCGCCGGCGTCGAGGAGGCCGGCCCGGATCGGTACTCGCGGCTGCTCGCGCTGCCGGGCGGTACGGCGTGGTTCGAGGTCCGCGAGGAGCATGGCGCCCTCACCCTCACCGCCGAAGTCGCTGACCTGTCCGACCTGCCGGTACTCGTCTCCCGTGTCCGCCGACTGTTCGACCTCGATGCTGACCCGCAGGCGATCGATGCGGCCATCGGTGCGGATCCACGGCTCGCCGCATCGGTCCGGGAGACGCCCGGCATCCGCCTGCCGGGAGCCGTGAGCGCGCCGGAGATGCTGTTCCGCGCGATCATCGGACAACAGATCACGGTCGCCGCGGCCCGCACGGCGCTCAGCAGGCTCACCGAGGCGGTCGGCGACACGGTCGAGGCGCGGCACGGACTCAGCAGGCTGTTCCCGACCGCCGCACAGATCGCCGAGGGCGGTCGAGACGCCCTGGTCGGTCCGAAGGCGCGGATCAACACCATCATCGGTGTAGCCGAGGCCCTCGCGAGCGGGGAGCTGACCATCGGCTTCGGTGACGACCGGACCGCGCTCCGCGACCGGTTGATGGCGCTCAAGGGCATCGGCCCGTGGACCGCCGATTACGTCAGCATGCGCATGCTCGGCAACCCCGATGTCTTCCTGCCTGGCGACGTCGCCGTCCGGACCGGCGCGAAACGACTCGGCCTCCCGGAAGACCCGCTGCCGCTCACCGTCGAAGCGTCTGGGTTCGCTCCCTGGCGGTCCTATCTGTGCCTGCACCTGTGGAAGGCGGCGGCGATGCCTGCGGCAGCACGCGCAGCCGAGAGCACGCCGCCTGCTCCCACAACATCACCACACTCCTCTGCCATCGAGAAAGGCAACCGATCATGACCAGCACCAAGACCATCCACCAGACCATCAGCACACCGGACGGCCCGTTCACGATCATCGCTCGGGCGGAGGACGGCGCCGTGCTGGCTTCCGGCTGGAGCGATGACGTCCAGGTGATGCTCGACCGCATCCGCCCGGCCGACCGACCCGCGTCCAGCGCGCCCGGCGAGATCGCGGCGAGCGAAGCGGTCGAGGCCTACTACGCCGGCGATCTCTCCGCGATCGACGATGTGCTCGTCGCCCAGTCCGGCGGCCCGTTCCGGACCCACGCGTGGTCCGTGCTCCGGACGATCGAGCCGGGGAAGCCGCTGACCTACTCGGAGTTCGCCGTGGCATCGGGGCGGCCCTCTGCCGTTCGGGCCGCCGCGAGCGCCTGCGCGACGAACGCTCCGGCGCTGTTCGTTCCGTGCCATCGGGTGCTGCGCACCGACGGGTCGCTCGGCGGGTTCGCCTGGGGCCTCGACGTGAAGCGCTCGCTCCTCGCCCGTGAGGCGTCCCTCGCGCTCCAGCCCGACTGAGGGCCGCCCGCCTGAGCCAGTCGCCCCGGTCCAGCCACGTCCAGCCCCACGCCCACCCACTGTTCGCAATTCCGGAACTCCTGTGACACGAGTGACGAAGCAACCGCTTTCCAGCTCTGCCATGCGCATTCCCGCCTCAGAGTTCCGGAATTGCGAACAGGGAAGGGTGGCTCGCGTAGGCTGACGGGATGGCCGAATCTCCAACGATCGTCTGGTTCCGCGACGACCTCCGGCTCGCCGACAACCCGGCGCTGCACGCCGCGATCGAGATCGGCGCACCGATCATCTGCCTGTACGTCCTCGAAGAGGACACCAACGGGCTGCGACCGCACGGCGGAGCATCGCGCTGGTGGCTGCACGGCAGCCTCGAAGCGCTCGGGGCGGACATCCGCGGTCTCGGCGGCACACTGGTCCTTCGACGAGGCGATGCTGCGCAGATTCTCGACGACCTCGTCACCGAGACCGGCGCGGCCGCCGCACTCTGGAACCGTCGCTACGGTGGCGCGGAACGCGACCTCGACACCCGGATCAAGACATCACTGCGAGACCGCGGTCTCGACGTCCGCAGCTTCTCGGCGACGCTCCTGGCCGAACCGTGGGAGATCACCACGGGACAGGGCAATCCGTACGCCGTGTTCACGCCGTTCTGGAACGCATGCCTCACCCGGCATACGACGAATCCGCCGCGCCATCCGATCGCCGAACCGTCGCAGATCACCGCTCCAACGGCTGCCGCCGACATCGCGAGCGACGACCTCGACGCCTGGGCACTGCGCCCGACCCGCCCCGACTGGGCCGGTGGCCTCCGCGACCTCTGGACACCGGGCGAAGCCGGCGCGCACGAACGCCTGGCGGACTTCATCGACGGGGAGATCATCGGATACGCGGAAAATCGCGACATCCCCGCGAAACCCGCGACATCACGACTGTCCCCGCACCTGCGCTTCGGTGAGATCAGCCCCAACCAGATCTGGTGGGCCGCGAAAGACGGCGGACGACGACTCGGCGATGACGGCGCCGTGTTCCTGAAGGAAGTTGGCTGGCGCGAATTCGCGCACCACTGCCTCTACGCGTTCCCGGCGCTCGCCACCGACAACTGGCGATCGACCTTCGACGCGTTCCCCTGGCCGGACGTCGACGAAGAAGCCTTCGAAGCATGGACGATGGGGCGCACCGGCATTCCGATGGTCGACGCCGGCATGCGCGAACTCTGGCACACCGGCACGATGCACAACCGCGTGCGCATGGTCGTCGCCTCGTTCCTCACGAAAAATCTCCTCATCCACTGGCGCCGCGGCGAAGAATGGTTCTGGGACACCCTCGTGGACGCCGACCCGGCATCGAACCCGTTCAACTGGCAGTGGGTCGCCGGGAGTGGGGCCGATGCTGCGCCGTACTTCCGCGTCTTCAACCCCGAACGGCAGCGCGAGCGGTTCGACGGCGACGGCGCCTACATCCGGCGGTGGATCCCGGAGCTCGGCACCATGGCGTACCCGCAGCCGATCGTCGACCTCGCGACGACCCGGCAGGCGGCGTTGGCGGCGTACAAGCAGGTGTAGGCCCTTCGACAGGCTCAGGGACCGGCGATACGGGCGGGCCCTTCGACAAGCTCAGGGACCGAGCGTGGTTCACGTAACGCCAGAAGCCGGTCGCTGAGCCTGTCGAAGCGTGCGACGTGGGCCCTTCGACAAGCTCAGGGACCGGGCGTGGTTCACGTGACGCCAGAAGCCGGTCGCTGAGCCTGTCGAAGCGTGCGACGTAGGCCCTTCGACAAGCTCAGGGACCGGGCGTGGTTCACGTGACGCCAGAAGCCGGTCGCTGAGCTTGTCGAAGCGTGCGACGTGGGCCCTTCGACAAGCTCAGGGACCGAGCGTGGTTCACGTAACGCCAGAAGCCGGTCGCTGAGCTTGTCGAAGCGTGCGACGTAGGCCCTTCGACAAGCTCAGGGACCGGGACGAGGACCGGGGCTCAGCGCGGACGGAAGAGGCCCTGACGCTGGGCGGCGGCGATGGCGGACGAACGGTTCGTGACATCGAGCTTTGTGTAGATGTGCGCGAGATGCGACTTGATCGTCGTCTCACTGACGTGCAGCCGCGCCGCGATCGCGAGGTTCGTGAGCCCTTCGGCCACTTTCGCGAGCACCTCGATCTCCCGCGCACTCAACGCCGTCTGCGGCGCGCTCACCCGCGCGACGAGCCGTGTCGCGACGGCCGGCCCCAGCACCGATCGCCCGGCGACGGCAGACCGGATCGCCGCAACGAGATCATCCGGGGGCGAGTCCTTCAGCAGGTACCCCGCCGCCCCCGCCTCGATCGCACCGAGGATGTCCGCATCGGAATCGTAATTCGTCAACACGAGGACGCGCGGGGATCCGGCGGCCGAGGCGATGACACGGGTCGCCTCGATCCCGGACATCCCGTCCCCGAAGCTCAGATCCATCAGCACGAGGTCGGGAACAGGACGTCCGTCGGCGCCGTGCAACGCGAGCTCGATCGCGTCCTCCGCCGTCGCAGCCTCACCGATCACGTCGAGATCGTGCACCGTTCCGAGCACGGCACGGAGGCCGGCTCGCACGATGGGGTGGTCGTCGGCGATGACGATGCGGATCGTCGGCACGGCGGGGCCGTCAGCGCCCTCGGCCGCCCGGTCCCCCATCGTCGCATCCTCGCTCATGCCGCCTCCTCGAATCGTGCCGTCACGGTCGTCCCCTGCCCCGGTTCGCTGCGGAGGTCGAGCGATCCGCCCAGTTCCTCGATCCGCTGCCGCATCGCGACGAGCCCGAACGACCCGCCGGCTGTCCGCTCGCCGGCCCCGCCGATGACCGCCGGTTCGAAGCCGATCCCGTCGTCGTCGACATCGAGGATCACCTCGGAGTCCAGGTAGCTGAGCGTGATGTCCGCGCGGGATGCCTCCGCGTGGCGGACGGCGTTGGACACGGCGCTCTGGGCGACCCGCAGGAGGCACGTCTGCACCGAGGTGCTGAGGTCGATGGGGTCACCCGTCACCGTGAAGGAGACGACGGGACCGCCCTGCGCCGTGGTCGTTGCGGCCAGCCGGGACAGCGCGTCGGCGATCGTGCTTCCCGCGAGGGCCGGCGGGCTGAGCTCGTCGATGAGGCCGCGGGTCTCCGTGAGCGCCGTGGCGGCCGCGGCCCTTGCACCGCGCAGGTGGACTGCAGCACGGGTGGGGTCGGTCTCGGCATCACGTTCGGCGGCGTGCAGGAGGAGCTGGATGCTCGACAGCGCCTGCGCGACGGTGTCGTGGATGTCGCGGGCGAGGCGCTCGCGTTCGGCCAGCTTCCCGGCCTCCCGCTCGGTCGCCGCGAGCTGTTCACGGGTGGCGACGAGTTCGACGATGAGCCGTTCGCGCGCCTCCGCCTCCCGCGCGAGCGCCTGGTAGCCGAGCCCGATCGCGACCGCCACGGCGGCGCCGACGATCGGCCCGACGACCCCGCCGAGGCTGAACCCGGAGTGCGCACCGATCGCGATGATCGCTGCGGCGGTCGCCGCGAGCACCGCGACGACCGCGACCGGCCAGCGCAGCAGGTGCAGGTAGAGGAAGAACAGCGGGAAGACGAGGTACGCCGCATCCGGGCTGAGGAACACGAGGGCGATCCACTCGATGCTGAGGACGGCGAGCCAGACGCCGATGACGATGCGGCCTGTGCGGCCGGTACGGGGCATCGTGGACCCGTCAGCGTCGGTACCGTCGCCGTTCGTGTTTCCGCCGCCACCGACTTCGTCAGCTCCCGCTCCCCCGCGCCCCCGCCGACCCCGCCGCGCCCGCGCGCCGAACACCGCCCCGAGGACGTGGGTCGCGAGCATCACCGCGGTCAGCACGATCGACAGCACCGAGTACGGGCCGGGGACCAGGATCGCCCGCACCACGACAACGAGTGCCAGCGCGACGAACAGCACGTGCAGACCCGCGTTCAACGCCGTGAACACGGGGCTGAGGGCCGAATGGTCCGCCTGCGCTCTCCTCGCCCCGAGGGCGCCGCCTGGCACCGATTGCGTCATCCGCCCAGCGTACGGTGCGCCGGGCGGAAACGGATCGTCCAAAAGGTGGAAGGAACCCTCCATACTCCCGCCGCCGGAGAGCATCATCCCGGCCGATGCCGGCGGTGCGCCGCACGGGGAGGCTTGAAGCGTGCACCACCAGACCGGATCCGCCGGCCTGCGGACGGGTGCATCGAGGAGGTTCCATGTTCGTCGCCTGGCGTGACATGCGATTCGCGACCGGACGGTTCGTGCTGATCGGCGCGGTCGTTACACTCATCACCCTGCTCGTGGGGTTCCTCAGCGGGTTGACCGCCGGGCTCGCGAACCAGAACATCTCGGCGGTGACGGGACTCGGCGCCAGCAGCATCGTCTTCTCTGCGCCTGCCGACGGTGAGCAGGCGAGCTTCTCGGACTCCGCGGTGACCGCGGACATGGCATCCGATTGGGCCGCCGTGCCCGGTGTGGAGCGTGCCGAGCCCATCGGGATCACGCAGACACGGCTCGAGACGCCCGATGCGCGCACGTCCGTCTCGCTCTTCGGCGTCGAGCCGTCGTTCGGACACGATGCGCCGACCGCATCTGGGCAGCTCCGACTGAGCGCCGCCGCCGCGAAGGAACTCAAGGTCACAGCCGGGGACGAAGTGTCCATCGGCGCGAAGCAGTTCACCGTCGAATCCGTCGGCGACGACGCGTGGTACAGCCACACGCCGGTCGTCTGGATGAGTGCGACGGACTGGCGGACGATGGCGGCAGCGACCTCCGGAGTCGCCGCGGGCAGTGCCGGCGCGCCGTTCGCCACCGTGCTCGCCGTGTTCGGGAATCCGACCGGCGCCACTGCGACCGCAGCCGACGCCCAGGCCGGCACCGTCTCGAAGTCGGTGCTCCCCGCGCTCATGGCGATCGGTTCGTTCCGATCCGAGATCGGGTCACTCCTCCTGATGGTGGCGATGCTGTTCGGCATCTCCGCGCTGGTGATCGGCGCGTTCTTCACGGTCTGGACCATCCAGCGCCGCGGTGACGTCGCGATCCTGAAAGCGCTCGGTGCGACGACCCGTCGGCTCACGACCGATGCGCTCGGGCAGGCACTCGTCCTCCTCATCGTGGGCGTGGGCGTCGGGATCGGGCTCACCGCCCTGCTGGGGTCGCTCGCGGGGACGGCGCTGCCGTTTGTGCTGAGTCCGCTCACGACCCTCGTCCCCGGCGTGATCATGGTGGTCCTCGGGCTCGCGGGCGCGGCGTTCGCGCTCCGGTCCATCCTCACGGCCGACCCGCTCACCGCCCTCGGCGGCAACCGATGAGCGCCCGTCCCCGGTCCCTGAGCTTGTCGAAGGGCCCCACCCACCCCCGGTCCCAGACCCTGTCCCACCCCCGGTCCCTGAGCTTGTCGAAGGGCCCCACCCCAGGAGGCACCCGATGATCCAACTGACCGACGTCACCCTCACCTTCCCCGACGGCGATTCCACCGTCACCGCCGTCGACCGTGTGAGCCTCACCGTCCCGCCGGGCACGGTCGCAGCCCTCACCGGCCCGTCCGGCTCCGGTAAGTCGAGCGTTCTCGCCGTCACGGCGTCGCTCATCCGGCCGGACAGCGGCACCGTCGAGGTCGCGGGCATCGATGTCACGGGCTTGGATCGCGGGGCGGCAGCCGAATTCCGACGCTCGACCCTCGGCATCGTGTTCCAGCAGTCGAACCTGATCCCGTCACTCACGGCACTCGAACAGTTGACGGTGATGAACGAGCTGGGCGGGCGCGGCAGTCGTGGCCGGCGCGCTGCTGTTCGAACCAGGGCGCTGGATCTGTTGAACGAGGTCGGGCTGAGCGCACATGCCGGCAAGCGTCCCCATCAGTTGTCGGGAGGCCAGCGTCAGCGGGTCAACGTCGCCCGGGCACTGATGGGCGAACCGGCCGCGCTCGTGGTGGACGAGCCGACGAGTGCGCTCGATCACGAGCGCGGGTCGGCGATCATCGACCTCATCCTGCGGTTGACCGAGGAGGCGCACACGTCGACGCTGCTCGTCACGCACGACCGGTCGCACCTTTCGCGGATGGATCAGGTGCTCACGATGCAGGATGGTGCGCTCGTCGCCGCTGTCGAGGACGAGGACGTGCTCGTCGCCGCGGGGCGCTGAGCGGCGACCCGGGTCGCTGAGCCCGTCGAAGCGCAACACCCAGGACCCTTCGACAAGCTCAGGGACCGAAGCCACCACACGCAAAAGCCCGGCCGCTGAGCTTGTCGAAGCGCAGGACACAGGACCCTTCGACAAGCTCAGGGACCGAAGGCTCCACACCCGAAAAACCCGGCCGCTGAGCTTGTCGAAGCGCAGGACCCAGAACCCTTCGACAAGCTCAGGGACCGAAGCCACCACACGCGAAAGCCCGGTCGCTGAGCTTGTCGAAGCGCAGGAAGCAGGACCCTTCGACAGGCTCAGGGACCGGTGGCGGCCAGCCTCGCCAGCGGATCGGCGAAGAACGCCTCCTCGTGCGCCGCCGAGACGAGGAACGCACGCCGCATCCGCTCACGGCCCGCAGAGTCGGCACGTGCAGCAGCCGCCCCGGCGATGTCGATGGCCCGCTGATTCGAGACCGCGAACGCCGGATCCGCGTACGTGTCCAACCAGCCCGCGAACGGGTGCTCCGGATGCGACCGCGTCACGAGCCGCTCACCGAGGTCCTGATAGATCCAGTAGCACGGCAGGAGCGCCGCGACGACGAGGCCGTAGTCGGTGCTCCTCGCCGCCGTCAGGAGATGTGACAGGTAGGCGGCCGTGACAGGTGTCGGTTCGACGCGTATACCGCTGGCGGCATGTTCAGCCAGCCAGGTCCGGTGCAGCTCCATCTCCGCGACGATCGAGCCGCTCGCGCCCTCCGCCCAGAACACCTGCTCTTCGGTCGTCGGCGCCAACTGGCTCGCCCGGGCGAGGACCCGCGCGTACTCGCGCAGGTAGATCGCGTCCTGCGCGAGATAGTGGGTGAAGGCCCCTGCGTCGAGGGTGCCGTCGCCCAACCCGAGGATGAACGGTGACTCGTCGATGCGCCGACGCACCGGCTCGACGTCATCCCACCAGGCGTCGGTGATCGATGCGGGAGCAACAGCGGCATCGGTCTCATCCAGCCGATGCCCGTCGAGGTCGAGAGCGCGACCGAGCGCATCCGCTTCTCCGATCCCGGCCGCGTCCCAAAGCTCGGCGAAGTGGTTGATCGGTCCGTTGCCGGACCCGACCACGAGCTCGTCGGCACGCGCGAGCGCCCCGGTGAGCCAGCGCTTCGCGTCGTCGAGGGCTCTCGTCCAATCGCCGTCGCGAGCGACGAGGGTCGCGATCGCACTCGACAGCGAACACCCGGTGCCGTGCGTGTTGGATGTCTCCACCCGGGCACCGACGATCTCGACGACCTGCTGGTCCCGGTCGTCGCCGAGACGGCCCGCGGCATCGACCAGGGCATCCGGCGATGACGTGCCGCCCAGGTGTCCGCCCTTCACCAGGACGATGACGCCGTGCTCGCGTGACAGGGCGAGCGCCTGATCGAGCGCGGTCGCCCAGTCGGTGGCGATCGGCGCGCCTGCCAGGACGGCGAGCTCCGGGAGGTTCGGGGTCACGAGGTCGACCATGGGAAGCAGCGCCCGCACGGCCGCCTCTGCGTCGGCGCGCAGCAGCCGGTCTCCGCTCGTCGCGACCATCACGGGATCGAGCACGATGGGCCCGGTCGCCGATGCGCGCAACCAGGCGCGGACCTCGTCCACCACCTCGACGCTGCCGAGCATGCCGATCTTGACCGCGTCGATCACGACGTCATCGCTCACGGCATCGAGCTGCTCGCGGAGGAACGACACGGGCGGTGTGTGGACGCTGCGGACGCCGTGGGTGTTCTGGGCGACAAGTGCCGTCACGACCGCCATGCCGTAGCCGCCGTTCGCGGCGATGCTCTTGAGGTCCGCCTGGATGCCGGCGCCGCCTGTCGGGTCGGTGCCGGCGATGCTGAGGATGCGCGGGGTGCGCGCTCGCGACACCGTCGAGCCGTTGGGGCCCCTCGACAGGCTCAGGGACCGGGCGGCGGGCAGGGGTCGGGCGGCTGCGTCACTCATAGGAGCGCCTCCGTCCAGGCGGCGCGGAAGGCGGCAGCCGCGGCCGTGGGGTCGTCGGCCGCACAGATCGCGGACACCACGGCGAGCCCTGCAGCACCCGCGGAGCGCAGCGCGGCCGTGTCGGACAGTGCGACACCGCCGATCGCGACGCACGGCAACGCCGTTGATGCGGCGAGCGCCCGGAAGCCCTCGATCCCGAGCGGTGCAGGGTGGTCCGGTTTGGTGCTCGTCGGTCGGATGACACCGACACCGAGATAGTCGACGGTCCCGGCCGGGAGCGCCGCGACGTCCGCGAAGTGCGCCGGCGTGTTCGCGGTGAGGCCGAGGATCGCATCCGGCCCGATGATTCGTCGCGTCTCGAGTACCGGCAGATCGCTCTGCCCGATGTGGACGCCGTCGACCCGCGCCCCGGCGGCTCGGGCGGCGAGGAACACGTCCACCCGGTCGTCGACGAACAGCAGCGCACGACCGGCGATGGCGGCGCTGGCCGCAACCGTCAACTCGAACAGCTCACGCGCCGTCCCCGACTTCTCCCGCAGTTGGATCGCGGTGGCGCCGCCGTCGACGGCACGCCCCACAACATCGAGGACCCCGCACGATCCACTCAGGGACGCATCGGTGACGAGGTACGTCGAAAGCGCGTCGGCGTCCATTCGCACTCCCCCGGTCCCTGAGCCCGTCGAAGGGCCCACCGTCCCCGCACCCACATCGAGTCCCGCCCCGCCGGTCCCTGAGCCTGTCGAAGGGCCCGGAACCACCGCTACCCCGGCACGCCCCACCCGGTCCCCGTCGAAGGACACCCCGTTCGCAGCGTCATCCCCACCCGTCCGGCTCACGCGATGACCGCCATCCGCCGCACGGTATCGGCGTCGACGGTCGACAAACGGTCGAGGAACGCGATTGCGAAGCTGCCCGGCCCACGGGATTCCGATGCCGCAAGCTCGGCGGCGATCGTGTAGACGGTCGTCGCGGCAACGGTCGTGACGAGTCGGTCGTCGTCGAGCGACGCGAACGCCGCCATGACCGAGCCGAGCGCGCATCCACCGCCCGTCACCGCAGTGAGCCAGACGTGTCCGTTGCTCGTGCGGACGACGCGTTCTCCGTCGGTGATGACATCGGTCGGGCCGGACACCGCGACCACGGAACCGGCACGACGAGCGATGGCGCGGGCCGCGTCGAGCGCGCTCTCCGCGGTGTCCGTCGCGTCCACGCCGCGGCCACCCGCTCCGAGGCCGGCGAGCGCGATGATCTCCGAGGCGTTCCCCCTCACGATCGTCGGGCGGAGGTCCAGCAGCTGGGATGCGAGGGCGGTGCGGACGGGCAGGAACCCGATCGCGACCGGGTCGAGGACCCAGGGCGTCCCCGCGTCGGCGGCTGCGGCGGCCGCTTCGAGCATCGCCTCCCGCGGTTCGGCATGCGGGGTGCCGAGGTTGATGAGCACCCCGGAGGCGATGCGCGCGAACGGGCCGGCCTCGGTCGGGATGTCGACCATCGCCGGCGCAGCGCCGAGCGCGAGGAGGATGTTCGCGGTGAAGTTGGTGACCACGGCGTTGGTGATCGACTGCACAAGCGGCGTGCGCGAGCGCAGCTCCTCGAGGAGGGTCGCCGCGCGTTCGGCGAGGGCCGCCGGATCGACGACACCACCCCCTGCGACGGCATCGGTGGACGGGTGGGCAGACTGCTGCGGTGTGCGAATGCTCATCCGCGACATCCCTTCGCTAGTACGAACTAGATCAGGTTCGACGGGTGTGTTCTCAGCCCGTGTCGCATCGCGACGGGCACCCCGTGTCACTCGCCACCACCATAGCGCGTGGCGCCGTGTGCGAAGATCGGTGGCCCGACAAACGCGGCCGGGCACGCAGACCGGGAGGTTCTGTCCGACGACCGGGCACGAGGGCCGGAACACAATGGGCGGATGCGAACCTCCAGCGCACGCCGATAGGGTGGCCCCGTGAACGACGTCGACACCTCAGCCTCATCCGCCGCCGCTGATCCCGAAGCGAGGACGACCATCCCTTGGTCGGTGGGGTCGTGGACGACTCCCCCGGTTTCAGCCGTCGAGGAGGAGACCGCCGATGGCGTGGACCTCCTCGTGACCGCCGTGGAGGGCAGCGATGCCTGGCGGCACACCTCCTACGGTTTTGTCCACGACACGGAGCACGCGCTGCTCACGCCGTTCGCGACGGGCACGGCCTGCGAGGTGTCGTTCACGGCGGCCTTCGACGCCCAGTTCGATCAGGCCGGGGTGTTCCTCCGAGCTGATGACGAGCACTGGATCAAGGCCGGAGTGGAGTTCGCCGATGGGCTGCCGCAGCTGGGCGCGGTCGTGACGGATGTCCGCTCCGACTGGTCCGTCGGGCCGGTCCCGGCGTGGGCCGGGCGTGTTGTGACCGTGCGGGCAAGCCGGTCCGGTGACGCCGTGACGATCCGTGCGCGAGTCGACGACGAGCCCTGGCAGCTCGTGCGGGTCGCTCCGTTCACGGCTGACGCGCTGGTCGCCATCGGCCCGTTCTGTTGCGCTCCGACCCGTTCCGGACTGACGGTCCGCTTCCACTCCTGGACCCAGTCCTCCGCCGATTCCGCCCTCCACTAGCCCGCGAACTGTCACTCGTGGCTGCTCTGACGCCCTGAAACCCACCACAACTGATAGCTCGCGAGCTGTCAGTTGTGGCTGTTCTCGGGCGCTGGAACCAGCCACGACTGACCACTCGCGGACGAAGTGCGGCATGATGGCGGGATGGCAGAGGGGGATGGCGTGACGGGATTCTTTGAGGCGGTGACGACCGTGTTCGAGGTCGTCGGGGTCGGCGCGATGGTCGTCGGATTCCTCGTCGCGATCGGTGTCTCGATCCGCGTCTGGATCCGTTCGAAAGACGGAGGCCACGCGTTCAAGACCCTCCGCGAGACGATCGGCGGCGTCATCCTGCTCGGCCTGGAGATTCTCGTCGCCGCTGACCTCGTCAAGACCGTCACCTCCACGCCATCACTCACCGATGCGGCGGTCCTCGCGCTCATCGTCCTCATCCGGACGGTGTTGAGCTTCTCGCTGCAGGTCGAGATCGATGGCGTCGCCCCCTGGAAGCGAGCGTTCGTCACCGGACCACAGGTGCTCACGAAGGCCGTCGCCAGAGGCAACGCGGGACCCGCCGACTAGCCCGCCCGATCAGCCCGCGAACTGTCACTTGTGGCGGCTATCAGCACGCCAGACCGGCCACGACCGACAGCTCGCGAGCTGACGGTTGTGGCTGGCAACCGGAGCGTCAGACCAGCCACGACTGACAGTTCGCGGGCCGGCAGGGCGGCTACCAGGTGGCCCGGATGAGGGCGGGGAGCTCTCGCATGTCGTGGAAGACGTGCGTGTTGGGGCCGACGAGGCGCGCTTCGGGGATGACGCCGCCGGCGTAGGCGTAGACGCGCATACCGGCAGCACGGGCAGCAGCGACGCCGACCGGGCTGTCCTCGATGACGATGCAGCGGGACGGATCGATGCCGAACGTCGCGGCCGCGTGCAGGAACAGGTCCGGCGCAGGCTTGCCGGTCGCGACGTCGCTCGCGCTGAAGATGCTGCCGTCGAAGTGCTCGTGCAGCCCCGTGTGTTCGAGGTTCCGCTTGATGTCCGGGTGCGCACTGTTGGACGCGACGCAGATGGGCGATCCGGCCTCGAGGATCTCGGTTATCGCCTCGCCGACACCGTCGACGGCCTCCAGATCGGCAGCGCACGCATCGCGGAACGCCTGGCCCCAACGGTCGAGCCAGGTGGGGTCGAGCGTGCGCCCGAGGTTCTCCTCGACGAGCTTGATGTACGTCTCGTACGATGCGCCGACGAGGTGCTCGTGGATATCCGCCTCGGTGAGGGTGCTCCCGGCCTCGGTCAGCAGCTTGAGGTTGACGCGGACGGAGATCCGTTCCGTGTCGACGAGGGTCCCGTCGCAGTCGAAGATCACCAGGTCGGGGTAGTCAGCCATACCGACGAGCCTAGGCGACGCCCGCGACACCGGCACCCGTCGCCTGTTGTGAACACTCGGGCTGGCCGAGTCCACGCAGAGGAAAATTGATAACAACTCTTTGTTATCATTGATTCATGACTGAGCAGCCGAGCCCGCGCGACCGCATCGTCGAAGCCGCCTCCGAACTCCTCTCCGCAGGAGGACGGGACGCCGTCTCCACCCGCGCTGTCAGCGCCGCCGCCGGGGTGCAGCCGCCGACGATCTACCGGCTCTTCGGCGACATGAGCGGACTGCTCGATGCGGTCACCAGCCACGGATTCGCCGCCTACCTGCACACCAAACGCAACCGCACGCTCCTTCCGGACCCGGTCGACGATCTGCGGGCCGGCTGGGATCTCCACGTCGCGTTCGGCGTCGCGAACCCGGCGCTCTACTCGCTGATGTACGGCCAGCCGGAGGCGGGAGCTGAGCCCACCGCAGCGCGTGAGGCGGAGGCCGTCCTGCGCAGCCTGATCGAGCGGGTCGCCGTCGCCGGACGCCTCCTGGTCGACGTCGATCGCGCCGTCCAGATGGTGCACGCGGCCAGCTCTGGCGTTGCGCTCACCCTCATCGCGACGCTGCCTGAGCGGCGTGACCCGCTCCTCTCCGAGACGATGCGCGAGGCCGTCCTGACCGCGATCACGACCCCGGCCGATGCTGCGGGCACGTCGACCGGATCGGCGGACGGTTCCAGCGTCATCGCTAGACACGCGGTGTCGCTCGCCGCGGCGATCGCCGACGACCGACGCAACAGCGCCCTCCCGGCCGACGAGGCGGACGCGGCCGAAACGACATCCCCGGGCGAGACCGGCGTCCTGACCGATGCGGAGACGGCCCTCCTCACCGAGTGGCTCGGCAAGCTCGCCAACGCCGCCGGCTGAGCACCACCGGGAGCGTCGACGCACGGCGCAGGCGGCCAGCGAGTCGGCCGCCGG
This sequence comes from Plantibacter sp. Mn2098, assembly GCF_049319745.1. Taxonomy (NCBI): domain Bacteria; kingdom Bacillati; phylum Actinomycetota; class Actinomycetes; order Micrococcales; family Microbacteriaceae; genus Plantibacter; species Plantibacter sp. Mn2098. The sequence continues at coordinate 420,117 of NZ_JBMOUH010000002.1, read as the reverse complement.
CCGCTCAGCGGTTCAGCGCGCTGGCGGCCGTGCGCCGCAGATCTGGCCAGGCCCGGCCTGCCTGCCCCGGCCTGCCTGCCCGCCCCAGCTCAACGATTCCGCCGCGACTCCCGCACCCGTCGAACGATCAAGATCACGGCCCCCGCGATGACCACCACCACGGCGACGCCACCCGCCACCAGCAGCCCCGTCTGCACACCGGTCGACGAGAGCTGACCGGTGTGTGAGCCGACAGTCGCAGCATCGGTCGGCGTCACGGTCGGCGACGGGCTCGGCGTCGGTGCGACCACGGCCACGAGCACGAAGTCCGGCACCGTCACCGCAGCACCCGACCCGTCGATGGTGATCTGCTGGGTGAGCGGGCCACCGGCCGTGTATCCGTCCGGCACCGTCAGCGTCGCCGTGTACGTGCCCTCCGGGAGCGAGCCGATGGCGTATCCGCCGTCGGGCCCCGTCGTCAGCGTCGTCGGTCCACCCGGTCCGTCGATCACGACGGTCGCGTCGGGCACCGGATCGGTCCCCGCCACCACCCCGCCTCCGAGGCTGCCGAGCAGCACGGCGTCGAGGGTGAAGTCGACGCCCGTCACGTCGCTCTCAGCGACCGTGCGGTCGAGCGTTCCCGGGCCGACGAGTTCGAACCCGTCCGGCGTCGTGACGGTCACGCTGTAGTCGCCGGCGTCGAGGAGCGGGAACGTGTAGCTGCCATCTGATGCCGTCAGGGTGCTGAGGTCGCCGTCCGGTCCGTGGGCCGTGACCGTCACTCCGCCGAGGCCGGTGCCACCGGCCGTGACCGTTCCGGAAAGCGACGGATTCGGTACGAGCTCGAAGTCCTCACCCGTGATCGGCGTCGTGGAGCCGGCCGGGATGGTGAACGACAGACTCGGCGTGGACGTCGAGTATCCGGGCGGCGGAGTGACGACGACCGTGCGATCGCCCACGTCGACCGTGTCGAAGAAGTAGTTCCCGGAAGAGTCGGTCATCGTGACCTGCGGCGGGGCGCCATCGAGTCCGGGGATCGTGACCGTCACCCCGGCGAGCGGACCTCCTCCGGCAGCGGTGACCGTGCCGGAGACGGGCACCGGCACGATGTCGCGGACCACGAAGTCGGCGGTTCCGTCCGCATCCGTCAGGTCGACGGGCTTGCCGGTTCCGCCGACCGCGATCGTCCCGATGGGCGCCACGACCTCGACACGATACCCGTCCGTCGCGATGTACCCGGTGAACGAATAGGTGCCGTCCGCGCCGGAGGCCGTGGTGCCGACGATCGTGCCGTTGCGGTCGATGAGACGCAGCTGGGCGCCGTCGACCGGGACCGTCGGCTGCCCATCCGACTCGTTCGTGACCGTGCCGGCGATGTCGCGGGCGAGGCTCGCGAACCAGGTCTGGTAGACGGGGAAACCGGACCGACGCGTGTACACGAAGGTGAGCGTGGAAACCGGTGCGGACGGTTCGAACCACGCCGATGCGCCGTTCGTGTCCGCAGCGGCCGGATTGCCCGTGAGCGTCTGCGTCGCAGGATCCCAGCTGGGGACGTCCGCCGCATCGCCCGTGCACGACGGCTTCCCGACGACGCCGGGCGCGCAGTAATTGAAGGAGCTGCGGTACCCCAGCTGTGCGACAGTGAGCGGCACGCCGTCCGGCCCGGTCGCGCGGACCTGCACCTTGTCCGCATCGATGTCGCCCAGCACGAACGTCCACCCGGATGGCGGCGCCGGCGTCTGGAAGGTGTACGTCGTGGTCGACGGCGCAACCGCGGTGTCGGCCTTCGGACGCAGATTGAGGTACGGCTTGTTCTTGCTCGACCCGTACTTCGCCCCGACCGGCGTGCCCTCCGACAGCCAGGTGGTGCTCCCCGAGATGACACCGACGCTGCCGGCGCGGGAATCCGTCGCGAGCGTCGCGGTCAACGCGGGCTTGCCGGCGAGCGTCACCGACCCGGTGAACGCGTTGGCGGTTCCGACGAGGTCGGTCCAGGAACTCCACGACCCCGTGGTGGCGGCCGTGGCAGGAATCGCACCGGCGAACGCGGTGGTGACTGCGGCGAGCAAGGCGATGACGATGAGTGCGAAGCGGCGTCTCATCGCCTCAGGCTATGTCATGGAATCGGTGCCGTAAATGCTCACGACGGAATGGGATCGATCCGAGACCGATGCACTGCCTGGGCGATGGCTAGGCTGGGAACAGCGACGCCGCCACCCGATCGAAGGACCTGCATGACGACGAAACCGCCCCGCATCGGCTTTGGCTGGACACTGCTCCGGAGCGCTTGGGTGATCCCGAGCATCGCCGGCGCCGGCATTCTCACCTGGGCCGGGTTCCTGTTCATCGGGATCAAGGAGCGGCGAGCTCGCTGGTTGATCTCGGCCGCCGCCTGGCTGGCGTGGGCCATCCTGTTGTACAACCTGATGCGTTCGCTGCCCGACCTCCCCTATGGAGCACCGATCTTCTTCGCCTGGGTCGGCGGCATCGTCCACTCGCTCATTGCGAACCGGGAGTGGCTGCGACGCGTCACACCACGGTCCGCTCGCGAGATCGCGGCCGGGCAGACCGCGCTCTATCCGCCGCCGCCCGTGCTCCGCGAACAGGAGGCGCGCATCGACCTCAACACGGCGTCGTCCGCAGAGTTCCAGGCGAGGCTCGGCGTCGATCAGGCGTGGGGCGACTACCTCGTCGCGTTGCGTGCGCAGCGTGGCGGATTCATCTCCGTCGACGAACTCCTGACGGCGGCGCAGCTCCCGCCCGAGGCGTTCCTGAAGGGGCAGGACGCGTTCGTCGTCGGGCCAAGGCTCGAACCGCAGCGCCCGCCCCTGCAGTAGTCGGCGGCGACCTGGCGGCATCCCGCAACTGGTGGGAGCCGGCCACAGCTGGCCGGAAGGACGAGGTGACCTGGCGAAACATCGTCCTCTGGTGCCACCGAGGATCACTCGCCCGGGCGATTCGTTGCGCATCCAGATCGAGGAGGCTGGAAGCACATCAACGATCTCCGTACACACGGAGGAAGGAACACATCATGTCCGCCCTGAACACTCCCGAGACCTCCTCCACCTCGACCGTCGCAGCAGGAGTCACCGACTCTGCCAACGGTGCAACCCAGCCGGGTGCCGCACCGACCGGCAGCACCGTCGGCGTCCTGGAGCGCGTGGAAGGGGCAGAGACCACGTCGCCGGCCGATGGCTTCACCACCGCGCAGCAGACCGGCCAGCCCACACAGTCGATCCCGTCCGCGCAGTTCCAGCCGGTGCAGCCGTTCCAGCCGGTGCAGCCGGTGCAGTCGTCTGCTCAGCAGGCCCACCCTGCCGGGACCGGCCGTTCGCCCCTGTCCGACCGTGACAACACGACCCAGACGCTCGGCATCATCGCGTTCGTCCTGGCGATGGCCGCGATCGTGACCCCGTCGTTCGTCCTGCTGCCGATCGCAGCGCTTGTGCTCGGCATCATCGCGCTCGTGCGCAAGCCGCGTTCGAAGGCATTCGCCCTCACCGGCGTTATCGTCTCCGGTGTGATGCTGGCCGGTTCGATCCTCGTCGCTCTCGGTGCCGCGTTCTTCTTCGGCATCGCATCGCTCGCAGGCAGCGCCTTCTAGCCTCCGCCTCAGCCCGCGAACTGTCACTCGTGGCTGTTCCCAGGCGCTGAAAGCAGCCACTACTGACAGCTCGCGAGCTGTCGGTAGTGGCTGTTCTCGTTGCGGCAGAGCAGCCACGAGTGACAGTTCGCGGGCTGGTTCGGGTGGGCGAGGCGGGCTAGGGCAGGGCGGGCTAGCGCGGGGCGGTGACGGGGAGGATGACCGTGAAGGTCGTGCCGGCGGGCGAGGACGCGACATCGAGCTGCCCGTGATGCGCCTCCACGATGGACAACGCGATGGCCAGCCCGAGGCCGGTGCTGCCGGCCGCACGCGAACGGGACGCGTCCCCACGAGCGAATCGCGAGAACAGATCAGGCAACAGTTCCTCGGGGATGCCTGGACCATCATCCGCGATCGTGAGCCGGACCGTCCCGTCGCCGAGGGACCGCAACCGTGCCGTCACCGTGCTCTCCGGCGGGGTGTGCACCGACGCGTTGGACAGCAGGTTCACCACGAGCTGATGCAGCCGCTCACGGTCCGCCTGCACAACGAGCGCCGAATCCGGCACCTGGGCGATCCACCGATGCGACGGAGCCGCCGCCCGCGAATCGCTCACCGCAGTGGCCACCAGATCGCTCAGATCGACCTCGTCGAGGTGCAGGTCCTGTCCCTCGTCGAGACGCGCGAGCAAGAGCAACTCGCTCACGAGCGAACTCATCCTGGTGGCCTCCGATTCGATGCGCGCGAGCGCGTGCTCGGTCAGCGCGGGCAGTTCATCGCTGTCCTGCCGGGTGAGTTCCGCGTAGCCGCGGATCGCCGCGAGCGGCGTGCGGAGCTCATGGCTCGCATCGGTCACGAAGCGGCGCATGCGTTTGTCCGTCGCCGCCCGGACTGCGAGCGCATTGTCGACGTGGTCGAGCATCCGATTGAGCGACTCCCCCACCTTGCCGACCTCGGTCCTGGGGTCGCGATCGGTGCCGTGCAGGCGCATCGCGATGGTGGCGTCACCCGATTCGAGCGGCAGCGTCGAGACGGCGACCGCCGTTGCAGCCACGCGATCGAGCGGACGCAGCGCAATGCGGACGGCGAGGATGACACCGCCGATCGTGAGCGCGAGAGCGAAGGCGGAGATGGCCGCGATGACGATGGTCTCCTGCAGCACCGCCGCCTGGGCAGGTGCCAGCGAAACGCCGGCGACGAGCACTTCACCGTCGCCGTTCGACTGCAGGGCGAGTCGGTACCCGCCGAGGCCGGACAACTGGACGGTCTGCCGCGGGTCCGGCGAGGTCGCCGCCTCAGCGATCTGCGCGACGACCCGCGGGGACAGTGCCGTCGCATCCGCGTCCGAGAAGAGCGCGGAGTCGAGGACGTCGCCGTCCTGCACAAGCGCGATGATCGTGCCGCGGCCGTGTCCGACGAACTCGGTCAGGTTCTTCGTGAACCCTTTCCGGATGTCGTTCTGCGTGGGCTTCTGGGTCGGGTTCTGGGTCGGGTTCTGCGTGGGATTCTGCGTCGGGCTCTGGGTCGGACCGGTGCTCGGCGACGCGATGGACGGGTCGGTGCTCGTGCGCGCGCTGCCGCGGGACTTCGCAACCGAGTGTTCGAGCGCAGACAACGAGCCGGCAAGCTGTCGGTCGACGACCGTCGTCACCGACGCGTTCAACGTCACGATGCTGATGACACCGACCGCGATGAGGACAACCGCGACGACCGCACCGATGCCGACGACCAGCCGCCGCCGCAACGACCACGGCACAGGCGGACGCGAGGTGCCGATGCCACCCGTCACCGGGGAGGCGTTGGCAGTCTCCGGAGCACCCGGATCGCTGCTCACTCCGTCGCCCTGAGCACGTATCCGACGCCGCGGACAGTGTGGATCATCGGGGTGCGGTCTGCGTCGATCTTCTTGCGCAGGTACGACACGTAGAGATCGACGATGCTCGCCTTGCCCGCGAAGTCGTAGTTCCACACCCGGTCGAGGATCTGCGCACGACTGAGCACGCGGCGCGGGTTGCGCATGAAGTAGCGGAGGAGCTCGAACTCGGTCGTGGTGAGGGCGATCGGGGTGCCGTCGCGGCTGACCTCGTAGCTCGTCTCATCGAGGAACAGGCCGCCGACGGTGAGATGCGAGTCCTCTTCAGAGACTGTGTGCGCCGCCCTGCGGAGGAGGCCGCGGAGGCGGGCGACGAGTTCTTCGAGGCTGAACGGTTTGGTCATGTAATCGTCGCCGCCGGCGGTCAGGCCGATGATCCGGTCGTCGACGGAGTCGCGCGCGGTCAGGAAGAGCGTGGGAGTGGTGTGACCGTACTGGCGGAGCTGACGGAGCACGTCGAGGCCGTCGATGTCGGGCAGCATGATGTCGAGGACGACGACGTCGGGCCGTTCCGCGCGGTAGTGGGCGAGGGCGTCGCGACCCGTGCGCGCCACATCGATCACCCATCCCTCGTACCCGAGGGCGAGCGTGACGAGGTCGGTGAGGACCGTCTCGTCGTCGACGAGGAGGACGCGGATGGGAGACCCGTCCGGACGGTACATCCGGGGCAGTTTTGCGAGGACCGCGCGGCGTCGCCCGGTGTCCACGGCGGGATCTGGGGACGAAGACATGCTTCATTATCGGCAGTGATCAGGACTGAAGACGACCCGGCTCGGCGATTCATAGGAGCCTCAAATGTTTACTGGCCGCATCCATCGGGTCCGCGCCTACCGTGGCCGTCATGTCCCTCCAACGGTCAGCCCGCCTCCCCGTTCCCGGTCTCGACGTGCTCTCGTCGGCATCGAGTGTCCGCGAACGGATGGATGCACCGCTGCGTGCGCCGAGGCTGCTGACGCCCCGGTTGCTGCTGCGGCCGCACCGACTGGGCGATGCGGCGACCTGGTACGGGATCCAGTCGAATCCATCGGTGGTCGAGTATCTGCCGTGGCCGTTGCGGAATCGGGCGCAGTCCTTCGAGCACCTCCTGCACCGGACGAGGCACACACGGCTGCTGCGGGCCGACGATTTCCTGGCGTTGGCCGTCGTGCGCGATGGGCGGCTCATCGGCGATGTCTCGTTGCATCTGCGGGACGTCGGCGCGGATGACCGGTCGGCGGAGATCGGCTGGGTGTTCGATCCGGCGTGCAGCGGGCGTGGGTATGCGACGGAGGCGGCGGTGGCGATGCTGGGGCTCGCGTTCGGCGGTGGTTCCGGTCTCGGCGCCCGCGTCATGACAGCTGTTGTGCATCCCGACAACGACCGGTCGCTGGCGTTGGCTGCGCGGTTGGGTTTCGAGCAGGGCCCGTCCAACGACGACGGCCATGTGGTCCTGGCCCTCTCGGCTGCCGCGTTCGCGGCACAGGAGCGTGCGGGGCGGTTCGCGATGCTGCCGCGCCGCTGACGCCGCAGTGTCCGTTCGCAATTCAGGAGCGCCCTCGGCGTGTCGCCCTCAGACCGCCGTTTTGCCGCGACACGCCGGGGGCGTTCCTGAGTTGTGAACAGGCTCACGGACGGCGCACCAGAGATCGGTGGGTCGGCGGCCTCGTCTACTCGGCGTGAAGACGCGGGGTGGCGATTTCACCCGCCCACTCGACGATGCCACTCACCGCCTCGGTGAATGCCGGATCGTTCGGACGGTTGAGGAACGCGTGTTGGGTTCCGGGGATCAGGCGGTAGTCGAGGTCGACGCCCGCCGCTTCGAGTTCGTTGGCGAATGCCGCACTCGAGGCACGGATCGAGTCATGGTCGGCATCGATCATCAGCGTGCGCGGGAACGGCGGGAGCGGATGTCCGCCCGGGAAGGCGAACGGGTCCGACAGCGCATCGCTGCTGCCGGCGTAGTTGCGGCTCATGAGGTTGAGCATCGCGGGCGCGTGCGTGTACCGACGCCGACCGGTCGGCCGCACGAGGTCCGCGGGCGGCGCCGGGAACACCGCGTGGAACAGTCCGTAGATGAAGAAGACGCCTCGCAGCGGCTGGCTCGCATGGCCGGGCTGGGCGGGCAGTCCTGGCAGTCCTGGCAGTCCAGGCAGTCCAGCGGACTGCGCGAGGCGCGCGACGGTCGCTGCGGCCAAGCAAGCACCCGCGCTCGCACCGCCGAGCACCACACCGTCCGGCGATTCCGACTGGATCTGCTCGACGACGGCGAAGACATCGTCCAACGGAACCGGGTATCGGACCGTCGGTGCGCCACGCCGGATCGGCCATCGACTGCCGACGGGCGGCACTAGCCGGTAGTCGACCGTCACAACACGGAATCCTGCCGCGGCGAATGACCGTGCCACAGCATCGGACTCCGCCATGTCGAGGTTGCCGGCGAAGAAGCCGCCGCCGTGCAGCCAGACGATCGTCGGCGAGAGGGCCGATGGTGCAGCGCCCCCGGGCGGCGCGGTGGGCGCGTACCTGCGGATCGGGACCGGGCCGTGCGGGCCGGTGATCGAGTCGTCAATCGCATCCACAGGGTTCCGACGCATGCGCACACACTACGGCGGCGGACCGCCGTTCGCCCAGGAGCCGAGCCGCCATCGGCGTCCTTACGCTTGCGACAGCGGCACCTGCACGGTCATCCGCAACCGCGGACCGTACTGGTCGAGCTCCAGATCCGCCTCGACGGCAACCAGCCGACGATGGAACGCCGTCTCCGGCTCGCTCTCGCGGAATCCGCAGCTCCGATAGAAGGGCGCGTTCCACGGAACTTCAGCGTATGTGCGAAGCGTCAGTGCGTGATGTCCTCGACGCGCTGCCTCATCGATCGCAGCAGCGACCAGTGCACGACCATGACCTCGATGCCCGTGTTCGGGCAGAACCGCGAGCTGCTCCAGATGCGCAACGTCCTCGAGCTCGATCACGTGAGCGAAGCCGATCGCCGGACCGCCCTCCGTTTCGCATGCGATGAGGATGAACCCGGGCATGGACGCTCGCTCCTCGCCAGACGCTGCCGCGGGCCAGTTCGTCGCTGCAAAGCGGTCGATGAGGAGGGTGTCGGCGGAGGTCTCGATGCGTTCGAGGCCGGCACGATCGTCGAGGTCAGCTTCGCGGATGCAGGTCACCATCACTTCAGCCTACGAGGGCGCTCTCGTTGGCGCATCGCACTGGAGGAGGAGACTGCGGCCCGGACCCGCAGACCGGCTGCCAGCTGGCGACCGGCGCGTGCAGACGGTACAACGTCCTGTCACCCGACGTCCATCGACCGGGGTTACGCTCTCTTTCAGCATCGCCGAATCCGACGATCGACTCGCACCGATTGGACTCACGATGGCCGACGCCGCACCGACCGCAGCTCCCACGGGCACCATCGACGGATGGGCCCGCTCGACGTTCACCGCCGGTGGCATCACGCACGACCGGTTCGAGAAGGGGTCAGGCCCAGGCGTCGTCCTCATCCCCGAGATCCCGGGCATCAACCCGGAGGTGATCGGCCTGGCGGAACACCTCGTCGATCAGGGATTCACCGTCACCATGCCGTCGCCGTTCGGCACCCCGGGCAAGCCCGCGACCGTCGGGTACACGCTCGGGACGGTTGCGAGACTCTGCGTGTCGGCAGAGTTCAAAGCGTTCGCGACCGATGCCCGCCGGCCCTTCGCCGACTATCTGCGCGCGCTCGCGGTCGATCTCGCATCGCGCACCCCCGGCCACGGCGTCGGCGTGATCGGGATGTGCTTCACCGGCGGATTCGCGTTGGCGGCGGCGATGGACGATTCGGTGCTCGCAGCCGTGCTCAGCCAGCCGGCTGCGCCCTTCCCCATCAGCCGAGCGCGCCGGATGGACCCGACGATGTCAGCGGCTGAGTTCGATCGCGTCGCCGAGCGCGCCGCCGACGGATCCGTGTGCGCACTGGGGTTGCGGTTCAGCGAGGACGCGTCGGTCCCCCGCGAACGTTTCAAGACGATCGCGGATCGTCTCGGCGATGCGTTCGAAGTCATCGAGCTCGACTCCTCGCCCGGCAACGCGGGCGGTTTCGCGAAGGGCGCGCACTCGGTCATCACGGGCGAGGTCCGCGAGACGCCTGGGCATCCCGCGCTCGAGGCGCGTGAGCGGGTCGTCGCGTTCCTGAAGGAGCGGTTGGTCACGGCCTGAGTGACCGTGCACGCATATCTGCCCTGCAACAAAGCCTGAGTTCGACTGAACTGCTAAACCGTACGGTCGACCGATACGATTCAGAAGTGAACCCCGACCCACTCGCCCTCATCCTCCTCAGTGCTAGCCTCTGGCTGCTCGGGGCAATTATCGGCATCCTGATCCTGTTCCTCATCATCCGCGGGGCCGTTCTCTCGGCGCTCCGGAAGCACCATTCCGAAGTCGCGAGCACGGTGGCGCGCCAGAGCGCACAACGCAAACCGAACACCGCCGGGTTCTAGACTTCGGAGGGTCACGGGCTTAGCGTTGTCCGGACGGTGCTCCGTTTCCTGGGCGACGACCGTCGGCGATGCGAAAGGGTTCACAATGACGCATGATCGTCGGCAATCGCACCGAAGCTCCGGGCCAGCACGTCCATGACCGACACCGCTGACACCGCTCAATCCCCCACCCTCCAGACGTCGAAAGCCGGACGCAGCGCCTGGAAGTTCCTCCGCGATCTGCTCGTGATCGTGCTGATCGCCATCGTGGTCTCGTTCTTCATCAAGACGTTCCTCGTGCGCTCGTTCTACATCCCGTCGGCGTCGATGGAGAACACGCTGCAGATCAACGACCGCATCCTGGTCAATGAGTTGCAGCCGAAGGTGTTCGGGCTCGCGCACGGCGATGTGGTCGTGTTCACCGATCCGGGCGGCTGGTTGCCGGCGTCACCGCCGTCGCCTGACCAGAACAGCTTCGGACAGGCGGTGAACGGATTCCTGACGTTCATCGGACTCGGGACGGCCGACAGCGACGACCATCTGATCAAACGCGTCATCGGGCTGCCGGGCGATCACGTCGTGTGTTGCGGCGCATCCGGACAGATTGAAGTCAACGGCAAGCCGCTCGACGAGCCGTACATCATCCGGCCTGCGAACGGCGCCGCGGGTGCGGTCCCGTTCGACGTCACCGTACCGGCCGGCCAACTGTGGGTCATGGGCGACAACCGCTACAACTCGCAGGATTCATCACGGAACCAGAATCTCCCCGGGAAGGGATTCGTGCCGATCGACGATGTCGTCGGGCGCGCGTTCGTGATCACCTGGCCGGTGAACCGGTGGACGTGGTTGGGCGATTACCCGGACGTGTTCGCGGGGGTTGGGTAAGGAACGTGGCCACTTCGCAACAATGACAAACTTTGCCATGCGGATTACGATGTTCGTATGGCCACCATGAACATCTCACTTCCAGACGCGCTGAAACAGTTCGTCGAGTCGCAGGTCGGCGAGCACTACGGCAACAGCAGTGAGTTCATTCGCGACCTCATCCGTCGCGAACAGGCTCGTACGCAACTGCGAGCACTCGTGGTCGAGGGCATCTCATCCGGCGACGGCTCCGAGCTCGATCACGACTACTTCGACGGGCTTCGCGACCGGATTCGCAGTGCGAGTTCTACCAACGCTTGATGCATCACGTCAGAACGACGAGGCGCGCCGACGAAGACATCCTTGACGCCGTCGCGCACTATGTCGAAGAAGGGGCGGAGGACGCAGCTCTGCGCTTGGTGGACGCGTTAGAGAACGCGAAAGAACTCCTTGGTGCGCACCCATCGCTCGGGTCACCCCGACTGGCCATTGAAATCGGGATGCCCGATCTGCGCAGCCTCACCCTGCAACGATTCCCCTACGCCGTCCTGTATACCGAGAGCGCGGATGTCGTGCGCATCCTGCGGGTTCTTCACACACGTCGAGACATCCCCGTCGAACTCGCGGAGGAGTAAGAACGGCCACAAACAAGAACGGCCCCGTCCGAAGACGAGGCCGCTTTTGGTACTGTGCGCCCGAAGGGATTCGAACCCCCAACCTTCTGATCCGTAGTCAGATGCTCTATCCGTTGAGCTACGGGCGCATTGCCTCGCGGTTTCGATGTGAACATCAGCTCCGCAGGCCAGAGTAGAGCCTATCGCACGTTTCGCGATGGCGCCAATCGAGCGTGCGCGACGGGGTGTCGCGCGGGAAATCAGGGGTTTGTGGGGTGGGCGTTTCGTCAGGCTCAGGGACCGGGTGGGGTGGGCCCTTCGACAGGCTCAGGGACCGAGGCGGACGGAGTCAGGGGCGACGAGGGAACGCACCACACGGAAGCCGACGTCGTCGATCCGCAGACCGGGATAGCTGTTGCGCCGCACGGACGCACGCACACTCCAGTGCTCATCGAACCAGCCGCCGCCACGAAGCGAACGGTACGTGCCATAGCGATCGGGATCGGCGAGATCCCAGCACCACTCCCACACACTCCCGAGCATGTCGTACAGACCCCACCCGTTCGGCTCCTTGCCGCCCACCGGATGCAGCCGCTCGTCCGAGTTGTCACGGAACCAGGCGACCGCATCGATCGCCCCGTACCGCGGACCCGTCGAATCGGCCCGGCACGCCCGCTCCCACTCGGCCTCCGTCGGCAGTCGATACCCGTCGGACGCCACGAGCCACACCGCCGTGTCGCCGTATCGTTCGTACGCCGGCTGGAAGCCCGCCTGGATCGACAACGCGTTGCAGTACTCGATCGCATCCCACCACGACACCCCCTCGACCGGGAGCAGATCGCCCCGCCTCGCGGCCGGCCACTCCCCCGTCACCGCCGCGTACTCGATCTGCGTGACGGGAGTCGCCCCGATCTCGAACGGCGCGACCTCGACCGACCAACGTCGCCCCGTGCGTGCATCGTGCATCGCGACGCTGCCGGCCGGGATCGCGACGGCACGTGGGGCGATGGAGAGGGGCATGGATTGGACGGTACCCGCGATCCGCGCGGCCGATCGCTTTGTTACGAGGCAGCAGCACCCTTCGCCCGCAGATGGATGCGCTGCCCTTGCTTGCCGAACATGCTCAGGATCTCGACCGGCCCGGCACCGGCCGACCCGAACCAGTGCGGATTCCTCGTGTCGAACTCCGCCGCCTCACCAGCACCGAGCACGATGTCGTGCTCGGCGAGCACAACCCGCAACCGGCCGGAGAGGACGTAGATCCACTCGTAGCCGACGTGGGTGCGCAGGTCGACGGTTCGCTCCGTCGCCGGAATCGTGATCTTGAACGCCTGCGGTTCGCCCTGATGATGCGACAGCGGGGTGAGGATGCGCCCGTCGGCGCGCGTCGGCTTGAGCGGCACCCGCGGATCGGCGATCCGAGGCGGACTGACGATCTCCTCGAACGGCACGGCGAGCGCTGCGACGACCGGCAGCAGCAATTCCAGGCTGGGCTTCCGCTGGCCCGATTCGAGGCGGGACAACGTGCTCTTCGAGATCCCCGTCGCCGTCGACAGCTCCTCGAGCGTGATGTCCTTCTTCAACCGCGCCCGACGGAGCCTCGGGGCGATCTGCTCGAGTTCCGTCGCGATGCGCTGTGTGACGCTCATGCGCCCATCGAATCAGGCCGTCCCGATTCCGGCAACAGATTTCCCGGATTCGGCGACGGCGATGCCACGGTGAATGCACGACCGATCGCCGGACCAACGGCGGCCGGCGTGCAACATCTGAGGAGAGTTCCCGTGTCACACCCCATGTCGCAGCCCGGCCGGCCGAATCCTGCAACCCCGGCACCCCCGTCGAACACCATCGCAGCAGGGACTCCCGCTCCGCTCACGCCGCCGTCGATCCACCTGCGCGCGCTGGTGACCTGGGTCGCGATCTTCCCGCTCGTCACGCTCGGCTTCTTCGCCATCGCCCCGTTCGCGGAGGACTGGAATCCGGTGCTGCGCGCCTTCGTCCTGTCGATCGTCGTTGTGCCGGTCGCGGTCTACCTCGTCGTCCCGCAGCTGATGCGCGGGGTCGGTGTGCTGCGTCGGGCACGCGGGTAGGTGCACGTGAACCCTCGGGCGCACAGGAGGCCCATGGAGCCTCTGACACGTCGGAGAAGGGCTGCGATCAGGATGCGAGCTGCACCGGCACGTTCCGTCCGGAACCGATCGACGAGACATCCCGATCCACCGGGTTGATCTCCGCCCACACCGCATCCAGGGAGAGCCCGAGGACACCGGCGATCGCCGCGATCGTGGGGAAGGCGGGGGTCGCGACACGGCCGGTCTCGATCTTGCGGAGGGTCTCGGGAGAGACGCCGGCGTCGAGTGCGACGTCGAGCATCGACCGGTCGCCGCGCGCACGGCGCAGGAGGGCACCGAGACGTTCGCCGCGTTCGACGTCGGCGGGGGTGAGCGGCAGTCGGACCATGTCTCCGAGTGTACCTGCGGGATACTTTGACCGGTATAGTTATTGGTCGAGGCGATGCGGGACCCATCGGATCGCCGGCACACACGGCCAGCAGCGCCACCGGAGAGGCACCACATGATCGAGATCCTGACCCCCGCGGAACTGGGCCGGGCCCGCGAGACGGGCGCCCTCGTCGCGCACATCCTGCAGACGCTCAAGGGCCGCAGCGCCGTCGGCACGAACCTGCTCGACATCGACCGCTGGGCAAAGGCAATGATCCTCGACGCCGGCGCCGTGTCCTGCTACGTCGACTATGCACCGTCGTTCGGCAGCGGTCCCTTCGGTCACTACATCTGCACGGCCGTCAACGACGCCGTCCTCCACGGCCTCCCCCACGACTACGCCCTCGCCGACGGCGACCTCCTCACCCTCGACCTCGCCGTCTCCCTCAACGGGATCGCCGCCGACGCCGCCATCAGCTTCATCGTCGGCGAATCGCAGCCGACAGAGAGCGTCGCCATGATCGATGCGACCGAGCGCGCCCTCAGCGCAGGAATCGCCGCCGCTCGACCCGGCGCGCGCATCGGCGACATCTCCGCCGCGATCGGATCGGTGCTGAGCGCTGCCGGATACCCGATCAACGTCGAATTCGGCGGGCACGGCATCGGCTCCACCATGCACCAGGACCCACACGTGTCGAACACTGGTCGCCCGGGCCGTGGATACAAGCTGCGACCAGGCCTCCTGCTCGCCCTCGAACCGTGGGTGATGATCGACACCGATGAGCTGATCACCGATGCCGACGGCTGGACGCTACGCAGCGCGACCGGATGCCGGACGGCGCACAGCGAGCACACGATCGCGATCACGGAGGGCGGGGCGGAGATCCTGACGGTTGTGGGGTAAGGGCCCTTCGACAGGCTCAGGGACCGGGCGGGGTGGGGCTGGCCCTTCGACAAGCTCAGGGACCGCGAGCGAGACGGGGATAGGCTCGGACGGCCACCGAGTGAAAGGGTCCACGTGACCACCGCCCCACCCACCGGACCGACCCGCCTCGGCCCGCACCCCGCCGCCCGCAACGCCGCCCTCATCGGCATCGTGAGCGCCATCGCCGGCATCGCCATCGCCCTCGTGATCCAACCGTTCTACGGGCAGGATTTCAGCCTCGTCGTCATCGTCTCCGTGGTGCTGTTCGCGATCATCGCCGCCGCCATCACGATCGCCGTGAGCCGCGCCTACCGGCCGATCCTGGTCGACTTCAACGCCGGCATCTGTTCACTGGACGGCGAGACGGTCGCCCTCCGCGATGTCACGACCGCGTGGCGCAGACTCCAGCGCGACCCGCTGTCACTCAACTTCCTCAGCTTGAACGTCGCAACCGCGGACGGTCGGGCCGGCCGCCTGATCGTCACGGGCGTCCTGATGCGCGGCCTCCGCACCACGGATCTGCCGACGATCGAACGGTTCATCGAGGCGACGTCCATCGCCGATCCCGATGCCGCGACCATCGCTGCCGCGGCAGCCGAAGCGACCGCGCAGCCCACGTCATCGGACGGCCGTCGACGCCGCCGCAAGAAGCCGCGCCCGCCGCGCATCCCGATGGGCAAGCAAGCGATCATCGCGATGCTGCACAACGCCGCCGACGTGCTCGAGGACGACACGACGCCAGACCGCAGCTGAGCCTGCCGCCCGCCGCCGCGCAGGGTCGCGCCGCCGCCGCGCAGGGCCGCCCTGCCGCCGCACAGTGCCCGCCTGACAGAAGGAGAACCGCCCCGCAGAAGGCACGTTTCACGCGAAACGTCCTTCTGCGGGGCGGTTCTCCTTCTCTGGGGCGCGAGCTCAGCGACCCCGGAACTCAGCGACGCCGCAACCGCGCGTCCGCGAGCGCGGGGTCGTCCGCGTTGTAGTTGTCGGCCGGATTGACGTCGGTGCCTGGTGCGACGATCGCATCAATCGCGTCGAGCGTCTCGGCGGAGAGCACAACGCCGGCAGCGGTCAGCAGCCCGTCGAGCTGATCGTGCCGACGCGGCCCGATGATCGCCGACGTGATCGCGGGGTGCGCGAGGACGAAGCCGATCGCGAGCTGCGGCATCGTGAGGCCGGCATCCGCGGCGACGACGGTCAGCCGGTTGAGCGCATCGAGCTTCGCGGCACCCGTCGGCGTCGTCGTGTCGTACATCGACGGCCGGCTCGCCACCCGGTGCGCTCCGGTGATGTCGGCCCGGCCGGACAGCCATCCGCCGTTCAACGGGCTGTACGTCAGGACGCCCATGTTGTGACGCTGCGCGGTGGGGAGCACCGCAGCTTCCAGTTTGCGGGCGAAGATCGAGTACATCGGCTGCTCCGTGATGAACCGGCCGAGCCCGCGCTCCGTGGCGATCCACTGCGCTTCCACGATCCGCTCCGCCGGGAACGTGGAACTCCCGAACGCCCGGATCTTGCCCGAGCGCTGCAGATCGGTGAGCGTCGCGAGCGTTTCGCCCAGATCGGTCCCGTAGTCGAAGCGGTGCAGCTGGTACAGGTCGATGTAGTCGGTGCCGAGGCGGCGCAGGCTGCCCTCGACGGAGCTCGTGATCCACCGGCGCGATGCTCCGCGCTGGTTCGGATCCTCACCCATCGGCAGGCCGAACTTGGTGGCCAACACGATGTCGTCGCGGCGTCCGGCGATCGCTTTGCCGACGATGATCTCGGACTCGCCGGCGGAGTAGACGTCGGCCGTGTCGATGAAGTTGATGCCGGCATCGATCGCCTTGTGGATGATGCCGATCGAGTCGTTGTGGTCGGTGTTGCCCATCTGACCGAACATCATCGCGCCGAGAGCGAGTTCGCTCACCGAGATGCCGGTGCCTCCGAGGATTCTTCTGTTCATGCCTTCCAGCCAAGCGCCCGAGCCCTCCGTCGCATAGACCGATGCTGGCCGACCATTGCACGATCCTGCCAACCTTGCGAGAAACGGATACCGGGCAGTTGTGCCGCAGGCGCTCTCGCGGTTGGATCAGGAGACGAGCGGAGGACGGAGAAGACGATGCCGCGACCGGATGGGCGACACGGGTTGGCGGAGCTGCGCGAGCTCATACTGCGCCACGCCGACAACACCGCATACGACACTCCCGCATACACGACAGCGGTGGACGGGCTGTTGCTCGGCACCGCCGTGGAACCGATGGCTGCGCGCGCCGGCTTCACCGAACCATCCGTCGCGATCGTGGCACAGGGCACAAAACGCACGGTTCTGAACGGCACTCCCTACGACTACCGTGCCGGCCAGTTCCTCGTCGTGTCGATCGGACTGCCCGTCATCGGCGCCGTCATCGAAGCCAGCCTGGACGAACCGTTCGCCGTGTTCAGCCTGCGACTGCGTCCGTCCGTCATCGCATCGCTCCTCCTCGAGACGAGCCGACGCGATCCGACCCCGGCGTTCTCCGGGCTCGCGATCAGCGACGCGGAGCCCGACCTCATCGACGCAGCCGTGCGTCTTGTGCGCTTGCTCGATCATCCCGAGGACGTCTCTGTGCTGGCAGCCGCCTACGAGCGCGAACTGACCTGGCGACTCCTCACGGGAGCGCAGGGCGCGATCGTCAGGCAGATCGGCCTCGCCGACGGCAGCCTGAGCCAGATCTCTCGCACCATCCAGTGGATCCGGGCCCACTTCGCGCAGCCGGCGCGCATCGAGGACCTCGCGGCGATGGCCGGGATGAGCCCGTCGTCGTTCCACCGGCACTTCCGAGCGGCGACCTCGATGACGCCGCTGCAGTTCCAGAAGCAGATCCGCCTGCAGGAGGCCCGCGGGTTGCTGCTGGCAGGGCCCGCGGACATCGCCGAGGTGGGGCATCGCATCGGCTACGACAGCCCGTCGCAGTTCAGCCGTGAATACCGGCGGGCGTTCGGGGCGCCGCCCGGACGGGACGCGCTGCGATTGCGGGAGCACGCAGCCCCGTAGAAGCGCGCACCGGGCGCTTTCATGCACGAATGTCTTGACATGAGAATCGGGACTTGCTTCACTGATCGAATTCGAAGCGTACGACCGACTTCGGGCCGTGTGGACCAGGCGTCCTCGCGGTGTCAGAGCTGCAACGGAGCACGCTTCGGGGCCGGTTCGCTGCGCCATCACCATCGGGAGAACACCCATGACCATCAGCACCATCCACGATCGCGATGCCTCGGCGATGCCGCCGACCGACACGATCGACACCCCACGCCAGACCAGTCGCCTGAGTACCCGCCGCAGAAGGGTCCTGACCACCGCTGCAGCATTCGTCGGTGCGCTCGCCCTCGTGATGACCGCACCGCTCGCAGCACAGGCCGAGGTCCTCACGCTCCTGCCGCAGAATGCGAGCGGGCTCGAACAGACCTACTCCCCCGCGTACGACTACGACAACGACGGCTGCTACGCGACCGCGGCGATCGGCGCCGACGGGCGGCTCAACAGCGGACTCAAGCTCGGCGGCGCGGTCAATGGCAACTGCCACGATCCGCACCAGCTGCAGAACGCGAACACCTACTCGCGATCCAAGTGCAACAACGGCTGGTGCGCGATCATGTACGCGAGCTACTTCGAGAAGGACCAGTCCACGAACGGCGTCGGTGAGATCGCCGGCGGAACCAACGGGCACCGCCACGACTGGGAGCACGTCGTCGTCTGGGTGCAGAACAACCAGGTGCAGTACGTGTCCCGATCCGTCCACTCCGGGTGGCAGAAGGATCCGGCGTCGAGCGTCCGATTCGATGGCACGCACGCCAAGGTGGTCTATCACAAGGAGGGCGGATTCACGCACTACTTCCGCCTGGCCAACAACAACGACGAACCGGCCGAGAACTACACCGGCAACTGGTTCTTCCCACGCCTGGTCGGTTGGGACGGCTACCCGCCCGGATTCCGCGACTCGCTCATGAACGCGAACTTCGGGTCGGCGACCATCAAGATCAACGACCAGAACTTCAACAACTCCCTCAACAACGCCAAGCCGTCCGGGATCTCGTTCGACCCGTTCGCTTAAGCAGGATCCCTCCGGATCACCCCTCCGGTCCTCCGTTTTCAGGAAGAGGCACAGCTCGGCCGCGACACGCAGCCGTCGATGGCCCTCCTGAAAACGGAGGACGCACAGGCTCGCCGGCGGGCTAGGCAGGCGGCGCGACCCGGAAGACCTCGATGCCGAGGGCTGCGAGCGTCGCGAGGCCGACTCGACGCCGCCAGGACCGCCATCGACCAGGGGTGCCGACGGCGAGCGCGGCCGACTCGACCTGGAACTGCAGCTCGCTCCCGAGCAACCGCAACGCCTTCTCCGGTACACGCCCGGCGACGCCCGCGACCGTGACGACCACGCGGATCGCGTCGGGTGCGAGCTGCGATTCCCGATCGCGCACGGCATCGAGACCACGCGCGATGAGCGACTGGCCGACGGCGGCGCACACCGCGACCACCACGATCACCGCACGCTCCGCGACGGGTTCGCCTGGGGCGACGTCGGACGGGACCACACGGATCCCGAGTTCAAGCGCTCCCTTGCGCAACGTTTCGACGACGCCCTCGACATCGCCGGAGACGAGCATCAGCGGGGCGGCTGCGACGTCACCATCCGTCATGACCCGCTCCCCACGGGCGCTGCGACGACGCGCGCCAAGGTCTCGATCATCCGGTCGTACACCGCAGGAAGCGCCGGAGCGCCAGGGACCTGCTCGTTCGCCACCCACTCGTCGAACGCCAGCCGCAGCGCGTAAGTCGCAGCGCTCACGGTGATGCGCGCCTCCTGCAACCCGCCTTCGAGGTGCAGACGGTCGTTGATCATGCCGGCGAACGCGATGTTGCCGGCCTCCTCACCCTGCAACGATGCTGCGAGCATCCCGGGGTTCGCGATGAGCAGGCGCCGCGCGCGAACGAGCTGCCGCCTGGTCTCACCGGTCGAGTCGTCGAGTTGCACGGTGACCGCGCGGTAGACGGCGATCAGCTGTGGGAGGAGCGGTTCGTCATCGCGAACATCGGCGAGCAGGGCGTGGCTGGCCACCTCGAACGCGTCCTGACCGCTGAGTGCCGCGACTTCCTTCGATGGGAAGTAGCGGAAGAACGTCCTCGTGGAGATGCCGACGGCCGCGGCGATGTCGGCGACCGTCGTGTGGTCGACCCCGCGCTCCTCGAAGAGGTCGAGGGTCGTAGCGGTGATCGCCTGTGTGAGCTCGGCCCGCCGACGCTCACGCAGTCCGAGTGGGGCGTGCGCGAGGTCGTCGACGCCGTCCGGCGCCTCATCGACGTCTGCAGTCATCGAGCCCTCCTCGTCCGCACTCAGCATATCAACAGCTTGGTCCCATTGCGACATCTTGTCACACTGTGACACGATGTCGCACTGTAACGCTTTCAAGGAGACCAGCATCGACATGGCACACACGACCACCCCCACCCGACCCGGCACCCCAACCGCCGCCCCCACCGCCACCTATCCAGGCTCCGGCCGCGTCATCGGCGTCCTCCTGGTCACCGCCTTCGTGATGATCCTCAACGAGACGATCATGGGCGTCGCCCTCCCCCATCTCATGCGGGACTTCGACATCACGGCATCCGTCGCCCAATGGCTCGCGACCGGGTACATGCTCACCATGGCCGTCGTGATCCCTGCCACCGGCTACCTGCTGAACAGGTTCAGCATCCGGCCCATCGCGCTCACGGCGATCACGCTGTTCACGATCGGCACCCTCGTCGCCGCGCTCGCACCGGGCTTCGGCGTCCTGCTTCTCGCCCGCATCCTGCAGGCGGCCGGCACCGCAGTGATGATGCCGTTGCTCATGACGACGATCCTCAACGTCGTCCCGGCATCCCGCCGCGGACGCACGATGGGCACGATCTCGATCGTCATCGCCGTCGCCCCGGCAATCGGCCCCACCATCTCCGGCCTGATCCTCTCCTCGCTCAGCTGGCGCTGGATGTTCTGGTTCGTCCTGCCGATCGCCGTCGCAGCACTCATCCTCGCCGCATTCAATGTCCGCAATGTGACGACGCAGCGCCCCTCGACGCTCGACGTCCTGTCGCTCGTCCTCTCGGCCTTCGCCTTCGCCGGGCTCATCTTCGGACTGAGCAGCATCGGAGAGAGCCTGCAGGGGCACGCCCCGATGCCGATCTGGATCCCACTCACGGTCGGCGCCGTCTCGCTCGCGGCGTTCATCTGGCGCCAGCTCGTCCTGCAACGCAACAACACGGCCCTCCTCGACCTGCGCACGTTCGCGACGCCATCGTTCACCTTCGCCGTGATCCTCGTGTTCGTGAGCATGATGGCGCTCTTCGGCGCGCTGATCATCCTGCCGCTGTACCTGCAGAACGTCCTCCAGCTGAGCACCCTCTCGACGGGTCTGCTGATGCTGCCGGGCGGACTCGTGATGGCTGTGCTGTCGCCCGTCGTCGGCGCCCTCTCCGACCGGATCGGCGCCAAACGGCTGGTGATCCCGGGGACGGCGCTCATCGCGACCGCCTTGATCCTGTTCACCCTGACGCTCGGCGAGCACACCGCCGCACCGCTCATCGCCGTCCTGCTCGCGGTCCTCAACGCCGGCCTCGCGTTCACGTTGACCCCACTGCTGTCATCAGCGCTCGGCGGTCTCCGCCCGGAGCTCTACGCCCACGGCAGCGCGACCATCAGCACACTGCAGCAGGTTGCGGGTGCGACCGGGACCGCCCTGTTCATCACGCTCATGACGAGCACAACGACCAGCCGACTGACCGATGGCGCCTCCGCATTGGCAGCGGGGGCCGCCGGGGCGCACACCTCGTTCCTGTGGGGTGCGATGTTCGCCGTCGCGGCGGTGATCCTCGCCTGTTTCCTGCCACGGAAGAAGGCGGCACCGGCCACGGGAGGCGCGGGAACCACGTCCGGTGCGAACGGCACGAAGGACGAAGCCGACGCAGCCCCGACATCGATGCCCGTCCACTGACGCCGACCCCAACCGCACCACAACACACCAGGGAGCAACACCATGCAGCAACTCACCGACAAAGTCGCCATCATCACGGGAGGAGCCGGCGGGATCGGACGCGGGCTCACGACCGCGTTCATCGAAGCGGGGGCGAAGGTCCTGTTCGTCGACGTGGCCGCCGACGCCGGCCGATCTCTCGAACAGGAACTGGGCGCCGACGCCCGGTTCCTGGAGATCGACCTCGCGTCACCAGGGTCGGCCGAGACCATCCGCGATGCGGCGCTGGCGGCGTTCGGCCGCATCGATGCACTCGTGAACAACGCGAACTCGTCGACGCCTGCTCCGCTCCTCGCCGTGGACGACGCCAACCTCGAGCAGGTCTTCAATTCGAGCTTCCGGCCGACGCTCAAACTCATGCAGGCGTGTCACGATGCACTGGCGGAGACGAAGGGGTCGATCATCAACTTCGCGTCCGGCGCCGGGCTCAGCGGCGACCCGAACCAGGGCTCCTACGCCGCCGCGAAGGAGGCGATCCGCGGCATCACCCGAGTCGCGGCCAATGAGTGGGGGCCGGAGGGCATCCGTGTGAACGTCGTGTGCCCGTTCGCGTTGACCGATGGCGTGCGATGGTGGAGCGAGGCGTACCCGGAGCAGGCGGCGCACGCGTTGTCCATCGTGCCGCTGCGGCGCATCGGCGACATCGCGACCGACATCGCACCTGCCGTCGTCTTCTTCGCGAGCGACGCGTCGCAGTACATCACGGGCCAGACGATCATGCTCGACGGCGGCGGCATCAAGATGCGCTGACCACCACCTCTTCCCACCTGCCGAGGGGAGGCAAATCGTCGTCCGACGGGCACCCGGACGACGATTTGCCTCCCCTCGCGGAATGGAATCGGGAGATCGACGACGGACACTTCACCGTGGGTTACTTAATGCCTTAAGCTAGTCCGCATGAGCTCGCGCCCTTCACTGTCGAATGCACCCGCCATCGCCCGCCTCCACGCCAACGCCCTGCACAACCTGCTCGACCTGAACTCGGTCGAGACGGCAGACGGCGTGCCATTCATCCGGGCGGGAGGCGGCTACGAGGAACCCTGGACCAGGGATGCCGCCATCAACAGCTGGAACGCGGCGAGCCTCGTCTCCCCCGACATCGCCCGGTCGACGCTCGAACTCGTCTGCGAGACCGACACCGACGGTGAGCACATCGTCGCCCAGGACAACCAGTGGTGGGACCAGGTCGTGTGGATCACCGCCGCCTGGCGCCACCTCCTCCGCACGGGCGATGTCGCCTTCGGGCGTGAGGCCCGCCACATCGGACGCCGCACACTCGCCCACCTCCACACCGAACGATTCGACGCCGGCACCGGCCTCTACCGCGGCCCGGCGCTGATGCAGGACGGCATCTCCGGCTATCCGACGCCACCGAACGACCCGGCCATCACAAGTTCGTTCGTGCTCGACTACCCGATCGCCGCCACCCTGTTCTCCTTGTCGACGAACCTCTCCTACGTCCTCGGCCTCGAAGCCCTCGCCAACCTCGACGAAGCGGACGGCGTGCCGGCCCCGGCCCTCCGCGAGCGCGCCTCGGCCCTCCGCAAGGCGATCGACGCCGCGTTCTGGAGCGAGGAGGACGGGACCTACCGCTACGTGCTGCCAGGCGACCCGACCGAATGGCCCGAGGTCGGACCGCACATCGAACTCGCCGGGCTCGCCCTCGTCATCGAGACCGGCCTGTGCTCCCCCGAGCGCGCCGTCCACCTGCTCGAGACCACCCATCGTGAACCGTTCGGACACGTCAACGTGTGGCCGCACTACACCGATCGGTACTCGCCAGAGCACCCGGGCAGGCACAATGCGATCCTCTGGCCGATGGTCATGGGGATGTGGGGCAGCAGCGCCGCAGAGGTCCGTCACCTGGGCGCGTTCGATCAGGTCCTCACCGATCTGCAACGGCTCGTCGACGGCAGCGACGGCGACTTCTTCGAGGTCTACAACGCGCGAGACGGCAGCGTCGACGGCGGCTGGCAGATCAGCGAGGTCTGGTCGTCGCTGCCGAACCAGACCTGGTCGGCCACGGCGTTCCTGAAACTCGTCCACGAAGGACTTTTCGGCCTCCGCTTCGGCACGGGCGGCCTCCGGTTCGAGCCGCTCGTCCCAGCACGGTTCGACGGAGCCGGATTGCACAATGTCGCCTACCGCGGCGCCACCGTCTCGGTCACCCTGCAGGGTCACGGCGACCAGATCGCATCGATCCGGATCAACGGACGCGACGTCGACCTGGATGCAGCGGCGCACCTCCCGGCGTCGGCCACCGGCCCGCAGGACGTCATCGTCACACTGCGCTGACCTCCGGCCCTTCGCAACACAGAACGCCCCTCCCGCATCCGTAGCGAGGAGGGGCGTTCTGCGCTGCACGCCGACATCCGAGTCCGGTCACAGCTCAGGAGCGCCGACCACTCACGGTCTGTTCACAACTCAGGCGAGGGGCCGGCGTGTCGGCCCGAATCGCGCCGAGCGCGGGTCAACACGCCGAAGCCCTCCTGAGTTGTGAACGGACACAACTCGGGAGGGCGACGGACGCGGCAGAGACTAGCCCTTCACGGCCCCGGCGATCGCGGAGATGATGTACTTCTGCGCCACCACGAACACGATCACGATCGGGATGAGCGAGATGATGCTCGCAGCCGCGAGTCCCGTCCAGTTCGTCGAGGACTGACCGATGAACGCGTACAGCCCCACCGGGATCGTCCGCAGATCCGGCTGGCCCAGCGTGAAGATGAGTGGGAGCAGGAAGTCGTTCCACGAGGAGATGAACGTGAACAGCCCGATCGTCGCGATCATCGGCTTCGCGAGCGGCAGGATGACCCGGAAGAAGGTCTGGTTGTAGCCGGCGCCGTCGATCTTCGCAGCTTCCTCCAGTTCGAGCGGGACCGTGCGGAAGAATCCCATAAACAGGAACGTCGAGAAGATCAGCCC
Source organism: Plantibacter sp. Mn2098 (assembly GCF_049319745.1). Lineage (NCBI taxonomy): Bacteria > Bacillati > Actinomycetota > Actinomycetes > Micrococcales > Microbacteriaceae > Plantibacter > Plantibacter sp. Mn2098. The sequence goes on along the minus strand of NZ_JBMOUH010000002.1, from coordinate 395,451 downwards.
GGTGCCCACCTGCACGATGATGACCGAGAACAAGCTGTTGAGCAGGCCGAGACGTGTGATCAGGTCGTAGACCGGGATCATCGTGTACCCGCTCGGCAGGAAGAACGTCACGGCGATGACCACGAGCACGATGCGACGCCCGGGGAACGTCGTCCTGGCGAGCGTGTATCCCGCGGCCGCGGAGATCAACACGACGGCGACGACGGTCACCGCGGTGATCGTGAGCGTGTTGAGGAAGTACTGCGAGAAGTTCGCGTCGTTCCACGCCGCCGAGAAGTTCGCGAGCGCCTGATCGCCGAACGACAGTCCGGCTCCCCCGCTCAGGAACTCGGAGTTGGACCTCGTCGAGCCGGCCACCGCCCACAGCAGCGGGTACACCCACGCGAACCCGAAGACGAGCAGGATGACGTGGGTCAGGAGTCGCCGCAACCGCCCGACCGTCCGAGGCCGCCGAGCCCGCGCGACCCGACCGGTCCCGGAACCGGTGGCTCCGCCCGTGCCCGCCGACTCCACCCCGTCGACGGATCCGAAGGGTTGTGGTTGCTGGATCGTCTGTACGCTCATGCGCTCTTCACCTCTGCGGTCGGTTGCGCACGGCGGCGCATGCGCCCGAGCACGATGGCTTGGACGGCGGCGATGGCGATCAGGAGCAGGCCGTACAGGAAGGCCGCCGATGACGCGAGCCCGACATCGGGAGTCACCGGGACGCCGCCGCTGCCCGCGCCGCCGAACGCCATCTGGTAGATGTACGTGTTCACGACGCTCGTCGCGAAGTATGGGCCGCCGCCGGTGAGCACCTGGACGAGGTCGAAGACCTGCAGGCTGCCGATGATGGCGAGGAACACGATGATCGGCCCGATGGTCGCGAGGCCGGGGATCGTGATGTGGCGGAACAGCTGGAACCAGGAGGCGCCATCGATCCGGCCGGCTTCGTAGAGCTCCTCCGGGATGGTCTGCAGCGCAGCCAGGAAGTAGATGAGGTTGTAGCCGAGCGTGTTCCAGATGCCGATGGCGATGACCACGCCGAGCGCGGTCTTCGGGTCGGCGAGGAGCCCCAGCTTGGTGCCGAACATCTCGCCGATGCCCTGGCCGAAGTTGGAGATCAGCAACTGGAAGATGACACCGATGATGGCCGGCGACATCACCGCCGGCAGGAAGAACAGCGAGCGGTAGAAGGTCGAGAACCGCAGTTTGCGGTCGTTCAGCACAACCGCGAGGACCAACGCGAGCAACAGCTGCACCGGCACGAGCACAAGCGTGTACGTGAAGGAATGCGTGACGGCCTTCCAGAAGAAGTCGTCGTTGACCACGTTGATGAAGTTCGTCAGTCCGACGAAGGCGGAGGGCGATCCGATGCCGTCCCACTTGAAGACGGTGTAGACGAGCGATGCGCCGATCGGGTACAGCACGAACGCGCCCGTGAGGAGCACGAACGGGAGGAGGTACAGGTACGACCACCGCGCGCGGATGAGTGTCGTCAAACGACCGGCCCGCCGCCCCGCCACGCGCGTTGGCACGTGGACGGGGGCGGCGGCGGTCGAGGCTGGTTGCGAGGTCACAGCTTCGGGTACTCCGGGATGTCGTGTGCGTAGTCGGTCGTGAGGTCCCAGTCGGCGAAGGTGTAGTCCTTGCGGGACACCTTCGCGCCGCCGGCGACCGCCTCGGCGATGCCCGTGTCGAGCGCCGCGTTGGATGCGTCGCTCAACGAGTTGAGTGCGCCCGGCACGTCCGTGATCTGTTCCGTCAACACACCGACGATGATGTCGCGAAGGCCGGGCGTGACGCTCGCCGTCTTGACCTTGCGGACGTCGGGGTTGAGGATCGCGGGAGACGGCGCCCGGCGGACGAGGTCGACGAGCGACGCGTACTCGCCGAACTGCTTGGACGAGATCTTCGATGGTTCGTTGTTCTCGGGGTGCACGGAGAGGTCGATGTTGTACTTCTGCGTGAAGCGAGCTCCGGCGTCCTTGCTCGCCCACCAGGAGAGCCAGGAGAACGCTTCGTCCGCGTGCTTCGTGTCGGAGCTGACCCCCAACATAAAGCCGCCGGGGGTCGACTGGAAGTATCCGGCCTTCTTCTCGGTCGGGCTGATGAGGGTCGTGACGCTGAAGTCGGTGAATCCGGCTTCGACCCACGGGCTGATGACGTAGGAGCCGCCGACGATCATGCCGTACTTGCCGCTTGCGAAGTTGGCGCGGGAGACCTCGTCCGTCGCCGAGAGGGCGTCGGGGCTGAGGAAGCCCTTCTTGTACCAGTCGACCAGGAGGGAGATGAAGTCCGCGTAGTTGCTGTCGGTCCCGTAGGTGAATTCGCCTGTGCGGTAGTCGGGCAGGTTGTAGCCGCCGGGGCTGCCTGCGCCGAGGAGGAAGGTGTTGACCCACGCGTTGAAGATGGCGCCGCCGTTGCTGCCGAGGCCGAGGCCGTAGACGCTGCCGTTGCCCTTCTTGCTGATCGCTTCCGCGTACTTGGTGACGTCGTCCCAGGTGCTCGGGATGAGGACGTCGCCGCTGCCGTCGACGAGGCCGGCGTCCTTGAAGATCTTGTTGTTGATGTAGAGCTGGAAGCCGGGTGCCGTTGCGGTGACTGGGGCTGTGTAGACCTTGCCGTCGAACACGTTGACGCCCTCCACGAAGGAGTACTTCGGGAAGGACTTGATCCATGCGTCGTCGATGTAGGAGTTGAGCGGGGTGAGCCAGTCGCCGGCGACCTGGTCCGGGAGGCTGGGGACGTAGGGCAGCATGTACGTGTCCGGCAGGGTGTGGCTGCGCTGGGCGAGTGCGATGAGGTTCGCGTACTGGTCGAACTGGTTGAGCGTCCTCGTGATGGTGACGCCGGCGTTGGCCTTCTGGAAGAGCGCGATCTCGTTCTTGATCCACGGCTCCTGGGAGACCCACCAGTCCCAGTGGGTCAGCTTGGCTGCGCCGCCGGCTGCGGTGGATGCGCCTCCCCGCGGGGAGCAGGCTGCGAGGAGGCCGCCGAGGCCGATGAGCGCAGCGCCTGCTACGCCGCCGCGGATCACCGACCGTCTGGACAGCACGCTGTTCGACATGGAGGTGATGGCGCCGAACGCGGCGCCTGACGCCGAGGCTGCTCCGGTTGCTGTTTCGTCGGGTGAATGCACGGGGTACCTTTCTCATCGTTGAGGTGGAAGACGATGGGGCTACCCAATCACTTAAGGCATTAAGTTGTCAAGCGATGAAAAGCGAATGCGTCTGAATCCGTTACCGGCCCCCGAGCGATCACCGAGAGGGGGCCGCGGTGCTCCCCCGCACCACGAGCTCCGTCCGCGATCCGCGCACATGCTTCTTCTCACCGGACTCGATCGCATCCAGCAGCGCACGGGCCGACAGCCGGCCGTACTCCTCGATGTCACGGCGCAGGACCGTGAGCGGCGGACGCACGAGCGTCGTCTCCGATTCGTCGTCCCACGCCACCACGGACACGTCCTCAGGGACCCGCACGCCGTGCTCCATAAGCGCCGAGACGATGCGCACCGCCTCGGCCGAGTCCTCGATGACGAGCGCCGTTGCCGAATGGTCCGGATCGAGCAGGACGGCGACGACCTCGTCGACCGGCACGGAACCCGCCGCGAACCGCTCGTCGTACTCGAGCCCACGCTCCTTCATCACCTTCGCGAAGGCCCTGCGTCGGATGTCGACGTGCAGGAACAGCGGGTCGCCGCCGATGCGCAGGATGGAACGGTGCCCGAGCCCCGCGAGGTGGTCGATGGCCAGCTCCGTGGCCGCAGCATCGTCCGTCCAGACCGAGGACAGCGAGGAGCGTCGCCTCGCGTCGCCGACGACGACCGCCGGCAGACCGAGCCGTTCGAGCTCGGCGATCCGCGGGTCGTCCAGCAACGGGTTGAGCATGAGGACGCCGTCCACCCGTCGCTCCCCCAGCCAGCGCTGGTAGACGCCGCACGCGGCATCGACGTCGTCGACCATGTGCATCACGAGCAGCACGTCCTCGCGGCGCAGCGAATCCTGCAGGCCGACGAGGAAACGACCGGTGAACTCCGCGGACAGCGCAGGCTTCTCCGGGTCGTACTGGTTCACGATGCCGACGGCGGAGGACCGCGCCATGATGAGCGACCTGGCCGCGCTGTTCGGCCGCCAGTTCGCGGCAGCGGCGATGTCGAGGATGCGTTTGCGGGTCTCGTCGCCGACACCCTCGCGGCCGTTGAGCGCGTACGAGACGGCGCTCGTCGACACGTTCGCCAACGCCGCGATGTCCGCGATGTTCAGGCGCTCCGATCCACCGGCCTTCCGTGCCGCCGCTGGCCGAACCCGAGGTGAAGCATCCTTCTTGTCCACCGCGTCAGCTTACTGGGACACCCCGTCGGACAGGGTGTGTTCGGGTTCGGACTCCTCCGGCGAGAGGAATTCCACCGTCGCACGGGCGAGGGCTGCGTGCTCCGCGGCTTCCTCCGGGTAGGCGACGTGGCCCCCGGTCAACGTGAAGATCTGTTTGGAGTCCGGGAGCGCATCGGCGATCGACCACTGGCCGGCAGGCGGCACGAACGGATCGTGCAGGGCGGGGGCGATGAGCACGGGCACGTCCACGAAGCGGGCACAGCTCGCGGCGTCGAAGTAGGCGAGCACGTCGAGCACCCCCTGGTCCTCGAGCCAGCGTTGTCGCACGGCCTCCCCGCTGCCCTCGCACGGGATCGTCACCCGGACCGGGTGGTCGCCGAAGCTCGGGACGTCAACGACCGCACGACGGATTCGCGGGTCCCACGCCGTCGCCATGATCCCGATGCCGCCGCCGAAGCTGCCGCCGATCAGGCCGATCCAACGCGCCGCGCCCGGCGCGATTTCCACGAGGGCGTCGATGCCGCACCACACGTCTTCGACGCAGCCGCCGTGGATGTAGGTCTCCGTCGATCCGATGCCGTGCAGCACGTGCTCTGGGGCCGCAGCGGGATACTCCGTGGACAGGCTCAGCTCGCCGAGTCCGCGGGCGCAGGGCCAGATGACGGCGGTGCGCGGGAGGTCCGGGTGGATGACGTCAGTCTCTGCCGTACCTCCGTAGCCGTGGATGCGGACGATGCCGCGGTCCACGACGCCGTCCTCCGGCAGGGTGATCCAGGCGCCGATCGTGACGTCGTCCGTCGAGGTGTACTCGATGCGGAGGCGGCGTACGCCGTCGCCCACGATGTCGTCCGCGAGGATCCTGGGCCGGACATCGACCACGTGCGCCCGGCCGAGTCGTCTCGCCCAGAACTCCGCCAGGTCGCTCGGCGGGGCGGGCGGCGCGGTGATCGGTCTGGTCCCTGCATCGGTCGTCATAGCACTCAAGTCTTTCCTACTCTCCTCGTCCGTTCCCAATCGCCTCTGCCCGCGAACTGTCAGTCGTGGCTGTTCTGGCCACCCCAGACCCGCCACAACTGCCGGCTCGCGAGCTGGCAGTCGTGGCTGGAATGACGGCGTCAAACCAGCCACAACTGACAGTTCGCGGGCCGATGCGGCGGCTAGGGCACCAGGGGGATGCCGGTTCGGGCGGACAGTTCCGTCCACATCGAGGACATCTGCGTCGGGTTCAACGCCGCCTTGAACGGGAACAGCCCGTAGACGTCACCGCTGAAGTGCACGTTCCGGTACCAGCGGAAGTAGCCGATGTTGACGTGGTTGTCGTGCGCCATCGGGATGACCGAGTTGGTCGCAGGCGTCGACGCGATCTGCTTCCCGTCGACCCACGATGTGCGCGTGCCGCCCGCCTCCCACCGGACCGCGTAGATGTGCCACTTCGTCGGATCGGTGCCGAGCGCCTGGGCGACCGTGCTCTCCGCGCTCATCCCCCATCCACCGCTCTCGTTGCCGATGCTGACGTAGTCGGTCAGGACCCAGCTGAGCAGTCGCTGCATCCCGGCGACGTTCGTCGGCTTCACCACGAAGAACGTCGTGAAGCCCGTGATGTCGGCGATCGGCGAGACCGCATCCATCCGGTTCTTGTTGAACCGGAGCACGGGCTGCCCCGCCAGGCCGTTGAGGACGAGTTGCGGATAGTCGCTCGTCTGCGTCGGGAGGGGGCCACCCGTCGGGCCGTTCTGGTTCTTGTCGCCGACCGGACCGGCGTCTCGACGCGCAGGCGACTGGTCGAAGATCGTTTTCACCGTGACCGTGCTGCCACCCGCCCAAGCGGTGATCGCAGCCGAATCGAGGGCGTCGGACGTTCCTGCCGCATAGGGGAACGACTGCTCGGCGCCGTCGCTCGCCCGACGGAGAGTGAGCCCCTGGCCCGCGAACGGGCTGAACACGCGGGTCGCCGCGAGCACGTTGAGCAGTGCCGCGTCCGGGATGGCGGAGAAGGCGTCAGCCCTGGTGGAGAAGCCGACGGGGGCAGGATCGGTGAACCCGGCACTGTTGGTCGTGGCGATCTCGTAGCTCGCTACGCCGCTCGGCGTGTAGGTGAAGGTGCCGAGGCCGTTGAAACCGGGTGCGAGGGTGATCGATGCCGGCGAGAACGTTCCTCCCGCGCCTCCGTCGTTCGGGGTGACCGTCACAGCGGTGGTGATGAGTCCGCGGTAGTCGACCGTGAACGGGGCCGATGCCGTCCCGGACGTGCCGCGGTTCGGCCCGGTGAGCAGGTAGTTCGTCGGCTGCGCACCGCCGGAGTACTTCGTGAGCACCGCCATCTGGACGGTGTCGACGTCGCCCGTCGGTTCGACACCGAGCGGGTAGCCGCGGAAGAACCCGCCGGCGGACCAATACGTGACAGGGACGCCGCTCGCCTGAGCGTAGGCGAGCGCATGATCGAGTGCGGTCAGCCAGTTCGGGTTGGTGTTCGGCGCACCCGTTTCACCGATGTGGCCACGGAACCCGTTCGTCTGCAGCCAGTTGACGAATCCGACGAGCCGGTTCTTGCCGGTGTCGACGTCCAAGACCCCGACCGGCCACTTGAGCTGGTCGCCGGCGGCGACCTCCGTGTCCCAGTTGAAGTACCCGCCCGACGAGTTGCGGTCGTAGTACATGTGCGCCGAGTAGACGATGTCGTCGCTCGGGTCGATGATGTTGAGCGTCGCGTTGACCGTGGCCCAGGACGCCGATGACGACCAGTGGTCGCCTTCGACGTAGATCGTGGTCGTCGTGTCGACCAGGCGAATGGCGTCGACGGCGGCCTGCGCTGCAGTCGGCCAGGCCGATGGCGAGGGCATGTCGTGCGGCTCGTTCATGAGGTCGTAGCCGTACACGCCCGCGTGACCGACGAAGACCGTCGCGAGCCGACTCCACACGTCGGCGAGCGCGCTCGCGGGAGTCTCGGGCATTCCGAGGGGGATGTTGTTGAACCGCCCGTAGTTGTGGTTGTCGAGCATGACCTTCACGCCGAGCGTCGCCGCGATGTTGGCGACATCCTGCAGATATCCGAGATACGCGGTGTCGAGCGGGCCGTGCAGCACCGGCTGCAGTCGCTCCCACTTGAACGGAACGCGGATGTGGGTCAGACCGCGCTTCTGGTAGTGCTCGAACTGCTTCTGGGTCGGGACGATGTAGTGCGTGTTCACCTGACCGGGGATCACGTCGCCGGTCGATTCCAGGCCTGCCGCATTGACCCCCATCGTGAAGTCCCACGTGCCGAGCGTGTCAGCTCTGGCGAAGGTAGGACGTTCGACACCGATGATGGCGACGGCTGCCGCAGCGCCCGCGACGCCGAGCACGGTTCGGCGGGTGATGCCGCGGGGCCGTGATTGACCGTCCTGCTGCGAGGTGGCCTTGGACAATTCTTCGTTCACGTTCTCCTCCTTGAGACGCTGCCGCGCGGATACCGTCCGCTCCGTCGCAACTCAACCACTTAAAGCCTTAAGTAGTCAACACCCCCATCCCGCGAGCTGGCAGTCCTGGCTGCTCTGCCCATCCTCGAACCAGCCACAACTGTCAGCTCGCGAGCTGTCGGTTGTGGCTGGTCTGGCGGCGTCAGAACCGCCACGACTGACAGTTCGCGAGCTTCAGCGGGAGGGCTGGGCTGGGCTGGGCTGGGCTGGGCTGGACTGGACTGGGCCGGGGTGGGCTCGACTACTTGACGCTGCCGGAGGTGAGGCCGGCCACGAGCCAACGCTGGAGGAAGGCCGCAGCCGCGAAGACCGGGATCACACCGATGAGCGATGCCGCAGCGATCTTGCCGAAGTCCTGGATGCGCTCGCCCAGCATGAGCGACAGGACCACGGGCACGGTCTGCGCATCCGGGCCCTGCGTGAGGAACGTCGCCAACACGAACTCGTTGTAGTTGAGCACCGCAACGATCACCCCGACAGCGACGAGACCGGGCGTGAGCAACGGCGTCACGATGCTGAACAGCACCCGGAACGCACCGGCGCCGTCCAGCTGCGCCGCCTCATCGAGCTCCACCGGCAGCTTCCGCACGAACCCCTCCAACAACCACACGGCCACCGCGGTGTTCGCGAACGCGTACACGAGTGTGAGCCCGGCGAGCGTGTTGTTGAGGCCGAGGATGCGCAGGAGCGTGAAGATCGGGATCACGGCGACGATCGGTGGCAGCAGCCACGGGCTGAGGATCGTCCCAGCGAGCGTCTTCCCGCCCGACCGGTACCGCACCATCGCCCACGCCGCAGGAAGGGCGAAGGCGAGCGTGAGGACGGCGCCGAAGATCGCGGCCACGAGCGAGTTCACGATGCCGCGGGGCAGGTTCGACTGCCCGAAGGCCGCAGCCCAGTTGCCCCAGACCGGATTGGTCGGGAAAAGGATGCCGGACGCGACATCGGCCCGTGACATGAGGGAGACCGAGATCAGGTAGGCGATCGGGACGAGCGTGAACACGAGGGCGACGACGAGGAACGCGACGGCGCCGGGGGTGCGGCTGGGGCGGCGGGAGCGGGGGCGGCGCCCTTCGACAGGCTCAGGGACCGGAGTACCGGTCGCTGAGCTTGTCGAAGCGACGGGACCGGGGATGGGGGTGGACCCTTCGACAGGCTCAGGGACCGGGGCGAGGGGCGCTGTGCGATCAGTCATTGTGGAGCCTCCTCGTGACCGCCACGATCGGCAGCGTCACCACGGTCACGACCACCGCGAGCAGCAGCGTGATCGTCGCCGCCCGCCCGAGGTCGAACTGCTGCAGCGCCGCCTGGTAGATCAGGTAGGACGGAGTCGTGGTGGACGTGCCCGGACCACCGGACGTCATGATGTAGATGAGGTCGAAGACCTTGAACGCGAGCACCACGCGGATGAGGAACGCCGCGGCGACGGTGCCGGCGATCGCGGGGAGCGTGATGTGGCGGAAGAGCCGCCACCCGTGGGCTCCGTCGAGCTTCGCCGCCTCCGTCACCTCCGGGCTCTGCCCGAGGAGCGCTGCGAACACGAGCAGGGTGATGAGCGGCGTCCACTCCCACACGTCCGCGACCGCGACGCCCCCGAGGGCGAAGACGGGCGAGGCGAGGATCGACACCGGCTCGCCCGAGTACCCGAACAGGCCGATGACCGTGTTCAGCAGCCCGCCGGACGGGTTGAAGATGAGCTTCCACAGGATGCCGACGACGACCGGCGGCGTGATGAGCGGAAGCAGCAGGAGCGTGCGGACGAGCGACCCAGCGCGCACCGTCCGGAAGAGCGCCACAGCCACCGCGACGCCGAGCACCACGCTCGCGACACCGACGGCGAGCGCATAGAGAACGTTGCGGACGAGCGACGCCGTGACATCGGCATTCGTCAGCGCCTCACTGAAGTTGGCGGTGCCGACCCAGTCCTGGAACGGCTTGCCGAGGCTCGATTCGCTGAACGCGGCGAGCGCGATGAACACGAGCGGATACACCCCGAGCACGATGAGCGCGAGCACACCGGGGGTGACGAACGCGCGATGCGCCCAGCGACCGCCCGACGCAGCCCCGCCGTCGAGCCTCGGACGCGTGCTGCGTCCGGGGCCGGGGCTGGGGCTGCGCGGGTCGACCGTTGGGCGCACCGGCGAGGTGAGGCTATTTGCCAAGAACTGCTTCCCACTTCTTCTGCACCGTGTCGAGCGTCTGCTGCGCGGTGCCGCCCTGGCCGGCGAGGAGCTTCGCGAGCTCGTCGGTCAGGATCTGCGCGAGCTCCGTCGCGTGCTTGCCGGTCGGCCATGCGAGTGCGCCGTTGAGCGTCGCACGGTTGGCTTCCTGGATGGCCGGGAACTCCTTGCCGTACGTCGGGTCGTTGAGCGAGGACTCGCGGTTCGGGTCGATACCGGTCGGCGGGGTGGCCGTGAGGAGCTTGGCGTTGACCTCGCTCGACGACGCCCACTTGATGAACTCCTTCGCGAGCTCCGTCTTCTTCGTGTTGGCGGCGATGACCCAGCTGAAGCCGGCGACGAGCGATGCGCGGGACGTCGTGTTCGATCCACCGGTCGGCAGGAAGCTCACGCCCCACTTGCCGGCCACTTCGGAACCGCTCGACGGGTCCTCCGAACGGACGCCGAGGTCGGTCCAGTTCTCGATGAAGCCGACCTTGCCGGCGAACCAGGCGCTGTTGCCGGCGCCGAAATCGGTCTCGGCGGGGGTCGGGAGGGCGTACGGGTTCACATCGACGAGCGCCTGTGCGGCCTGGACAGCCTCAGGCGAGTTGATGACGGGCTTGCCGTTCTTGTCGAGGAACTCGCCGCCGAAGCCGGCGAGACGGTTCGCGAACGCTGCACCGAGGATGAGCGGCGACTTCTGACCGAACACGGCTGCACCGTAGACGCCGTTCGCGGACTCGTTCTGCGTGATGAGCTTCGTGTCGGCGAGGTACTCGTCCCACGTCTTCGGCGGCTCGGTGATGCCGTTCCGCGCAAGGATGTCCTTGTTGTAGAAGAGCACGTGCGTGTCGCCGTCGAAGGGCAGACCGTAGCGCTTGCCGTCGACGAGGCTGTACGGGTCGTAGATCGCGGGGATGAAGTCCTTGGTGTCGATGTCCTTGTCGGACTTGATCCAGTCGGTCAGGTCCTGGATGGCGCCGTCGGACGCCAGGTCGCCGAGCGACACGTACCAGGGGGCCGCGACATCGATCGTGTCTGCGCCGGACTGCTGGTCGAGGGCCAGCTTCGAGCCGATCTCGTCGTAGGGGACGATGACGGGGTTGATCTTCGCGCCGGTCTTCTTCTCGAACTCCCTCGAGAGCCACTGCGATGCGCCCTCGTGCGAGGAGATCATCAGGACCGTAAGCTCCTGACCCTTGAAGCTGCCGTCGGCGTTGGCGCCGGCATCGGTTCCGGTGGCGCAGCCCGCGAGGGCGACGGCGGACACGGCGGCGATGGCCGGGATGGTGAAACGGAGTGTGCGGCGCGAACGCGCGGCGCGACTCTTGGGGGCGTTGCTCGTCATGGGGACTCCTGGTGGGGTGCGTGGGTGCAATGGGGTGCGTCAGGGAGTGCAGCGGGTGCTGTGCTGCACATGAAGGGGATGCTCGGAATGTACGGGCAGGAGGCGCCCACCGCCCACCCGGGCCGTAACGAAACGACATGAGCGCAACCGTAGATGTCCTTGCGTTGCACCCTCCGCGCGCGCGAGAGAACCCCGATGCTACGTTCGTGCACACGGCGCCCCGCAGCGGCCGCCGTCTGGCGGATCCCCCGGTCCCCTGCCCGACTCAAGCACCAGGTGGTACCGCTCCGTGACCAAACGCATCATCCTGAACGCCTTCGACATGAGTTGCGTGACCCACCAGGCGCCAGGGCTCTGGCGCCACCCGGACAACCAGGCGCACCGGTACAACGATCTCGACTACTGGATCGATCTGGCCAAGCTGCTGGAGCGAGGCACCTTCGACGCCCTGTTCATCGCCGATGTCGTCGGCATCTACGACGTGTACCGCCACTCGGCGGCGACGGCGCTGACCGACTCCGCGCAGATCCCCGTCGGCGACCCGGTCGTGCAGGTCTCCGCGATGGCGAAGGCCACCGAGCACCTCGGCTTCGGCGTCACCGTCGCGTCCACCTACGAGCTGCCCTACGCGCTCGCCCGCCGCTTCTCGACGCTCGATCACTTCACGAAGGGCCGTGTCGGCTGGAACGTCGTCACCTCCTATCTCGACTCCGCCGCACGCAACCTCGGGCTGCGCACGCAGATCAAGCACGACGACCGCTACGGCATCGGCGAGGAGTTCCTCGACGTCACCTACAAGCTGTGGGAGGGCTCGTGGGAGGACGACGCGGTCGTCATCGACCGTGAACACGGCGTCTACACGGACCCGTCGAAGGTGCACCCCATCAACCACGACGGCGAGCACTTCCAGGTGCCAGGCATCCACCTCTCGGAGCCGAGCCCGCAGCGCACGCCGGTGATCTTCCAGGCCGGCGCATCGACCCGCGGACGCGAATTCGCGGCGAAGCACGGCGAGGCGATCTTCATCAACGGGCTCGCCCCCGAGCTCACCCGTCGGGTGACCGACGACATCCGCGATCGCGCAGAAGCCCTCGGCCGCCCGCGCGACAGCGTGAAGGTCCTCACCCTCGCGACCGTCATCGTGGCCGAGACCGATGAGGAGGCGCAGGCCAAGTACGACGACTACCGCCAGTACGTGAGCCTCGACGGAGCACTCGCCCTGTACGGCGGATGGTCGGGCCTCGACCTCTCGCAGTTCGACCCGGATGAGCCGCTCAAGTACGTCGACACCGATGCCGCACGCTCGGCGCTGTCGATCTTCACCCTCGCGGACCCGGACCGGGAGTGGACGCCGCGCGACATCGCGCACTACGTCGGCATCGGCGGTATCGGCCCGGTCATCGTCGGCAGCCCGACGACCGTCGCCGACGAGTTGGAGCGCTGGGTCGAGGTCGGCGGCATCGACGGGTTCAACTTCGCGTACGTCATCACCCCGGCCACGTTCGAGGACTTCGTCGAACTCGTCGTCCCGGAACTGCGCCGCCGCGGCCGCGCCTGGGACGAGTATCCGGAGGGCACCCTGCGTGGTCGTCTGAACGGCACCGGATCCCCCGTTGTGCCCGAGTGGCACCCGGCCCACCAGTACCGCGGGGCGTACGTCGGCAAGCCCAGCGCTGCCGATGGCACCGCACCGTCCCTGTTCGGCGAGGCCGCAGACGCCGCGCCGGCGCCCGCACTCGAAGGAGCATGATGAGCACCACCGACACCGCCACCACCTCGGTCCCTGAGCCTGTCGAAGGGCCCACGTCGACAAGCGCAACGACCGCGCCCGCGCCCGCCGACACCGCCCTCGCCCGCTCGTACTGGCACGGCCAGGCCGACGCGGCGGAGCTCGCGCGCTGGGACGCCATCGCGGTGGAGGTCGCAGCGAAGCTCGCCGCCGACGCCCTCGAACGCGACCACGCGAACCTCGACCCGACCACGGAACTCGACCTCCTGCGCGACGCCGGCCTCGTCGATCTCCTCCACCCGGCGGAGTTCGGCGGCGGCGGCGCGCACTGGGAGACGGCGTTCCGCGTCGTCCGCATCCTGTCGCGAGCCGACGCATCGGTTGCCCAGGTGCTCGCCTACCACTACATCAACTCGAGCAACATCGCCTTCGCGACCGAGCCGGCGAAGCAGGCCGACTGGTACCGCAAGACCGTCGCCGGCCGTTGGGTGTGGGGCGACTCGGTCAACCCGACCGACCCGAACCTCGAACTCGTGCCGGAGGACGACGGCTACCGCCTGACCGGTCTCAAGCGGTTCTCGACCGGGGCTTCGGCCGGCGACATCGTGCTGGTGAACGCCGTGGTCAACGGTGGAGAACTCGACGGCCGGTTCCTGTTCGTCGCGCTCGACCACGACCGCGCCGGCATCAACTACCTGGGCGACTGGGACGCACTCGGTCAGCGGCTGTCCGCGAGCGGATCGGTCCGTTTCGAGGGCGTGCGCGTGGACGAGGCGGATGTCCTCGGCGTCGGCACCGAGGAGCCGTTCTCCTCGCTCATCACCCCCGGCATCCAGCTGGCATTCGGCAACCTGTACCTCGGCATCGCCGAGGGGGCGCTCGCCCAGGGCACCGAACTGGTGCGCGCCCGCAAGAACGCGTGGTTCCTGAGCAGCGCGGAGACGTACCGCGACGACCCGTTCGTGCAGCGCGTCGTCGGCGAATTCGTTGCGAACATCGCCGCTGTCGAAGCCCTCGCAGACCGTGTCGGGGCTCGCTTCGACGCCGTTGTGGCGAAGGGCGCCGACGTCACCCCGGAAGACCGCGGTGCACTGGCGATCGACGTCGCGAAGCTCAAGGTCGTCTCCAACGAGCTCGGCATCGACGTGGCCAACCGCATCTTCGAGGTGACCGGTTCCAGCTCCGCGAAAGCGAGCGTCGGCCTCGACCTGTACTGGCGGAATGTGCGCACGCACTCCCTCCACGACCCGGTCGACTTCAAGAAGCTCGAGGTCGGCGCCCATCACTTGAACGGCGAGTTCCAGCCGATCTCCCTCTACACGTGATCCGGGCAGAGACGATGACGGACACCACAACGACGACCCCGGCCGCCGCGCCGGTCCCTGAGCGCACCGCGGTCCCCGAGCCTCACACGCCGGTCCCTCAGCGCAAAACCGCGGTCCCTGAGCCTCACACGCCGGTCCCTGAGCCTGTCGAAGGGCACCACCCCGACACTTCGACAAGCTCAGTGACCGGACCCTCAAGCTCGGTGACCGGACCCTCAACCTCAGCGACCGGGCCGGCAGACCTCTTCTCCACCGCCCGCGACCGCCTCCTCCCGGTGTTCGCGGACATCGCGGCGTCTGCGGTCGAACGCGAGCAGGAGCATCGCCTCCCCCACGACGAGGTCCGCGCCCTCGCCGCGGCCGGCTTCGGCGCCCTGCGCATCCCGGTGGAACTCGGCGGCGCAGGCCTCAGCATCGTGCAGCTCGCCGAGCTCCTCATCGAGCTCGCGGCAGCCGATGCGAACCTCCCGCAGATCTTCCGCGGGCACATCGCGTTCGTCGAGGACCAGCTCGTCGCCCCGGCGAGCGCATCGCGCGACCGGTGGCTGCAGCGATTCGTCGACGGCGAGCTCGTCGGCAACGCCTGGAGCGAGATCGGCGCGGGAGCGATCGGCGTCTCCGGCACCGTCGTCTCCAACGCAACGACACCCTCCGGCGACGTCGACCCGGAACGCCTCGTCATCAACGGCCGCAAGTTCTACACGACCGGCAGCATCTACGGCGACTGGATCGATGCCACGGCACGCGCCGAGATCGACGGCCAACCGCCCGTTGACGCGACCGTCCTCGTCCGCGCCGACCAGCCGGGTGTGACGATCCTCGACGACTGGGACGGGTTCGGCCAGCAGCTGACGGGCACCGGGACGCTGATCTTCGAGAACGCGGAGGTCGAGCGGGTGGAACTGCGCGCCTTCGACGACCGGTTCCGCTACCAGACGGCCCTCTACCAGCTGACGCTCGTGTCGGTGCTCGCGGGCATCGCATCGGCTGTCGAACGCGACGCCGGCCAGCAGATCCGCGAACGGACCCGCGTCTACAGTCACGGTCTCGCGCCGCTCGCGAAGGATGACGGGCAGATCCAGGCGGTCGTCGGCGAGATCTCGTCGATCGCATTCGTCGCGAGGCAGACGGTCCTCGGCGTCGCTGCGGCGGTCGATGCTGCTGCCGCACTCGCGCTCGCCCCCTCGGTTGAGCGGGACTCAGCCGCCGACCTCGCCGCGAACGTCGAGGCGGAGATCCGTTCTGCTCAGGCGCAGGTGTTGCTGTCCGAGCTCGTGCCGCGTGCGGCGACGGTCCTGTTCAACACGCTCGGGGCATCGGCCGTGAGTCGTTCGAAGGACCTCGATCGGCACTGGCGGAACGCGCGCGTCGTCGCATCGCACAATCCCGTGATCTACAAAGCGCGCATCGTCGGCGACTGGTCGATCAACGGCACCCCGCCCCCCTACATCTGGCAGATCGGCACGGCAGTCAAGTAGACCGCCCTCCCCGGCTCAGCCCGCGAACTGTCACTCGTGGCGGTTCTCAGCCGTCCAATCCAGCCACCACTGCCAGCTCGCGAGCTGGCAGTTGCGGCTGGTTTCAGGTCGTCAGAACGACCACGAGTGACAGTTCGCGGGCTTCAGGGGAGGTCGAGGGACTCCAGCGCTCTGAGCTGGCGGCGGAGGGCGACCTGCCGGAACGAGGTGTCGATGAGTTCGGCGATGAGCGTCCAGTCGGCGGAATCGACGTCGTCGTCTCCCACCCCGGCGTCGAACGCGAGCTTGCCGGAGGGCCCGTCGTACGGCGGGGACCAGACGCGCGGATCCTCGACCCACGTCTGTCGTTCGAGCGGGTCGGGTGTGAATGTGATGCTGTGCGGCACGTCCATAATCGAGCCGACGAGGGCGAACACCCGACCCGATGCTCCCGCCTTGAACACGGGCCGTCCGTGCGACAGCACCTCCGTCGCCTCCGGGTAGCGCAGGCATATCCCGCGGACCCGTTCGACGAACGGATCGCCCGGTTCGTGCACGAGCGGATGCTCCATGTCGATGAACCTACTCCCGCGGCACGCCTCGCGCCATCATCCTGAAAACGGAGGATGGGCGAGCGCGGCAGGGAAGGCCGACGGCCGGCGCCGGGTCAGGCAGCGTCGGGTGCCGGTTCGGGGTTCTCGACAGGGCAGTGCAGCTGCGTGCGCGGGCCGGTGCGATCGATCTCGTGCTCGGACATGGGGTGGCCGCACAGCGGACAACTCGCGCCGGACGTCGGCGGCAGAGGCTCCTCGCCGTATGGTCCGAGCGGCGGCGGTCCGATGTACGGCAGCATCTTGGCGTTGGCCCAGTTGTAGAAGCCACCCGCCTCGCGGACTGACTGTCGGAACGTTTTGCGCTCACTCATAATAGTTAGTGTACTAAGCATTTGGGTACGATGGAACCATGACGTCCACAGACATCGATCTTCTGAAGCTCGAGAACCAGGTGTGCTTCGCGCTCGCGGTCGCGTCGCGCAGTGTGATCGCACTGTATCGGCCCATCCTGGAGCCGCTCGGCCTGACCCACCCGCAGTACCTCGTGATGCTCGCGCTGTGGGAGGAGAGCCCGCGCTCGGTCAAGGGTCTCGGCGAGGCGCTCCAACTCGAACCCGCAACCCTGTCACCGTTGCTCAAGCGGCTTGAAGCCGCCGGGCTCGTCAAGCGCGTGCGCAGCTCTGTCGATGAACGCCTCCTCGAAATCACCCTCACCGCCGAGGGCGCGGCGCTCCGCGAGCAGGCCGAGGAGATCCCGCCCCGGGTGATGTCCGAGCTCGGGATGTCGGCCGATGAGCTCACGCGAATGCGCGAGATGCTGCACTCCGTCATCGCCGCCGCGACCGACTGACCCGTCAGGGTTCTTGTCCCGGCCCTGTCGCTGTCCAGGTTCTTGTCCCGGTCCGCCTTGGTCCCCGTCCCGGTTCTCGTCCCCGTCCCGGTTCTCGTCCCCGTCCCGGTTCTCGTCCCCGTCCCGCCCTGGCCCCATCCCCCGCGCGGCCCGCATCACCGAGCCATCGAGCATAACTCCTTCAATTTGGACGGCCAGATCTGCGGAACCCCGGAATTCCGGGGTCGAATCAGATCAGGACTGCCAAATTGAAGGAGTTATGGCTGAGAGAGGACGACAGATCGGTAGCCGATCAGGCGTTCTGGTTGTAACGTGCCTGCCCGAAACCGATGATGAAGTAGCCGATGAAGGGGAACAGGAACAGCAGGAAGAACGAGAACACCCCGCCCTTACCGAACTTCCGCCCGATGTCGAACGCGATCACGATCGCCACCACGATGTTCACGATGGGGATCAGATACAACAGGATCAACCAGCCGGTGCGACCAGCGATCCGGATCAGGATGAACAGGTTCACGATCGGGATGATCGCCAAGATCCCCAGACGACCGGCCTTCGAGAAGACGCTCCACAGCGCGATGACGGTGATCACATAGATGATGAACCCACCAACACCGCCGACACCCTGCAACTGGGTGAACGACGCGTCATCGGTGATGTCGGTTGCGAACGCGGGCAACGCGGCGAGCGCGGACAACGTGGACATGATGCTCCTTCGACCCGGGGTCGGCCGGGTACACGGCAGAGTCTATTGAACAGGTGGCGGATTCGGTGGAATGAGCGTGGGGTGGGCCCTTCGACAGGCTCAGGGACCGGCGGGAGCGGAGACGAGGACGGGCCCTTCGACAAGCTCAGGGACCGGCGGGAGCGGACCCTTCGACAAGCTCAGGGACCGGCGGACGAACTCAGGGGGCGGCGGACGAAGTCAGGGGGCCGGCGGGGGACGTCAGGGGCCGGTGGGGGACGTGGCGACGGAAGCCGTCTGCGCGCGGGGGTTGCGGATGCCGATGAACGACACGATGCCGCCGACGAACATCAGGACGGCCGTCGTTGTGACGACCCGCCCGAACCCGCCGACGTCGAGCGAACCACCCGTGATGACACCGACGAACGCGATCGACACGAGCCCGGCCACCCTGGACACCGCATTATTGGTGGCAGACCCGATGCCGGCCTGCGCCGGATCGATCGAGCCGAGGATCCCACTCGTGAGCGGCGCGACCGTTGCGGACAGACCGATGCCGACGAGCAGGATGCCCGGCAGCAGCTGCGTCCAGTAGTTCACGTCCGACTGCGCCGTCGCCATGAACAGGAACCCTGCGCCGGCCACGATCGGCCCGAACGTCATGAACAGCCGCGGTCCGTGCACGCCCGCGAGCTTGCCGAACCACGACGACAACGCCAGCATCACGAGCGTGGGCGGCAGCGTGGCGATGCCGGCCGCCGTCGCCGAGAATCCGGCGGTCTGCTGCACGAACACGGCGATCGCGAAGAACCCGAGCGACAACGCGCCGTAGATGAACGCCGTGGCGATGTTGCCGAACCCGAAGTTGCGAACCCGGAACAGGGACAGCGGCAGCATGGGCTGCTTGTGATGCCCCTCCCACCAGATGAACGCGGCGAACGACACCACACCGACGATGAGCGGCACGAGCGTCACCGGGCTGCCCCAGCCATACCGCTCCTGCTCGATGAGCGCGAACACGGGGCCGCCGAGACCGACCGCGCCGAGCACGGCTCCGAGTGCGTCGATCTTCGGCCGGTCCTCACGCTCCGGCACCGGCTCGATGCGACTCATGAGCCACACCGTGATCACGATGGGGATGACGTTGATCCCGAAGATGAGCCGCCACGAGAGCGTGTCGACGAGCACCCCGCCGAGCAACGGACCGGCGATCATGGCCGTGCCCGTCCACGCCGTCCAGGTGCCGATCGCCTTCGACTGCCCCACCCCGCTGAAGCAGGAGATGATGAGCGCCAGGGAGCTCGGGACCAGCAGCGCGGCAGAACCGCCCTGCAACAGTCGGGCGACGATGAGCACCTCTGCCGTCGGTGCGAACGCGCACAGGAGCGAGGTCACACCGAATCCGATGAGGCCGATCCTGAGGATCCGGATGCGCCCGAACGCGTCGGAGAGCGACCCGGCCAGGAGGATGAGCGCCCCGAGCGTGATGAGGTAGGCGTCGACCACCCACTGCTGCACCGCGAGCCCGCCGCCGAGGTCCCGTGTGATGGCCGGGAGGGCGACGTTGACGACCGAGCCGTCGAGGAACGCAACGAACGACGCGAGGATGGCGATCATCAGGACGAGACGTTGTTGACGGGTCATTGCTTCAGGCTACGCCCGGCGGGCTCCCAGGTGGGCACCTTCCACAGTTCGTACACTGGACCGCATGGCTGAGCTGCCCTGTGGAGGAACGTCCGACGACGCGATCGGGGCGACCCGGTGAACGGCCTCTGGTGGCTTCCGTCGTTCGTCGTGTTCGGTGGCGCGGCGGTCCTGGTGTGGCTCGTCGTGTCCGTCCTGCGCGGCCGACGCAAGGCCCAGCGCACCTCCGGCGCGTCGATCGACGACTTGCATCGCCGTGCCGGCATCGCCCTCGTCCGCACCGATGACCTCATCCGTGAAGCGGCCGACGAGGTCGACTTCGCGGAGGCCGAGTTCGGTCGCGATGTCGCACGCGGGTACGGCGAGGCCGTCCAGACCGCGCGCGCATCGCTCCAGGAGGCGTTCCGCCTGCGTCAGGCGCTCGAGGACGAGATCCCGGACACCGAGATCCAGCGTCGGCAGTGGAACGAACGGATCACACACATCTGCGGAGAGGTCGAGAAGACCCTCGCCGAGCACTTGCGGGCGCTCACCGACCGACGGGGCGTCGAGCGATCCGCCCCCGAGCGCGTCACCGAGCTCCGCACCAGACTCGACGATGCCCGCAGCCGGCTGACCGCCACCGGGCTGACCCTCGCGAACCTCGCGTCGAGCATCGCCGCCACCGCGTTGGCCGATGCCGGCGCCGTCCGCCGCCAGGCCCAGGAGTCCGCCGATGCCGCGGCAGCTGACCTCGATCGCGCCACAGAGCGCGTCGCAGCCAATCTGCCGACAGCCGACCCGCTCGATCGCGCCGGGCGCGCCCTCCAGCAGGCGACCGCCAGGCTCGACGCCGTCGACCGCTCACTCGCCGGGATCACCGCGGCGGCCGCGCAGGTCGAACCGCTCCGCGAGCAGACCAGACGGGCCCTCGCCGACGCCGCGATCCTGCGCGACACCGCGCTGCGCCCGGAGACCGTCACGATCATCGCGCGGACGATCGAGCAGGTCGGCCGGACGGTCGCTGAGACGGGGATGCGCGCGATCGACAGCAGCGCGTCCTCGATCGGTTCGGCCACGGGTGCAGCCGCTCAGCCCAGCACCCTGCCGGACCCCGTCGCCCAGCTGGACCGGCTCCGCACCGCGAACACGGAACTCGATGCGGCACTCGCGACCGCCAGGAGCGCCCAGCAGCGCCTCGCCAACGCGACGGAGGCCCTGTCCGGCGCCCTCTTCACCGCGCAGAGCCACCTCCGCGTCGCCGGCGACTACATCGCCGCGAACCGGTCCAGGGTCGGGGCCGATGCCCGCACGCGGCTCGCAGAGGCGACCCGTCAGCTGGAACTCGCGACAGCAGCATCGACCGACGACCCGGTCGAGGCGCTCGACATCGCCCGGCGGGCATCCCGCATCGCTCAGGACGCCGACGCCCTCGCGCGGTACGACACCGGCCCGCATCCCGCGCCGTTCGCCGACTGATCGACGTTCGCGCCACCCAGCCGACTCCCAGGGGCCGGTGCTAGGCTCATATTCGAGTCCCGTAGTAGCAGCCGCTCTCAGCGCGCAGCACCAGGACCGAACGTTCCGCTCCTTCCCCACGAGCACCGTTCGCAGTCATGCTCCGCGCACCTACTCCAGAAGCGCAGCCTCGATGCGGCTCATCCATGATCCATAGACATCTGAAACGAGTACCACCATGTCCACACAGACCACCGAATCCCAGCGATTCTCAACGACCAGCACACGACCCGACTTCGCAACGTCGACGCAGACGAGCGCCCAGGCGACCCGCCAGCACACGACCGCGAAGCTCACCTACCGCTTCGGGCTCAGCCCGCGCGGCGAGTCCGGACGCAACCAGTCCCGCACCGCGTCATCGTCCAGCCGCCGCTCCACCGGCGCCCCGGCACGACGCGCGTAGTCACAGCACCTGCTGCCGGATGGCAGCGCCGACGGCCCCGACACATGATGTGTCGGGGCCGTTGTGGTGTGTGGCCCTTCGACAGGCTCAGGGACCGGGCGTTGACACGCTCAGGGACCGGGGCGGGGCCCTTCGACAAGCTCAGGGACCGGGTTTCGACAGGCTCAGGGACCGGGCGGGCGGGCTAGTGGGCCGCACCGAACTCGACGAGCAGCACGCCTCCGACGATCAGGACGATGCCGACCGACATCACCCAGGTCAGCGGTTCCTTGAACAACACCCGACTGAGGATCGCGGTCAGCGCGACGCCGCACGCGGCCCACACACCGTACGCGACACCCACCGGCATACCCTCAGCGAGCACCACCGCGAGCAGGCTGAACGCCGTGAGATAACCGATCACCACTGGCGCGATCCACCGCTTGCGCGTGAAGCCCTTCGACGCACTGAGCGACAGGGTCGCGGCGACTTCAGTCACGATCGCCCCAGCGAGCAGCAGCCAGGTCATGCGGTCACTCCTGAGTCGCCGCTGGTCGACTCAGCATCGAGCGCCGCCGCGCGACGGCGGTTCTGGGCACGCTGCGAACCGAACTCCAGCATCAGCACCCCGCCGATGATCAACACGATGCCGCTCCCGCTGACCCAGCTGAGCGCATCGCCGAACACGATCGCCCCCAACACCGCCACGAGCGCGATGCCACACGCAGACCACACCCCGTAGGCGACGCCGAGCGGCATCCCCCGCGCGAGGATCACGGACAGCGCCCAGAACGCGCCCAGATACCCGATGACCACAACGATGTACCAGAACGGATGGCTGAATCCGCCGGTGGCGCGGAGGGAGAGCGTCGCGAGGACTTCGAGCAGGATGGCGCCGCCGAGCAGCAGCCAGTTGAGACGCATCCTCCAACGCTAGCGGCGGATCACGCCGTCGAATCCCCTTCGACGACTGCCGTCGGGAAACGGTTCGGAAACAGTCCGAGAACGGCAGGAACGAGCCTGACCCGATCAGGAATAGGAGGAGGTGCCGTACGAAATCCCGGTCGACCACAGCGCTCCGGCCGCGACGATCCACACCGCGACGAGCAGCCCCCACCCGACGATGAACAGTCCGTTCAGGACGATGCCCGTGATCGCCAGTCCACGACCGGCCGGCTCACGCTTCACACCGAGGATGCCGAGGACGAGGCCAGCGAGCGGCAGCAGGAACGTGAACCCGAACAGGATCGACACCAGCCCGAAGATCATGCTCGTCAGGCTGAGCCCCTTCGGCGCCGGCGGCGCGATATACACGGGGTACGGCTGGTACGGCTGGTACGAGTAGCCGGGCTGCGCGGGGTAACCGGGCTGGGCTGAGTATCCAGCCTGTCCCGGATATCCACCCTGTCCCGGATATCCAGGCTGTCCCGGATATCCAGGCTGCGCCGGGTAACCGCCCTGCGCGGCGTAGCCGGGCTGCCCCGGGTACGCGGGCGGCTGCACAAATCCGGCGGACGACGAGGGCTGCTGCGGATACGGCCGCACCTGCTCAGGCGACGACGCGCCCGCCGGGTCGTACTGCTGATCCGCGTTGCTCATCGAAACGTCCTCCTGGCCGGTCGCGACACCCGGCCGGATCTCGCACAATCAGCCTAGCCAGCGTGAGCCGACCGCGTGCAGCCGCCCGCGTGAGCCGCCATCGCGATCGCAGCCCCGACACAGCATCCCCACCACACCATCCCCACCCCACGTCACACTCGCCCCTGCGTGACGCCGGGTGCATCGACTCCCATCGGAAGCGACTACCGTAGTTCTCCGGTGGGTGGCACTCCGGCGGCCGTCCGGAACCCGCCGAAAGGGATGAGGAATCCGGTGCCGAACGATGCGATCGCCCAGGAACAGCTCCACCTCGACCGGCTCCACGAGCTGATCAGGGACCAGTCAGCCATCGAGGAACGCCGTTCAGAGGAAGCCCTGAAGTCGTTCGGGATCGGCGACGACGACGATGCGGCCTCGTTCTCGGAACGCGACGCACTCGTCGCGCACCACCGTCAGCGCATGGTGGAGCTGCGTTCCTCGGGGTACGGTCTCCTCTTCGGCCGACTCGACCGCGAGACCGGCGAGCAGCACCACATCGGCCGCATCGGCCTCCGCGACCCGGAGAACGGCGACCAGCTCCTCCTCGACTGGCGTGCACCGGCATCGCGTCCCTTCTACACGGCGACGCCGTTGCGGCCGGAGGGGCTGCGTATCCGCCGCCGCATCAGCACCGCCAACCGTGTCGTCACCGAGGTGCACGACGAGATCCTCGATGCCGAGCTGCTCGACGGCGACGAGGAGTCCGGCATCGGCGATTCCGGTGCGCTGCTCGCCGCGCTCGGCCGGGCACGCACGAAACACATGACCGACATCGTCGACACGATCCAGGCCGAGCAGGACACGATCATCCGCGCACCCCTGCCTGGCACGCTCCTCGTGCAGGGCGGCCCGGGCACTGGCAAGACGGCCGTCGCCCTGCACCGCGCCGCGTACCTGCTGTACGAACACCGCGAACGGCTCATGCGCAGCGTCGTCCTGCTCGTCGGCCCGAACACGACGTTCCTCGACTACATCTCCCGTGTCCTCCCCTCGCTCGGCGAGACGAGCGTCGTCCTGATGACGCCGGCGACGATCGTGCCGGGCCTGGAAGGTGTTGGCGATGAGGCGCTCGACGTCGCCGAGCTCAAGGGCGAACTGCGGATGACGGACGTCATCGACCGGGCGATCCTCACCAAGCAGGCGCCGGTGGAGACCCCGATCACCCTGCAGATCGCCGGTGACGGAGCCCTCCGCATCCTCCCGGGGGCCCTCCGCCGGATGCGCAACGCGATCCGCAAGTCCCGCACACCGCACAACGAGGCGCGTCTCCGGTTCGAGCGCGCGTTCCTCACCCACATCATCACGCTCGAAGGCAAACGCGACGGGTTCGAACCGCGCACGGGAGAGGACGCGGACGAACGCCGCGTCGAACTCCTGGAGGAGCCGGAGATCGAGGCGCTGCTCGACTCGCTGTGGCCCATCATCGAGCCGGCCGACATCGTCCGGGAACTCCTCGCATCGCCGGAGCTGCTGGAGACCGCTGCCATCGACCACACGCCAGAGGAACGTGCGCTCCTCCTCCGCGATCCGGAATCCCAGCTCACGCCGGGCGACATCCCGCTCGTGGACGAAGCGGCAGAGCTCCTCGGTGAGGACCCGCGCCCCGCATTGCTCCGCCAGCAGCGCGAAGCCTACGAACGCCGCCACGACCTCGAATACGCACGCGGCGTCCTCGAAATGCTCGGCGACTTCAGCACCGACGACGAACTCTCGGGCGACGACTTCCTCCAGTCGGCGCAGTCCCTCGCGGAACGCCACCAGGTCGAGGACGACCGCAGCCCCGCCGAGCGCGCGGCATCGGACCGCACCTGGGTCTACGGCCACGTGATCGTGGACGAGGCGCAGGAGCTCACGCCCATGATGCTGCGCTCGATCGTGCGACGCTGCCCCAGCCGCTCGATGACGCTCGTCGGCGACATCAACCAGAACAGCACGACGGCCGCCCGCACCAGCTGGACGGAACTGCTCGGCGAGCAGGTCCCCCGCTGGACCGAGACCGTGCTGACCGTGAACTACCGCACGCCGGAACAGATCATGGACCTCGCCGATCCCGTCAGGCGTGAGCTCGACCCCGGCTCCCCGGAACCCGTGTCGATCCGCCGCGGAGACGAGGAACCTGAGCTGTTGCACGTCGCGGCGGAAGCCGTGGTGCAGACGGCGGCCGATGTCGTCGCACGCAAGCTCACCGAGCACGCCGGCATCGTCGGACTCATCGCACCCCGACCGATGCTGGAGCGGCTGGAACTGTCCGTCGACCAGGCGCTCGCGGCAGCAGGGATCGCCGATGCGACGGGCTCACGACTGTGGGTCGGCACCGCCAGGGAGAGCAAGGGGCTCGAATTCGACACGGTTGTGCTCGTCGAACCCGAGTCGCTCGGGGGATCTGGGCGGACCGCGCTGTCATTGCAGTACGTCGCGCTCACACGGGCGACGCAGCGGCTCACGGTGGTGTCCTCCGCCGAGGGGTGACCGGGCGCCTGCGTGATCGCAGCATCGCTCGCCGGATGAACGGCCGGCCATCGATCCATCGCCAGTCTGAACGGCGGCTGACCACTGCGCTGAACTGATATCCATTTCGCGGTCTCAGTCCGTAGGATAGGGCGCCGGAACAGAATGTGAGGGCTGCGATGAAAGTCATCAGCTACAACCTCCGCAAGAACCGCGCCAGCGGCGAACTCCTCGAACTGACCCAGAAATTCGATCCGGACGTGCTCTGCCTGCAAGAGGCCGACACGACGATCCTCCCGGCGGAGGTCGGGCTCCTCCACCTCGCCGACGCCACCAGGCGCAACCGACTCGGACTCGCGGTCTACTACCGTCGCGACCGGTTCACGGCGACCGCGACGCAGACGTTCGCGCTCAAGAAGTCCCTGCACGACATGGTCCTCGCGCCCGCGCACGAGCGGCTGATCGGCACCCGACTGACGGACACGGTCGCCGGACGCGACCTCATCGTCGCCTCATTCCACGCGGCCCCCTTGACGGCGCTGAACTCGCTGCGCCGCAACCAGATCAAGGCGGCGCACGAGCAACTGCACGCGATGGGCGACGTCCCGACGCTGATGGTCGGCGACTACAACTACCCGATCTTCCAGAACAAACTCAGCAACACGGTCCAGGAGACCGGGTACGACCTGACGCTCAGCGACCGGCGCACGTACACCAGGTACAAGATGTTCCGCGGGCACTTCGACTTCGCGACATCGGTCGGCCTGCAGATCGAGAGTGTGCAGACGCTCCCCCGCGGCACCTCGGACCACCTGCCGATCCTCGTCGACGCCGTCTACGGCGACGGGCCGGCCGCCACCAAGAGCCGCGACCGTGAGAACGGCGTCGAGCAGGCGCCTGGCGCCGGGCGTTCAGGTGGAGCCGGTCGGGCTGCGACTGCCGGCCGTGCCGGTGCCGGGCGCACGGGCGGCGGCCGTCTGAGCGGGCGGAACCGCACGAAGTAGGCGTTGCGGGCGTCGCTGGCGCGTATCGCCGTCGCAGCCCTCAGCGCTCCCCTGTTGCAGAATTCAGGAACTCTTGCCCGGGAATGCGCTTACTCGCCCCGGAATGCGCATGCTCATCCTGAATGCAGCAAAAGTTCCTGAATTCTGAACAGGCCCTGGTGCTCAGATGAGGCCGCGGAGGAACTCCTCGACGCTGACGCCGCGCTCACGTGCGCGCCGCACGAGACGGGCATGCTCCTCGGTCGTGACGTTGAGCGTCAGCGACGTCCAGTCGGTGACCTCGTCCAGGCTGAACAACGCGTCACCGAACAACGTGTCGTCTGGGGCGTCGATGTCCTCGGCTTCCGGCTCCGGATCGCGGTCCGATGCGCGCTTGACGGACGAGTCCGGCTCAGCCGCAAGCGTCGCCCCGGCATCGTCGCCCGTCCACCCTGGACCCGCCGGGATCGCGATGCCGCGCTGATACGCCTCGGCGACGGCGCGCGCCCGCACATCGGCCGCCTCGTTGAGCACGTGCCCGACGTGCCCCTTCACCCACTCGAAGCGGTACCGTCGGCCGGTGATCGCCTCATCGATCTCCTTGAGCAGATCCAGGTTCAGGACCGGTTTGCCGTCGCCCTTCTTCCAGCCCTTCTTCTTCCAGCCCGGCATCCACTTCGTGACCGAGTTGATGACGTACTGGCTGTCGCAGAGGATGTGGAGGTCCTCATCCAGGTGCGCGGTCGCGCGGAACAGCTCGAGGACGGCCTTCAGCTCACCCTGGTTGTTCGTGGCGTGCTTCCACCCGCCAGCAGCCCAACACTCGTCGTTGACGTACCAGGCCCAACCGGCAGGCCCCGGGTTGCCGAGTGCGGATCCGTCAGCTGCGGCAGTGATCGTCATGTGAGCCTTTCAGAGTGGTGCAGGGTCGTCGTCAATCGTATCGACGCCCGCCGTTGCCGCGGCTCCCCGACTGAGCGCCCGGCACCGCGTGCAGAATTCCGGAGAACGTGTGACAGGAGTGACGAGGGAAGCGCTATCCGGTCGCGGCAAGCGCCTTCCGGGGCAAGAGTTCCGGAATTCTGGACACAACTCCGCACCGATATGGACAGCTGCAGTCCGGAACGGGTCACACCGAAGTCGGTTGAGGACCCGAGTTCTGCTGGACGTCGGCTCTGCAAGCACCTAGGGTCGGGGGATGTTCGAAAACTCGTTCCCGTTCTTCACGATCATCCCCATCCTGTATGGCGTCGTGGTGATCGTCGTCCTCGTCCTCGTGATCCGGCTGGCCCTCGCCGCGACGAGAGCGCTCAACGCGTACTCGACATGGCGCAAACTCGCGACCGACCTCCTCATCGCAGACAACCAGGCGCCGGTCATCCCGCCGGCCGCTCCCCCGATTGTCCCGCCGACCACGCCGCCGACCGAATAGTCAGGGCCGACGGAACGTGCTCACCGTGACCGCGACGGTCACCTCGGTGCGATCCGCGAGCGATGCGATGCGCTCGTCGAGTTCCGACGGGTCGAGATGGTGCGCACTCGGCCCCATAAGGACCTCATCGCGGATGTCGTCGCGACCGAGCACCAGGGTGTACTCCAGACCGGACCGATCAACGAGGTCGAACCCCGCCAGTTGCGTATCGAGCCGCTCGTCCTTGCGCTCCGCGATCCCGATCATCCCGAGCGCCGCGCGGAGCTCCGCGAGATGCCCCGGCTGCGGCGTGACCACAACGAGCGAGCCGCCAGGACGCAGGACGCGCAGCATCTCGGGACCGTTGCGTGGGCCGAAGATGCTCAGCAGATGTGATGCCGCAGCGTCGCGGAGCGGGAGCCGGCCCCAAGCATCGGCGGTCCCGGCCGCTGCGCGTCGATGTGATCTCGCCGCGCGTCGAGCGGCCAGCGGCGACAGGTCCAGCGTGAGGCCGATGAGCGAGGGGTGCGCATCCAGGACCCGCGCGAGGTAGTAGCCGGTCCCGCCCGCGATGTCCACGATCAGGCCAGGTAGGTGGACGGCAGCATCGGAGGGCGCGTCGGGCGCGTCGGCGGCACCGGCTTGCGGACCACCGGCGGCACCGGCCTGCGAGACCGCCGCATCGCCATCGCCCACCCGGCTGGCCGGGAGTGCTGCCGACACCGCATCGGCGATGGGGTCGTATGCTCCGGAGCGCAGGAAGGCGTCGCGAGAGGCCACCATGTCCGCGGTGTCGCCGGTCTTCGGCGTCCGACCGCCGACGACGAGTGACGCGTATCCTTGCTTCGCGACGTCGAACGTGTGGCGCGAAGGACAGCTCAGCGCTCGGCCGTCGCGGGTCAGCGGCTCCCCGCAGATCGGGCACGCGAGGGCGTCGGCGACGAGGTCCAGCCCGGTCGGAAGCGTTGGATCAGGGGTCGCCCCGCCTGCGCTGCCGTCGATCGTCACCTGCCGAGTGTACCGAGCGCCCAGAGCGCGGAACGGCGGACGAGTTCCCGGTGCTCCGGTGATTCGAACGAACGCTCGTCGTGTCCGAGGGCGTCGTAGACGATGCGGGAGCCGCCGTCCTCGCGCGCCCACAGCACGGGATGGAGGACGCCGTCGTGTTCGTGCTCCGCCAGGATCGCGACGTCGTCCCTCGTGCGCTGCAAGCGGCTGTACCGCTCATCGAACAGGGTGAAATCGGTCAGGCCGTCGACGATCGGATGGCGGTCCGCGTGCACGAAGATCTGCGCCTGACCGATGTCCGGGTGCATCGAGATGCCGGGCAGCCACACGCCTCCGAGCGCACCGGCCCAGGCCGGATAGTCGCGGAGGGTCGCCGCCGCGGAGTGGAACGCGAGGACGCCGATGCCGCGGTCGAGTGCGGCGGACAGTCCTGCGATCGATTCGGCCGGGGCGCCGATGTCTGCTGCGTGCGGCGATCCGTCGGCGTGGTCGCTCTCATCGCGCCATGGGTCGCCGGCGAGGATGACGAGCAGGTCGACATCCCCGAGGTCGGACAGGGCACGGTCGACGTCGGTGGCGACGCGGGTCTCGATGCCGGCGTCCTCGAGGATCTGCTCCACGATGACGGCGTTCCGCGCGAACGGGTGCCACGGGTCCGCGTAGCGCCCAGAACCGACGATGATGAGCGCCCGGCGGGTGTCGGAGTTGGGCATGCGGTACCTCCTGGTCGTGATCGCCAGAGCCTAACGCACCTGGGCAACCGCTTTCCAGCGTGTGGCGCTGCGGTGTCGCGATGCGGCGCTGTCGCGACGTCGCGGCACGATGCGCGCAGCGTGATGAGCGCGGGTCTATGCCGCGAGCGCGCCCCGGATCCAACCCGCGCTCGCGGCGCAGGGGTGCGCTCATCGGCGACGCTGGTCCCCTGTCGCATCGCGCTGCACTCCCAGGCTGGACGGGAGTGCGCCACTAGACTGCCGGAATGGCCGCAGGAACCAACACGGGAGCACCCACCCTGCACGACGTCGCTCGCGAAGCCGGGGTCTCGCTCGCAACGGCATCGCGCGTCCTCAACGGGAGCACCCGCGTCGTCGCGGAGGCGTATCGCGATCGCGTCACCCTCGCCGCTGACCGACTCGGTTACACGACGAACCTCTCCGCGCAGGCCGTCGCGCGCGGCACCTCGTCGATCGTCGCGCTCGTCGTCCCGGACATCGCCGACCCCTACTTCTCGCAGATCGCGGCCGGCGTCACCTCCGAGGCGGAAGCCGCCGGACTCGTCGTCAGCGTCTCGGTCACCGGCCGCGACCCGGAGCGAGAACTCCAGGTCGTCCGCACCCTGCGCGGTCAACGCCCCCGCGTGCTCATCCTCGCCGGCTCGCGCCGCACCGACGACCCCGTCGAAGCCGCACTCGCCACCGAACTCGCCGCATACACGAGCCTCGGCGGCACGGTGTCGTTCATCGGCTCCAACCAGCTCGGCTACGCGACCACCCGCGTCGACAACCGCACGGCCGCCCACGCGCTCGGGACGAGCATCGCGGCACTCGGCTACCGCAGCAGCGCAGCCGTCGTCGGCCCCCAGTTCCTCGTCACCTCCGCCGACCGGTTGGGCGGATTCCGCGACGGCCTCACCGAGAACGGCGGCAGGCTGGACGATGCGCACGTCATCGTGAGCGAGTTCAGTCGCGATGGCGGCTACCTCGGCACCCAGCGGCTCATCGAGGCGGGGCTCGGCGGCATCGACCTCGTGTTCGCGGCGAGCGACGTGATGGCGATGGGCGTGATGTCGGCCCTTCGCGATGCGGGCCTCACGCCGGGCGAGGACGTCGCCGTGTGCGGATTCGACGACATCCCGACCGTCCGCGACGTCACGCCGGCGCTCACGACCGTCCGCATCCCGCTCGAACAGCTGGGGCGGACGGCGTTGCGCCTCGCCCTGGGCGATGCGGACCAGGCGTCCGACACCGATGCCGATGCGTCGCTCGACGCAGAGGTCGTCGTGCGGGCGAGCACCCCGGCGCTCAGCCGCTAGCCAGCCGGGCGGCACCCGCAACCGGTCCTCGACCGTGACGCGACTCTTCACTCCTGTTCGCAATTCAGGAGCGCCCTCGGCGCGCCGCGCCAAAACGCGTCGAGGGGAGGCGACACGCCGGGGTGCTCCTGAGGTGTGGACAGACCGGACGCCACGGACGCCGACGCCGGCACAGCCACGGACGCAGCTGCAGCTACAACCCCGGTTCCGGACCCCGATCCCGATCCCGCCCCCGATGCCACACCGCTCCCTTGCGAGCGCCGCGCACCTCATCTACACTCGGGTAAACGCTTTCCCAACCATCGCATCCGACACCCCATCCAGCTCGTCGGACTCGACCGGGACGCGCCGCCCACCAGACCGACACCGCCCCGCGCCATCGCCGGCCGGACGCGCGCACCAGAAGGAAACACTGTGTCAGAGCAGACCATCGGCATCATCATGAACGGCGTCTCCGGACGCATGGGCTACCGTCAGCACCTCGTGCGCTCGATCCTCGCGATCCGCGAGCAGGGCGGCGTGCTCCTCTCGGACGGCAGCCGCGTCCAGCTCGAACCGATCCTCGTCGGCCGCAACGAGGCGAAACTCGCCGAGCTGGCGGCCAAGCACAACATCGAGCACTACACGACCGACCTCGACGCAGCCCTCGCCGACCCGCGCTGGCAGATCTACGCAGACTTCCTCGTGACGAAGGCCCGCGCTGTCGCCATCAAGAAGGCGATCGCAGCCGGCAAGGCCATCTACACGGAGAAGCCGACGGCGGAGAGCTACGAGGAGGCCCTCGAACTCGCCCGTCTCGCAGAGGAGGCCGGCATCAAGAACGGCGTCGTCCACGACAAGCTCTACCTGCCCGGCCTGCAGAAGCTCAAGCGCCTCATCGACTCCGGCTTCTTTGGCCAGATCCTGTCGGTCCGCGGCGAGTTCGGCTACTGGGTCTTCGAGGGCGACTGGCAGCCGGCGCAGCGCCCCAGCTGGAACTACAAGAACGAAGAGGGCGGCGGCATCATCGTCGACATGTTCCCGCACTGGAACTACGTCCTCGAGAACCTGTTCGGCCGTGTCGAGTCTGTGTACGCGAAGGCGTCCACGCACATCCCGAACCGCGTCGACGAGCAGGGCAACCGCTACGACGCGACGGCCGATGACGCCGCCTACGCGATCTTCGAGCTCGAGGGCGGCGTGGTCGCCCAGCTCAACTCCAGCTGGACCGTGCGCGTGAACCGCGACGAACTCGTCGAGTTCCAGGTGGACGGCACGCACGGCTCGGCCGTCGCAGGGCTCTTCGGCTGCAAGATCCAGCCGCGCAACGCGACCCCGAAGCCCGTCTGGAACCCGGACCTGGCCGACGCGCACGACTACGACGGCGACTGGATCGAGGTCCCGACGAACGACGTGTTCGAGAACGGCTTCAAGACGCAGTGGGAGGAGTTCATCCGCCACGTCGCCGAGGACGCACCGAACCCGTACGACTTCCTGGCCGGCGCCCGCGGCGTCCTCCTCGCGGAGAGCGGCCTGGAGAGCTCGCGCAGCGGCCGTCGCATCGACCTCCCAGCGGTCACGAGCACCGCGAGCACGAACGGCGAATGACGATGACCGACCTCACCCTGCTCGCGGAGGACGGCGGCACCAGCCGGGCGCCGCTCAACCCCGCACCGGGCTTCACCAAGCCGACCGGGACGCTCACGAGCCGTGTCGCGTACGCGGCCGCGCACGTCGTCCCTCGCGTCACGGCCGAGAACATCCCCGGTGCGCCGGCGGACATCGATTGGGATGCGACCCTCGCGTTCCGCCACCACGTGTGGTCCTGGGGGCTGGGCGTCGCGGATGCGATGGACACCGCCCAGCGCAACATGGGTCTCGACGCCGCAGCGACGCGGGAGCTCATCTCCCGGAGTGCCACCGAGGCCCAGTCGGTCGGCGGTGCGCTCGTCGTCGGTGTGAACACCGATCACCTCGACGAGGAGGTCGTGTCCCTCGACCGCGTGATCGACGCGTACAAGGAGCAGCTGCACTTCACGGAGGACGCCGGAGCCGGCGTGGTCCTGATGGCGAGCCGACACCTGGCGCGTGCCGCTTCGTCCGCGGACGACTACCGTCGCGTCTACCGCGAGGTCCTCTCGGCGGCGAGCACACCCGTGACCCTGCACTGGTTGGGGGCAGCGTTCGACCCGATCCTGGCCGAGTACTTCGGTTCGGCGGATTCCACGGTCGCGAGCGACACGGTCATCGACATCATCGAGGAGAACCGCGCCAGCGTCGCCGGCATCAAGATGAGCCTGCTCGACGCCGATGCGGAGATCGCGGTCCGGAAGCGGCTCCCGGAGTCCGCGCGCATGTTCACGGGCGACGACTTCAACTACGTCGGCCTGATCGCCGGTGACGGGACGGCGCACTCCGATGCGCTGCTCGGCGCGTTCGCGGCGCTCGCCCCCAACGCGTCGGCGGCCATCCAGGCCCTCGATGCCGGGGACGATGCGCGCTACCTCGACATCCTCGGCCCCACCGAGGCACTGTCGCGGCAGATCTTCGCGGCGCCCACCTACTACTACAAGACGGGTGTGGCGTTCATGAGCTGGCTGAACGGTCACCAGCAGGCGTTCTCGATGGTGGGCGGCCTGCACGCTGCGCGTAGCCTCCCCCACTTGTCGCGCATCGTCGAGCTGGCGAACGCGTCCGGCGGGCTGGAACGCCCCGAACTGGCGGCGGCGCGCTGGCACACGCTCCTCAGCGTGAACGGGATCAGCACGAACGGGGCCGGCGTATGACCGCGCACCAGCTGCTGTCGCTCAACCAGGCGACGATCAAGTACGCGACCCTCGACGAGGCCATCGCTGCGACGACCGCTGGCGGTATCGAGAGCATCGGCCTGTGGCGTGAGCCTGTAGCGGCGGTCGGCCTGCAGGAGTCGGCGAAACGCCTCGCGGACTCCGGCCTGCGCTTCTCCAGCCTCTGCCGCGGCGGGTTCTTCACTCCGGAGGAGGGCCCGACCAGGCGAGCCGCGATCGACGACAATCGCCTGGCAATCGAGGAGACGGCGACGCTCGCAGCAGCAGGCGCGGACGGGTCGGCAGCCGTGCTCGTGCTCGTCGTCGGTGGGCTCCCGGCGGGGTCGCGCGACCTCATCGGCGCCCGTGAGCGGGTGCGGGACGCCATCGGCGAACTCGCTCCGGACGCTGCGGCGGCCGGTGTGACGCTCGCGATCGAGCCGCTGCACCCGATGTATGCGTCCGACCGGGCCGTGGTCTCCACGCTGGGTCAGGCGCTCGACATCGCCGAGCAGTTCCCGATCGGTTCGGTCGGCGCCGTTGTGGACACCTTCCACGTGTGGTGGGATCCGGATCTGTACACGCAGATCGAGCGGGCCGGCGCAGCTGGTACCGGCGGCCCCCTCGGGCGCGGCGGTGGTCGCATCGCGAGCTATCAGGTGTGCGATTGGGCGACTCCGCTCGCCGCTGACGTGCTCCTGTCCCGGCATTACCCCGGCGATGGGGTGATCGACTTCGATCCGATCACGCGCGCCGTGTTCGCGGCCGGGTACGTCGGCGACATCGAGGTGGAACTGTTCAATCAGACCATCTGGGACTCGCCATACGGCGAGGTCGTCGATCGCACCGTCGCGGGCTTCGCAGCAGCCGTCGCGCCGCACATCCCCGCGGCCTGACGCAGCACCCAGACGCAGCGGCCTGACGCAGCGGCCTGACGCCGCAGCGTGACCCAGCAGCCCCCAACCGAGCCCGTCCTGTTCACAATTCAGGACGGGCTCGGCGTGTTGCGCCCGGCATCCGCGTTCCGACGCCGACGCGCCGCATCGCTCCTGAATTGCGCACGGACAACCAGCCGAGAACTCCCCGGGTTCGCATCGCGCGACATTCCTGCTACATTCTGGGAATGCGGTTTCCCATCCGCGGACGACCACCGACGACGGTGCCGGACCGCGGTACGGAACCCACCATCGACGATGCTGACAAGGAGTGCACCATGGACACGGCACCGGCGAGGAACGAGCCACAGCGGAGGCCGAAAGCCGCCTTCGCGCTACGCCCGGGACTCATCCCCCACCTCTTCTCCGAGCGCGAGCTCCACACCCTCCACGACCTCCTCGAGTTCGTCCAGGGGCACCCGCTCACCACGATCGACGAGCACGACACGCGCCTCGCGGACATCGAAGTCCTCATCACCGGCTGGGGCAGCCCGCAGCTCACCCCGGCGGCCCTCGATGCGATGCCGTCGCTCCGCACGATCATGCACGCCGCAGGGACCGTCAAGGGCCACGTCGACCCGGAGGCGTGGAACCGCGGCATCGTCGTCACCTCGGCCGCCGACGCCAACGCCTACCCGGTCGCGGAGTACACGCTCGCGTACATCCTCCTCGGCGGCAAGGGCGTGCCTGGCATCATCAACGACTACGCCGAGAACCCGGCCATCGACCTCGAACGCGACTATCCGGACATCGGCAACTACCGCAAGCGCGTCGGCATCCTCGGCGCCTCCCGGGTCGGCCGCCGCGTCATCGAACTCCTCGCGCCGTTCGACTTCGAGATCAGCGTGAGCGACCCGTTCCTCCGGGACGACGACCCGATCCTCGCGAGCGCGAAACGCCTGGAGCTGGACGAGTTGTTCGCGCAGAACGACATCGTCTCGGTCCACGCGCCGCTCCTGCCGGACACCGTCGGCCTCGTCGACCGTCGACTGCTCGCGATGCTGCCCCCGGGCGCCGTGCTCATCAACACCGCCCGCGCGCCCATCGTGGATCAGGATGCCGTGATCGAGGCCGCAGAGGCGGGCCGACTGACGGCGATCCTCGATGTCACGGACCCGGAACCGCTGCCGGCCGACCACCCGCTGCGGGGCGTCCGCAACATCATCCGCACACCCCACGTCGCGGGCGCGCTCGGCAATGAACTGCGCCGTCTGGGTGACTGCGTACTCGAGGAGGTCACGCAGTATGTGGCGGGTGATCGACCGATTCGTGCGGTCGGAATCAACGATCTCGCGGCGATGGCATGACCGCGCTTGACATGCGAGCCGCGGCTGCATATTCTCGTGAGCAGGTTGGGAAAGCGCATTCCGGGACTCGTTCCCGGAAGCTCCACCAGAACAAGGAGGTTTGATGATGGGATCCGCGACAACCGCCGGCACAACCGACGACGACGCCATCGCACTCATCACCGGCTGACGCCCCACCCAGCTCCAGCCGAGCCCCAACCGAGGCCCAGCCCAGCTCCAACCGGCTCCGGCCAGGCCCTCCAGGCCACACCCGAACACCCCACCACCCCGAACACCCCAACACCCCGAAACCACCCGTATCCGGCCCAGCACCCTCAGGCCGAACACAGCACCGTCCCACCCGGGGACACCCACCACATCAAAGGAGATGCACCATGAGAAGAGCGATCCTGACCGCAGGCGCGATCATCGCCTCGGTCACCTTGCTCGCCGGCTGCTCCGCCAACGGCGGCACCGCGAACACCGACTCGTCCGGCCCCGTCAAGCTCACGTTCTGGGACTGGGACCCCGGCATGGACTCGATCGTCGACGTGTGGAACAAGGCGCACCCGGACATCCAGGTCAAGCTCGCCAACCCGGCCGGCGGCGACGAGCTCGTCAGCAAGCTCATCACGGCCCACAAGGCCGGCAACGCCCCGGACATCACCAAGGTCGAGTACCAGTCGCTCCCCGCGCTGGTCTCCAACGGCGTCGCAGCGGACATCAGCGACTACACCGCCGACTCCGCCAAGGACTTCGGCAAAGCTGCCCTCTCGCAGGTCCAGTTCGAGGACAAGACCTACGGCGTCCCGCAGGACTTCGCGCCGCTCGTCTTCTTCTACCGCCAGGACGTCTTCGACTCCCTCGGCCTGAAGGCCCCCACCACCTGGGACGAGTACGCGGCCGCCGCGGCGACCATCCACGCAGCCGACCCGACCAAGTACCTCGGCACCTTCAGCGCCGGCGACCCGGGCTGGTTCGCAGGGCTCACCCAGCAGGCCGGCGCCAACTGGTGGTCCGCGAAGGGCAAGGACTGGACCGTCGACATCAAGGACGCCCCGTCCACGAAGGTCGCGGACTACTGGCGCGGTCTCATCGACCAGGGCGTCATCAAGGGCGACCCGTTCTGGTCCGCCCAGTGGAACAAGGAGATGGACGACGGAACGCTCGTCGGCTGGATCTCCGGCGCCTGGGCCCCAGCCCAGTTCGGCGGCATCGCCCCGAACACGGTCGGCAAGTGGACGATGACCTCGCTCCCCGCATGGACCGCCGGCGACAAGACCACCGGCATCTGGGGTGGATCCGCGATCTCCGTCACGACCGACTCCAAGCACCCCAAGCAGGCCGCGGAGTTCGTCAACTGGCTCAACACGAGCGATGAGGCCCTCGCCCTGCAGGTCGAGAAGATCAACATCTTCCCGGCGGCGACGAGCGGTCAGAAGCTCGACGCCCTCACCAAGCCGCCGGCATTTATGCCGAACCAGCCGGACTACTACAAGACGATCGCGGACATCGCGGCCGATGCACGCAGCTTCGACATCTGGGGCCCCAACGCGACCGTCACCTTCGGCGCGTACAAGGACGGCTTCGCTGCAGCGATCCAGAACAAGACCTCGTTCTCGGATGTGCTCGGCACGATGCAGGACACCACGGTGACCGACATGAAGAAGCTCGGGTTCACGGTCAACAAGTAGTATCGCCGCAGTTCCCGGCCGTCCGGGGAGGAAACCTCGTTCCTCCCCGGGTGGCCGGCCCACCGCACCACCGGTCCCTGAGCCCGTCGAAGGGCCCAGCACCACCCCACACCGGTCCCTGAGCCCGTCGAACGGCCCAGCACCACCCCACACCGGTCCCTGAGCCTGTCGAAGGGCCCAGCACCACAGCACCACCCCACCCAAGCCCCACCCTCAGCTCGAGGAGCGACCATGGCAACATCCACCCCCCAGCGAGCGGCAAGCACCGCACGCGGCGCAGCTCCCACCACGCCGCCCGGCGCGACCCCCGGCGCCCGGCCCCAGAAGCGCAAGCGTCTGTCCAGCCCGGTCTTCCCGATGCTGCTCGTCGCCCCGGCGATCATCCTGCTGGCGCTGTTCACGGTCGCACCCGGCATCTACGCGCTCGTCCTGAGCCTCCTGCAGCGCAAGGTCGGCGGCGGCCTCCTCGGCGGCGGGACGACCACCGAGGTCTTCGTCGGCTTCACCAACTACATCACGGCCCTCGCGGACAGCGAGCTGTGGGGCAGCCTCGGCCGGATGCTCGCGGTCGCCGTCATCGGCGTCCCGGCCACGATCATCCTGGCGCTGCTCTTCGCCCTCTGCCTCGACGCCAACCGGGCCCGCCTCGTCGGCTTCGCCCGCATCGCGATCTTCCTCCCGTACGCCGTGCCAGGCGTCGTCGCATCGCTCCTCTGGGGCTTCCTCTACCTTCCGGCCACGAGCCCGATCGGCGGCCAGGTCGTCAACTACTTCGGTTCGACCGAGATCTTCTTCTCCGTCGCGAACATCGCCGTCTGGGGTGTCGTCGGCTTCAACATGGTCATCATGTACACGGCCCTCCGCGGCCTGCCGAAGGAAGTGTTCGACGCGGCCCACGTGGATGGCGCGAACGAGTTCCAGATCGCCCTCCGCATCAAGCTCCCGATGATCAAGCCCGCCGTCATCATGTGCGCGCTGTTCTCGGTCCTCGGCGGCCTCCAGCTCTTCAACGAGCCGATGACGCTCCGCCCGCTCGCCAACGCGATCTCCTCCACCTGGGTGCCGCTCATGAAGGTGTACACGGATGCGTTCGTCAACGACGACATCCACCAGGCGGCAGCGACGTCGATGATCCTCGTCGTCCTCACCATCGGGGCATCGATCCTCGTCAACAGCGTCGGCTCGATCCTCGGAAGCAGGAAACGATGACCACCTCGACGCTCATCAGCCCGCGCATCACCGCACCTCGCGGGATGAAGAAGACGAACGTCTTCGCCACGACCGTCCTCATCGTCGGCGCCCTGTACTGCATCCTGCCGGTGCTGTGGATCCTCATCGCATCGACCAAGTCGAGCAGCGAACTGTTCTCGACGACCACGTACCTCCCGTCGTTCACGGGTGGCTTCTTCGAGAACATCCAGCAGCTGCTGAGCTACCGCGGCGGGATCTTCGGCCGCTGGGCGCTCAACTCGGTCATCTACGCGGTCGGCGGCGGCCTGGCGTCGACGCTCATCGCGGCGGCTGCCGGCTACGCGCTCGGCAAGTACACCTTCCCCGGTTCGAAGCTCGCGTTCCGCGTCATCATCGCCGGTGTCCTGCTGCCGCAGATCATGCTCGCTATCCCGCAGTACCTGATGATGTCGCAGGTGGGCCTGACCAACAACTACGCGGCCGTGCTGCTGCCCTTGCTCGTCAGCCCGTACGCGATCTACCTGTGCAAGATCTATGCCGAGGCTTC
Organism: Plantibacter sp. Mn2098; assembly: GCF_049319745.1. Classification (NCBI taxonomy): domain Bacteria; kingdom Bacillati; phylum Actinomycetota; class Actinomycetes; order Micrococcales; family Microbacteriaceae; genus Plantibacter; species Plantibacter sp. Mn2098. The sequence goes on along the minus strand of NZ_JBMOUH010000002.1, from coordinate 356,112 downwards.
CGTGCCGGACGAGATCATGGAGGCGGCCCGCATCGACGGCGCCTCGGAGTGGAAGATCTTCCTCTCGACCGGCCTGCGGCTGATGTCGCCGGCGCTCGTGACGATCTTCCTGCTGCAGTTCATCGCGATCTGGAACAACTTCCTGTTGCCGTTCATCATGCTCTCGGACGACTCGATGTTCCCGCTCACGCTCGGCCTGTACGGCATGTTGCGCTCGAGTGCGTCGCAGGCCGCGCTGTATTCGCTCGTGATCACGGGGACGCTGCTGGCGATCGTGCCGGTCGTCATCCTGTTCCTGTCTCTGCAGCGGTTCTGGCGGGTGGACCTCCTCTCCGGAGGCGTGAAGAGCTAGCGCTCCGCCCGGGTCCCTGAGCCCGTCGCCCCGGTCCCTGAGCTTGCGCCCCGGTCCCTGAGCTTGTCGAAGGGCCCCGGTCCCTGAGCCTGTCGCCACGGTCCCTGAGCTTGTCGAAGGGCCCACCCCAGAAGAGCTCGGCGTCGACTGCACAACGCAGCCGACGCCGAGCTCTTCTCACAAACGAGGTTCGCCCCTCCGCCTCAGCCTGCGACCGGCGTGAGCAGATCCTCCAGCCCGATGCGACCGAGGAACTCCGCCCGGATCCGGTCCGCGACATCGCTCACTTCCTCCGACCCGTCGTTCGCCGGATCGATGTGGCTGCGGAACGGACGCTGCCCTGCCGGGAGCGCCACGATGCGTGCGATCTCGTCGGACACGAGCGACGCGTCGGCATCCGCAGGCGCCAGCTCGGCGAGTTTCGCCGACACCTGCTCCATCAGCCCCGCGTATCGCGTCTCGTACTCCGCGACGGTCGCAGCGTCGGCCGCATGTCCGCCGTTCGCGAAGTGGTTGGTCCCCGAGGTGAAGGAACCGGGGATCACGATGCTCGTCTCGACACCCCAGCGGGCGAGTTCGGCCGCGTAGCTGACCGCGAGCGCGTCCATCGCCGATTTGGCGGCGAAGTACGGCGCGAGGTACGGCGGCGTGCCACCCTTGGTGCTCGAGCTGCCGACCCAGAGGACGAGCCCGTTGCCCTGCTTCCGGAGCTGCGGGAGGGCCGCCCGGTTCAGTCGCTGCGTCGACAGCACGTTCGCGTCGTAGACGCGCGCCAGTTCTTCCGGGGTGAACGCCTCGGTCGGACCGGTGACCATGTGCCCGGCGTTGTGGATGACGACGTCGAGGCGGCCGTGTTCGGCGATGATCGCGGCGACGGCCGCATCGATCGACTCCTGCGAGGCCGAGTCCATCTCGATCGCACGGAGGTCCGCGCCGTGTTGTGCGGAGAAGTCCGCCGCCTCCTGCACGCGTGGTGCGTTGCGGCCGGTGGTTTCGCGGATGCCGGCGTAGACCGTGTGCCCCTGCAGCGCGAGGGCGCGGGCGGTGAGGGCGCCGAAGCCTGAGCTGGCGCCGCTGATGACGATGACGTGGTTCATGATGTGCTCCCTGCGGATTGCGATGGCGACCTAGGCCGCGCCGCCGTTGACGTAGACGACCTGACCGTTGACCCAACGGGCGGGTCCGGCGAGGAACGCGACGGATTCTGCGATGTCGGCCGGCGTGCCGAGGCGTTCCAGCGGGGTGACCTTCGACAGCTTCTCGATCGTGGCCTCGTCCTTGCCGTTCAGGAACAGGTCCGTCGCGGTGGGGCCGGGGGCGACCGCGTTGACTGTGATGTCGCGACCGCGCAGTTCGCGGGCGAGCACGAGGGTCATCGCTTCGACGGCGCCCTTGCTCATGGCGTAGGCGGCGTAGCTCGGGAAGGAGAGGCGTGTGACCGAGGTGGAGAAGTTGATGATCGCGCCGCCGGAGCGGACACGGCGTGCTGCCTGCTGGTCGACGACGAACGTGCCGCGGATGTTGGTGCGGTGCATCCGGTCGAGCGCGTCGAGGTCGAACTCCGCGACCGGGCCGAGGATCATGATGCCGGCCGTGTTCACCACGACGTCGACACCGCCGAATGCCGCCTCGACGGCGTCGAATGCTGCAGCCATCGCCGTCTCGTCCGCGACGTCTCCGCCGACGGCGATCGCGCGGCCGCCGGTCGCGATGATCCCGGCGACCACCTCATCGGCCTTCGCCTGGTTGCCGGCGTAGTGCACGCCGACCGCGAGGCCGTCGGCGGCGAGTCGCTCTGCGACGACGCGGCCGATGCCGCCCGATCCGCCGGTGATGAAGGCGACGCGCGCGCCGTCCGTCGTTGCCTGGTTGCTCTGCTCTGTTTCCATCGTTTCGTTGTTCATGTTTCCAACGGTAACACGCCTTCGTTATCACCGCAACCCTTTCCCCGCTATCACCGATACCGGCTTCGCTCCCATCCCCTCCTCATCCCCTCCCCATCCCCTCCTCTGCCCGCGAACTGTCACTCGTGGCTGTTCTCAGCCGCCTATGCCCGCCACGACTGCCAGCTCGCGAGCTGGCAGTCGTGGCGGTTCTGGCAGGTCCAGAGCAGCCACGAGTGACAGTTCGCGGGCTATCGACGGAGGGCGGACGAGGAGCATGATGGAGCATGGCGAGCGGACCAGCGGGACTCACGGCGTTGACGGCCATTCCGGCGGGCGACTTCCGGATGGGGTCGACCGATTTCTACCCGGACGAGGGCCCGGTGCACATCGTCCACGTCGACGCGTTCTCGATCGAGCAGCATCCGGTCACGAACCGCCAGTTCGCGGCGTTCGTCGATGCCACGGGCTACGTCACCGTCGCGGAGCGCCCACTCGACCCGGCAGACTTCCCCGGAGCACGCCAGGAGGACCTGATCCCCGGCGCCCTGGTCTTCACCCCGACCACCGGGCCCGTGGATCTGCAGGGGTGGCAGCAGTGGTGGCGATGGCAACCCGCCGCGAACTGGTCGCATCCCGAGGGGCCCGGATCCGACATCGCCGGCAAAGAGGACCACCCGGTCGTGCTCGTCTCTTACGAGGATGCGGCCGCCTACGCAGCCTGGGCGGGCCGCCGCCTGCCCACCGAGGCGGAGTTCGAATACGCGGCACGCGGCGGGCTCGATGGCGCGGCGTTCGCGTGGGGCGATGTCGCGAATCCCGATGGCGCCGTGCTCGCGAACAGCTGGCAGGGGCGCTTCCCCTATCTGAACACGGGTGCGGCTGGCTGGGTCGGAACCTCCCCCGTCGGCTCGTTCCCACCGAACGGCTACGGCCTGGTCGACCTCATCGGCAACGTGTGGGAGTGGACGAGCGACTACTACGTCGACGGGCGAACCCGTGCGGGCATCCACGACCACGACCACGACCACGACCACGACCACGACCACGACCACGACCACGACCACGACCACGACCACGGTGCCGCATCGGCATGCACCTGTTCCCCCGATTCGGCGACGGATGCACGATGGGCGACAGCCTCCATCGCACCAGGTGAGACCCAGCCGCGTCGCGTCCTGAAGGGCGGCTCGCACCTGTGCGCCCCCGAATACTGCCTGCGCTATCGTCCGGCAGCCCGGTCAGCCCAGTCCGTCGATTCGGCGACCACGCACATCGGCTTCCGCTGCGTCGCCTGACACCCGCCACCGTTCCCAGCCCGCGAACTGTCACTCGTGGCTGCTCTGAACCAGCCAGAACCGCCACAACCGACAGCTCGCGAGCTGGCAGTAGTGGCTGCTGTGGACCCGCCAGAACCGCCACGAGTGACCGTTTGCGGGCAGAGACCGGACGGGAGGACGGACAGCGAAAGGGGAAGGACGGACAGCGGGCGGAAGGCGGACAGCGGACTACTGCGGGGGCGTGCTGTCCCGCAGGATGGGGCTCGTCGGGACGACCCGACGGACCACGTCCTCGAGCGGCGCGATCGCCCGGGCGATGGCCTCCGTCGCGACCTCGTCGAGCGGCACGTGCACCGTCGTCAGGCTCGGAACCACGTCGCGCAGGGTCGTGACGTCGTCGAACCCGGCGACGCCGATCCGCTCCGGCACCCCAACCCCGCGCGCACGCAGGGCAGCCAGCGCACCGAGCGCACCCTCATCGGTCACCGCGAACACCACGTCGACGTCGGCGAGCGCCTCGTCGGACAGCCCCTCGATGAGCGCGTACGTCCCGGCCCAGGTGAACTTCGGTCGGACGACGCGATCGGCGGCGACCGGGACACCGGACGCCTCGAATCCGGCCACGAACCCGTCGACGCGCTGCTGCATCGCGAGCAGGGGGATGTCGCTCGCGAGCACGAGCGGACGCCGATACCCGAGCCCGGCGAGCTGCACGGCGAGCGCCCGCCCACCGTCGAAGTTGTCGAACGCGACCGTCTCGAACGGCATGTCGGCACGGCTGATGAGGACCACGCGCCCACCGGTCTCCTCGTACCGCCGCAGCTCGTCCTCCACCTCGGAGCCGGACGGCGCGTCGATGTAGCCACTGCCGGCCAGGATGATGGCCCGCGGCTGCTGCCCGCGTAGCTCCCGGACGAGTTCGAGTTCCCGATCGGCGCGGCGCCCGCTCACGGCGACGGACACGCGCAGCCCGACGGCCTCTGCCGCGGCCATGATCGCGGCCGTCATGGCCGAGAAGTACGGGTCGGCGATGCCGCCGACGATGAGCGCGATCGTGTGCGACGCCCCGCGCGCGACCGCCTGGGCCGCGAGGTTGGGCGTGTAGCCGAGCTCCTGGGCCGCCTGCATCACGAGCACGCGGTACTTGTCGTCGACTTTCCGGGCCGATCCGTTGACCACGCGGGAAGCGGTCGACTGCGAGACGCCCGCCCGTTTGGCGACGTCGGAAAGGGTCACTGGCCTGCGCGTTCCGGCATCGTTGTCGAGTTCCACGCGAGCAGGATACCGCTTGCCCGGCTCCCCCACCCGCGTCATCGCTGGCGCGCCCCGATCAATGCCAGCCGACAGCGATCATCACCACCATCACGATGAGCGACGCCCCCGTCACGACGGACCCCACGATGGCGACGGCATCGGCTCCGGAACCGGTTCCTCGCCCGTCCTCGCGCACACTCGTCAGTCGCGCGAGCATCGCCCACGCTGCCACGACGACCGCGGCGACGACGGTCGCCGTCACCGTCTGCCCGGCGCCGAACGCGCCGGCGACGCCGCCGCCAGCAGCAACGCCGCCAGCAGACACACCGCCGCCGTGATGCGCGCCGCCGGACGACACGAGCATCGGCACAGCCGTCACCGCAGCCATCGCGAGCAGGTCGACCACGGTGTGCACCGCGGCATGACCTCGCCCGAAACGCACACGCACGGCGACCACCCCGGCCCAGGCGATGAACACCACGACCGCCGCTGCAGCCCGCATGACGGAGTGCCCACCGACCATGGCGAACGCCATCACCGCGAGCATCGCGGCGTGCCCGACGACCGCCCGCACGATCGCAGACCCCGCAGGCCTCGCAGACCCCGCCGGCCTCGCAACCGTCACGGCGACGGCGACCGCAGGCGCAGGCGACGCGACACCCGCCATCGACGCCCCCACGCTCACGATCGGAGCCGCCCTACTTGCCGTACCCGTTGCTCAGCCCGGCGATGTACTGCCGCGAGAACACGGTGAAGAGGATGACGAGCGGCACGGCGCCGAGCGTCAGCGCCGCGAGGAGCGCCGGGTAGTCGTTCTGGAACTGGCCGACGAACTGCTGCACGCCGAGCGTGACCGTCTGGTTGCCCTTGCTCGGCGCGAGGATGAGCGGGAACCAGAGGTCGTTCCACACGGGCAGCATCGTGATCGAGGCGACGGCCGCGAGGCCGACCTTCACGATCGGGAGGGTGATGCCGAGGGTCCGAAGCTCGCCGGCCCCGTCGATCCGGGCCGCTTCCTTGAGTTCGGTCGGCACGGAGCGGAAGTACGTGGTCATGAGCGCGATCGCGAGCGGCAGCTGCATCGCCGTGTACACGAGGACGAGGGACGTGAGCGTGTCCATCAGACCCCACGCGATCATCGTCTTGAGCAGGGGAACCGTTCCGAGTCGGATCGGAAGCATGATGCCGAGCACGAAGAACCCGGCGATGAGCGGGCTGATCCGCACCTTGTACTCCACGAGCGCCCAGGCGGCGAGCGTCCCGAGGACGACCGTGAGGAGCACGGTCGCGATCGTCACGATGATGCTGTTCTGGTAGTTCAGCAGGATGTTGCCGCGGCTGAACACGTTGATGTAGCCCTGCAGGTTGAAGGTCTCCGCGTTCGGCAGCGCGAACGGTTCACCGAAGATCCCCTGTGTGGTCTTGAACGAGTTCATCACCACGATGAGCACGGGCACGGTGGAGCACAGCGCCATGATGATGAGGACGATGTGGACACCGGCGCCGGTCAGGACGTCGACGGGGGCCTTGCGTCGAGCCCGCGCCGAACCGGGTTCGAGCGTCACGGCCCGATCGGCTGCTGCGCGTTGGCGGGGCTTCGGGAGAGTGGAATTCTGCGTCATCGGAATGCCCCTAGAGCTCGTAGGTCTTCAGTCGACGCTGCAGCACCCAGAAGTACGCCGCGGTCGTGATGAGGATGATGAGGAAGATCACGGAGGCGACGGTGGCCCCGAGGTCGAGGTCGGCCACCTGCCCGCTGGATCCGAAGAAGGTGCGGTAGAACAGCGTGCCGAGGATGTCGGTGCTGTAGTTCGGGCCCGGCGCGGAACCGTTGAGGGCGTACACGATGTCGAAGCCGTTGAACGTCCAGATGTAGGTGAGGACGGCGATGAGGCCGAACTGCGGCGCGATGAGCGGGAACTTCATCCGCCAGAAGATCTTCCAGCCGTTCGCCCCGTCGATGCGGGCCGCCTCGATGACGTCGGCCGGGATGGCGAGGAGCGCGGTGTAGAGGAACACCATCGGGATGCCGACCCACTGCCACACGGACATGAGTGAGATCGTCGGGAGCGCGGTCGCCTCGGTCCCGAGGAGCGGGAAGTCGACGATGCCCCACAGCGGGTTGATGATGAGCCGCCAGACGAAGCCGACGATGACGACCGACAGCGTGGCCGGGATGAAGAGGAGCGTGCGGTAGATGCCGACGGACTTCCGGATGACCCCTGACGTCAGCAGCGCGGCCATCAGGAGGCCGACGGGCAGTTCGACGATGAGGTGGATGAGGAAGAACTGGAGGCTGTTCAGCAGCGCGTTCCAGAAGCGCTCGCTCACCGTCGGGTTCGTGAAGAGCGTCAGATAGTTCTCGAAGCCGACGAAGACGCTGCCGCCGCCCGCCGAGTCGAAGAAGCTCAGCACGATCGAGCTGATGAGGGGGTAGACCGAGAACGCGACGTACACGATCAGGGCCGGCAGCACAAAGAGTGCCAACAGGCGGTAGCGGGTCGAGGTGCGGATCATTCCAGAGCTCTCCGTCGTCGAACTTGGGGCGTATGGTGCTCGGCGGTGCGGGGGCATCGCCGATGATGCGGGGCTGCGGCGTATGGTCGCGGCCAGGTGGAACGGGTGGTGCGGTGGTGCGGTGAATCAGGTGGCGCTGATCGAGCAGAGACTGCTCGTTTTCCTGCGGGTGCGGGCGATGCGGTGGGCCGCCTCGGATGGGACGACCCACCGCATCGTTCCGGCTACTTGGCCGGCTTGTACCAGGAGTCGAGCCCCTTCTGGAGCTCTGCCGTGGCGTCCTCAGGCGAGAGGCCGGAGTTGTACATCAGCTGTGCGACGCGCCAGATCTCGTCGTCGAGCGGCGGCTGGCCGGCGCTCAGACGGTCGAGGGCGAGGCGCGAGGTGAGCTCGGCGCCCTCCTTGAGACCGGCGAACTCCTGCGCGAGCGGGTCGCTGTAGGTCACGGGCTCCTTGCCCATCGAGAAGAAGCCGGGGAGCTTGTTCACGTAGAGCTGCTGGAACTCCGGCGTGCCGAGCCATTCGAGGAACTCGGTCGCTGCTTCCTTCTGCTTGCTCTTGGCGTTCAGACCGAAGGCCATGTCGGCCATCTCCTGCTGGTAGCGCTGGTCGCCTGCCGCTGCCGGCGGGGCGCCGAACACGCCGACGTCGAGCCCGGTCGAGGTGACCTGGCTGATCTGCCAGGAGCCGTCGGGGATGATCGCGGCCTTCCCGAGCGTGAACAGCTGCATCATGTCCTCGTAGGAGATCGACTCGAAGCCCTTCGGCAGGTACTTCTTGTAGGCGTCGAATGCCGCGAAGCCCGCAACGAAGTTCGGGTCGGTCAGCTTCTGGGTGCCGTCGATGAGGCCGAGCCGGCCGTCCTCGCCCTTCCAGTAGTTGGGGCCGATCTGGTACAGCATGTTGTACGCGAGCTGCCAGCCGTCCGCACTGCCGAGGGCGAGCGGGGCGACCTTGCCGTCAGCGGCGATGGCGTCGAGGGTCGAGAGGAACTCGGCCTGCGTCGTCGGGACCTTCAGTCCGAGGTCGGCGAAGATCTTCTTGTTGTAGTAGAAGCCGGCGAGGACGGAGGCGGTGGGGACGCAGTACGGCTTGCCGTCATCGCCCTGCCACGCTGCGAGGGAGACGTCGTCGAATGAGGAGATGGCCTTGAGGGAGTCGAGCGGCTCGAAGTAGCCCTTCTCGATCCAGGAGCGGTTGACGTCGAACGGGCGGCACATGATGACGTCCGGTCCGGTGCCGCTGTCGATCTGGGACTGGATGGTCGCGTTGTAGTCGTTGGTGTCGACGGGTGCGTACTCCACCTCGATCCCGGGGTGCGACTTCTTGAACTCGGGGATGATGTCGCTCTCCCACATGGCGGCGTCTTCGGTCCGCCAGGTCCCGATGACGATTTTGGCTGAGTCCGCGTCTCCGCCCGGGCTGCTCGCCGAACACCCGGCGAGACCGAGTCCGATGGCTGCAGCGGTGAGGACGGCGAACGGTGCGATTTTCGAGCGCATCGATTGTTCTTCTCTCCGTGATGGTGAACATTGGGTGTCGCTTGCCGGCCAGGGCAGCCGGCTGGTGATGTGCCGGCCTTCGTCGGCACTGTGTCGCATGCGTCGGCCGGGTGCGCCAACGTGCTGGTCAGCATAACCAGGTCTCTATGAGGTAGCAAGAGGTATTTACCAGACCGAAACAAGGTCGTGATTTCACCGTGATCTATCGCGCTTCTTTGTGAAATAGGTATGGTGTGGTTTTACTGGACAACGTTTTCCGAGACAACATATCCCACGATACTGGTCATGGTCCGGAATGCGCGAGCCGCAGGATCGACCATCGGATCCCGGCGATCACCACCGCGGGAATGCAGACCCGAACCGCGATACCGGTCGCAGATCGCAAATTATCGCCCATAGTGGACGTGTATTGGTATGTTGTGGTAGCTATTGGTTTGCAGGTGTTATCGACGCTCGACTGATCGCCGGACCGCGATCATGATCAGGAGGAACCCATGGGAGTGCAGGAATTCGTCGCAGGTGGATCGAGTGCGGTCCTCCGCACTCTGACGAGCGAAGAGGTCGACGCCAACCGTCGCATCCTCGACGAAGCAGGGCTCGTCAGCGCCGACACCCACTTCGCCTACATCGGACTCCTCGAACCCGACAAGCGCATCATCCTCGCCGGCGGCACGGTCCCCCGGCTCGTGCGCAGCTTCATCATCGACCTCGGCACCGGCGTCTCGCACGACGTCGTCACCTCCCCGGCGGACGGCACGGTCGTCTCCTCCAAAGAACTCGACACCCCGGTCGACGGCGCCGTCCCCGTGGTCCTGCGTGAATTCAGCCTCGTGGAAGAGGTCGTCCACCAGGACGAGCGCTGGCTCGCCGCGATGGCGAAGCGCGGCCTGACGGACGTCTCCACCCTCCGCGTGAACCCGCTCTCCGCCGGCGTCCTCGACGACAGCGAACGCGGCCGCCGCATCCAGCGCTGCTTCACGTTCCTGCAGCGCACGCCGGAGGACCTCGGTTGGGCGCACCCCGTCGACGGCGTGACCGTGATGGTCGACGTCGTCACCGGCGAGGTCGTCGATGTCATCGACTACGCCGAACTGCCCGTCCCGCAGGAGGACGGCAACTTCCACCTCGCCTCCTGGCGAGGCCCCGACCGGACCGGCCTCAAGCCCATCGAGATCACCCAGCCGGAGGGTCCGAGCTTCACGATCGACGACGACGGCGTGCTCGACTGGGCCGGCTGGCGTATGCAGGTCGGCTTCGACCAGCGCGAGGGCCTCGTCTTCCACAACATCTCGATCGCCGACGGCGAGGAGCAGCGCCCGGTCCTCTACCGTGCGTCGATCGCCGAGATGGTCGTCCCCTACGGCGACCCGGCCCCGCAGCGCTGGTTCCAGAACTTCTTCGACTGCGGCGAGTACCTACTGGGCGGCTTCGCGAACTCCCTCGAACTCGGCTGCGACTGCGTCGGGGACATCACCTACCTCGATGCCGTCCTCGGCGGCAACGACGGCCACACGCAGATCATCCCGCAGGCCATCTGCATCCACGAGGAGGACGCGGGGATCCTCTGGAAGCACTTCGACAACTGGAACGGATCAAGCGACTCGCGCCGCAACCGTCGCCTCGTCGTGAGCTTCTTCGTCACGGTCGGCAACTACGACTACGGCTTCTACTGGTACTTCAGCCTCGACGGCAACATCGAGTTCGAGGTCAAGGCGACCGGTGTCGTCTTCACCTCCTCGTACCCGGGCGAGGGCTATCCCTTCGCCACCCAGATCGCTCCAGGGCTCGGCGCCCCGAACCACCAGCACCTCTTCAGCGCACGCCTCGACACGATGATCGACGGGCTCCCGAACGCCGTCGACGAGCTCGAAGCCGTCCTCGCACCGCGGAGCCCGCAGAACCCGCACGGCACCGGATTCACCCAGACCGTTACGCGTCTGCACCGCGAGTCGGACGCCCAGCGTCTGGCCGATAACCGCAAGGGCCGTGTCTGGTTCGTCGGCAGCACCGAGGAGAAGAACCGCCTCGGCCAGCCCACCGGCTGGGTGCTCTTCCCGGAGGGCGCGCCCGTGCTCCTCGCCGACGAGGACTCCGACATCCACGCCCGCGCGACCTTCACCTCGAAGCACCTGTGGGTCACCCAGTACGAGCCGTCCGAGCAGTACCCGGCCGGCGACTTCGTGAACCTGCACCCGGGCGGCGCCGGCATCCCGGAGTGGATCACGGCCGACCGCAGCGTCGACGGCGAGGACATCGTGCTCTGGCACACCTTCGGCCTCACCCACTTCCCGCGCCCGGAGGACTGGCCGATCATGCCCGTCGACACCACCGGCTTCGTGCTGAAGCCGCACGGATTCTTCGGTCGGAACCCGGCGATGGACATCCCGGCGAACGACCACTGCGCCGTTCCGGCCGCCGAGTCCGGAGCCGCCGGATCCGGATCATCGCACTGCGAGCCTGCGTCCGGCTCGCACGAACACCACCACCACGGCTGACGACCGAGCAGCTGAGAGGACACCAACCAGTGGACGGTTACATCACTTACGAGAGCGCACGCTCGACCCAGGCCGACGCGCTGGGCGACGCGATCGTGCGCCTGCGCGAGCGGGTGCAGGCGGCAGCGGCGGACGGCGGACTGCGGGGCCCAGGCCCCGTGTTCCTGGGCGTCGGCGCGAGCCTCGCCGCGACGAACGCTGCCGTCTGGGACCTGCGGGCCCGCGGCATCGACGCCTGGCGACTCGGTGCGGGCGACACTCCGCTGCCACTCCCGCACAGCGAGCACCCCATCGTGGGCATCTCGCAGAGCGGGCGCAGCACGGAGACCCTCGCGGCGCTCGCATCGGTCGCCCCCGAGTTGCGGTTGGGTGTGGTGAACAACAGCACCTCGCCGCTCGCAGATCTGGTCGACCGGCGATTCGATCTGGGCGACATCCCGGACAGCTACGCATCGACCATCGGCTACACAGCGACCGTCGTGGCGCTGTCGATGATCGCGGAAGCGTGGGACGGCGGCACGATCGATCCCAGCTGGGCCGGGTTCTCGGAGGTGTTCCGCGCGTTCGACGAGCGGCTCTCGACGGGTGTCGAGGCCGCGGCGGCGCTGTTCCAGACGGCGCCGAGCAGTGACTTCGTCGGTGGTGGAGCCTCGGCGGGTTCGGCCGAGGCCGGGGCCCTGCTGTTCCGCGAGGTCGCCCGCATCCCGAGCAGCGCCATGAGCACGAGGCAGTACCTGCACGGCGCGATGGAGTCCGCCGGCGAGGGTGTGCACGTCCTGTTCGGCGGCGCACGCGAGGTGGAGGTCGCCCGGATGCTCACGGCGGCGGGTCACCCCGTCGTCCTGGTGATCGCCGAGGCGGAGGCGGCAGACCTCCTTGCGGAGGCCGGTCTCGACGCGTCCTCCGGTGCTGGTGGTGTTCGTGATGCCGCGGGCACCGCCGGCCCGCTCGCCGTCATCACGCTCCCGGCCGGCTCGATCCACCAGCGCAGCATCCTCGAGGCCTTGGTCCTGCAGGTGCTCGTGGAGCGGGTCGCGGCGCTCCGCGGAGTCGACATCGAGGAGTTCGTCTTCGAGAACACCGACACCAAGGTCCCCACGCCGCAGCCCACCGCCTGAGCGCCCGTCCCACCCCATCCACATCTCGCGAGGGGAGGCGAATCGTCCCGTCCGCTGCTCGCGGACGACGATTCGCCTCCCCTCGCGGCGTGTGTGCGACACCGGGATCTGCCAGGATGTGGTCATCGCCGACACCCACCCGAAGGAGCCAGCATGATCAGCCGACGCCCCCGCATCCGTTTCGCCGCGATCGCAACCATCGCCATCGCCGGGACCGTGCTCCTCGCCGGTTGCGCAGACTCACCGTACGCGAAGGACTACGCGGGCACGCCGCCGGGCAGCTCGGTCGGCGACGAGTTCACCGACACACCGACCGCGGTCTGGATCGGCGACGGCAAGACGATCGCGCTCACCACCTTCGGCAGTTCCACGTGCCCGAACGCTCCGGCGTCGGTGTCCGTGGTCGATGCCACGAATCTGAAGATCGAACTCAAGCAGCAGGGCGGCGAGGTCTGTACCGCTGACATCGCGCCGCACACCTATGAGCTCCCGAAGCCCGGCGGTCTGGACGCCACGAACCCCGTCGCCATCGATCTCGGCAACGCCACGACGATCACCCTCGCCCCCGCCTCCTGATCCAGTCTCGCTCCAGTCCCCTCCCTTTCCCTCCTCCACAATTCAGGAAGTTTCCGCGAATTCAGGACGAGCATCCGCATTCCGAGCCGGTTTCGTCCTGAATGCTGGAAATGTTCCTGAATTCCGAAAGCCGATGCGGGACGCGAAACTGGACGACGACCGCGGCAGCAGCAGCACACAGCAGCTGCAACGGCGCTGGCCGAGCCGGCGACCTCGGCTAGCGCGCGCCGCGCGCGAAGAGCGTGCGGAGGCGATACCGCTCGCCGACGTACCGGATGGTGGACAACGCGACCGCGCGACCGTCCGCCCCGTGCGCGACCTGCTGCATCACGAGCAACGGCTTGCCCGGTTCGAGGCTGAGGTGCGCGGCGGTCTTGTCATCCGCCTCGCGGGCCTCGATGGTGCTGTCCGCCCGCTCCGGGGAGAACCCTGCGGCATCGAGCTGCTCATACAGTGAGTCCGTCGTGAAGTCGACATCGGTGAGATCCGGCAGCATGGACGATGGCACGACGGAGCTGTCGAGGGCGATCGGCACGTTGTCGAGCATCCGGATGCGCTCAAGCCGGAACACGGGCGTGCCAGGGGCCACCGCCAGTGCCTCGCCCTCGTCGAGGGTCGCGAAGCCGCTCTGAGCCTTCAGCACGACCGAGCTCGTGACGAGCCCCATGCGCTTCGCCGTCTCCGAGAATGATTCGAGGCTGTTCGGCCATTCCTTGGCTGGACCGGCCGATGCCACATACCACCCGCGTCCATGCGAGGGGCTGAGCACCCCTTCATCGACGAGGTGCAAGAGCGCTTTACGGAGCGTGACGCGGCTGATGCCGAGCTGCTGGCAGAGGTCACGCTCCGGTGGGAGGCGCGCTCCGGTGGCGAGCGCACCGGACTCGATCTCCGCCGTGATCAGGTTCACCGCCTGGATCCAGAGCGGCTCCGGATAGTCGGCGCGGATCGGCGACGCGCCGTCCGATGCGGCGTCCGCTGCACTGTCCTCCGCACGTTCCACGTCGTCCCCCTGCTCCTGATGCTCGAACCGTTCCTGGTATACCACATGAGTACCCTATACGACCACTGACGAAAAATGGTCTCCCGCACCGTATTCGGAAAATACTGGTATTCCGACGTCACATAGGCAACTCCAAGCGTCCCCCTCGCGCCCGGCAGGGTGGGAGGCATAGCGTTGTGGTCATGGATGAAGCGCACCTCGGCCGTCGGGCGACGCGGGGCACACGGGCGAAGATCGCACTGGGAATCGGAACCGGACTCCTCCTCGCGGGCGCCATCGCCATCGGTGGGGCGACCGGCGCGGTCGGAGCACTCACGAGCCACCTGCCGACGACGGCGAGCACTGCTGCGCCGGTGGGGTCGGTGCTCTCCGCATCAGCAGGCCGCGAACCGGTTGTGGTGGCGATCGGCGACTCCATCATGGACGGCCACGGCACCAAGGCGGACCAGGCGTGGCCCGTCCTCATCGGACAGAAGAACGACTGGTCCCTCACGAACCTCTCGTCGGACGGGTCCGGATTCCTCCAGCTGGGCGATGCCGGCGACACCTTCGCAACGCAGGTCCAGAAGGCGGTCGCGCTCAACCCGTCGATCGTCATCATCTCGGCCAGCAGCAACGACCTCGGCCAGGACGACGCTGCACTCAGCACAACGACGATGCAGACCATGGTCGCGTTGCGGACGGCGCTCCCCTACGCCCAGATCATCGCCCTGAGCGCGTTCTGGGGCGATACGACCCCACCGGCGGAGCTGGACCCGATCGATGCGGACCTCCAGGCGGCCGCGCAGACCGTCGGGGCTCGGTACATCGACATCGGGCAGCCGCTCAGCGGTCGCCCGGACCTCATGCAGGGTGACGACGTCCACCCGACCGCCGAGGGCCTCAGCGTCCTGGCGAGCGCCATCGACGCCGACATCGAGGCTCCGCCGACGGGCTCCTGAGCGGGGCGTCCAGCGCTCCCTGAGCGCCCGCCTCAACGTTCACCCCTAGAAACGACGGAAGCCCCTCCCGAGGGAGGGGCTTCACGAAGCAGTGCGGAGACGAGGGGATTTGAACCCCTGGTCCCCTTACGAGGACTCCACCTTAGCAGGGTGGTGCACTAGGCCGAACTATGCGACGTCTCCAAGCGTCCGCGGACGGACGCACGTGGACCATCATAACCGGAGAATCCGTCGTGCACGAATCGTGGATCACACACCGACAGGAGTCGATCATTGGTCGTCGAGCGTGCGACCCTTCGAACACGTCCGCTGATCGGCGGTCTGCCCCTGCACCGAGGTCGGGAGCACAACGGCGCCCCCGGCGACGACACCGGCCGATGCGTCGGTGGACGCGGCCGCGTCGCCGGCGCCGTTCTCGGCGGTCGCACCGTCGGCTCCAGCAGGCGGCGCGGCCACCTCGCCTTCCACCGGGGTCTGAGCACCGCTCGACGCGGTCACGGAACCCGTCCCGGTGTTGCCGGTGAGCTTGATCGGCTGATCGGCCTTCAACGCATCGAAGAGCGCAGTGGCGGCGGAGGTGATCGGTTCGACCCCGCCCTCCACCGGCGCGTTCGGGTACTGCACGAACGCGATGTTCGCGAGGTCGACGTCCTTGAGGGTCAGCCCGATCGCCGCGATCGTGTCGATGCTCGTCAGACTCTCCGACAGCTGCATGCTCTTCGCCGCAGCCTTCGCGAGCGAGTACACCGTCCCAGGGTTCGTGAGCGTCTCGGCGCTCTTGACCTTCTGCATCATCGCCGACAGGAACACCTGCTGGTTGCTGATCCGGCTGAGGTCGCTGCCGTCACCGACACCGTGCCGCGTCCGCAGGAACTGCAGCGCCGCGAACCCTTCCAAGGAGTGCTCACCGGCCGACAGGAACGTCCCGGTGTGTTCATCCTCGATCGGATCGGCGACGCACACGGTGACACCGCCCAGCGCACTCGACATCGACATCACACCACTGAACTGGACCTCGGCCGCGAACGGGATCTCCAGACCCGTCAGCTCCGAAACGGTGAGCGCCGTGCAGGCGAGCCCGCCGTAGCCGAGCGAGGTGTTGATCTTCTGACGCGACATCGCGTTGAACGAACCGCCCTCAGGATCCGGGCAGGACGGGATGGCGACGAACATGTCCCGCGGGAAGCTCACGACCGTCGCATTGCTGTGGTCCTCGGAGATGTGCAGCAGCATCGTGACGTCGTTGAGGACGCCCGTCTCGTCCTCACCACCGAAGATCGGGTCCTGACCGGCACGGGAGTCGCTGCCGACGATGAGCAGGTTCACGCCGCCCGGATACGCGCCGATGGCCGGCAGCGGCTCCCCAGGAGTCGTATCGACGAGAGCGACGCCCGGCTTCACGCTCGCAGCGACGTCCCACACGGCGACACCGCCGACGATGGCACCGCTCACGAGGACGACGGCCAGAGCCGACGCCACGATCTTGGCCGCGTTGGCCCACGGGTTGGTCTTCTTCAACCGTCCGTGTCGGGCCACGGTCGTGATCTTCGTCTGCGGTTTCGAGCGTGGGGTCTCGCTCATACACACCTTTCGTTCTGCTCACCTCGGTGAACATGATGCGGAGGGCGTGGGATTCGAACCCACGAGACATTTCTGCCCACCAGTTTTCAAGACTGGCTCCATCGGCCGCTCGGACAGCCCTCCTGATGTTCACGGCACCGGATTCCGGGGATCGGTGCGCACGACAACGCTCGATTCTATCCGATCATGCACTCATTCCTCCCACAGCTTCCTTGACACTGTGGTCCTGCACGCAATTGGCCCCCGATCGACAATGATCGGGGGCCAATCGACTCAGTACGACACGCGCTCAACTCTTGCGACGAACGCCGCCACCACTATTCATCACGCCAGACGTTGAGAAGCAGATAGTTGAGATACCCCGCGACGCCCCTATATGTATCCGGCCCAGGGATCCCGTCTTGCGGGCCGTCATACCCACCACGCATTTTCGCGATGCACTGCAGCGCCCACCCCCCGCTCCCCACTGATCCGTCGTAAGGTCCTGAGAAGCATTGTGGAAACAACCGATTCGTGTTTCCCTGCACCCCACGCCAGCTGTTGTAGCCGAGATCGCCGTCGATGGCGCCTGCGTACGCGTACGGACCTTCGCTCGCAAAACACTGCAAGAGCTTCCAGAAGTTCGAACCAGGCACACCGTCGTATGCCGTCGAAGTGGTCGACAGCGATGAACACGCAGCGGACGCAAACGGTACCGAATCACTCGGCTCGGTCTCCGCCTTAGCGGCTGTCGGCAGGTTCCCCACAGCTGGCGACACTCCGACTGCCGCTTCACCGACAGGCACTGCGGTCGCACTCGCCGCCGACCCGACGCTCAACGACGCCGCAAACAACATCACGGCACCAGACTTGAAATAGGTTTTCATAGCTTTGCCCTTCCGATTGATTGAGCGAGCGATCTTCCATCATCCCGATCGATGAACTCGCCCATAAATTATGAAATATATTACACTGAAGGCACTGAATTTACCAGAAGTGCTGCTGATCCATGCGACAACTCTGCCCCGATGCGCCTCACATTGTGCCGTCAATCAGGACGCGTCAGAGGCACTAATACCTGACGACTAGCCGGCCACCGGGAGTCGTCATGCGCAATACGATTTCCGGATGATCGGATCGAGTCGACTCGGAGAGAGCGGCGAAGTTAAGACTCGACCAATGTTGGATGCAAGCAAGGCATGTCGCATCGACGAGGGGCGCGTCGGACCAATATCGCGAATCGATTACTGATTCTCGAGTGGGCGACCTGCCGTGCATGTCGCCTGCGCTGCACTCTGGCCCGTCACACTTGCTGGGAGGTCAACGACGCCGGGGGAAGTTGCTGACGGGTCTGCGGACGGATCCGCCGGGGTGGCGGGTTCGCTCGCCGCATCGGTCGACGTGGGCGGGGCGTTGGGGTCCGTGACGACGTACTTGCCCGTGGCCGTGAGGTTGATCGCCTGATCGTTCTGCAGCGCCTGCCAGATGAGCGACGCGTCGTCGGTCGCTACAACGCCATCACCGGACTGATCCGTGGGGATCTGCACGAACGACACCCGATCGAGCGGAATATCCTTGAGCGCCGACGCGATCGACACCATCGTGTCGATGTTCGCGAGGCTCTCGGAGAGCGTCACGTTCTTGAGCGCCGCCCGGGCGATGGAGTACAGCTTCACCGGGTTCGAGAGCGTCTCGCCGCTCTTCAGGGTGCGCACGAGCGAGGACAGGAAGATCTGCTGGTTGCTGATGCGGCTGAGGTCGCTGCCGTCGCCGACACCGTGGCGGGAGCGCAGGAACGCGAGCGCCGTGCTGCCGGAGAGTTCGTGGGTGCCGACATCGAGCTGGATGCCGCTCCACGCGTCATCGAGGGGCTCGGTGATGCACACCGGGACGCCGCCGACCGCGTTGGACATCGAGATGACGCCGTCGAAGCCGATCTGCGCTGCGAACGGGATCTTGAGCCCGGTGATGCCCTCGACCGTCGACACGGCGCAGGCGAGGCCGCCGTCCTTGCCGCCGTACGTGAGCGCCGTGTTCATCTTGTCGCGGCCGTCGCCGCCGTTCGCACACTCGGCGATGTGCACGTACATGTCACGGGGGAAGCTCACGACCGACGCGCTGGAGTGGTCCGCGGAGATGTGCATGAGGATCGTGACGTCGTTGAGGTTCTCGTCGCGTTCGCCATAGGCCGCGTTGCCGTCGCCGGAGTCGCTGCCGACGAGGAGCAGGTTGACGCCGCCCTCGATGGCGCCGATGTTGGGCGGCGGAGCACCAGGGGTCTCACCGGCGAGGTGCGCGGTCGGTTTGACGCTCTTCGCGAGATCGACGGCTGCGACACCGGCGACGGCCGTCGCACTCACGGCGACGACAGCGACCGCCGCGACCAGGAACTTCCCGATGGTGGCGAGGGGGCTCGACTTCCGCTGACGCCCGTGACGGACGGCGGCGCGTGCTTCTGACGCGTCGGCGCTGCGGGGCATCGGTCTCGCTTCCTGTTCGGGTGCCGAACCGTCGGGATCACGGGCTCGGAAGGGCGCGCCGAGGTGCAGACGCGGAGGTATTTGGTCGATCCTACGCAGAAATGCTCATGAGTAGCTGGGAGAGGCCGTCCTCGGTGACACTCCCGGTCACTTCGGAGGCGATCTCCCGCACTTCGTCCGGCGCCTGCCCCATCGCGACACCGCGTCCTTCGACGCCAGCCCACTGCAGCATGTCGATGTCGTTGCGGCCGTCGCCGACCGCGATCACCTGGGACCGGTCCACGTCGAGCCACTCCCGAACGTGTTCGAGCGCCGTCGCCTTGTTGACGCCCTTCGGCGCGATGTCGAGCCACGCCGTCCAGCCGATCGCGTAGCTGACCTGCTGGAGGCCCATCTGCTCGACGATGCGCAGGAAGTCGGCCTCATCGTGACTCGGCGACACCACGACGACGCGGGTGACGGGGCTCGTCACGAGGTCTTCGAACGGCACCTCCTCTGCACGGTCGAGGTTCCAGTCGGTCATGCCGGCCGTGTACCGGCGGAAACCGTCCGGGTACTCGACCATGTAGCTGCCCTCCGCGAGGTGGCTGCGGATGGTGAGGAGCACTTCGGTGGGGTCGAACGTCTCGGTGAAGAACCGCTCGTATCCGCCCTCCTCGGCCTCGTTGCGCTTGAGGACGAGGGCGCCGTTCGCGCACACGACGTACTCGGGGGTCAGCCCGAGGTCCTCGAGCACCGGGCGGGTGGTCTCCCAGCTGCGACCCGTCGCGAGGGTGACGATGTGGCCGAGCGCTGCCACCCGACGGATCTCGTCGACGACGGACAGGCTGAGGGTTCCGTCCTCGTGGAGGACCGTCCCGTCGACGTCGAGGGCGATGAACAGGCGCGTCGCACCCGTCCCCTGCCCTGCGGCGAATGCGGACGACGATGCGGCGTGCGTGTCACTCATCGGATCGGCTCAGCCACCTCGAGGCCGCCCAGGTACGGGCGGAGCACCTCTGGGATGACGACGCTGCCGTCCTCCCGCTGGTGGGTCTCGAGGATCGCGACGAGCCAACGCGTGGTGGCGAGCGTCCCGTTCAGCGTCGCGACCGGCGCCGTCTTGCCCGACTCGGTGCGGTAGCGCGTGTCGAGTCGACGGGCCTGGTACGTGGTGCAGTTCGACGTGCTCGTGAGCTCCCGGTACGCGCCCTGCGTCGGCACCCAGGCTTCGACGTCGTACTTGCGCGCCGCGCTCGATCCGAGATCGCCGGCGGCCGTGTCGATGACCCGGTAGCTGAGTCCGAGCGACTGCAGCATCGACTCCTGGTAGGACAGCAGGCGCAGGTGCTCGGCCTCGGCGTCCTCCGGCTTGATGTAGACGAACATCTCGAGCTTGTTGAACTGGTGCACCCGGATGATGCCGCGGGTGTCGCGGCCGTACGATCCGGCTTCCTTGCGGTAGCAGGTGGACCAGCCGGCGTAGCGGAGCGCGCCGCCCTCCAGGTCCAGGATCTCGTCGGAGTGGTACCCGGCGAGCGCGACCTCGCTCGTGCCGGTGAGGTACAGGTCCTCACCCTCGATGCGGTACACCTCGTCATCGTGCTGGCCCAGGAAGCCCGTGCCGGCCATGATCTCCGGGCGCACGAGCGTCGGGGTGATGAGCGGGATGAAACCCTCTGCGAGCGCCTTGTCGAGCGCGTAGTTCATCAGCGCGAGCTCGAGGCGGGCGCCGATGCCGCGCAGGAAGTAGAAGCGCGAACCGCTCACCTTGGTGCCGCGGGCCATGTCGATGCCGCCGTTGAGCTCACCGAGTTCGAGGTGGTCGCGCGGGGTGAAGTCGAAGGTGGGGCGCTCGCCGACCTCGCGGAGGGTGACGAAGTCGTCCTCCCCGCCCTCGGGCACACCGTCGATGACGGGGTTCTGGATGGCGCCGGCGATCTCCGCGAAGCGGGCTTCGGCCTCGGTCGACGCAGCCTGGGCCGCCTTGACACGCCCGGCGAGCTCCTGCACCTGGGCGACGAGTGCCGCCTTCTCGTCCTTCGGCGCCTTCGCGACCTGCTTGCCGAACGCGTTCTGCTCCGCGCGCAGCTCTTCGAAGGTCGTGATGGCTGCACGGCGGGCCGCATCGGCTTCGAGCGCCTGGTCGACGAGTTCGACGGAGGACCCCCTGGCCGCCTGCGAGCGTCGGATCACGTCTGGCTGTTCACGGAGGAGTACTGGATCGATCACCCGGCAAGTCTAGCCATCCGACACGGCAACCGGCCCCGGCTGCCGTACCGTGTACCCATGACCGACGCGAAGCACGCCGCCCTCGTCTACAACCCGGTGAAGGTGGATGCCACCAAGCTGCGCAGCGCAGTCGAGGCCGCCGCGCAAGAAGCAGGCTGGGCCGCACCGCGCTTCTACGAGACGAGTGTCGAGGATCCGGGTGTCGGGCAGGGGCAGCGCGCCGTGGAGGATGGCGCTGCCGTTGTGCTGGCCGCCGGTGGTGACGGAACCGTGCGTGCGGTCGCCCAGGGGCTCCGCGCATCGGGCGTCCCGATCGCCGTTGTGCCGTCCGGGACCGGCAACCTCCTCGCCCGCAACCTCAAGCTGCCGCTCAACGACGTCGCGGAGTCGATCCGCGTCGCCTACCACGGTGAGACGAAGCCGGTCGACATCGGCGTCGTCACGATCGTGCGCGAGGACGGGTCCGAAGAGGAGCAGTGCTTCGTCGTGATGGCGGGGATGGGCATCGACGCGATGATGATCTCCAGCACCAACCCGGACCTCAAGAAGACCGTCGGCTGGCTGGCGTACGTCGAGTCCGGCTTGCGCTCGATCATCAAGTCCGAGCCGTTCCGGCTGCACTACCAGCTGCAAGGACATCGGCAGCACTCGATCCGGGTCAGCTCGATCCTCGTCGGCAATTGCGGCACGCTGCAGGGCGGCATCGAATTGATGCCGGACGCGGTCATCGACGACGGGATCCTCGACATCGCGGTGCTGCAGCCGAAGGGGGCGCTCGGGTGGTTGCTCGTGTGGCGGAAGGTGAGCTGGGAGAACCGGGTGCTGCGGAAGTCGAGCGTCGGGCGTCGGCTCATCAAGGCGACGGGGTCGCGCGGCAAGGGCAACACGGTCACGTACCTGCGTTCGGAGCAGGTGACGTTGAAGGTCGACGAGCCGCATGACATCGAGCTCGATGGCGACGGGTTCGGTGTGGCGCTGGAGGCCCGGTTCGACGCGCACGAGGGCGGTCTGCACGTGAAGTTGCCCGCCTGACGCAGTGAGCGCGGGTGACGCCTATGCCGGCGCGACGTGCTCCGCGAGCAGCTCGCCGAGCACGGGACCGAACTTGAATCCGTGCCCGGAGAACCCGGTCGCGTAGACGATCGGTCCGTGGTGGGCGATGACGAACTCCTCGTCCGGGCTCGTGTCGTAGACGCAGCTGATGGGTGCTGGGGACGATGCGACGAGCCCTGGGATCCACTCGGCCACGTACTCGACGAGGTCCGCGAGACGTCCGGGTTCCGCCGCGAAATCGCGCGCATCCGGGTCGACGACGGGACCGGTCCCGTGGAGCCCGACCTTGACGCCCTCCCCCGGCGTGAGCAGCCCGTAGACGCCGGGGACGCCGCCGGAGCCGACCCCGCTGCCGCTGCGGTAGTGAACGAAGCTCGGCCACGCGGCATCGGCATCGGTCGCGGTCCGGTCACTGTCGCTGCCCGGACCGCCATCGACGATCGGGAAGTGCGCCGGCTGCTCCTGTGTGACGACGATCTCCGGGAGCGGCGTCCCCGCATCGGCGAGCAGTCGGCCGACGAGTTCCGGGACCCACGATCCGGCCGCGACGACGAGTGTGCGAGCGGTGATGTCGCCCTCGGGTGTGCTGATCACTGCCTGCCCGTCCTCGATGCGGACATCGGACACGCGCACACAGAAGCGGAGTTCTGCACCGGCTGCCGTCGCGAGGTCGAGGAGGGCCTCGATGGCGTCGGCCGACGCGATGCGGCCGGCGCTCGCGTGGTGGAGGACCTCGCGGTCGAAGCGGAATCCCGGCCAGCGGGCGGCCGCATCGTCCGGGGTCAGCCGTTCGTAGGCGATCCCGTTGCGGTCGAAGGCGGCGGCGATGTCCGCGATGACGGCGGGATCGCCGTGGTCGACGGCGCCGTTGAGCGTGAGCAAGGGCCGCCCCGATGCCGTCTCCAGCGTCCGCCATGCGGCGAGCGCCCTCGTCGTGAGCTGCACGTGGTGGTCATCGGTGTAGCCCTGGCGGAAGATGCGGGTCGCACCGTGTGAGGATCCGCGGTCATGTCCGCGTTCGAAGCGTTCGAGCAGCAGGACGTCCCGTCCGGCTTCGGCGAGCGTCCGCGCTGTCGCCGCCCCGACGATCCCGGCCCCGACGACAACGACGTCCCGCACACTCGCACCCATCCGACCATCCTCCCGCTTCAGCCCGCGAACTGTCACTCCTGGCTGGTCTGACGCTCCTGAACCAGCCACAACCGTCAGCTCGCGAGCTGGCAGTTCTGGCTGTCATAACGACGTCAGACCGACCACTACCGACAGCTCGCGAGCTGGCAGTCGTGGTCGGTCTGACGGGTGTCCATCCAGCCACGAGTGACAGCTCGCGAGCTGGACGGGAAGGGGCTGGACTAGATGACGCCCTGGGCGAGCATCGCGTCGGCGACCTTCACGAACGCCGCAGCGTTGGCGCCGACGACGTAGTCGCCGGGAGCGCCGTAGCGGTCAGCAGCCTCGTACGCCGCGTTGTGCACGCCGCTCATGATCGCGCGCAGACGCGACTCGCTGTCGTCGAAGGACCACCGCTGACGCGCAGCGTTCTGGCTCATCTCGAGCGCGGACGTCGCGACACCGCCGGCGTTCGCCGCCTTGCCTGGCCCGAACAGCACACCGGCGTCCTGGAAGACACGGACGGCCCCCGGGGTCGACGGCATGTTCGCGCCCTCAGCGACGGCTTCGACACCGTTCTTCACGAGGGTGATCGCATCCTGCTCGTTGAGCTCGTTCTGCGTCGCGCTCGGGATCGCGATCTGGCCGGGCACGTCCCACACGCGGCCGCCGGCCACAAAACGCGAACCGGGCTTGCGCTCGGCGTACACGGAGATGCGCCCGCGCTCGACCTCCTTGATCTGCTTGAGCAGGTCGAGGTCGATGCCGTCCTCGTCGACGATGTAGCCCGACGAGTCCGAAGCGGTGACGGCGGTTCCGCCGAGCTGGTGGATCTTCTCGATCGCGTACGTCGCGACGTTGCCGGAGCCGGAGACGATGGCGCGGCGGCCTTCGATCGCACGGCCGCTGACCGCGAGCATCTCGTCGACGAAGAAGACGGCGCCGTAGCCCGTCGCCTCGGTGCGGACCTCTGCGCCACCCCAGCCGACACCCTTGCCGGTGAACATGCCGGACTCGTGGCGGTTGGTGATCTTGCGGTACTGGCCGAACAGGAAGCCGACCTCGCGCGCACCGACGCCGATGTCGCCGGCCGGAACGTCGGTGTGCTCGCCCAGGTGGCGGTACAGCTCGCTCATGAAGCTCTGGCAGAAGCGCATGACCTCTGCGTCGGAGCGGCCGTGCGGGTCGAAGTCGCTGCCGCCTTTGCCGCCGCCGATGCCCTGCGCTGTGAGCGCGTTCTTGAAGATCTGCTCGAAGCCGAGGAACTTGATGATCGACAGGTTCACACTCGGGTGGAACCGCAGACCGCCCTTGTACGGGCCGAGGGCCGAGTTGAACTGGACGCGGAAGCCGCGGTTGACGTGCACACGGTTCTGGTCGTCGGTCCACGGCACCCGGAAGATGATCTGGCGCTCTGGCTCGACGATGCGGTCGAGGATGCCGGCTTCGACGTACTCGGGGTGTTCGCGCAGCACAGGCGAGATCGATTCGAGGACTTCGTGGAGCGCCTGGTGGAATTCGGGTTCACCAGCGTTGCGGCGGAGCGCAGCCTCGTAGATGGAGTGGATCGGGTCTTGGAGCGTGGTGGTGCCAGTCACGTGGAGCTTTCTCGTCGAACAGCGCGGATCCACGCCCCGCGACGACGGGTGGTCACGGACAGGGAGGTGTTCACCGGGCTGGTGGGAGGTTCATGGCCGTCGTGCGGCCATCCGCCAGACTGTCAGGCGAACCGTCGCGCCGTCAATACGACAGATGATGTACAACTCCGATGCACGGGCGCGCAGAGCGACCTCGGATGGCGGGCGGATCGCACCCGCGGCACCCGCCGATCGCACGCTGATCAGCCGTCGAGCAACCCGCGCAACCAGTCCCTGGCCTCGATGAAGACCTGATCGTTGTACCGCGAGTGGTACGCGACAGCCGTCCGATCGGCACGCGGATACGATCCGAGGAAGATCACGTTGGGGCTGAAACGCCGCAACCCGAGCAGCGCATCGGCGACCCGTTCGTCGTGGATGTGCCCCTCGGCATCGATCACGAACCGGTAGCGGCCGAGGGCGTCTCCGATGGGACGCGACTCGATGAGGCTCAGGTTCACACCACGCGTGGAGAACTGCTCGAGCAGGCCGAGGAGCGACCCGGCCTCATCGTTCGGCAGTTCGACGATCAGACTCGTCTTGTCCGCCCCGGTGCGCTCCGGCACGCCCGACGACCGGCTCACGAGCACGAACCTCGTCACCGCATTCGGGTTGTCGCCGATGTCCCGGGCGAGCACCTCGAGGTCGTAGTGGTCCACGATGCCTGGCGGCGCGATCGCCGCATCGGCCGTCGACGTCCCGTCGAGCAGGGTCGATGCCGCCGCGACGTTGCTCGACGCCGGAATGTGCCCGTGCGCCGGCAGCTGCGAGTCCATCCAGTTGTGGCACTGCGCGTACGCGACCGGATGCGCGTTCACGACGCGCACGTCCTCGAGCTTCGTCCCGGGACGCGCCACGAGGACGAAGTTCACCGGGACCAGGTATTCGCCGATGATCCGAACGCCCGGCATGGTCGCCAGGGCATCCTGCGCGACCGACACGCCGCCCTCGATGGAGTTCTCGATCGCGATCACCGCGGCCGTGCTCCGACCGTCGATGACGTCCGCGAGCGCCTCGCCGACGTTGTTCACCGGCCGCCAGATCTGCCCCTCGGCCTCCGCGACCTGCTTGAGCGCAGCCTCCGTAAACGTGCCGCTCGGACCCAGGTAGCTGTACGTGCGACGGGGTTCGGGTGCGGTTGGCGCTGACATGCTCCGAGCGTAGCGGGAACCGCGCGTCGACACCGGCGTGCCGCTCTCAGGGGTCATCAGGCTCCCATTCGGGTCACATTCGGCCCCTCGACAGGAGATTCTTACGGAAAACCTTGCTGAACAACCCGTCTGGAGCTATTCAAAACACCCCAATACCCGGCATCATTGCTATAAGGGTGTATTGAGCGCAGTCGCTCGTGTGGGGATGCGAGTCGGAACGCCGTATTCGCACCCGGTTCCCACACCACAGGCCACGACCGAACGTGGCCTGCGAACAGGTACCGCCTCAGCAACCGACCCGACGAGCTGCGACAGGATGGGAGTCACGTGACGAGTGTCCTCATCGACGCCCCATCACCGCTCTCAACGCGATCGACCGGAGGCGGTGTTCAGGGTGCCGATCGGCGCTCTCCCGTCGCTGGGTTCCTCTCTCGCGCAAAATCCGTGCGGTCGACCGTCTACGGGTTCTTCGGCGATGTCCGCGGGATGCGCGGGACGGGGGCCGATGTCGTCACCTCGGGCGCCGCATCGAGTGCGTTCGGGCCTGCGGCGGCTGTCGCATCGGCTGCCGGCGCCGCCCTCCGCCCCGGCCTCGCCGCAGCGCCCAGCAGGAGGCGGTCGATCACCGGCAGAGCAGGAGCCGTCAAGCTCCTGCTCGTCGCAACAGCATTGACGGCCGTGGTCTCCGGTCAGATCCTGGCCACCGCGAACCTCCCCCAACTGACCGCCTCGGCGCTCACGACCATCGTCCACGGCGCGACCGCCATCGAATCCGGCTCGGTGACCAGCGCGGCATCGGGTGCCGCGACCGGCGGCTCTTCCGCGACCGGCGCATCGCCATCGACCGTCACCGTCCCCGACATGACCGGTGCCGCATTCGCCGCGGCGTACGCCGGCAACATCGGCGCCGCGATCACCACGCTCAGCTCGATGACCGCCGTGCAGGTCGCGACGGTGTGGCACGGCCTGCCCGAGACCGAACGCCAGCAGCTGCTCATCGCTCACCCCGAGGTCATCGGAAACCTCGAGGGCGTCGACTACAGCGACCGCTCCGCGGCCAACACGTCCCGCCTGCCCGAACTGGTCCGAGGCGCAGAGGCGGGCCTCGCCGCGCTGACGGCGGACTCGTCGCACACGGTTTCGCAGGATGTGCAGGCCGCAGCGATCGCCGCAGCGACCCTGCGACTCGATGCGCTCAAGGTGCTCGAGGAGCGGTACGCGCGCGGCGGGGGCGCTGCTGGCACCGATGCCGGGAGCACCGGCGTGCGGAACGATCTCGACACGGCAAGCCTCGCGAGCGTCAGCGGTGCAGCGGCTGCCCAGGGCGCCATGGGTGCTGGGGGCGCAGTCCTGACCTCCGCCGCTGCCGGATCGACCCAGGGTGCAGCGGCGACCACCTCGATGGTCACCATCACCCCGCCGCAGCAGGAGCACCTCATCACGCTCGACGCCTCCCAGACCGGGCAGCCCCGCATCGCCGTCGCGGTCGGCGATGTCGACACCGCCGAATACGTGACCGTGTTCGTGCCGGGGATGAACAGCAGCGCGCTCGAACTCGGCGACTACCTCCGCGGTGTGAAGCGCATCCAGGCGGCATCGCCGTCGAGCGCCGTTGTGCTGTGGATCGGCAGCAAGAGCCCGAGTGCGCTCGAGGTCATGTCCAACGAGCGGGCCGAGCAGGGCGCGCCGCTGCTCGCCGCGATGCTCGGCGGGTACAACGCGTTCCGCGAGGCGGCAGGTGTCGCGTCGCACTTGACCGTCGTCGCGCACTCGTACGGGACGGCGACCGCCGCACTCGCGCTTGCGTCGGCGGATTTCAACGTGGAGTCGTTCGTGATGATCGGTTCAGCCGGCATCCCGACATCGGTGCGGATCGGCGACCTGCACGTTCCGACGAACAAGGTGTTCGCATCGCAGGCCAGTGCCGACGCCCTCGCGAACCTCGGGCAGATGCTGTCCGGCCGCGCCAACCCCGCCGCAGCAGGCTGGGGTGCGACGGTCTTCGGATCCGACGGCATCACCCTCGGCGACGGCGACTCGCTCGCGGCGGTCGAGGGGCACAACGCGGTCGGTTCCAGCACGACCGATGACCGCGGCAAGTACCTGGGTCCCGGTTCGGAGACGCTGTACTCCATCCAGAAGATCGTCGTCGGGCAGACGTCCGCGGTGCCCGACGACCACAGCTATGCCGCCGGCCCGTCCGGCCCGTCGTCGACGTCCACGGTCACCGCGTCCGCCAAGTAGGCGGCGTCCTCGCCGCGCCCTCGCCGTGCCCCGCGCCTCGCCGCGCCCCGCGCCTCGCCGCGCCCCACGTCCTCGCCGCGTCCCGCGCCTCGCGCCCTCACCGCGCCCCGCACAACGCCCCGCCTTCCCGACCAGTCCTGCCGGCAACTTCTGTTCAGAATTCCGGAACTTCAGCGCCGTTTGCGACCCCTCGCGGCGCAAACACGGCGTGTCGAGCCGTTTCGGCTCCGAAGTTCCGGAATTGCGAACAGTGCACAGGCGGCGAGAACCCCTCCCCACACGGCCAGAGTCCTGCCAGACTGAGAGCATGAACGATCGTGCGGGAACCCCAGCGACAGCAGCAGACCTCATCGATGTGCAGGAGCTCATCGACGCGTACTACACGCTCCACCCGGACGTCTCCATTCCGGAGCAGCGGGTCGTGTTCGGCACCTCCGGGCACCGCGGATCCTCGCTCAACACCGCGTTCAACCAGGACCACATCGCCGCCACCACGCAGGCGATCGTCGAGTACCGTGCCGCCCAGGGCATCACCGGGCCGCTCTTCATCGGCTCCGACACGCACGCACTGAGCGGCCCGGCGCAGACGACCGCGCTCGAAGTGCTCGTCGCCAACGGCGTGCGGGTCCTCGTCGACGAGTTCGACGACTTCGTCCCGACTCCCGCACTCAGCCACGCCATCCTGAAGTACAACTCGGAGGGCAACGGCGACGAGGCCGACGGCATCGTCGTCACCCCCAGCCACAACCCGCCGGCCGACGGCGGTTTCAAATACAACCCGCCTCACGGTGGCCCAGCCGACTCAGATGCCACGTCATGGATCGCGAACCGCGCCAACGAACTCATCGCGGGCGGCCTCACCGACGTGAAGATGGCAGAGCCCTCCGCGGTCGAGACCTACGACTTCCGCGGCAACTACGTCGAGGACCTGCGTCACATCATCAACCTCGACGCCATCAAGCGCAGTGGCATCCGCATCGGTGCCGACCCCCTCGGCGGCGCGAGCGTGCACTACTGGCAGGCCATCGCCGACCGGTACGAGATCGACCTCACGGTCGTCAACCCGCACGTCGACCCTGCGTGGGGCTTTATGACGCTCGACTGGGACGGCAAGATCCGGATGGATCCGTCGTCGCCCTCCGCGATGGCCGCGCTCGTCGCCCGCCGCGACGAGTTCGACCTGCTCACGGGCAACGACGCCGATGCCGACCGTCACGGCATCGTCACCCCGGATGCCGGCCTCATGAACCCGAACCACTACCTGGCCGTCGCCATCGACTACCTGTACGCCAACCGTCCTGGCTGGCGTGAGGACGCGGCCGTCGGTAAGACGCTCGTCTCCTCCTCGGTCATCGACCGTGTCGCCGACTCGCTCGGCCGCCGCCTCTGGGAGGTGCCGGTCGGCTTCAAGTGGTTCGTTCCTGGCCTCGTCGACGGTTCCGTCGGCTTCGGTGGTGAGGAGAGCGCCGGCGCGAGCTTCCTCCGCTTCGACGGCACGGTGTGGACGACCGACAAGGACGGCATCCTGCTGTGCCTGCTGGCGGCCGAGATCCTCGCGGTGACCGGCAAGACCCCATCGGTCCTCTACCGCGAGCTGACGGAACGCTTCGGTGACCCCGTCTATGAGCGCGTCGATGCGGCGGCGTCCAAGGAGCAGAAGGCTCGCCTCGGGAAGCTCGACGGCGATGCGATCACGGCGACCGAGCTCGCGGGTGAGCCGATCATCGCGAAGCTCAGCCACGCCCCGGGCAACGATGCGGCCATCGGCGGTGTGAAGGTCGTGACGGAGAACGCGTGGTTCGCCGCACGTCCGTCCGGCACGGAGGACGTCTACAAGATCTACGCCGAGTCGTTCGTCGGCGCGGACCACCTCGCGCAGGTGCAGGCGGAGGCAAAACTCATCGTCGACGCCGCCCTCGGCGCCTAGCCACCCCTGCCCTTCCGGAATTCAGGAACTTCTGCAGAATTCAGGACGATTCCGGCCGACGCGCCGAGCAATCGTCCTGAATTCCGTCAGGGTTCCTGAATTCTGCAAGGCCAACGGCATTCTGCTGGGCCAGCGATGGGGGTCAGTAGCCGGGGGCGGCCGGCAGACCGAAGAACTCCTCGAGGGTCGTGACGCCCGTGTTGTGCATCTCCGTCGAGAGCGAAACGCCGATGTAGCGGAAGTGCCACGGTTCGTACGTGAAACCGGTCACCTCGACCTTGTCGGCCGGATACCGCAACAGGAAACCGAACCGCCACGCGTTGTCGACGAGCCACTTGCCCTCCGGCGTCTCCCCGAAGCACGCGCTCAACGAGCAGTTGCCGCTCTCCGCACCGATGTCCATCGCCCAGCCGCTCTGATGTTCGCTGTATCCCGGGCGGGCGGTGTCGCCATCGGCGAAGGTCTGACCGTTGGCCGCGACATCGTCGTTGTACACCTGCACCTGCGACGAGTAGCTCCGGTACGCGCTGTTCGAGGCGAGCGACAGCCCGGCCTCCGATGACGCAGCGGCGAACATCTTCGTGACCGCGTCGGCGGCCTCCGCCCGCATCATCGGCGCCCAAGTGTGCGGAACGGGCACATCGACGAGGTCCGGCGGCGTGTAGTCGACGGGGTTCAGTGGACGCTGCTTGTTGAGCACGACCCACGGGCTCGTCGGGTCGTCGAGCGAGAACGCCGTCTTGTCGAACGCGGGCGGCGGAGGAGGCGTCGTCTCACTCGGCGTCGGCGTTGGCGTCGGGGTCGGCGTCTTCGTCGCCGTTGCGCTGGGCGTCTTCGTGGCGGCGACCGTGCTCCGGCCCGTCGCACCGACGACGTTCACGACCAGGATGACGAGCAGCACGGCGAGGACGCCGGCGATGACGGCGAGCGCGATGATGCGATTGCGACGGACACGCGGCGAGACGCGTCTGCGATGCGTTTGCGGATGGTTGTCGGTCACGGGAGAAGCCTACCCACCGTCCCTGGGCGTGACGGCGATGACCGGCCGCGCCCTACCCGCCACCGCACTGCTCTGCCACACTCGTTGCATGGGGGATGCCACCGACGACACGCACACCGATGACGCGAGCCGTCGCCCGGACAGTGGCATCAGCGACACCAGCAGCATCAGCGACAGCGACAACCGCCCCGAAGCCGCCCACCCCCACAAGCCACGTCCCCGCCCCCGCCCCCGCTTCATCATCGGCAGCATCTTCCTCGCCATCGGCGTCGCCGTCTCCGTCGTCACCTCGGTGACCCCGTGGCCGTCGGCGATGCTCATCCGCGCCGTGTTCGAGCAGGGCGGCAAGGCGACGGCCGCCGAAATGGACCGGCACGTCCCCGCGAGCGCTGCGACAGACCTCACCGAGCATCGCGACGTCGTCTACGGCGATGCCGGCAGCGACACCTCGCTCGACGTGTTCACGCCCAAGAGCGGCACGACACCCCTCGCGACGGTCGTGTGGATCCACGGCGGCGCCTGGATCTCCGGGCAGAAGGAGGATGTCGATCCGTACCTCCGCATCCTGGCCGGCAACGGGTACACGACGATCGGCGTGAACTACACGATCGCCCCGGAAGCGGAGTATCCGACGGCCGTCACCCAGCTGAACGACGCCCTCGGCTTCATCACGGAGCATGCTGCCGAGTGGAACGTGGACCCCGGCCGCATCGTGCTCGCCGGCGACTCGGCCGGCGCCCAACTCGCCAGCCAGCTCGCCGTCCTCACCACGAACCCTGACTACGCGCATCTCATCGGCATCGCCCCGAAGCTGCGCCCTGAACAGCTCGTCGGCACGATCCTGAACTGCGGCGTCTACGACCTCCAACGCATGGCGGACCTGAACGGGATCGCCGCATGGGGCTTCAAGATCGCGCTGTGGGGGTACACGGGCACGAAGGACTGGTCGTCCACCTACGCCGGCGCGACGATGTCGACCCGCGACTTCGTGACATCGGCCTTCCCTCCCACGTTCATCTCCGGCGGCAACGGCGACGACCTCACCTGGATCGAATCGGTGCCGATGAGCGCGAGTCTCAAGGCGGCAGGGGTGGAGGTGACGGAGCTGTTCTGGCCGGCGAATCACGAGCCGCAACTCCCGCACGAGTACCAGTTCCACCTGGACCTGCCCGATGCGCAGACCGCGCTCACGCGGACGCTCGCGTTCCTGAAGACGACCACGGGAAACTGACGGCAAAAAGCCAACGGATGTTGGTTGCAAACGACATTACGTCGGGTGTAAGTTTGCACACTACGCAAAAAACACATCGTTGTGGCGCCGACGAGTGTAGGCGCCCCGAGCCTGAACGAGACCACATGTCAAGCAGCTCCACCTCGCCGGCACCGGCGAACTCGCCGGTCCTCAGCCACCGGCAGATCCTCTTCATCATCTTCGGCCTCATGGCCGGGATGTTCCTCTCCGCACTCGACCAGACCATCGTCGGCACGTCCATGCGGACGATCGCCGACGACCTCGACGGCATGAGCCTCCAGGCCTGGGTGACCACGGCCTACCTCATCACCTCCACGGTCTCGACCCCGATCTACGGCAAGCTGTCCGACATCTTCGGCCGGCGCCCGTTGTTCCTCATCGCGATCACGATCTTCCTCATCGGTTCGCTCCTCGCCGGCATGTCCGGTTCGATGTACGAACTCGCGATCTTCCGCGCCATCCAGGGCCTCGGCGCCGGTGGCCTCATGGCACTGCCGCTCACGATCATGGGTGACATGCTCGCCCCGCGCGAGCGCGCCAAGTACCAGGGCTACTTCCTCGCCGTCTTCGGCGTCTCCAGCGTCATCGGCCCGCTCGTCGGCGGCCTGTTCGCCGGCAGCCCGGAGATCCTCTTCATCACCGGCTGGCGCTGGGTGTTCCTCATCAACCTGCCCATCGGCGTCATCGCGCTCGCGATCGTGCTCAAGTTCCTGCACATCCCGCACACGAAGCGCGCCGTCCGCATCGACTGGTGGGGTGCTGCGACCGTCATCCTCGCCGTCGTCCCGCTGCTCCTCGTGGCCGAACAGGGCCGCATCTGGGGCTGGGGTTCGATCGGTTCGCTCGTCTGCTACGCGATCGGCGCGGTCGGCATCGTCCTCTTCATCGTCGCCGAGAAGCTCATGGGCGATGACGCGCTCATCCCGCTCAAGCTCTTCAAGAACTCGACGTTCCGTGTGGCGACCATCCTCGGTGTCCTCGTCGGCTTCGGCATGTTCGGCGCCATGATGACGGTCCCGCTGTTCCTGCAGCTCGTCGAAGGCGCGACGCCGACCGAGTCCGGTCTGCTGATGCTCCCGATGATCCTCGGCCTCATGATCTCCTCGATCGTGAGCGGTCAGATCATCGCACGCACCGGTCGGTACAAGGCGTTCCCGATCATCGGCACGTTCCTCATGATGTGCGGCTTCTTCTACTTCACGTTCGCGTCGATCGACAAGCCCGTGTGGTGGATGATGTTCGGCATGCTGTTCGTGGGCCTCGGCCTCGGCCAGCTCATGCAGACGCTCACGATCGCGAGCCAGAACTCGGTCGAGGCGCGAGACATCGGCGTGGCAACGTCGGCGTCGACCTTCTTCCGTCAGATCGGTGGAACCCTGGGCACGGCCGTGATCTTCTCGGTCCTCTACACCCGGATCCCCGACACGATCGCGGCGGCGTTCAAGGACAACGTGCTGCTCGAGAACATGAAGAAGGCCCTCGCGGACCCGGCAGTGCTCGCCGACAAGGCGAACTCGGGCATCCTCGACCTCTTGAAGACGGTCCAGAGCGGCAGCGGTTCGGCCGGTGACGCCCTCGACGGCGACACCTCGTTCCTCGTCGGCGCGAACCACAACCTCACGGCGCCGTTCCTCACCGGGTTCTCGAACGCAACGGTCTCCGTGTTCTGGGTGAGCTTCGCGGTCGTCACGGTCGCGTTCATCCTGAGCTTCTTCCTCAAGGCGCCTCCGCTGCGTGCGAAGTCGGCGCTGCAGGAGCGCTCGGACCAGCTCGCGGACGAGTCGCGACTGGCGTCGATCGAGAACGATGCCGTCACGGACGGCTCGGACTTCGCGATCGCCGCGCAGCACGCCGCCGACCTCACGGGTTCGCCCGTCTCGCCGGACACGGCGAGCAACCAGGTGATCAGGCCGGACGACAAGTAGTCGGCCGGGTCACCGGTCACGATGCCGTCGTCACCTTCGGGTGGCGGCGGCATCGTGCGTTGCGGGCGCGCCTGGTATCGTCCGAGCTGACACGTGACGAAACCGAGCAGTGAGACAGGCCGATGACGATCCCTTCCCTCCCGAGCACCACGCAGAGCACCACGCAGAGCACCGCACCAGACGCGAGCGGCGGGCACCCCCGCATCGTGCTCCCGCCGTTCATCTGGGGGTCGGCGACCGCAGCAGCCCAGGTCGAAGGCGCGGCCCACGAGGACGGCAAGGAGGACTCGATCTGGGACGCGTTCGCCCGCGTGCCTGGCGCCGTCGCCAACGGTGACGATCTGGAGGTCGCCGTCGACCACTACCACCGCACGTCGGAGGACGTCGCGATCATGCGTGGACTCGGCATCGACGCGTACCGGTTCTCGACGAGCTGGGCGCGCATCAAGCCGGGCGACCGCGAGGTCAACCAGGCCGGTCTCGACTTCTACAGCCGTCTCGTCGACCAGCTCCTCGAGGCCGGCATCCTGCCCTGGCTGACCCTCTACCACTGGGATCTCCCGCAGGCGCTCGAGGAGCGCGGCGGCTGGGCGAACCGCGAGACCGCGCACCGCTTCGTCGACTACGCGGAGGCGACGTACGCGGCCCTCGGCGACCGGGTGACGCACTGGACGACGTTCAACGAGCCGTTCTGCTCCTCACTCCTCGGCTACCAGGTCGGTGTGCACGCACCGGGACGCCGCGACCCGCGCGCCGCCCTCGCCGCCATCCACCACCAGCACCTCGCCCACGGCCTCGCCACCACGCGGCTCCGTGAGCTGGGCGCCGAGCACATCGGCATCACCCTCAATCTCACCAACGCGGTCCCGGCGAACCCGGAGGACCCGATCGACCTCGATGCCGCACGCCGGCTCGACGGACTCGCCAACCGCATCTTCATCGAACCGATCATCCTCGGCTCGTACCCGGCCGATGTGCTCGACGACGTCGCCGGGTACGGACTCGACGACGTCGTGCAGCCGGGCGATCTCGAACGCATCGCCGCCCCCATCGACTTCCTCGGCGTCAACCACTACCACGACGACAGCGTGAGCGGACATCCGGACGACACCGGTTCCGACGGGCACTCCGGCGCGACAGACCGCGAACTCTCCTCCCCCTGGATCGGGTCCGAGCACCTCTCCTTCCCGAGCCGCGGCCTCCCCCGCACGGCGATGGACTGGGAGGTCCACCCGGCCGGTCTGCGCACGCTGCTCGTTCGCCTCGGGCGCGAGTACCCCCGGCTGCCGGCGCTGTACGTGACCGAGAACGGCGCCGCCTACGAGGACGTCGTCGAGGCGGACGGCTCCATCCACGACGTCGACCGCACGGCCTACATCCAGCAGCACATCGACCAGGTGGAACTCGCGATCGCCGACGGCGCCGACGTCCGCGGGTACTTCGTGTGGTCGCTGCTCGACAACTTCGAATGGTCCTGGGGGTACGACAAACGGTTCGGCATCGTGCGCGTCGACTACGACACGCTGGAGCGCACGGTCAAGGACAGCGGGCTGGCGTACGCGGAGCGGATCCGGGCGTCGCGGGTGTCGCAGGCTGGGATCGCAGCGGATGGGGTCGGGACGTCAGCAGACTGATCGCCCGGGCGGCTGACGTCAACCGAGGTCGGAACAGCCCACTGGCGCGGAGAATGGACACATGGACGTGAACGAGGGCGATGCGGGCGGCCCGACGGATGCTGACGGGTCGGTCGCAGGCCACGGACTTCCGCTCGGCGCACTCCCCGACGCGGCGATCCCCGACCTCGCCCCGCACGGCGTCGCACCGACGCTCGAAGTCGTCGCGGCCCGCGCCGGGGTCTCCCGTGCGACCGTCTCGCGTGTCGTCAACGGGTCGACGAAGGTCACGCCGGAGGTCGTCAAAGCCGTCAACGACGCGATCGCCGCCCTCGATTACGTGCCGAACCGGGCGGCGCGGTCCCTCGCGTCGCGTCGGACGCAGTCGATCGCTCTCGTTGTGCCCGAGTCCACGTCCCGGGTGTTCGCGGATCCGTTCTTCGCGGCGGTGACCCAGGGGGTCGCACTCGAACTCGCGGCGACCGACTACACGCTCAACCTCCTCATGGCGTCGGAGGCGTCACCGGAGAAGACGCGGCGTTATCTGCTGGGCGGCAACGTCGACGGTGCGCTCGTCGTCTCGCATCACCGTGGCGACCACTCCTACACGCAGCTCGGGCAGCATCTGCCGATCGTGTTCGCGGGCCGGCCCATCGGCCGCGATGTCGAGAGCATCTACGTCGACGTCGACAACGTCGCCGGCGGACGGATGGCCACTGCCCACCTCCTCGATTCCGGCCGTAGCCGCATCGCGACCATCGCCGGCAGGCAGGACATGCCGGCCGGCATCGATCGACTCCTCGGATGGCGGCAGGCGATGGAGGCCGCCGGGCTGGGCGGGAGCGATGGTGGGACCCGCGATCCTCGCGCCAGCACTGTGGACGGCTCGGGCGACCTCCGCGCGAACCGCGGCCCGGGCGGAGGCCCGGACGGCTCGGACGACCCGCTCGATCAGCTCGTCGAGTACGGCGACTTCTCGCCGTTCGAAGGCGCGGCGGCGATGCGGCGGCTGCTCGATCGGGGCGTGCCGATCGATGGCGTGTTCGCGGCGAACGACCAGATGGCGGCCGGCGCGATCTCAGTCCTGCGTGAAGCCGGCCTCCGTGTGCCGGAGGACGTCGGCGTGATCGGCTTCGATGACGATTCGTTCGGTGCGACGGCGTCGCCGCCGTTGACGACGATCGATCAGTCCCCGGTCGAGCTGGGCGCCACGATGGCGGCGCTGCTCGTGCGGCTCATCGCCGGTGAGACGGTCCCCCGCATCACGATCCTCCCCACCCGTCTGGTCCCCCGAGCCTCCGTCTGACCGCCCCGCCTCTGCCCGCGAACTGTCACTCGTGGCGGTTCTGGCCCGGCCAGACCAGCCACAACTGCCTGCTCGCGAGCTGTCACTTGTGGCCGGAATGGCGATGCTGAAAGCAGCCACAAGTGACAGTTCGCGGGCTGAAGGCGGGTCAGGAGGCGGGAGCGATGGGGATGGGCGCGACCGGGGCGGGCTCGGCCTCCGGCGGCATCAGCCGATCCGTCATGACCGCGATGGCCTGCGGGTTCTCGTCGACGAGCAGATACCGCCGGCCGAGCGCCCGGGCGACGGCACCGGTGGTCCCGCTCCCGGCGAAGAAGTCGAGCACCCAGTCCCCCTTGCGGGACGATGCCTGCACGATGCGACGCAGGATCCCCTCCGGCTTCTGCGTCGGGTACCCGGTCTTCTCCCGACCTGTCGGGGACACGATCGTGTGCCACCAGACATCGGTCGGCAGCTTGCCGCGTTCCGCTTTCTCCGGCGTCACGAGCCCCGGCGCCATGTACGGTTCCCGATCGACCGTCTCCGAGTCGAAGTAGTAGCTCGACGGATCCTTCACGTAGACGAGGATCGTGTCGTGCTTCGTCGGCCAGCGACGCTTCGCCTTGGCGCCGTAGTCGTAGGACCAGATGATCTCGTTGAGGAACGACTCCCGACCGAAGAGCGCGTCCAGGAGGACCTTCGCGTAGTGTGCCTCGCGGTAGTCGAGGTGCAGGTAGAGCGTGCCGTCGTTCTTGAGGACCCGCCAGGCCTCGACCAGCCGCGGCTCCAGGAACCCCCAGTAGTCGTCGAACGCGTCGTCGAAGCGCCGCAGATCACCACGGATCCGCTCGTACGGCTGCCCCTTGAAGCCCGTCACCCGGCCGGTGCCGGGGGTCGAGCGGACCGATGTCGACGCGTGGCGTCGCTGCGTCCGACCCGTATTGAAGGGTGGATCGATGTAGATGAGGGTGAAGGATTCGTCCGGGAGCCGTTCGAGCACTCGCAGATTGTCGTCCTCGAGGACGAGGTCGGGGCCGTCGGCCGACCACGGGGCAGCATCCGGCTGCTCGGCGCTGCTCGTCTGGGACATTCCCTCATTCTCTCAGAGGACGTACGCTGGGGAGATGTCGACCGAATTCGCGCACGAACCAGACGCGCAGCGGTACACCATGCGCATCGACGGAACGCTCGTCAGCGTCCTCGACTACCGCATCAACGGCGACGCGATCTCGTTCCACCACACCTTCACAACGCCGCCGTTCCGCGGTCACGGCTACGCCGGCGAGCTCGTGACGTGGGCGGTCGACGAGGTCGAGCGGACCACGTCGCTCAAGGTCGTGCCGATGTGCTGGTACGTCGGCCAGTGGTTCGACGAGCATCCCGAGCGCGCCAACCTCCTGAAGTAGCCCGCGAACTGGCAGTCGTGGCGGCTTTCAGCACGCCAGAAAAGCCACGGCTGACAGCTCGCGAGCCGAGGGCAGGCCGGAGGACCGGACCGTCAGGCCAGACGGCCGACGAGGACCTTGATCGACTGCTGGGCCGCACGACGGACCTCACGGTCAGGGTCGCGCAACAGCCCGTCGAGGACCGGACGCGCAGCCTCGTCGCCGACGGCGCCGAGCGCACGGGCGCCGGCGGCACGCACGCGCTCGTGTTCGTCGGTCGTCAGCGGGACGAGCGCAGCGACATCGCCGATCCCCCGCGCGACGCACACACGCGCAGCCATCTCGCGCACACGCCACGCCCGGTTCGAAAGTGCGGCGACGACCGATGGCGCCACCTTGTCGTCCCACACGTAGAGCAGCGCGCGGGTGCCCCACAGCTCGGGCCAGTAGAGCGCAGGGGCGCCCTCGAGGATGCCCTCCGCGTGCGGACCGCCGACGGTGCGCAGGAAGTCCTCACCCTCGTAGTTGCCTTCGAGGAGGGAGCGGGCGCGATCCGCGACGGCGGACTCGCTCGTGGCGGCGACCGCCTGCTGCAGTCGTTCCTCGATGGATGCTGCCGGGCCGGATTCAGGTGCGATGTTGTGTGCCATGAGTGACCCCAGCCTAGCCGTGCATCACCGATCGGTCATCGGCCGTCCACCCACCCGTCAATCCGCGCGGCTACCCTGTGGCAGCATGAGCCAGCTCGTGACCCACTACACACCGCCGCCGTCGCTCGAGGACGTCACCGGCTACTCGGTCGTCGACGAGGACGATGACGACCCCGTCCTGCTCACCAGCGACGGCACCTACATCGACACCTGGCGTGAGGGCTACCCGTATTCGGAGCGACTGTCGCGCGAGGAGTACGAGGGCGACAAGCGCCTCCTCCAGATCGAACTGCTGAAGCTGCAGAACTGGATCAAAGCGACCGACCGACGCCTCGTCATCGTCTTCGAGGGTCGCGATGCGGCTGGCAAGGGCGGCACGATCAAGCGGTTCACGGAGCACCTGAACCCGCGTGGCGCGCGGGTCGTCGCCCTGGAGAAGCCGAGCGCCCGTGAGGAGACGCAGTGGTACTTCCAGCGGTACGTGCAGCATCTGCCGTCCGCCGGTGAGATGGTCCTCTTCGATCGTTCCTGGTACAACCGAGCCGGTGTCGAGCGGGTCATGGGATTCTGCACGCCGGACCAGTACGACGAGTTCATCCGTCAGGCGCCCGCGTTCGAGCGGATGCTCGTGGGTGACGGCATCGACCTCGTGAAGTTCTGGTTCTCGGTGTCGGCCGACGAGCAGCGCACGCGTTTCGCGATCCGTCAGGTGGATCCGGTGCGGCAGTGGAAGCTGTCGCCGATGGACCTCGCATCGCTCGACAAGTGGGGCGATTACACACGGGCGAAGGAGGCGATGCTGGAGGCCACCGACACGGCCGATGCCCCGTGGACCGTCGTCAAGAGCAACGACAAGAAGCGCGCGAGGCTTGAGGCGATGCGGCACGTCCTGCACCACTTCGACTACGCCAACAAGGACCACTCGATCGTCGGCACGCCCGACGCCAACATCGTCGGCCCAGCCGCCTCCGTCTACGAGCGCGGCGAACGCTTCGTCTAGCCCTTCCCCTCATCCCGCGAGGGGTCGCATATGGCTAGTTCCGGACACGTCCAACTAGCCATATGCGACCCCTCGCGGGCTGAGATGGGGGTGGGTTAGGGGACTCGGGTGAGCCAGGCGTCGG
Organism: Plantibacter sp. Mn2098; assembly: GCF_049319745.1. Taxonomy (NCBI): domain Bacteria; kingdom Bacillati; phylum Actinomycetota; class Actinomycetes; order Micrococcales; family Microbacteriaceae; genus Plantibacter; species Plantibacter sp. Mn2098. Next base: position 315,584 of record NZ_JBMOUH010000002.1, on the reverse strand, counting down.
TGGCGAATTTGGAGGCGACGAGGGACTCGGCGGCCTCGTACTCGGCTGGGGTGATCTCGCCGGGGGTTGCGCCGTAGAGGGAGACGAACGTCGCCTTCATCCGGTCGATGATCTCGGCCCGCGACAGCCCGGTCTGACTGCGCAGCGGATCGACGCGCTTCGCCGCCGACGTCGTGCCCTTGTCGCTCAACTTCTCACGGCCGATGCGGAGCACCTTCGCCATGAGTTCGCCGTCCATGTCGTAGCTCATCGTCACGTGGTGGAGGACCGCGCCATTGCCGAGGCGCTTCTGCGCCGCCCCGCCGATCTTGCCCGACGGGCTCGTGATGTCGTTGAGCGGCTGATACGTGGCCTCGATGCCGAGCGAACGCAACGCCTGCAGCACCCAGTCGTCGAGGAACGCGTACGAATCCGCGAACGTCATCCCGCTCACGAGCTCCGCCGGGACGTAGAGGGAATACGTGATGATGGCGCCCTTCGCCATGAGCATCGCGCCACCACCTGAGACACGGCGGACGACATCGAAACCGAACTTCTCGGCGTTCTCCAGGTCGACCTCGTTCTTGAGCGACTGGAAACTGCCGATGACGACGGCGGACTCGTCCCACTCCCAGATGCGGAGCGTCGGCCCGCGACGGCCCTCGCCGACCTCATTCGTGAGCACCTCATCGAGCGCGAGGTGCAGGCGAGGGGGCACTGCCTCCGAGTGGATGATGCTCCAGTCGTAGTCTCGCCAGGTGGTCGCCTTCGACAGCGAACGGCGGATCGCCGTAGCGACGGCCTCAGGCGAGAAGCCGAGCAGGACGGCGCCCTCCGGCAGCGACCCGCGGATGGCGGCGGCGATGGCGGCGGCATCGGTCGTGGCAGGCAGCCCGTTCACTGCAGCGTCGATGTCGGCGAGCGCGTCATCGGGTTCCAGGAAGAAGTCCCCGGCCAGACGGAAGTTCGCGATCCGATCCTCAACGATGTCCAGGTCGACGACGACGAGCTTGCCACCAGGAACCTTGTACTCACCATGCATGATCCCAGCCTAGGGTCCTGCGGCGTCGTGCGGTCCCTGAACGACGTCCCGCGGTCCCTGAAGCTTCATCCCGCGGTCCCTGAACGTGATTCCGCGGTCCCCGAGCTTCATCCCGCGGTCCCTGAACGTGATTCCGCGGTCCCCGAGCTTCATCCCGCGGTCCCTGAGCTTGTCGAAGGGTGGACGTTTGCGGCACGGGCCCTTCGACAAGCTCAGGGACCGGGCGGGCGGGGGTCAGACGCGGGCGTCGAGCCAGGCGACGACGTCGGCGAGCACCTCGTCACGATTGAGCTCGTTGAAGATCTCGTGCCTGGCCTCCGGGTAGATCTTCAACGTCACGTCGGACAGGTGCGAACGGTTCACGTACGCGTCCCGCAGCTTCGTCATGCCGCGGGTGCCGCCGAGGGAGTCGTCGGAGCCCCCGATGATGAGCACCGGCAGGTCGCGCGGCATCCGCTTGGGCGGGCGCCCGAGGAAGGCGAGCGCCTGCAACGGCGTCCACGCCGGCGTGACGCCGATGTCGAAGTTCCGCTCGTCAGCGGTGAAGGCCGCCCAGGCGGCGGGGTCGCGACTCAGCCATTCGAGGCCGGTCGCATCGGTCGACTTCCAGCGCTTGTTGAGGTCGCCCGTGTTGATGACCCCCGGCATCGCGAGGGACGAGCCGGAGAGGATCGCGAGGTCGTAGATGGTGTACCTGGCGATGACCTTCTGCCCCATGAGCGACCCCCAGCTGTGTGCGAGCAGCACCAGCGGGGTGTCGGGGAAGCGTGCGCGCAGCGTCTTGCCGACGGCGACGAGCGAGTCGATCGCACCCCACGTGGTCCGGGGCCCGAGCTTGCCGAGACCGAGATGCTCGGCGCCGGTTCGGCCATGACCCCGGTGGTCGTCAGCGACGACCGTGTAGCCGGCCGCATTCAGCGCAGCGGCGACGTGGCCGTACCGCAGCGCATGCTCACCGACACCGTGCGCGATGTGCACCACCGCCTTCGCGTCGGGCACCTCCCACACGTAGTAGTAGACGGTGACGCCGTCAGCGTCGACGATCGAGTGGGTCGTGTACACGGCTTCGTCGCCGGTGGGTGCTGCTGGCTGCTCGCTCACACGCCCAGACTAGCCATCCGGCAGCGTGCGAGCGACAGGGACGCCGCGCCGGACTCCCGCCCGATCCTCCGTCTCAGGAAGAGCCGACCGTCGGCCGCACTCGGCGGTCGACAGGCAGCTCTTCCTGAAAACGGTGGGTGAACGGAGCACTCGCAACACGCGTCGGCCCCGCTCGTCACGCGTCACGCGCTACGCAGCACGTCGGCGACGCAGCACCATCAGCCCCAACCCGGACGCGACCGCGAGAGCCGCGATCCCAACCGCACCCGCGATGTTCGCACCCGTGTTCGCGAGGCCGGGAGCCTTCGGATCGGGAACGACCGGCGCAGTGGTCGGATTCGGTGTCGGGCTCGGCGTCGGCTCGGGTGTGCCGGCGCTGACCGTCCAAGTAAACGTGGCCGAGCCGGACTCGCCCGAGAGCGCCGTCGCGGTCGCCGTCACCTCATGGACGCCTTCGGCAGTGAGCGATCCTGAGATCGCGCCACTCGCCGCATCGATCGACAGGCCGTCAGGCAGACCGGCAGCCGAGTAGCTCAACGCGGACCCGTCCGATGCGGACGCGACGACGGGCAGTTCGACGGTGTCGCCGACGAGATTCGACTGGTCGGGGATCGCATCGACCAGCACGATGATCCGCACGGGCAGGGCCGTCACCGTCCAGGTGAACGTCGTGGAGGCGGACTCCCCGGTGGGAGCGGTCGCCGTCGCGGTGACCGCGGACACGCCCGCCTCGGTGGGGGCGCCCGTGATCAGGCCGGTCGCGGCGTCGATCGCAAGGCCCGCCGGCAGTCCAGACACGGAATGCGTCAGCGCGGAACCGTCGGACGCCGACGCTTGGACCTGCACCTCGACGGTGTCGTCGACGACATGCGACTGGTCGTCGATGTCGTTCACCACGACCACAACAGGGCCACCGGGGAGATCGATCAGCGCCGGCGCCGTCGTCACCGAGCCGAGTCCGTTCGAGAACACGGCACGATAGGCATCGCCATCGGTGACATGGGCGGCTGCGACGACGAGCGTGCGCTCGGTCGCGCCGTCGACATCTGCCCAGTCCGACGATCCGGCGGCACGCTTCTGCCACAGCACCGTCGGCGTCTCATCGCCGGTCGCATCGGCGGTGAACGTCACGTCGACGCCCGGTTCGACCGTCTGCGACTACGGATCGACCGTCACAACAGGCGGCGTCCCGAAGGTGAATGCGTCCGCGTACGTGTTCCGATGGCTGTCGGACCAGGTGACCTCCACATCGACCACACCCGAAGCGTGCGGCGGCGTGACCGCGTCGAGGACACCATCCACCGGCTGTTCGAACGACGCCGCTGGAACACCGTCGAACGTCACACTCGCCACGTTCGCGACACCGTAGGAGTGCAACGGTACGGGGACCTTCGAGTCGAGTCCGATGCGCGATTCCAGACCCCACCCCAAAATGGTGTCCGGCGCGGTGAACGCGAGGAAGAAGGCGCCGCCGACGATGACGTGGTCCACAGCGTCGACGTCGATCCGGCCGGGGACGTTCGTGGAGGCTTCGCTCCCGTTGCCGAGTCGACCGTTCCGCCCGTAGCCCCAGGTGTAGACCGAACCGTCGGCGGTGATGGCGGCGGAGGTGCGGTAGTGATTTGTGATGTCGAGGAGGTCGACGCCGTCGGGCACGACCAGTTCGACCGGTTGCTCGTTCCGCCCGTTCAAGCCGTTCGGCCCGAGCAGCCCGTCCGTGTTGTTGCCCCAGCCGTACCAGGCGCCATCCGATCCCTTCGCGTAGGAGACGTCCCCTCCCGCGGCGACAGGCCCCGGGAACGTCACGCCGTCCGGGACGGTCATCGGGATCGGCAGCCGAGAGGGGTTCGGATTGCCGATCTCCCCGTAGTTGTTCTGACCCCACGCGTAGACCGCTCCCGATTCGAGGGAGGCGATGGCGTGGCTCGTGGAGATGCCGAATGAGGTGACGGCTTCAGGCAACAGCACACGCATCGGTGCCCAGACGACAATTGCGTCCTCCCCGACTCCGAGCTGCCCTTCGCCATTGACCCCCCACGCCCACAACTCCCCGGTGTCGGTGAGCGCGAAGGACAGCTGGGTCTGAGCCGCCACCGACACGAATCGAACGCCGTCCGGTGCGGCCACCGGTACCGGAGCGGGTCGCCTGGCACCGACTTCGTATCCGACTCCGAGCTGGCCCGACCAGCCCCGACCCCAGGACCACAGCTTCCCATCCTGGTCGATGGCGACGGTGTGGAAAGCCCCGCTCGCCATCGAGGTGAACCTCGTGCCCTCGGGAATCGAAACAGCGACAGGCACGTCCGAGTCCTCGAACTTCCCGTTCCCGAGGGAGCCGTCCGTTCCGTTCCCGAAGGCCGAGGCCGTGCCATCCTCGAACAGGATGACCGACGCCAGGCCGGCGGTGATCTGCTTGATCACCTTCTGCGGGTTGCTGGCATCGACCTGCACGGTCGTCCCGCCAGCGGTCGGTCCGGTGTCGGGGGCCACGGGTCCCGTAACAACGGCACCGACGGCACCGGCCGCAGATGAGGGTATGACGAGTGCCGCGAGGACGGCGGCGACGATGGACGCGGCGGTCCACCTGGATCGATGTGTACGCACGAGAAGGGCTCCTTGTGAGTTGGGGAGATGAGCGATTGGGCACTGGCCCGAGTCCGGTCCGGATCGATCGACGGACAGACGAACGCGCATGTTGGACGTGAGATATATTACCAGGTTTTATGGGCGTTGTGATGCTTCTCTGCCTCATCTGATTGATTAGCATCGCTAATGAGCTAAGCTAAGGATTTGTGGCGAAAGCGAACAAGACGATCGCGGAGCAGTCATCGGACCTCCGCATGGGCACCTTCCGATTGGCGAGGCGCCTGCGCGCCGAGAAATCGGTCGACGACCTGAGCGATCCCCAGTTCTCCGTCCTCGGCGGCCTGTACACCCACGGCCCCAACACGCTCGGCGCCCTCGCCGAACGCGATCGGGTCTCAGCCCCATCGATGAACCGCACCGTCAACTGCCTCGAAGAATCCGGCTACGTCACCCGCGAAACCGACGAGACCGACCGCCGCAAAGTCACCATCGCCCTCACCGAAGCCGGCCACGCAACCGTCACGGAAACCGTCCGCAAACGCGACGCGTGGATCACTCAACAACTCCGCGCCCTCACGCCAGATGAACGCGAAACCCTCGCAGCCGCCGCAATCATCATGCGGAGGCTCGCAACACAGTAGTCAGTCCCCACCCATCCGCCGTCCGACCGCCGACAGGCTCTCAGACCATCCCAGGAGGCACACCACCCAGTGAGTGCGATGTTCCGTTCCCTGTCCAGTACCAACTACCGCATCTGGTTCATCGGCGCGCTCGTCTCGAACGTCGGCGCGTGGATGCAGGCCACCACCCAGAACTGGGTCGTCCTCACCGATCTGACGCACAACGATGCCGTCGCGGTGGGCGCCACGATGGCCCTGCAGTTCGGCCCCCAGCTCGTCCTCGTGCCGATCACCGGCCTCATCGCGGACCGATTCGACAAGCGCAAGATCCTCATCGCCACCCAGTCGAGCCTCATGCTCCTGGCGTTGGCGCTCGGCGCGCTGCTCATCTTCGGCCACGCCCAGTTGTGGCACATGTACCTGTTCGCGCTCGCGCTCGGCATCGTGAACGCCGTCGACGGCCCGGCCCGCCAGACCTTCGTCTCCGAACTCGTCGACGAGCACAACATGTCGAACGCCGTCGCCCTCAACTCCGCCTCCTTCAACGCGGCGCGGATGATCGGGCCGGCCATCGCCGGTCTCCTGATCGTCGCCATCGGATCCGGTTGGGTCTTCATCGCGAACGGATTCACCTTCCTCGCCACGATCGGCGCCCTGCTCCTCCTGCGGACGAGCCAATTGCGGCGGGTGCCGCGCGCCGCGAGGACCAGGGGGCAGTTCGTGGAGGGCTTCAGGTACGTCCGCGGGCGTCCCGACCTCATGGTCGTCTTTGTGATCGTGTTCATCATGGGCGCGTTCGGGATGAACTTCCCGATCTTCGCGTCGACCATGGCCGTCGAGTTCGGGAAGGGCGCCGGCGAGTACGGGATCCTGTCCTCGGTCCTCGCGATCGGCTCACTCACAGGCGCATTGCTCGCGGCGCAGCGTGCGAAGGCGCGCATGCGCATGGTGGTCGGAGCATCCGGGCTGTTCGGGGTCGCTGCACTGACCGCGGCGTTTATGCCGACGTACTGGTCGTTCGCCTTCGTGCTGGTGTTCGTCGGCTTCTCCACGGTCACGATGCTCACGACCGCCAACGGACTCGTGCAGACGAGCACAGAACCGGCCGTGCGCGGACGGGTGATGGCGCTCTACATGGCGATCCTGATGGGCGGCACACCGATCGGGGCGCCCATCGTCGGCTGGGTCGCCGACACGTTCGGCCCCAGATGGGCGCTCGGCGTCGGCGCGCTCGCTGGCTTCACGGCGTGTGCGATCGGGTTGATCTACGGTGTCAGCCGGCACAGTCTGCGCCTGCAGGTAGCGCCGGAGTCGCGCTGGCGTCTGCAGTTCGTGCACGACGGCGTCGCCCGCCCGGTCGTGCCGGAGGACTTCTCCGAGCAGATCGCGCTGACCTCGCCCATCCCGTTGCCGAAGCGGCAGGTGCCGACGATTGCGGCGCGTGGGTCGAGGCGGCAACGTTCGAAGGATCAGAGCCCGAGTCCCGCCCCGGCCGAAGCCTCGAGGCGATAATCCGCCCGTCCTTATTATGGTCTAGCGGCCTAAACCATAATAAGGACGCGTCATCTCCGGGGATATGCGGAGCGCCCTCATCGCCGGGATTCGATACCGCCCAGGATGAAACCGACGACGGCATTTTGTAGGCCTATTTTCGTGGTACCTTTATCCATGGCGGTTCGGTGGGCAGACAGCGCAAGCAAGCACGGGATTATATATCGGCACCTCGTGAAAACAGGAGAAACAACATGACGGACTACAACGAACTCGCGCGGCGAGCAGAGCGCGGTGAACTTCCCACTCGAGGCAAGACGCTTCGCGGTCCCGATGCGGCAGCGTCCGCGCAACAGCTCCTGATGGAAGCCACGGGTGCGGGCTCCCTGGAATCGGCGGTCACCATAGCTCGCGGGCGCCCGCGTCTCGAATCGTCCGCCCCGTCAGCTGTGACCTGGAAGGTTCGCACAACTGCGACTCTGGACAGCGCAGCGCGCGAAGCGGCGAAAGCGCGCGGCGTCTCTGTGTCGCAGCTCGTACGAGATGCGGTCGCATCTTACGTCCACGCAGCCGGCTAACCAACGGACGCGAGCCGCGGCAATCGCCATCAGGAGGCGATGGAGAAACCCGGAACACTGCAGGGTTTCGAAGTGTAAGCGCGTCGCAATCAACCCGGCGGTCGTGTCACAGACACGTGTCAGACCGCGCGAGCGCGACGCCGCTCGACGAGCCACCACACGAGACGCCAGCCGAGGAAGAAGACCGCGAGGACGAGGGTCGTCACGATGACGAAGCTCAGCTGGACACCCTGACCCGACACCGTGCGCAGGAGCATCCCTCCGGCGACGGTCACGATCCAGACGATGAGACCCGTCCAACGGATCTGCGCCGGACGGTTCCGACCGAGCACCAGCGCGAGCACATGCCCGACGCCGAGCGCAGCCGCGAACGGCCACAGCGTGTTCAGCAGACCGAGGATACCCTCGCCGTGGCTGGCACGCCCGATGAGGACGAACACGATGACCGCGACCAGGTCGGCGACGATCGGCAGCACCAGCACGGTGACGGGCGCGCGCCCTGCCTGCTGCGGTGCCGCAGCACCCGTGTCGCTGGTCGATTCGGCTGCAGATCCGGTCATGCGCTCAGCCTACGCGTCGAGTCGCGCCCCGAGCTGATGACGCGACCACGCCTCATCGTCCAGCAATTGGAGGAGCGAGGGGAACCGCGATGCGAGGTCCTCCCGCCGCAGGACGACACCGCGACGGTTGCCGTAGTCGGTGTCGCTGATGAGGCCGGCCTCGCGCAGGACGCGGAAGTGGTGGGTGAGCGTCGACTTCGCCACCGGGAGGCAGAAGGACGCACAACTGCGCTCGCCCGAGACGTTCTCCCGGATGAGTTCCATGATCACCTTCAGCCGCATGGGCTCGGCGAGGGCCGCGAAGATGCGGCCGAGATCGAGATCGGCGACGTCCGGCTGGTCGCGTTCGCCCGTCATGGTCAACTCCTTCTGAGGTACGACTTGCATCGAACCTTGGTTTCTGGTCTACTTCTTCATACAGGTACAATATACACCGTACCTTCGATGCACATCGACCCTCGCGATGCCGCCACCGACGCCGCCATCCACAGCCTCGATTCGCTCACCCCACGAATCACCCTCCACCCGGAAGGCCACCATGCTCGACCTCGAAGCCCTCCTCCCACCGGCCCCCACCCGTCCCGACTGGTCCAACGGCCTGCTGAGCGCAACGCCGGACACCGTCACGAGCCACGCGCCCGCAACGAGCGAACTCCCAGCCGGAGTGCACCAGATCGGCCCGGCCGGCGCACGTTCGCACCTCCTCGTCGTCCCCGACGAGCTCCCGGACGGCCCCGTTCCACTCGTCGTCCTCCTGCACGGCGCAAGCTCGGACCCCGCCCACGTCCTGCCGATCCTGCAACAGGAAGCGGAGGACGCCGGCATCGTGATCCTCGCGCCGAAGTCCACCGGCCCCACCTGGGATGCCGTGCGCACCGGATTCGGTCCGGACATCGAACTCCTCGACACCCTGCTCGACGAGACGTTCGAGCACCTGCCGATCGACCCGCAGCGCATCGCGATCGCCGGCTTCTCGGACGGAGCGACCGCTGCGCTGTCGATCGGACTCGCCAACGGAGAGCTGTTCAGCTCGATCCTGGCGTTCTCGCCGGGTTTCGTCGTCGGCTCGCAGCGCTTCGGCGAACCGGCGGTCTTCGTCTCGCACGGCACCGCCGATTCCGTCCTCCCGATCGACCGCGCCAGCCGTCGCATCGTCCCCCAGCTGGAGCGCGTCGGATACGAGCCGGAATACGTCGAGTTCGACGGCTACCACGAGGTCCCGGCGGACGTCGCGGCTCGCGCGCTCGCCCGCGTCTGACCATCCCCGTCTGCCGAGGGGTCGCAAATGGTGGGTGTGACAGGGCTCACACCCACCATTTGCGACCCCTCGGCGGAAGTGAGTGAGGGAGGGAGGGAGGGAGGAGCATCACGCCTCGCGCGTGATCTCCACGGTCACGAACAGCTTCGACTTGTAGGAGCCGGCGTACACACCGCGCAGCGGCGAGACGTCGCCGTAGTCGCGGCCCCGACCGATGAGGACGTGCCGCTCGCCGATGTCGATCTGGTTGGTCGGGTCGAACCCGCGCCAAGCGCCGCAGAACCACTCCACCCACGCATGCGACTCCCCCACGACCGTCTCACCGATCGGCGCAGACGGCTTCGGGTGCAGATAGCCGGACACATACCTGGCCGGAATGCCGACCGAACGCAACGCCCCCAGCACGATGTGCGTGATGTCCTGGCAGACGCCCTTGCGGTTCGCCCACGCCTCAGCGGCCGTCGAGTACACACTCGTCACACCCTGGACGTAGGACATCTGCCTGCCGACCTCGCGCGCGATCTCGAGTGCGGCATCGCACGGGTTCTCGAACCGATCCGCGATCTCACGCGCGAGTACCAGTAGGTCCTCCGGCGGGGTCGTCCGACGCGTCTGCCCCAGGTGCTCGACGCGCGTGACCGACTCGCGTGCGGCATCGGCCAACTCACTCCAGCCCATGTCGTGCACCGCGTGCTCCCGCGGCTGCACCTCCACGAGACTCGTCGCGGTGAGTGACAACTGGTCATGCGGCGTGAGCACCTCGAAGGCGCTCACGTTCATCCCCCAGTAGTCGGTGTACGTGCTCTGCGACGCCCCCGGCTGGATGTCGATGTGCGAATACAGCACCCGCTGGTGCTCCGTCGTCACGGGCAGCATCCGCGCCTCGTTGTACGACGCGTTGACCTTGCCGGCGTACGAGAAGCCGGTGCGGTGTCTGATGTGGAGTCTGGTCACGAGTGCTCTCCGATCCAACTGGGGACGGCATGTGTTGGGAAGTAGCGTTCCCGGACGGCCTCCGAGACCTGGCTGGTGACCGTCTGGACCGCATCCATCCTGGCCGGCAGATCGATGAGGGTGTCCTGGATGGGCCGGTACTCCAGATCGCTGCGGATCTGACCGAGCAGGCGTTGGGCCGAATCGACGACGCCGACACGGCCGCGCCTCGGCTCCAGCTCGCGCATGCACTCCTCAGCACGACTGATCGAGAACATGACCGACCTCGGGAACAACTGATCGAGCAGGAGGAACTCGGCGGCGTTCTTCGCACTCGGCATGCCGCGGTACGTCCGCAGGTACGCCTCGTACGCGCCGCACGAGCGCAGGATCGTCGTCCAGGACGGACCGCTCGCCTCGGTGAGCGAACGCGTCGCGAGGAGCCTGGCCGTCATGTCGGCCCGCTCCAGGCTGCGCCCCAACATAAAGAACCGCCAGGCGTCGTCCCGGCTCGTCGCCGAATCCACGATGCCGACGGCGAGCGCCGCCCGCTCGCGCACCCAACCGAAGAACTCGTGCACCTTGTCGCTCGCGACCCGGCGCGGCATACGTGCCCTGGTCGTGTTCAGGCACTCCCACAGTTCCGTGGAAACGATCTCGCGCGCGCGACGCGCGTTCTCGCGGGCGGCACCCAAGGAGTAGGCGATCGACGCGGGATGCGTCCGGTCCACGGCGAGCTGCGCGAGGATGTCCTCACGGGTCAGCTCGACGCCCTCCGGAGCCTCGCTCCCCATCACCGAGAGCAGTGAGCGGCACGCGGTGTCCTCATCGATCCACGGGTCCTCCAGGAGGAGCTGCAGGTGGACGTCGAGGATGCGCGCGGTGCCGTCGCTCCGCTCGATGTAGCGGCCGATCCAGAAGAGGCTCTCGGCGATGCGACTCAGCATGGTCCTCCCTCCGGTTCGTGTGGTTCGATGACGGCCGCCTGGTGCTGGCGCGACTGCTGCTGTTGCTCCTGCTGTTCCTGCTGTTCGCGGTCCTGCTGCTGTTGCTCCTGTTGCTCCTGGGCCCCTGGCGGGCCGTCGTGCGGCGAATGGTCGGGAGCCGTCCCGAGGTCCACGGGCGCCGGCTGGCTCTCCCCGGCGGCCTGCTCGGCGACGAGGCCCTGGATGTCGTGCGGCGACACGGGAGGCGATGCCGGATCGAACGCGCGCCCGACGACCCAGGTGTCCTTCGACCCGCCGCCCTGGCTCGAATTCACCACGAGCTGCCCCTCGGGGAGCGCAACGCGGGTCAGACCGCCCGGCAGCACCCAGACGTCGTTGCCGTCGTTGACCGCGAACGGACGAAGGTCAGCGTGGCGGGGCCGCATACCGTCCTCGACGAGCGTCGGGATGGTCGACAGCATCACGACCGGCTGCGCGATCCACCCGCGCGGGTCCGCCTGCAACCGCACCTTGAGGTCGGCGAGTTCCTGCTTGGACGCATCCGGACCGACGACGAGGCCCTTGCCGCCCGAGCCGTCGACGGGCTTCACGACGAGCTCGTCGAGCCGGTCCAGCACCTCCTCCAGCGCGAGCGGATCCTCGAGTCGCCAGGTGTCGACGTTCGGCAGGATCGCGTCCTCACCCAGGTAGTACCGGATGAGGTCGGGCATGTAGGTGTAGACGAGTTTGTCGTCGGCGACGCCGTTGCCGACCGCGTTCGCGATCGTCACGTTCCCGAGGCGCGCCGCGAGCATGAGCCCCGGTGAGCCGAGCATCGAATCAGCACGGAACGCCAGCGGGTCGAGGAACTCGTCGTCGACCCGGCGGTAGATGACGTCCACACGGCTCGGACCGGACGTCGTCCGCATGTAGACCTTGCCGCCGGAGCAGAAGAGGTCTCGTCCCTCGACGAGTTCGACACCCATCAGACGCGCGAGCAGCGTGTGCTCGAAGTACGCGGAGTTGTACACGCCGGGCGTCAACACCACGACATTGGGGTCCTCGATGCCCGGAGGGGCACTCGCCCGCAGAGCCTGGAGCAACTTGTTGGGGTAGTCGCCAACCGGACGCACCCGCATCGACACGAACAGCTCTGGCAGGGTCTGCGCCATCACCCGACGGTTGGAGATGACGTAGCTCACGCCGGACGGCACGCGCACGTTGTCCTCAAGCACCCGCATCTGCCCGTGCTCGTCACGGATGAGGTCGATGCCGGACACCTGGATGCGCACGCCGTTGGCGCTCGGGATCCCGTACGCCTGGCGGTGGAAGTGGGAGGACGATGAGATGAGCTTGGCCGGGATCACCCCGTCACGGACCGCGAGCTGCGGCCCGTAGACATCTGCCAGGAACGCTTCGAGCGCCTTCACGCGCTGCTTGATCCCTGCCTCGATGTCGGTCCACTCGCGCTGCTCGATCACCCGTGGGACGGCATCGAGCGGGAAGGGTCGCTCTTCGCCGGCGAAGTCGAAGGTGACGCCCTGGGCGAGGTAGGAGCTGGCGAGGGATTCCGTGCGACCGCGGAGCTCGTCCTGGGTCATCGCGGCGAGCGCCGTATAGATCTCGCGGTACGCCCGACGGGCGCTCGACCCGCCGGCATGCTCGGTCGCTTCGCCGAACATCTCGTCCCAGGCGGGTACGCCGCCGGCCGTCTTGCGCGGCGCCAAGGTCCCGCCGTATCCATTGAACAGATCGCCCATGGCCGGAGCATACCCGGCACGTGTTGCGACCGTGTTTCGCGCCACGTCCCATCGCGTCATCCATCGTTCACCATTCGTCCATCTCCCCCGCTTTCTGCTGCCGAGGGGTCGCAAATGGCGGGTGCGACGGCGCTACACCCGCCATTTGCGACCCCTCGACAGCAGGCGAGGCGGGGCTAGAGGGCGATGGCTCGGAAGAGGACGGAGCGGTCGGGGTCGAGGGACGGGGCCTCGACGCCGAGGGCGGTGAGGACCCGGCCGGGGAGGGTGACGCCGGAGCTCAGCCAGGACGGCTGGCCGTCGTGCGAGATGGGCAGGCCGGGCTCGACGAGGGTGACCCGGTAGCTGCGATCGGGGTCGAGGCCCGGCAGCGTCACCCGCCCGGGAGGCCAGGTGGACGGACGCTCGGTCACGCTGAACGCGTAGAGCGCCTCGCTCCGATCCGCGGCGACGACACCCTCCAAGCGCAGGGCCGGCGTCGAGAGGTCTGCGTGCACCACGCGCCCGCTGTGCAGCAGCGCACGATGCTCCAGATGGAACGCGATCCACCGGCCGATGTGCGCCTTCGCCTCCTCAGGCTCCTCCAGCAGGTTGATCTCCAACCCGAAATGCCCCCACAGCGACTTCTCCGCCCGGTAGTCGAGCGGATGCACGCGGTGCGTCGTGTGCGACTCCTCGGCACCGAGGTGTGTGCCCTGCAGCTCCGGCGGCACCAGCAGCCCCGTCCACCGCTGGACCTCAAGCCGCTCGTGCGGGTCGTTGCAGTCGCTCGGCCACACCCGGTCCGTGTGTTCGAGGACGCCGAGGTCGATACGACCGCCGCCGCTCGCACACGACTCGATCTCGAGTCCTGGATGCTCCGCCTTGAGCGCGGCCATCAACCGGTAGGCGGCGAGCGTCTGCTCGCGGACCCCCGGCCGACCCGTCGGCGTGTGGCCAGCATCGATCAGGTACCGGTTGTGGTCCCACTTGATGTACGCGATGCCGAGCCGGCCGACGAGCTCCGTCATCTGGTCGTGCACGTGCGCCCATGCTTCCGGATGACCGAGGTCGAGGACGTGCTGATGCCGGGAGGGCAGGCCGATGCCGTGGCCGGCGTCGAAGATCCACTCCGGGTGGGCGCGGGCGAGCTCCGAGTCGACGTTGATCATCTCCGGCTCGAACCACAGTCCGAAGTCCATCCCCAGCTCCCGCACGCGATCCGCGAGCGGTTCGAGCCCGTCCGGCCACACGGCTCCGTCGACGCTCCAGTCGCCGAGCGAGGAGGTGTCGTCCCGCCGACCGGTGAACCAGCCGTCATCGATCACGAACCGCTCGATCCCGAGCGCCGCCGCCTCCACCGCCAACCGGCTGAGCGTGTCGAAGTCGTGGTCGAAGTACACGGCCTCCCAGGTGTTCATGATCGTGGGCCTGGGCGATGAGGGGTGCGACGGCCGCGAGCGCAGGTGATCGTGGAACCGTCCGGCGAGTTCGTCCAGTCCGTCGCCCCACGACCCGTACACCCAGGGCGTCGTGTAGTCGTCGCCTGCCGCGAGCACGACCTCGGCCGGCAGCAGGAGCTCGCCGGCGGCCAAGCGGCGGTCGCCGGTTGGCATCCGCTCCGCCGCGAGCACCTGGTTCCCGCTCCACGCGAGATGGACGGCCCAGACCAGGCCGGAGCGGAAGCCGAACCCGGCCTCACCGGCCGCGAGCAGCAGGGTGTGTTCGAGGCCCGGCTTGCCTCCACGCGAGGACCTGACCCACTCGCCGACGTGGAAGGGCCGACGCTGCGGGACGCGCTCGAGCGCCCATCGCCCGGTGAGGTCGAGGACCTCCGTGGCGGCCGAGGGGACGGGGAACGCGAGTTCGAGGCCGTCGAGCCGGTACTCGGCGCCGTCCGCCTCGGCGTTCGCGAGGGTCGCCCGCTGGCGGACGAGACCGGACGCCAGCACCTCGATGTCGATCGCGAGCGTCAACCCGTAGGCGGCGTCGACCGCCTCAGCGCGGAGCGTCGCGCTGCCGTCGGCGTGCTCGGACGGCAGGACGACCGTGTACCGCGCCTCGGCGAACAACGACGCCCACCGTGTGCCATCGCTGCTGCCCTGCAGACCGGGCCGGCCTATCCACCCCTCCGCCAGCTGCGGCACCACGGGGACCGGCTGCGGATACGTCACCGGGCTGTCGCCGATGTCTGGCAGGCCGGACCGGACCAGATCGGCGAGCACGGCATCGTCCAGGTCCCCGAGATCGAGACCCCAGTGGACGATGCGCGGCAACCGACCACCATCCGTCGCGACGACGACGCTCGTGCCGCCGGCTCGCAGGTGGACGACGGTCGGGGACGGCCGGGTGGCAGCGGCAGGGGTCGTGCTGCTGGAGTCGGTGGTCACGGGTGCTCTCCTCGGTGCGGGGTCGGTGGGGGGTGATTCGGTGAGGGTGGTGCGTGCGGGGTGATTCGGTGCGGTTGGTTCGGTTCGTTCGGTGCCGGATCGACGTCGGCGCAGACGCCCGCGGGTCGGCGGACGATGCGCTCACGCACGGCCCGCCGACCCGACCGGCGTTATCCGCCGAGGATCTGCTTGCTCGCGTCGTCCATCTCGGCGAACACCTTGTCGTCACGCTCACCGGCGAAGAACGCCTGGAACATCGGCGTGATCGTCGACCCGAGCTCCTGGCCGCTGCGGAACATCGGCGTGGTGAACAGGGTGCCCTGCTCGAACTGGTCCGTGTACGGCTTCACGTCGATGCCCTGTTCGAGCATGGACTTCGCGGTCACGTCCATCGACGCCTGAATCGACGGGAAGAAGGTGCCGTCGACGCCGGCAGCGCTCTGGCACGCCTCCGAGCCCATGTAGGAGACCCACTTCCACGCATTCTCCGTGCGGGGGCTGCCCTTCCAGATCGAGTTCGCGTTCGAGTTGGTGAGCGATGAGCGCTTGCCGTCCTCACCGAGGACCGACGGGGCGATGGCGACCTTCATGTCCTTGAGCGCGTTGAAGGACGGCGCGTACCAGGACCCGCCGACGACCATGGCGACCTTCCCGGAGCCGAGCTGCTCGACGGCGCCCTGCGTGAAGTCGCCCTCGTGCGGCGACAGGCCGCGGTCCGCGAGGCCTCGGAAGTAGTTCATCGCGGCGACGAACTCCGGTGCGGAGTAGTCGAACGTCTCCGGCCAGTTCTTCCCGGCGCCGAGCGTCCAGCCGGTCGTCGAGAGGAACGACGCCCAGCTGTCCTGACCGTTCAGACCGTTGGTGCCGATGGTGCCGGTGCCGTAGACGGCCACCTTCGTCTTGTCGAAGCCCGTCTCGTCGCCGCGCACGCCGTTCGCGTCGACCGTGAGGTGCGCGACGACCTTGTCGAAGGTTCCGCCGTCCTTCGGGTTCCACGTCATCGTGTCGACGTCGTTCGCGGTGAGGCCGGCAGCCGCCAGCTGGTCTGCGTTGTAGAAGAAGCCCATCGTGGCCCAGTCCATCGGGATGCCGTAGAGCTTGTCGTCGGAGTACGTCCAGGAGTCGATGCCGGTGCCGATCGCGTCGATGTCGAACTTGGTGCTCGTGATGAGGTCGTCGAGGGGCAGCAGCTGACCCTGGTCCACGTACTCGGGGTAGAAGCTCGTGTTGTTCTGGAACGCGTCCGGCGCCGTGCCCGCCACGAAGCCCGTGGTGATCTTCGTCCAGTAGTCGTCCCACGCATACTGCGAGATGTCGACCTTGATACCGGGGTTCTCCTTCTCGAACCCGTCGATGCACTTGCCGTACGACACGGCCTGCTTGTCGTCCCACGTCCACCACTGGACGGCGCCGGACGCGTCGGAGGACGATCCTGCGCCTCCTCCGGAACAGGCGGCGAGGGGGATGGCGACGGCTGCGCCGACGACGATCGCGAGGACTCTCTTGCGGTTCATTCGATCTCCTTTGATTGAACACGAGCAGGGTGGGATGGGGTGGTGCGGTGCTGATGATGGTGCGTGATGGGAGGTGAAGTGGGGCGAGGTGAAATGGGGTGGGATGAAGTGGGGTCAGGTCAGCGGATGCCCGTGAACCCGAGCGAGTTGACGATGCGTTTGCCGAACACCATGAACAGCAGCAGCATCGGCAGGGCGGCGAGGAGCGAGGCCGCCATGAGCCCCGCCCAGTCGGGTGCGACCTGCGGCGACGACTGCTTGAACACGGCGAGCGCGAGCGTCAACGGTTGGACGTTCCGGTCGCCGGCGATGAGCAGCGGCCAGAAGTAGTCGTTCCAGTAGTTGATGAACCCGAGGATCGTGAGCGTCACGATGGGTCCGGATGCGGTGGGCATGACCACCTGGAAGAGGATGCGGATCTTGCTCGCACCATCGATCACCGCCGCCTCCTCGATCTCCCGGTTGAGTCCGAGGAAGAACTGTCTGAGGAAGAAGATGTTGAACGCGCTGAAGAACGCGCCGGGGAGGATCAGCCCGGCGAAGCTGTTCATGAGCCCCAGGTCCTTGATGAGGACGAAGTTGGGCAGCAGGGTGAGGATCGCCGGCAGCATCAGCGCCGTGAAGAGGATACCGAACACGATGTCGCGGCCCTTCCACTGCAACCGCGAGAACGAGTAGGCGGCGAGGGCGGCGAAGAACACCTGGCAGAACGTCGCGATCCCCGCGTACAGGACGGAGTTGCGGAGGTAGATGCCGAGGTCGAGCGCCGCGCCGGAGCCGCCCTCCGCCCGCGCGTCCTCGACCGATGCCAACCCGAGCGCCCGCAGGAACGGCCCGAAGGTGAAGTCCACCGGCAGGAGCGACGTGGGGTGGGTCGTGAGGGCGTGGTTGTTGGAGAGCGCCGTGCGGAGCATCCAGTAGAACGGGAAGATCGTGATCACGAGGATGACGATGAGGTACAGCCACGCGAGCATCCGGCCGGGCGACGGGAGTCGTCTGGTGCGGCGGCGCGGGATGCGGGAGGTCGCCTGGGATCCGGTGTCGGCCTGCGCCGAGCGCCCGGCGGCGGAGCCCTGGGCTGCGGCGCCCTGCGCGGTGATCGTGTCGTTGGTCATGGCGCGCTCCTAGTTCGTGTCCGACTGCGATGCCCGCATCAGGCGCATCTGGGTGAACGAGATGATCATGAGCATCGCAAACAGGGCGAGCGACATCGTTGCCGCGTAGCCGAAGTCGAACTGTCCGAACGCCTTGTCGTAGATGTACATCTGCAGGACGTTCGACGCGTTGGCCGGACCGCCCTTCGTGGTGACCTGCACGATGTCGAAGACCTGGAACGCACTGATGAGCGTCAGGATCGTGACCATCGCCATGATCGGCCGCAGCAGCGGGAGGGTGATCCGGCGGAACATCTGCATCTCGTTCGCGCCGTCCATCCGCGCCGCCTCGTAGACGTGGTCCGGGATGGTCTGGAGGCCGGCGAAGATGAGGATCGTCGTGTACCCCATCGACTTCCACACCGTGATGACGGCGAGCGAGGGGATGACCCAGGCCCGGTCGCTCAGGAACTTGACCGTCTCCCCCGTGAGGCTGTTGAGCCACAGGTTGACGATGCCGAGCTGGGAGTCGAGCATCCAGGACCAGACGACACCGGCGACGACGCTGGAGATGAGGAACGGCAGGATGATGAGGCCGCGGATGACCGTCGACTTCGTCACCCGGTGCAGGATGACGGCGGTCGCGAGGGAGACGGCGAGACCGATCACCACCGCGAGGACCACGAAGTGCAGGGTGGTCAGGAGCGAGTTCCAGAACACCTTGTCCGCGAACATCTTCTCGTAGTTCGCGAAGCCGACCCAGGTGGGCGGGGTGAGTACACGGAAGTTCGTGAAGCTCAGGTAGATGCCGCGGAGCGTCGGGTAGAGCGCGAAGACGAGGAAACCGGCGATCGCCGGCACGACGAGGAGCCAGCCGAGCTTCCAGTCGTTGCGGTTCGCGGCCGAGAGGGGGCTCGACGCCCGCTCGCCGCGCTTGGCCTTGCCGCGCGGGGCCGGCGGGGTGCCGACCCCTGGGGTACCGGCCCCTGGCGGCGGTGCGGCGTCCGCACCACCTCTGCCTGGATGATCGGTCATCGTGCTCATGGCGCCTCCTTGCGCTTGCTGTCGATGTGCTGGTGAGGGTGCAGCTCAGTCCGCGGTGAGCGATTCGAGTTGCGTCCGCAACAGGGCGATGTGCGCGTCCTGGGTCTGCTGCAGGTCCTCGACGAAGAGGAGCATGGTCGGCAGCGAGGTCGCGAAGTAGTCGATCACGGGGACCGTGTCGTCGAGTTCGGCGACGTGGGCCGTGAGCCCGGCGATGAGCTCGGCTGCGAGGTCCTCCCGGCCGAGCCTGCGCCACGCGAGCACCGACCAGTACGTGCGCTCCGAATACGCCATCGGGGCCATGCGCTGGAAGTCGCCTCGCACCGTCGCGGCCTGCGTCCACGCCTCGATCGCCTCTGCGCCCTGCCCGGCGGCATCGTACGCATCGCCGAGAGTGAGCCACAGTTCGGCGGAGTTGGCGAGGTCGTGCCGCGCCTCCCCGAGGGAGATCGGTGCGTTGAACGCGCTGCGAACGGCCTCGACCGCGGCAGCCGGCTCCCCCGCTGCGAGGTGATCCCGCGCGATCGACAGCTGTGCGAGATCCCACGCCGCGAGCACAACCCCTTCGCCGCCCTCCCAGGGCTGGAATGCTCGGGAACTCAGCAGTTCGACGGCGGCCAGCCGGTCGGCCGGGGTGCCGGCGATGACGAGCAGCGTCGCGAACTCGGTGGTCAGGTCGTCGCGCCGGGCGACGAGCTCCGGCATCGATCGCAGCCGTTCCAGACGCTGCTGCGGGGCGGTGCCCGTGCGCTTCAACAGCTGGTCGTACTCGTACTGGAGCTTCGCGTCCCCCGCATCGGAATCGAGTGCGTTGCGGTAGCAGCGGACGGCCTCGTCGGCGTCTCCTGCCACATTGAACGCGGCGATGCCGAGGTTCCGCCAGACGAGCGCGTCACGCGGCGCGAGAGCCACTGCGCGCTGCCACACGTCAACGGCGTCCGCGTAGCGGCGCTGGGCGTACAGCCAGTGGCCGGAGAGCGCGAGGGCACGCGCATCGTCCGGTTCGAGGGCGATGACCGATGCGAGCAGGTCGATGTCGTCCAGACGGCCGGGCAGGGCGTTCGTCGCGTCGACGCGGCGTGCGCGGGACCGTGCCGCAGCGGCATCGTCCGGTCGGCCGAGGGACAGCAGGACGTCCGAGCGGTAGTACTCGATGAACGGGGCGGCGTTGTTGCCGCCGGCGCTCGCCGCCGTGCGCGGGATCGAGGCGGCGAGGTCGAGCACCCGGAGTGCCTCGGTGTGCTCGCCGATCGCACGGTACTCGAGCGCGAGGTCGACGAGCGCCTGCGGGTCGTCCGTGAGCGTCAGACCGGCGAGGTCTCGCGCCCAGGCGTCGAGCGGGTCGAGGGCGAGCGTGTCGGCGAGCTGCACCTCAGCGTCCTCCCGGCGGCCGGAACGGCGCAACAGGACCGTCCGGATGCCGCGGGCCTGGATGTGGTCGACGTCCAGACGGAGCACCTGCTCGATGAGGGTGAGCGCCCCGGTCGTGTCGCCGTCCGCGGCAGCGATCCGGGCGAGCGCGAGCTTCGCCGGGACACGCCAGGCGGAGTTCCACGCGGACTTCGCGAAGCGGTCCGTCGCCTCGCCGATGCGGCCGAGACGCTGCAGGACGAGTCCGAGGCGGTAGTGCGCCTCGCCGTCCGAGGGGTTCGGGTTCCGCGAGATGCTCCGTGCGACGGCGGCTTCGAGCAGCTCGAGGGCTTCGTCGTAGCGACCGGCCCGATACAGCCTGGCGCCGAGCGCCGTGTTGGAGCGCAGGTCGCCGGGGTCGCGGCGGAGGGCCTCACGCCAGTACGGCTCCGGGGAGCGCGTCGCGTGGCGGAACTGCTCCAGGTGCGCGCCCGTCAGGTAGAGCTCGTCGGACGATGCGATGTCGGCCGGTTCCGCCGGCTCGCTCGCCGGGTCCGGCAGGGCTGCGGTCGAACCGTCGTCCTCACGTCGCGGCTGCCAGCGGAGGAGCGTCTCGCCGTTGTGCTCGACGACGAGGGCGAGAGCGTGTTCGCTCTCCTGCTCATCGGCGAACCCGACAAGGCTGACGGTGTCCTGCAACGTCCGGCCGGGGCCGAGGTCGGCTGTAGCCTCCCACAGGATCGTGTCGTCCGCGGCGTTGCGGATGGTGATGCGTGCGCCGTCGCGGACCGACGTCGTCACAACGCCGACGGACATCGTGAGCGGTGCTGGGCGCTCGGGGTGGGCCGCCTGCGCGCCCGCCGGGACCCGCTCGAAGTGCACCGCGACATCGAGCGTCGACTGCTGCACCGTCCCGATGCCCTGGATCGGGAACCAGAACTGGCTGAACGTCTTCGTCTCCCCCGGGGTGAGGAAGGAGAAGTCCGGCTGGTTGTCCGTGTAGACGCCGGCCATGAGTTCGACATACGCGCCGTCGCCATCGGTCAGGTTGCGGTCCCACGCCCAGCCGAAGGGCGCGTTGCCCCACGTCCACTGCTTCTTCCCCGGGGAGATGTGGTGGTCGGCCCAGTGCACGAACCCGGCCTGACGGCCGTGGTCGTACCCGCCGAAGAAGTCGTCCTGCGTGCCCAAGCACATGTACGACGTCGGCACGGGGATGTTGCGGTACCAGTCGATGCGGTCTGCGTCCGGCCGCTCCGGGGTCACGCGGGAGGGGTAGTCGATGCCGTAGTACTCGCCGGTGGCGCGTGGGAAGGCGCTCATCGCCCGCTTGGCGTGGTCTGCGACGGCGTGAACGTCCGTGGGGAAGAACGACTGGTAGGTGTCGTCGACCCGGGCGGCGACGTTCGCCCACCAGAGGAACGTCTGCGTGTCATCGGTGCGGTTGAAGAGACGGACGCGGGCCTCGACGACGGCCTTGTCCGGGTGCAGGCGAATGCCGTGCATGCCCTTCATCCGGGTGAACGGGTCGAGGTCGGAGCACCACACGGTGACGGCGCCGTCGTCCTCGAACTCGATGTACGAGTCCGTCGGGAGCATCGTGGCCGGGCGGTGGTGCTGCGGCCAGTTGAACTCCACACCGCCGGAGATCCACGGTCCGAGGACGCCGACGAGCGCCGGCTTGATGACGTTGTTGCGGTAGAAGAAGTCGTAGCCGTTGGTCTTGTCGTACGCGATGTGGATGCGGCCACCGAGCTCCGGCAGGATGACGAGGCGGATCCACTCGTTCTCGATGTGGATCGCATCCCAGGTGTGCGGCTGTTTCGTCTGACTGATGCGCTCGAAGAACGGCATCGGGAAGACCTGGCCGGACGAGCCCTGGTAGACGCGCTTCTCCAGGAACGCCGGGAAGCGGTCGGGGGCCTCGGGCAGGTAGCTGTCGATGACGAGCGGTTCGCGCCAGGCGGCGACCTGGCGCGACTGCTGCGATGCCGGGATGGGCGGGAGCTGGATCTCGGAGGGTGCGGGAGTGGTCGCCTCGATGGGCTGAGCCGCTGGCGTGGGACGGGTGTCGGACGCCGTGCTGTTCGTGGACTCTTCGGTGAGCATGCGGCAACACTATGGTCGGCCGAGCGGGTCCGGGAATATCAGTTCTCACGACAAATATGGACAAAACACTGATTCCGTGGCTCACTGGACCCATGTACCTCAAAGAAGGCTTCCCCGGGCAACGTCTGCAGGTGATGCCGCAGCCGCTCGTCCGGGTCGTGTTGTCCCGCCCTGTCACGAGTCGACTCGTGGTGACCGACTGCGGCGTGTTCCCCCGCGCCATCGCGCACCGTCGCAGCCGACCACAGGGCAGCCGGCAGGCCATCGTGATCCTGTGCACGGAGGGATCTGGGTGGTGCCGTGTCGGGGGCGACGACACGATCCACCCCATCGGGGCCGGCCAGGTGCTCGTCATCGAACCCGGCGTGCCGCACGAGTATGGATCGAACCCCGATGCGCCATGGACCATCTGGTGGATGCACGTCGCCGGGTCGGATGTGCCGGAACTCCTCGACGCGATGCGGGTCTCGCCGACCAGGCCGGTGCTTCGTGTGCGTGACGTTTACCGGTCGACGGCGCTCATCGACGAGGCGCTGACGCGGATGGAGACCGACGAATCGGTGCCGACGCTGTTGGCAGCGGCGGGGGCGGCGTGGCATCTGCTCGCGATGCTCGCGGCCGACCAGGTCGACTCGCCGCAGCGGGAGGATCCCATCCGTCAGGCGCTCGCGTATCTGCAGGAGCGCATCGGCACCCGCACGAGCGTTGCGGAGTTGGCGTCGCTCGCCGGGCTCAGCCCCTCGCACTTCGCCGCACTGTTCACGCAGGCGACCGGCCACGGGGTGCTCGCGTACCAGAACAGCCTCAAGATGTCGCGGGCGCGCGACCTGCTCGATACGACGGGGCTCGCCGTTTCGGACGTGGCGCGCGCCATTGGCTACACCGACGCCCTCTACTTCTCCCGCCAGTTCCACAAGCACCACGGCGCCTCCCCGACCGCCTACCGCAAGCAGGCGAAGGGCTGACGTGCGCGCCGCCGCGACGGGTGTTGACTCGACCCGAACCGACACGCAGACTGGACGACATCGCGCCCGATCCTCGGGACGGAAAGGCCGGTCAGCGGTATGGACGATTTGACCTGGATCCTGATCGCGATCGTTTCACTCGCGGTCGCCGGGTACCTCGCGCTCATCGCGAGCGCCATTGTGAGCGTCATCCGAAGCGCTGAGCTGGCACTCGTGTCGCGCGCAGCCTGGCTAGCGGCGATCATCGCGTTCCCCGTCCTCGGCACGATCGCCTGGTACGGGATCGGCTACCGAACACACGAGGTCGAGCGAGCGCTCGGCATCCGTCCCGTCTGAGCTCCGTCGACCGTCTGCCGTCCTCCGGCTACCGCCCTCAGCACGAACCCTCCGTTGCCGTACGAGACGTCGCCGCGCGAGGGGTCGCCTCGCGAGCGCAACGGAGGGTTCGCGGCTCGGACTACGCGGTGGCGGGCTCCGTCGCAGACGCGTTGGAGAGCGCTGCGATCTCGTCTGCCGACAGGTCGAGCGTCGCGGAGGCGATGAGGTCGGCCAGCTGCGTGAGCGACGTCGCGCTCGCGATCGGGGCGACGACCGTCGGCTGCTCACGGAGCCACGCGAGCGACACCGATGCGAGCGATGCGCCGTGCGCTGCAGCGACCTCGTCGAGGACCGACAGGACACGGCGTCCGCGGTCGTCGAGGTACGCGCCGGCACCCTCCGCACGCGGGCTGTTGACGGTCACGCCATCGCGGTACTTGCCCGTCAGGAAGCCCTTCGCGAGCGAGAAGTACGGGACGACGGCGAGCGACTCCCGCTCCGCGATCGTCGCCAGCTCACCCTCGAAGTCGCGCTCGACGAGGTTGTAGTGCGGCTGCAGGGCGACCGCGCGGTGCAGGCCCTTCGCATCGGTGATCTCGAACCACTCCGCGATGCGTGCTGCCGAGTAGTTGGAGATCGCGATGTTGCGCACCTTGCCGGCGTCGACGAGCGCGGAGAGCGCCGTGACGGACTCTTCGAGCGAGACGGTCTCGTCGTCGAAGTGGGCGTAGTAGAGGTCGATGTGGTCGGTGCCGAGACGCTGCAGGGAAGCATCGGCCGCCGCTGCGATGTTGGCGGCGGAGAGTCCGGAGAAGGCCGGGTGAGTGCTCACCTTGGTGGCGATGACGACGTCGTCACGGTTGCCGCGTGCAGCGACCCACTCGCCGATGATCGTCTCGGACTCGCCGCCCGTGTGCCCCGGGACCCAGTGCGAGTAGCCGTCTGCCGTGTCGATGAAGTTGCCTCCGCCGGCCGTGAACGCATCGAGGATCTCGAACGATGCGTCGCGATCGGCCGTCCAACCGAAGTTGTTGCCGCCGAGGGCGAGCGGGAAGACGGACAGGTCCGAGGTGCCGAGGGCGGTGCGTGGTGCTGACATGGATGTTCCTCCAGAGCGTGCGTGCGAATCCTTGCACTGAAGCCAAGCACACGCGGTTGTGGGCTATTCCTGTGTGACGGTGAACGTCGCGAAACCTGTGTGCCGGCTGTCGAAATCCTCGCCGAGGGGAGGCAGAACGTCCTCCCCCGCGAGCCCGGAGGACAACTTGCCTCCCCTCGCGGGGTTCGCTGCTTATGCTGAACGCATGCCACGTACCCGGCTCTACCGCAACGGCGAACTCCAACGTGAGGGCTTCGACGTCAGCGAGGTCTCCGACCTCATCACCGACCACGCCAACACCGTATGGGTCGATTTCGACTCCCCGACCGCCGACGATTTGGCGACGATCGTCGAGGAGCTCTCACTGCATCCGCTGGCCGTCGAGGACGCGATCGCGGCGCACCAGCGCGCCAAGTTGGACCGGTACGAGTCGCACCTCTTCCTGAGCGCCTACGCCATCAGCCTGCCGGAGGATCCGACGGACCTCCGACCGCAGACGGAGGACGACCGTCATGAGGCGGGCAGACGCGGCAGCCAGAGCTCCGGGAGCGCCATCGGCAGCTCCGGCCACCGGTACGGAAGAGCCACCGGCACAGCCGACGACGACGCCGACACCGGCGCGATCCGCTCCCGCGGCCCAGGGCGTCTCATCAAGCACGAGATCAACGCGTTCATCACGAGGAACGCGCTCGTCACCGTCCGCAAGAACGGCGACTTCGACATGACGAAGGTCCTCGAACGCTGGGATGCACGCCCGGAGCTCACCGCATCCGGTGTCGGCGCGCTCGTCTGGGGCCTGCTCGACGCCATCGTCGACTCGCATTTCGACACGGTGCAGGAACTCGACGAACGGGTCGACGCACTGGAGGAGGCCGTGTTCGAGGACCGGCCCGACGTCATCGAGATCCAACGCGACGCGTACACGATGCACAAGCACCTCGTCACCCTGCGCCGCTTCGCCCTGCCGATGCGCGAGGTCACGACCGAGTTCATGCGGGTCACACTGCGCATCGGCCACGACGCGGAACTGCAGCCGTACCTGCAGGACGTGTACGACCACACCCTCCGCGTCTCGGACTGGACGGATTCGCTGCGCGACCTCGTGTCGACCATCATCGACACCAACCTCACCGCCCAGGGCAACCGCATGAACCTCGTGATGAAGAAGGTCACGAGTTGGGCGGCGATCATCGCGGTCCCGACCCTCGTCACGGGCTTCTACGGCATGAACGTCCGGTACCCGCTCATCAACACCGAGGCCGGCTTCTGGGTGTCGATCGCGTTGATGGTGGCCGCGTCGGGGATCCTCTACTGGCAGTTCAAGCGCAACGACTGGCTCTGAGGCGCGCGCCCGCCCCGGTCCCTGAGCTTGTCGAAGGGCGCCCTTCGACAAGCTCAGGGACCGGGCTCGGACGCTCAGGGACCGGGCCAACCCCCGGTGAACGACAGGCGTACGCCGTGTCTAGAAACGTGGGGGAGAATAGAGGTATGACAGACGCGAGCCCCGTGACGCCCGCCGAGCCTGGGGAGCCGGAGGAGACCGTCGCGACCCAGCAGGTCGGCATCCGCCGGTCGCCGCGTTACTGGCGGCTGATGGTCCTCGGCGCAGCCGCCGGTGTCCTCGCCGCGCTCATCCTCACGGTCTCGTTCCCCAAGAACCCCGACTTCTCCCAACTCCAGGTCTTCGGCTTCCTGCTGCTCGTCTGCGGAATCGTCGGCGTCGCCATCGCGTGCCTCATCGGACTCCTGATGGAGCGCATCGTCGGACGGAAGATCATCGTCGTGACAGCGGATAGAGTTGACGTGCGTCCAGCCCCTGCAGCCCCCACCGGTGCGGCAGCGGCCTCAGAATCTCCCGCGGCCGCCGTTCCCACCGGACACGACGCGGAGTCAGAATCCCCCTCACCGACCGCAGAACGCTAGGGCCGTCATGACTTCATCCACCAGCTACCGGGAAGCGGGCGTCGACACGGCCGCAGGCGACCTCGCCGTCGAACTGATGAAGTCGGCGATCACCGACACGCACGGTCCGGAGGTGTTCGGCGGGTTCGGCGGATTCGCCGGTCTGTTCGATGCGTCGGCGTTGAAGTCCTTCGACCGCCCGCTGCTCGCGACGTCGACCGACGGCGTCGGCACGAAGGTCGCGATCGCGCAGGCGATCGACAAGCACGACACCATCGGCCAGGACCTCGTCGGCATGGTCGTCGACGACATCGTCGTGGTCGGCGCGAAGCCGTTGTTCATGACGGACTACATCGCGTGCGGCAAGGTGCACCCCGAGCGCATCGCGGCCATCGTCGCCGGCATCGCCCGCGCCTGCTCCGAGACGGGCACGGCGCTCGTCGGCGGCGAGACCGCAGAGCACCCCGGCCTCCTCGGCCCGGACGACTACGACGTCGCCGGCGCGGCCACCGGCGCGGTGGAAGCCGATGCGATCCTCGGTGAGCACCGTGTTGAAGACGGCGATGTCGTCCTCGCGCTCGCGTCCTCCGGCCTCCACTCCAATGGCTTCTCGCTCGTGCGCCACATCCTCAGCACCAAGGGAATCGGCTTCACCGACCACAGCGACGACTTCGGCGGCCTCGTCGGCGAAGCGCTCCTCGAACCCACCCGCCTGTACACGGCCCCGCTGCTGCGTGTCATCAGCGACCCGGCCGTCGCGGGCGGCGTCCACTCGCTCAGCCACGTCACGGGCGGCGGCATCGCCGCGAACCTCGCCCGCGTCCTCCCGCAGGGCTCCTGGGTCGAGGTGGACCGCTCCACCTGGAGCCCGTCGCCCGTCTTCCGTGTGCTGAGCGACATCGCCGGGTCCACGCTCGAATCGAGCGAGGGCACCTGGAACCTCGGCATCGGCTTCTTCGCCGTGGTGTCGAAGGCATCAGCCGCAGCGGTCACCGCCGCGCTCGAAGCCGACGGCATCCCCACCTGGGAGGCCGGAACGGTGCACATCGGCGCGCGCGACCTCACCGGATTCGAGCAGGGTGCCAAGGGGGTCGACGGCGGCGCCGTCCGTCTCGTCGGCGACTACCGTGCGTGACCTGCTCCCCGCCACCGTTCCCGTGATGCCGACCACCGGCATCGCGTCCGTCACCCCCTAGCTCGACCCAGCTCGACCCACAAGGAGCCCCCACGCATGTGCGGCATCGTCGGCATCGTCTCGACTGAACCGGCCAACCAGCAGGTGTACGACAGCCTGCTCCTCCTCCAGCACCGCGGACAGGACTCCACGGGCATCGCGACGGTGGACGGCAACACGTTCCACATGGTGAAGGCCAAGGGCCAGGTGCGCGAGGCGTTCCGCACGCGCGACATGCGGTCGCTGCTCGGCAACATGGGCCTCGGACACGTCCGCTACGCCACGCACGGCGACGCGACGAACGAGAAGGAAGCCCAGCCGTTCTACGTGAACGCGCCTTACGGCATCATCCTCGTCCACAACGGCAATCTCACGAACACGCGTGAGCTGAGCGACGACCTGTTCCACGTCGACCGCCGCCACGTCAACTCCACGAGCGACACGGAGCTCCTGCTCAACGTCCTCGCAACGGAGCTGCAGAGCCAGGTCTCAGGGCTCGACCTCGACCCGGACCAGGTGTTCGCGGCCGTCGAGCAGGTCCACGAGCGCGTCGAAGGGTCCTACGCCGCCATCGCGCTCATCGCCGGTCACGGCCTGCTCGCGTTCCGCGACCCGTTCGGCATCCGTCCGCTCATCCTCGGCCGCCGTCGCGCCGGGATGGTCGGCGATGACTGGGTGGTCGCATCGGAGTCGCTCGTCCTCGAAGCGTCCGGCTACGACATCGTGCGCGAGATCGCTCCGGGAGAGGCCGTGTTCATCACGGCCAACGGCGAGCTGTACTCGCGTCAGTGCGCGAAGAACCCGCGTCTGGTGCCGTGCTCGTTCGAGTACGTCTACCTGGCCCGCCCGGACTCGGTCATGAACGGCATCTCGGTGTACGAGGCTCGTCTGCGTCTCGGCAACCGTCTGGCCGACACGATCGCCCAGTACACGCCGATGGGCGACATCGATGTGGTCATGCCCATCCCGGACTCCTCCCGGCCGGCAGCGATGCAGGTCGCGCAGAAGCTCGGCATCGAGTACCGCGAGGGCTTCTACAAGAACCGCTACGTCGGCCGCACGTTCATCATGCCGGGCCAGGCGCAGCGCAAGAAGAGCGTCCGCCAGAAGCTCAACGCGATGGGCTCGGAGTTCAAGGGCAAGAACATCCTCATCGTCGACGACTCGATCGTGCGCGGCACGACCTCGAAGGAGATCGTCGACATGGCGCGTCTCGCCGGGGCCAACAAGGTGACGTTCACGTCCGCCGCACCGCCCGTCCGGTACCCGCACGTGTACGGCATCAACATGCCGTCGCGGCAGGAGCTCGTTGCGCACGGGAAGAAGATCCCGGACATCGCGCGCGAGCTGGGTGCCGACAACCTCATCTACCAGGAGATCGCCGACATGAAGGCCGCGATCATCGAGGGCTCCAACGTCACCGACCTGGAGATGAGCTGCTTCACGGGCGAGTACGTGACCGGAACGGTCACCCCCGAGTACCTCGACTGGGTCGAGCGCTCCCAGTTCTCCTAGTCCCCACCCTGCTTCTTCTGCCGAGGGGTCGCAAACTGCGGGTTGGCGTCGCCAGCACCCACACGTTGTGACCCCTCGGCAGAAGCGGGGGAGGGTTAGTCGGAGGTTGGCTTGGGAGCCGGGGCCTTGGCGGCGGACTTCGTGGCCGCCGACCTCGTGGAGGTCGCCGGCTTCGCGGCTGCCGCGGACTTCGTCGCGGGAGCCTTGGCGGTGGTGGCGGGCTTTGCCGTCGACTTCGTCGCGGCGCCGGCCGACTTGGCCGTTGCCGACTTGGCCGTCGAAGGCGTCGCCGACTTGGCCGAGAGGGATGCCGATGCCGATGTCGATGCGGCGCCGGTCTTCGCAGCAGGCTTCCGTGGGGCGCGGGTGGGCTTTGCGGGCGGCTCGGCAGCATCCGCGACCGCAGCGGCGGCGGGTGCCGTGGACGACGCGGCGGTCGCCTCCGGCGTCTGACGATCGAGCTTCGCAGCCGTCTCGTCAGCGGCGGCGGCGATCGTGACCTCGTCGCGGTCCGCATCGCTCAGCGTCGCCGAGGCATCCGAGATGTCCGCGGCCTCCGGCGATGCCGACGCCCCAACAGGTGCGACCGAAGTCACGACCTCGGTCGGAGTGTCATCCGCGGCGGACGGGGTCACGACGGCCGGGTACTGCTGCGTCGGGTGGGATGCCGCGCCAGGCGCGTCGAATCCGAGCTGCTCGAACGAGCCCGTCTGGTTCTGCTCGCCGTAGCCCTGCGTGTACGCGGCGGGCGGCTGCGGGACGTCGCCGTATCCCTGCGCTGCCGCGTATCCCTGAGCGGCGTAACCCTGCGTCGTGTAGCCCTGACCGGCGTATCCCTGGCCTGCGTAGCCCTGCTGCTGGTACGCGGCGGGGTCGTAGCCTGGCTGGGGCTGACCGGGCTGAGGCTGGCCCGGCTGGGGCTGGCCGCCCTGTGCCGCATACCCGGCCTGCTGGGCGCGCTGGCCCGCAAGACGCGCGACCTCGGCATCGATGGCGTCCTCGGTGATGTGACGCGACGGACCGTACGCGTCGAGGCCGAGGAAGAGCGCGCCGATGCCCATGCCGAAGATGGGCCAGATCGGCCAGAAATACCCGTAGTAGCCCGAGAGTACCCAGATGACGACGAGGAGCAGTGAAACGGCTCCCCAGATGCCCAGGAACTGTTTGAAGTCGTGCTGTGCCTTCAGGCGCTTCTTCGCTGCGGCGCGGAGTTCTTCGTTGTCCATCCAACCAGGCTAGCCCCAGGGGACAGCGAACACCATGTGGATGCGGCAACGCCGGATACGACGGAAACCGAGAAGCTCACCACGCGGGGCTGGAACCGAGGCTATGCGCCTTTGGCTTCGCCGTCCGCGTACTTGTCCGAGTATTCCGCCCACTTGGCGATCTCGTCGTCGTATTGTTCGTCGCTGGAGTGCCCTGTCAGCTCGCGCTCAAGCGCGTTGTAGTTGACATCAGGGCTGAACGACTTGAGCTCACGTGCGATCTTCGTGTGCTTTGCCTTCTGACGGCCACGACCCATGCGAGACCCCCTCATGATTTTCTGACCGGGCGCGCTCGCGGGCGCCCGAGGCTTTCGCCTACCAGGGAACGATAAAGACTAACCTCGAGCTTACCACGGCGGCGGTCGCCCGAGCGCTGCCCCACCACTGTGCCGCCATTCCGCTCCTCGCGGGTGGGTGACCGGCATCGCGGCGGTCTGAGAAGTGCGTGAAATCCGCTTTCCAGAGGGGGCTGCACCTGTCAGGATGGAAGCCGGTGGAGGTGCATCATGTCGGACCGGACGTCTCAACAGGTGATCGTGGTCGGAGTCACGCCCGGCCAGCCGGATGCGGTCCTCACGGAGGCGGTCGGCTTCGCCGTCGCGTTCCGTGCACGACTCGTCCTCGCGAACGTCGACGCGAGCAGATTCGTCGTTGTGGAGAATGTGGACGGCACGGTGACCTCGTTGCCGTTCGACGCGGATCTGCACGACTTCCGGCCGGAACCGATCGATCCGGGGCTGCAGGCGAATGCCGCACGCATCCTCGATCCGACCGGGATCGAGTGGGAGTTCTCGCAGCTCGCCGGGGATCCTGCGCGGTCCATCGGCAAACTGGCGCAGTCGCTCGATGCGCGGGCCATCATCGTGGGAACGCGTGAGCGCGGCATCCGCAAGGGCATCCTCGAATTCTTCAACGGGTCGGTGGCTGCGTCGCTCGCGCATCGCCAGCCCAGGCCGGTGATCGTGATACCGCTCTCGCCCGCAGCCCCGGACGAGCCGCTGTGGCATCCGGACGACCTCCCCGGCGCTGATCGGTGACGCCCGGCGCGCATCGTCCGATGCATCTGCGGCCCGCCGCCATCGCCCTCGTCGCCGTCGGGGGAGTCCTCGGCACGGCCGCTCGTGAGGGGCTGTCGCTCGCGATCCCGCCGGTCGCGGGTGTGCCGGTCGCGATCTTCGGGATCAACATCGTGGGTGCGTTTGTGCTCGGTGTGCTGCTCGAATCGTTGCTGATACGAGGCCCTGACGAGGGAGCGCGACGCAATGTCCGTCTGTTCGTGGGGACGGGAGTCCTCGGCGGGTTCACGACGTACAGTGCGCTCGCGACGGACACCGACCTCCTGATCCGGGCCGGTGCCGTCTGGACGGCCATCGGATACGCGCTCGCGACCGTTGTGGTCGGCGGGCTGGCGAGCCTGTTGGGCATCTGGCTGGCCGGCAGGTTCGGGCGGCGTGCGGGCTCCGGGGGCGCTGAGGCGGCTCCTGCGGCCCCCACGGCCGGCTCAGGGGCCGGCGCAGGGGCCGGCTCGTGACGCCCCTGCTGTTCGTCGCCGTGGCGCTGGCCGGTGGCGTCGGGTCCGCGGCGTGCCTGCTCATCGACGGCCTGATCCGCACCAGATGGGCGAGCAGCTTCCCGTGGGGGACGACGGTCATCAACCTGACCGGGTCGTTCCTCCTGGGGCTCGTCACCGGGCTGGCGATGGCGCATGTGCTCGACGACGCGTGGAAGGTTGTCATCGGGACGGGGCTGCTCGGTGGATACACGACGTTCAGTACGGCGAGCGTCGAGACCGTTCGGCTGTTGCGCGCAGGGCGGCTGCGGGCCGGTCTCGCGAACGGCCTCGGGATGCTCGCCGGCGCGGTGCTGGCATCGGCGCTCGGGGTGTGGCTCGGGCTGCTGTTCTGAGGCGCACCCCTGAGCAGCAGCTGCGGGTGTGGTTCCTGAGGGTGCGGCCTAGCGGCTCCGGCCGGATTCCACACGACGGTTGTGCTGCACGTTGATGATGATCGGGACGCCGATCACCACGATCGGGAAGAAGATCGACGCCACGCCGAGGCCTGGCCAGACGAGCACGGTGCCGAACAGGGCGAGGCCGACCGACAGTGCTCGGAGGATGATGCCGCCGATGGGGATGACCTTGGGACGGCCGTACCAGAGCGGCACGACGGAGTCCGGGTTGGCCTGGACGGTGCGCGTCATCGCGAACGCGCCGATCACGAGTCCGACGAAGACGGCCATCAGTCCGTAGGTGAGCATGCTCCCAGTCTGCCGCCCTGTTCGCAATTCCGGAATTCCAGCGCCGGAACCGGCGGATTTCGCCTGTTTCGGGGCGAAACCGCCGTTCCGGGGCCGAGAGTTCCGGAATTGCGAACAGTGGTGAGGGGTGAGGGTGGGGGGGGTGCGCGATGCGGGGAGCTAGCCGACCGCGAGCGTCCAGTTGCCGTCGGCTCCGATGGACACGACGGACGGACCGGCGCTCAGCGGGACCGTACCGGAGTAGGCGCCGATCTCGTTGACGAGCAGACCGTAGCTGAACGCCTTGCTCGTCTCCTCCGAGACGAAGAAGTTCCGCGATCCGTCGTGCGTCGCCGTGAGCTTGGAGGCAGGGCCTGCATACAGGAACACGGCGTCGCCGGCACCAGCCTCGGCGAGCGAGGGGGCGGAGGAGATCGGCGCGATGGTGATGGACCAGTTGCCGTCGGCCGTCACCTGCAGGGTCGTGCCCTCGGAGAAGGAGTTGAAGCCGTACACGTTCGACCCGGCGTAGGCGCCGATCGTGTTGACGAGGAGCTCACCGGTCGACTCGTTGGAGGCGTCGAGCACGGAGATGGCGAAGTTGCGTTCGCCGTCGTGGCTCGCCGTCACGATGCCCGCCTTCACGCCGGCCGGGAGTGTAACGAGGTTGTCGCCGGTCCCGGTCTGCACGATCGGCTCGAAGGCGCCGAACGTCTTGTCGGCCCAGCCCTGCACGTCGACACCGTCGGCCGGCTTCTCAGCGGCGGGAGCCGCATCGTCGTCGGTGGTCACCTCGACGATCCCGGTCGAGGACCCTGCGCCGTCGATGGTCGAGCCGATGTTCGCCGCAGCGTTGATGCCCGAGATGATCGAGCTGAGGACGATGACGGCCGCCGTGACGATCCACGCGACCTTCTTGTTCGCGTCGTAGCCGTTGAGCTTGCGCCCCTGCTTGTCGCGTTGGGCGCCCGTGAGCACGAGGATGAGGTCGATGAGCCACCACACGCCGAAGCCGCCGAAGGTGATGAGCTTGACGATGCCCGTGCCGACCTTGCCGAGGTAGAACCGGTCGATGCCGAAGCCGCCGAGGAGCCAGGACAGCAGCCAGGTGGTGACGAACGACTTGTTCGAGATGTCACCGGTCGCCGCCTGCGGCGCGTACGGGTTCGGGTTGTAGCCGCCCGGTGCGCCGGGGGCGCCGTAGCCGGGAGCGGGCGGAACGGCGTAGCCCTGGGGCGGGTACGGCGGGTTGGGCTGGTACGCCGGCGCGGGCTGCTGCGGCTGGAACACCGGTGCAGGCGGCTGCAGGGGCTGCTGCGGGTACGCCTGCGTGGGCTGCTGCGGTGCGACAGGAGGCAGCGGGGGCGTCAGCTGCGGTTCGCCTGCCGGCGGCTGGATCGGGTTGTCGGGATTGTCGGTCATCTGGAGGCTCCTAGGGTGCTGTGAGGTCGTGCGACTGCTGCGCACGCGAGGCGCGCGTCGGCGAGCCATCGGTGATGGCGTGCTGACGGCATCGCGCACGGCAACGGAACGATGCGGCGGGCCAGGGCCGACCGACGGCGCGCTGCTGTGTGCGCATCGACGGGTGGCGTTCCTGGTCGCGCGTCGTCCGCCTCAAGCGTAGGGCAATACCCAGTTGAGCGCCCGATTGTTTCCGGGCGTGATCACGGCCTACCGGTGCGGCTTGCGCTCCACCGGGTTCACCTGGTGCGCACCGTGCGGGCCGTGGCCCTGCTTCGCCGGGCGCACGAATTCGCCACGACGCTCCTGACCCGGCAGCGGCCGCGACCGGCGGCCGTAGATCAGCTCCGAGGAATCGAGCAGCCACGGCACGAGCGCAACGGTCACACCGTGCACGAGCATGATCTGCTGGCGGATGCGGCTGGCGCGACGGTTGTGGAGCAGCGACTCCCACCAGTGGCCGACGATGTACTGCGGCATGTAGACCGTCACGACCTCTGCGCCGTGCTTGGCGCGGTGCGCCTTGATGTACTTCGCGAGCGGCGTCGCGAACTCCCGGTAGGGCGACTCCAGGATCGTGAGCGGAACGTGGATGTTCTGCTCGATCCACTGCTCTTCGAGGTGCTTGGTGGCTTCCGGGTCGACCGAGATGTGCACGGCTTCGAGGCTGTCGTGCTTCGCGGCGATGGCGTAGTCGAGTGCCTTGAGGATCGGCTTCTGCATCTTGCCCACCAGGACGATCGCGTGGTCGCCCTGGGCGCCGAACGTCGTGGTCGGGTCGACCTCGACCTCCTTCTCGACGTCGCGGTAGTACCGGTTGACGCCCAGCATCAGCAGGAAGAGGATCGGCATGAGCACGAACACGAGCCACGCGCCGTGGGTGAACTTCGTGATCGTGACGACGATGAGGACGCTCGCCGTGAGCAGCGCGCCGAAGCCGTTGATGAGTAGGCCCCGCCAGACCGCTCCTCGGTCGTCGCAGCCGCCCTGCAGCATCCGCCACCAGTGTTTGACCATGCCGGTCTGCCCGAGGGTGAAGGAGACGAACACGCCGATGATGTACAGCTGGATCAGCTGCGTCAGGTTGGCCTGGTAGACGATCAGGATGGCGCACGCCGCGAGGGCGAGCACGATCATGCCGTTGGAGAACACCAGACGGTCGCCGCGGGTGTTCATCGACTTCGGTGCGTAGGAGTCGCGGGCGAGGACCGCGCCGAGCAGCGGGAAGCCGTTGAACGCCGTGTTGGCCGCGAGGAGCAGCACACACGCCGTGCCCGCCTGGATGAGGAAGAACGGGATGCTGTTCGCGCCGAACACGGCTGTCGCGACCTGGGCCATGAGGCTCGGCTGCGGGGTCGATGCGCAGTTCTGGAACCCGATGAGATGGCAGGGGTCCTCCGCGTAGTGGACCTGCGAGATGAGCGCCAGGGCGGTGAGGCCGGCGAACAAGACGATCGCGGTGCCGCCCATCAGCACGAGCGTGCTCTGCGCGTTCTTGATCTTGGGGCGACGGAAGGCCGGGACGCCGTTGGACACGGCCTCGACGCCGGTCAGGGCAGAACACCCGCTCGAGAACGCGCGCAGCAGCAGGAGGATGAAGGCCGCCTGCGTGAGGCTCTCGCCGTGGACCTGGAACGCGGCACTCGATGCGACGGGCGCGTCACCGAGGAAGGTGCGGATGAGGCCGGCCACGATCATCACGAGGACGCTACCGATGAAGAAGTAGGTGGGGATCGCGAACGCCTTGCTCGACTCGCGGACGCCGCGGAGGTTCACGGCCATCAGCACCAGGACGAAGCCGACGGCGATCTCGACGCGCCACGGGTTGAGGCCGGGGATCGCGGAAATGATGTTGTCGACACCGGAGGCGACGGAGACGGCGACCGTGAGGACGTAGTCGACGAGGAGGGCCGATGCGACGATGAGGCCGGCGCGTTCGCCGAGGTTCTTGTGGGCGACCTCGTAGTCACCGCCACCAGATGGATAGGCCTTGATGAGCTGGCGGTAGCTGGCGACGACGACGATGAGCAGCACGATGACGCACGCGGCGACCCACGGTGCGAAGCTCAGGAACGCGAGCCCGCCGAGGGTGAGGATCATCAGCAGCTCTTGTGGGGCGTAGGCGACGCTGGAGAGCGCGTCACTCGCGAAGATCGGGAGCGCGAGACGCTTGGGCAGCAATTGCCCTTCCAGTTTTTCGGTCGGCAGAGGCTCTCCGATCAACCAGCGTTTGGCGGATCTGGGCTCTGTACCGGGTTCTCGACCCTCACTTGTCACGAGCGGCGATATTACTCCTTCGTGCACGGGAGTCAAGCGGGACACCGGTGGCGGACCACAAGCGTGATCTGGCGACATCCAGACATCGCTGATCCGATACCGATCCCACGCCCAGGTGGCGCTCGGGTGATGGAGCACAATACCCTGGTCCAGGCCCACCCGAGGGACCGCTGACGATCTGACCGATTCCACAGAAAAGGACCTTCCGTGAAGCACACCCTCCCGACCCTGTCCACGCTCGTCGCACGCTCGACCGGTTCGAGCAGGAGCACCCGCTCCGCCCGCCAGTCCGGCCCGCTGATGGCTGCGGCCCTCGCCGTCGGTGTGCTCTCGCTCACCGGTTGCAGCGCCATCGACCAGTTCGTGTCGGAGAACCTGCCCCGCCCGGCCGAGACCCGCGACGCCGGCTCCGGCGAGATCGTCGGCGGAGGCAAGACGGACGTCTTCACCCTGCGCGTCGGCGACTGCCTGAGTGACGCGAAACTGTCGGACACCGTGTCGGATGTGCCGACGGTGCCGTGCGCCGACGCCCACGACTCCGAGGTCTACGCCGACTTCACGCTGCCGGAGGGCGACTACCCGGCCGATGCGTCGGATCTCGCCGACCAGGGCTGCTACGACCGCTTCCCGGAGTTCGCCGGCATCGCATACGAGGACTCGACGCTCGACTTCAGCAACTACATCCCCACCGAGGACGGCTGGCGCGAACTCAACGACCGCACCGTGACGTGCGTCATCTACGACGTCGGACAGGTGCAGGGCACGCTCAAGGGCGCGGCGCGCTGAGCGTCACCGGTCCCTGAGGGCCCCTCCGGTCCCTGAGCTTGTCGAAGGGGAGTCAGCGTGACGTTGGCCCTTCGACAGGCTCAGGGACCGGGCGGACCGGACCGCGCCGACATCACCGCAGGACGTCTCGCAACGACTCCCGGACGGCCGCGAGCTCGGTGCGCAGCCGCGTCGCCGTCTCATCCGTCAGCGCCCCGCCCTTCGCGACGTAGCCCCGCAACTCCGTGCGGACGCCCTGTCGGAAGTCGTTCAGCACCACGTCGATCCCGTGCAGCGCGAGCCGGCTCGTGGTCCGCGGGTCGTCGCCCGTCGGCGTCGACGTCGTGGTCGCCGTGTACGGGGCCTTCGGCGCCTGCTTGGCATCGCGAGCTGCTGATGCGAGATCGGCCCGGAGGCTCTTCATCGCGGCCGTGACGCCGCTGCGGACCTCGTCGGCGAGCAGCCTGACGGAGTCCGTCAGCTGGTTCTCGATGCTGCCGAGCTCCGACTCGCGCGCCGCCAGTTCCGCCCGGCCGGCGTCGGTGATCTCGTAGACCGTCTTCCGCCCGTCGGTCGTCTTGGTGACGAGTCCTTCTTCTTCGAGCTTCGCGAGGCGCGGGTAGATGGTGCCGGCGCTCGGGCTGTAGGTGCCCCCGCTGCGGTCGGTGAGCGCCTGGATGAGTTCGTATCCGTGCTTGGGGGATTCTGCGAGGAGGCTCAGCAGGTACAGGCGCAGGCTGCCGTGCGCGAAGACGGGGGTCATGCGCCCGCCTCCTGCCCTGCGGAACCTGCATCGCTCGGGGAGCCTGCGTCGGTCGCGGAGGTCGTCCCGGTGCGACGCAGCACGGTGATCGCCCCGGAGACGGTGTTCGCCCGCACCTCTGCGAAGGCTCCGGAGAGCTCGCCGGTGTGAGAGGAGTAGCCCCTCCCGTGGATGCCCTTGATGGTGGAGCCGTCGATCGAGAGCGTGCCGGAGACGGTGTTGGCGGTGAATCGGGACGACAGGCCGTCGTCGAGTCTGACGGTGATGGAGCCGCTCACGGTGTTGAGTTCGAGCGAGTCGCACGCGCCGTGCACGTCGAGCAGGATGTCGGATGCGACGCCGTCGACCGATGCGCGGGTGATGCGCCCTGAGCCGGTGACGTCGCCGGAGACGGTGTGCGCGTTCAGTCGTCCGTTGTGGTTCTGCACGGTGATCTCGCCGTTGACGGAGTTCACGTCGAGGTCCCCTGTGACGTCGTCGATGACGAGGTCGCCCGAGACGGTGTTGGCCTTCGCGTCCGCCGTGATGCCGGAGATGAGGCCGGTCGCGGTGATGACGCCGACGTTCAGCAGGATGTCGCGCGGCACGAGCACGCTGACCTCGGCGGTGGCGCGGTTCGAACCGAAGTTCTTGAACACGTCGATGAAGTTGTCCCAGCGCAGCTGCGGGTGGTCGATCTCGACCTGGTCGCCGTCGGTGGAGATCTTGAGGTCCTTGCCGGTGACGCTGTTCACCTCGATGCGGATGCCCGGTTCGTCGTGGCCGATGATGTCGATCTGGCCGCCGATGAGGCCGACCTTGAGTCGGCGAATCAGGTCGAGGTCGATGACGCGGGTCTCGCCGGGGGCGATGATCCATTTCTCCTGTGCCATGGTGGCAGTCCTTTCGGGAACACGCGATATATCGCGTCGTGATGAATAACACGATATATCGCGTTTCTGGATCCCGCAACATCTTTGTGCGGAACTCGCTTGAGGTTGACGCAACGTCAAGGTTTAGCGTTGGACTCGACGGGCCGACTCGACGGGCCGACGCAGATGGGCCGAGACGGAAAGGGGAGCGCCATGGAATGGCCGATCCAGGAGGTCGCGAAACACGCGGGCACCACCAGTCGCACGCTGCGCCACTGCGGCGCGATCGGACTGCTGCCGGCGACCCGCGTCGGTCCGAACGGGTACCGCTACTACGACGAGGCGGCGCTCGTCCGGCTGCAACGCATCCTGCTCCTGCGGGATCTCGGACTCGGACTCCCCGCCATCGCCGAGGCACTCGCGGCGGACGACCGCGCCGAACGACGCACAACGGACTCCCTCCGCACCCACCTCGAGTGGTTGCGGCGGGAACAGGACCGACTCGAGCTCCAGATCGCGTCGGTCGAGGGCACCATCAACGCATTGGAAGGAGGGCGACCCCTCATGGCTGAGCACATGTTCGACGGGTTCGACCACACGAAGTATCAGGCCGAGGTCGAGACGCGATGGGGGAGCCGGGCGTATGCCGACGGCGACCGCTGGTGGCGCGGGATGGATGAGGAGGGGCGTCGGGCGTGGACGGAACGCCTGGCCCGCCTGAACGCGGACTGGGTCGATGCGGCCTCCCGAGGCATCGACCCGGCCGGGGACGAGGCCCAGCGGCTCGCGCGCAGGCACGTCGAGTGGCTGCGGAGTATCCCGGGGACGCCCGCAGAGGACGAGGGGTCGCTGGCCGCGTACGTCACGGGTCTCGGCGAGATGTACGTCGCGGATGAGCGGTTCGCTGCGAACTACGGCGGGGTGGACGGCGCGCGGTTCGTGCGCGATGCGCTGCTCGCCTCCGTGGGGAGCGCCGAGTAGCGCCTGAACCGCAGAACGACCGGCCGCCCAGAAGGTCGACCGGTCGTTCTGCGATGTCGGCGTCGCCTGAGACGACGTCGACGACCGCTCCTGGCTACTGGTTGCGGAACGTCGTGATGAAGTTCTGCCTCGTCGGCTCGTAGAGGGCGTGGATGAGGTCACCGGTGCGTGCGGCGTCTCCGGCCTGTGCCGCCTCGTTGATGCCCGTGATCTGCGACACCATGTCCTCGACGGCGGTGAGGCCCTCGCGCGGGGTCAGGAAGCGCAGCAGCTGCAGTGAGAGGGACTCGACGGTCTCGACGAGGACCCGGTTCGGCGTGGCGCGCTCGAAGGCGAGGAAGAAGTCGCGGATGGCCGGGCCGAGGGCGCCAAGGTCGTTGCGCTCGTGCGCGTCGACCGCGTTGTCGGCGAACGTCTGCAACGCCGTCCGATCCGCTTCGGTCAGCGAGCCGACGACCTGGCGTGCCGCGTACTCGTGCAGGACGCCGGAGACGAACAGCGCCTCGTTGATGGCACGGAAGTCGAGCGGTGCGACGCGTGTGTACTTGTGTGGGACGAGCTCGACGACGCCGTCCTCCGCGAGCTTGTTGAGCGCCTCGCGGACCGGTGTGCGCGAAGCGCCGAGCCAGGTGGTGAGCGCCTCGTCGTGCAGCTGTTCGCCCGGTTCGAGGGTGCCGTCGAGGACGGCGTTCAGGATCGTGTCGTAGATCTCATCGCGCAGCAGGCGGCGGGTGAGGTTCGTCGGCGTGTTGGTCGGCATCAGTTGTCCTCGCCTTTCGGTGCTGCGGTGTCTGCCGCGATGAGCTGTTCCGACAGTTCCCGCAGGCTCGTGCCGAAGTAGGCGGTCACGGCATCGGCCGCGCCGTCGGCGTCGCCGGACAGGGCGCGATCGATGAGGTCGCGCAGGTGTCCGAATCCGACCGGGACGTTGAGCAGCTCGCCCGAGGCGTTGATCGTGCGCTGCAGGTGCGGGGCGAACTTCTCCGGCAGGCGGAGGAGGAGCTTGTTGTCGTAGCGGTCGAGGAACACCTGGAAGATGTCGCTGATCGCCTGCGTGCGCTTCGGGGTGATCGGTGCGTCCTCGTCGGCGAGGACCGTGTCGCGGAAGCGCTTGAGGGTCGCGGCGTCCTCTGCGGTCAGGAGGGGCACGGTCTCGCGGACGGCTGCGGCGTCGAGTGCGCCGAGGACCTCGAGGATCTGACCGAAGTGGCGCGGGTCGATCGCGGAGACGCGCGTGAGCTTCTGGGGGAGGACGTCGACGAAGCCGGCGTTGGCGAGGCGGTTGAGCGACTCGCGGATGGGGGTCCGCGATGCGCCGAGCCACGCTTCCAGTTCTTTGTCGAGAAGTACCTTCCCCGGTTCGAGCTCGCCGGTGACGATGGCTTCGAGGATGCGGTCGTGGACTTGGTCGCGGAGGAGCTTGCGCGGTGCCTGCGCTGGCGTCGTCGGGATGGGCATACGGCGATCTTAACCGCCAAACGGTGTGAATATCTAATATTCGCTTCGGTGTGGCGAACGAAATGGTTAGATTCGATTCTGACGCGTGTGATCGGATGACGCCGGGCGTTGCCCGGTGTGTCCGGATCGGCCTAGAGTGGGCTGATCATCAAGAACTCCACGCGTGAGGCGGCCGGATGCCCATCCCGAATCAGAGGCCCATTCAGCCACGCCTGTCGTTGCGGGAGGTGGCGCAGTCCCAGATCCGTGACGCCATCCTGAACGGCACGTTCCAGCCGGGCGAACTCCTGAACGACAACGACCTCCAGCGGTGGCTCGGTGTCTCGCGCACGCCGATCCGCGAGGCGCTCAACGACCTGGCGCGGGTCGGGCTCGTGCAGATGGTGCCGCAGCGGTACACCCGGGTCGCCGTCCCCGTCCCGGAGGAGCGGCTTGCGATCCTGCAGACGCTCGGCGCGATCCTCGGCGGTGTCGCGCGGGTGTCGGTCGGCACCCTCGACGCCGCTCAGCGAGCCGGGATGTCCCAGGCGATCGACGTCGTCCTCGATGCGGTGTCCGCGCGGGATACCGAGGCGTTCGGGCGTGAGAACTGGGCGCTCATGATGTGGTTCGTCAAAGCCTGCCCGAACCCCGTGCTCGCGGCAGCCGCCCGGGACCTGGTCGACGGGCTCGGCTACCGACTCGCGATCTCACGTACGAGTGAGACCACGCGCTGGGAGCAGCTGGAGGTCGAATTCCCGAGACTGCGCGATGCGGTGCAGCGCGGCGACGCCGTGGCGGCGGAACTGGCCATTGAAGCGCTCTTCCGGCTGGCGGACGGTCAGCAGGGCGACGGTCGGTAGAGGAACAGCCGGCGAGTGGACGATCCAGTGCCGGTGCGGTCCTGAACCGCGAGCCGCGCTGTGCATGTGGTGAGGGGGCGAGCGCCCATTTCTCGCCCCCTCGGGTGTTGTCGATAACAACGTGACCATTCAAATGGATGACGCGTGAGCTGAGCGTTAAGAGTTCGCATTCGCGAACCTCCTCCGTGGGTGTGCGCGGCCGACGGGTACGCTGCGCGAGTGTGTGCGAGCGCCCTGTGAGGTCTCGAAACTTCCCCACCAACAACGACAGTCGCTGATATACTTCGTACGCAAAACATCAACGTCTGAAAAAGAGGCCGCATGCCCGTGC
Organism: Plantibacter sp. Mn2098; assembly: GCF_049319745.1. Lineage (NCBI taxonomy): Bacteria > Bacillati > Actinomycetota > Actinomycetes > Micrococcales > Microbacteriaceae > Plantibacter > Plantibacter sp. Mn2098. The sequence goes on along the minus strand of NZ_JBMOUH010000002.1, from coordinate 273,068 downwards.
CAACGTCGATCGCCGATGTCCGCCGCCAATCCCTCCGTGAGATCGCCGAGTTCCGGATTCGGGAGGCGATCCTGGACGGCACCTTCGAGCCGGGCGAGACGCTGCACGATCAGGAGCTGCAGGACTGGCTCGGCGTCTCCCGGACGCCCATCAGGGACGCGCTCAACGATCTGTCGCGCGTCGGCCTCGTCGAGACGGCGCCCCAGCGCTACACGAGGGTCGCCCGTCCGACCCCTGATGCGCAGCCAGCCCTGTCGGAGGCCACCGGCGCGCTGCTGTGCGCGGTGCTCCGGTTGACGGTCGTCACCATCGACGGCGAGGCGCGCGAAGCGGTCCTCACAACACTCGACGATGCCGCGGCAGCGCTCGAGGCCGCAGATCCCGTCGCGTACGGGCGAGCCGTCCGCGGGTTCGTGGAGCGCATCGTCGACGCCTGCCCGAACGAAGTGCTCGTGGACGCCGTCCGCGACATCGCAGCCGGACTCGCGTTCCGATTGACGATCTCGCTCACCGTCCAGGCATCGTCGCTGGCCGTGATCGCCGGGGCCTACCCGCTGCTGCGGGCGGCGGTCGCTGCCGGCGATGCGGAGGCGGCCGCCCGGGCGGCGGCGATCGTCTTCACCGGCTGATCGGCTTCGGCTGACGCGAAACGCTGACGCGAAACGCTGACGCTGCTGTTACACGGCCCTTGCTTTGCTGGGGCCGATGCCCGTCGTCCGACGGTGCTCACACGGGGGCACAACACGGACGGAGGTGCCGGGCGCATGGAGCGGATCGGTTGGAATGCGGGCGGCGACGGCAGCGTCGGCAGCGGCGGCGGTGTCAGCGGGCATCGCCCCGTCCCGCGAGAGCGCCTCGTCATCCCCGGACTCGTGAACGCGCACACCCACGCCGCGATGGCGGTGCTCCGGGGTCTGGGGGACGGCCTGCCGCTCGACGACTGGCTCGGCGTTGTGCAGGCGGCCGAAGCCAGACTCACACACGACGACCTCTACTGGAGTCTGCAACTCGGCCTGTGCGAACTCATCCGCAACGGCACCAGCTGCTTCGCCGACATGTTCTTCTGGGACGAGCGGCTCATCGATTCGGTGATCGAAGCAGGCCTCCGCGTCTCCGCGGCACCGGCCGTGTTCGGACTCGACATGGTGGGCTGGCCGCTCGCGGGAGGCCGGACTGCCGGTGCGCAGATCGCGCACACGGAATCGCTCGCCTCGACCTATGCCGGCGAGCCGCTCGTGCAGATCATGTACGGGCCGCACGCGCCGTACACCTGCGGGGAGACGGTCCTCCGGCGCATCGGTGCGCGTGCGGCGGAGACGGGACTCGGCGTCCACACCCACCTGTCCGAAACCAAGCACGAGGTCACCGAGAGCCTCGCCAGATGCGGCCTTACCCCGGTGCAGGCTGCGGCGGAGGCCGGCCTCCTCAACGCTCGCACCCTCATCGCGCACGGGACCTGGCTCACGCCGGCGGACATCGAACTCGTGGCGGAGGCCGGAGCGAGCGTCGCTCACTGCCCGCAGAGCAATCTCAAGCTCGGCTCCGGCATCGCTCCAGTGGTCGAGATGGTCGACGCCGGCGTCCGGGTCGCCATCGGTACGGACGGTCCGGCCAGCAACGACGCGCTCGACATGCTGCGGGAGATGCGACTCGCCGCGTCGCTGCAACGCGGGGCGAGCTGCGACGCCGGTGCGCTCGCTGCGGACGAGGTGCTCGGGATGGCGACGGCGAACGGTTCGTCGGCGCTCGGATTCGACGTCACGGGGCCGGGCGGCGCCCCGGCCGACTATGCGGTGCTCGACGCTTCCGGTGCGCGCGCCGCGTCATGGTCGGGCGCAGGAGGTTTCATCGCGTGGTCCGCTGTCGGCCACGACGTGACGGATCTGGTGGTGGGCGGCCGTGCGCTGTTGCGGGATCGGGAACTGCTCACGATCGACGAGGAGCGGGTGCTCTTCGAGATCGACCGGATCAGGCGTCGTCTCGGGGTGGGGGAATCCGCCGCCTGAAGATCGGGATCAGGCACCCGGAATCCGTGTCGATCGCGTGCTGGGATGCGTCGAGTCAGTGCCTCAATCCCGGTCATAGCCTTTAAAGAATATTAAATTCCTCGTATATGTCTTGGCAAGTGGTCAGAAGTTCATCATCATGGGATTCCAGCGTTAAAGGAGCACCACGCCATGCCGATCCCCCTGACCCCCATCGCCTTCCGCCACGAGACCCTGTGCGACCGGGTCTACCGCATCATCGAGACGTCGATCTTGAGTGGCGAATTCCAGCCGGGTCAGCGATTGCATGAGTCCACGCTCGAAGCGATGGTGCGGGCCTCGCGGACGCCGGTGCGCGAAGCGCTGCGCAGGCTCGACCGGGTCGGTCTGGTCGAGGTCCGGCCGCAGTCCGAGACGAGGGTGCGTCCCCTCGACCTGCCCTACTTCCGCGAGCTCATGGCCGTCGCGCGGCACATCTACGCCGACCTCGTGCGGACCACAACACCGCGGCTCGACCAGACCGACCTCGCCAAGCTCGTCGAACTGCGCGAGGACATCCAGTCCGGGGCGGCCGGCGGGCGCATCAACCCGTTCCGCCACCTCCTCGACGTCTTCCTCGACCGCCGCGACAGTGACGTCCTCCGCCAGATCGTCTCCGAGATCCGGATCCACGTCCGCTGGCTGGTCGGCCTGAACTCGCGCCACGCAGAGGTGCTGGACTTCGACACCGAGCGGATGGACCGCCTCATCGTGGCGTGCGAGGACGGGTCGGGCCAGGACGCGGAAGCGATCATCCTCGACTACTTCGACGAGGTGGTCGAACTGTTCCTGCGGTCGATCGGGGCGGGCGCCGCACCGGCGCCCTCCGCATCGAGAGCGCCGGTGCCAGGCGCTGCAGGGCAGGAGTCCGACACCGACGCCGCCGAGGACGGCAGGCGGGTCCTGCTGCGGGACAACGTGTACGAGGTCATCCTCCAGGCGATCACCGACGGCACCTTCGTCCCGGGCGAACGGCTCGTGGACCGGGAGCTCATGGAGTGGCTCGGCGTCTCGAGGACGCCCCTGCGCGAGGCGCTCGCCGAGTTGCAGTCGATCGGGCTCGTCGAGATCCATCACGGGCGAGGCACCACGGTCGCAGAACTGGACGACGCCAGGACCTCAGAGGCCATCTCGGCCTGCGCGCTCTTCTTCGGGCTCGCCCTCGCCCTGCACGTGCAGTCCATCGACGCGGCCTCCGTCGCATCGGTGCGGACCAAGCTGCAGGCGATCGAATCGGCCGTCGCGGCCGAGGACGCGGCGGCCGCGGTGGTCGCGAGGGACGAATTCCTCTTCTCGTTCGCCGACGTCGCCGGCAACCGGCCGCTGCGCCGCATCCTCAGGATGCTCTCCCCGATGAGCCGCCGTCCGCACGGGATCGGCGTGGTGCCGGAGGGGGCCGACCTGCTGGCGCTGTGCGTCTCCATCGCCGAGGCCGGTGAGAACGGCGACGTCGTCGCAGCGGAGCAGCTCATCCATCGGCTCCTCGTCCCCACCCAGATTCCGCGCAGCTCGCTCGGTGTGGTGTCCGTGTCGTCCGCGGTCGATGCACCCCGGCTGGGGTCGGACTTCCAATACGACGACGACGGTCAACGGTTCTCCTTCGTCTATCAGGGGCACTGCGCCAGTTGGGCGCTCTGCAGCCCCATGGTCGTCGGCAGCCTCATCCCGGCGTTCTCCGCCGACCGTGTCGAATGGGGGTATGCGCTCGGCAAGGAGGAGTTCCGGTTGGCTGCTGAACCGTCCCAGTGGGAGTCCGCGGTCCGCGAACTCATCGCCGCGTATCTCGGTAGATCCTCCGGCCGCGCCCAGCAGCAGATCGTCCTGGGGCAGTCCGCGTGATGCGGTGCCGAAGGATGGCGGCGGGCTTCTCGCTCCTCGCGATGCTCGTGGGTTCGGTCGCCGTCGCGGCCGCGAATCCGGCGCCGGCTGTGGCCGCAGAGTATCCGAGCTGGGAGGACGTCCTCGCCGCGCGGTCGAACCAGGCCGCTGCGGATGCGAAGGCGGTCGAGCTCCGCGAGCACCTCGCCGGGCTCGAGACGAGGGCAGCTGCGACGGCGACCGCTGCGCAGGCGAAGGGCGCCGAACTGCAAGAGGCGCAGGACCTGTTCGACGAGGCGTTCCGACGCGGGGCGTCGCTGGACGACCAGGCCGGCGAGCGGCGGGAGGCCGCTGCGGCAGCGGTCAAGCGGGCGGGACTGCTCGCATCACAACTGGGAAGGAGCGGTGGCACGGACTTCGGAACACGACTGTTCCTCTCCGAACCGTCCGACGACCTGCTCGGCGCGCTCGGCTCCATCCAGAAACTCGCTGAACGCTACGCCGACGTCTCCGCCAAGGCCGACGCTGCCACAAGGACTGCCGATGCGGTGGCCGAGCAAGCGGACATCGCGAGCACCGAACGCGAACGGCTCCGCGGACTCGCGGCCGACGCGCTCGCCCAGGCGAGGGAAGCGGCCGCAGCCGATCAGGCCGCACTCGAATCCGTACGCGCGGAGGCCCTGGAGCTGAACGCGAAGCTGGCCGCGCTCACTGACGGCGCCGCGAAGACGGCGGCGGAGTATCAAGCGGGCCTGGCAGCGGAAGCCGCATCCGGCGGCGGATCAAGCGGCGGCGGTGGAGGTGGCGGAGGTGGCGGAGGCGGACTCCCCGGCGGCTCCGTCGGACCACAGGGCTGGGCCGTCCCGGCGAGCGGACCGATCACGGACCACTACGGCCCCCGCCAACCCATCTGCGGGCCGGACGGGTGCAGCGGGCCGTTCCACAGCGGCACCGACATCGGGACGGGCTGCGGCGCCCCCATCTATGCCGCTGCCGCCGGCCGCGTCGACTACGCGGGCTGGATGGGCACCTACGGCAACTTCGTCCTCCTCGCCCACAGCGGCGGCGTCGACACCGGGTACGCGCACATCCGCTCGGGCGGGATCGTCGTCGGGGACGGGCAGCAGGTGTCTGCCGGGCAGCTGATCGCCTGGTCCGGCACGACCGGGGCGTCGAACGGTTGCCACCTGCATTTCGAGGTCCGCCTGGGCGGCGGCAAGACCGATCCGGTGCCCTTTATGCGAGAACGGGAAGCGCCGCTCGGATAGTCGGCTCGTGCGACAAAGCGCCGCTCGGACAGTCGGCACTACCGCTCGGCTAGACCGCCTCGTGAGGCGTGTCGATGGCCGGAGCCCCGGCGTGCATCGCGCCGTAGACGCGCTCTGCGAAGTCGGTGAGGGCGTCGGCGCACGTCTGCAGCCTGGCCTCAGCAGCGACCGCCTCCGGCAGTTCGAGGATGTCGCGCTTCTTGAGATCGCGGAACCAGGTCCGGAGGCGGGTGAGGCTCTGCTCCTCCTCTTCGAGCTCGCCGAAGGTGAACTTCTCCTTCTCGATCTCTCGTGCGATCTCGGCCTCGAACTTGTCGCAGTCCGCCTGGAACTCGTTCCACTCGTCGACGCGGGCGCTGGTGAATGCGTCACTGATGAGGCGAGTCGACGCTGCATCCCGCGGTGAGGCGTCGATCACGGCGAAGACGCCACCGCCGGTGTGGCAGAGCTCTGCGGCCCGGTCCAGCGTCGGTTGGAACGCCGGTCCGGAGGGGATCGCCCAGGTGCCGGGTGAGACCGGAACGGCCCCGCCCTTACGGAGCTCGCGCCACACGCCGACGCGGTGCTTCGAAGGTTCCTTGGGGAGTTGGATGAGGATGAGGGTCCAGTTGATCTGCTTGGTCACAATTTCGAATGTAACAGCGGTTACATCCTGGGTCAAGTGACGGTGGCTCGGCGGGCGAACGTCATCACGTGCGGCGGACGTCTACGCGGGACGGGCGGGCGGGAAGGTCACCGTGACGGTGAGCCCGCCGCTGCGGTTGGGCCGGATGACGAGGGTGCCGCTGTGCACCTGCACGATGTTGCTCGCGAGGGCGAGGCCGAGTCCCATGCCGGCGGAGACCCGATCCCGCTGCGGCGTGCGCGCCCTGGTTCGGAAGAACGGCTCGGTCAGCCGGGCGGCATCGGCAGCCGACACGATCGGTCCCGTGTTGCTCACGCGCACGAGATTCCCACCCGGCGCGCTCACGACATCGACGTGGGCCCGCCCGCCCGCGTGATTGTGACGGATCGCGTTCTGCAGCAGATTGGTGACGAGTCGGTCGATGAGGACAGGATCGCCGTCGGATAGCACGCCGATCTCCGACTTCGTCGTGACCGAGACCCACGTCGTCCGGGCCTCCGATGCGAGCCGAGTGGTGGCCTGCGCCACCGCGGTCCGGAGATCGACGGGGGAGGCGTCGAGGCCCTGCTGCGTGCTCTCCGCGAGCTCCAGGAGTGCTTCGACGGTACGGATGCTGCGATCGTTCGCATCGGTCAGGCGATCGACGAGGCACTCGACGTCGACTCCCGCTGGATCGTCCCGCGCCACCCGGAGGAGCATCTTCGCGGTTGCGAGCGGTGTGCGCAGCTCATGAGAGGCGTGCGCCGCGAACCGCTCCCGCGCGATGGACGACGCCTCCAACGGTGCCACGAGTCGTCCGATCAGCAACCAGCCGAGGACCGCGCTCAGCGCGACGAGCGCGCTGAGTGCGGCGACACATCCCCAGCAGTCGGCCGCGGACGGCACGTCATCGTCGATCGCGAAGCAGAGGAGGAGCAATGCGCAACCGATGGTGGCGACGATCGCGGCGAACGCGGTAGTCCCGCGCGCACGGACGGAACGCGGCGCGCGCAGCGGCTGACGGACATGGAGCGACGTGTGTCCGGTCATCGGAGGTCCCCTTCCTCCGACATGGTCTCCGGTGCGATGCGGTAGCCGACGCCAGGGACCGTTTCGATCACCCAGGGCTCCCCGAGGCGTTTGCGGAGTGTGGAGACCGTGACCCGGGTCGTGTTGCTGAACGGATTGACGTTGCGATCCCAGGCCTTCTCCAGCAAGATCTCGGCGCTCACCACGCCGCCACCGGCCCTGAGGAGCACCTCCAGCACGGCGAACTCCTTGCGGGCCAGGCGGACGGGCTCTCCGTTGCGGCGCACCTCGTGCCGGAACGGGTCGAGTGTGATGCCGTGCATCTCGAGAACGGGCGGCAACGGTGCGCTCGTCCGCCGCGCGAGTGCGTGGAGTCGAGCGATCAGCTCGTCAAACTCGAACGGCTTCGCGAGGTAGTCGTCCGCGCCGAGGCCGAACCCCGAGACCTTCTGTTCCAGCCGGCCGGCCGCGGTCAGCATGAGTACCCGCGTGGCAGCGCCGGAGGCTGCGATCAGCCGGCAGACGTCGTCGCCGTGGGTGCCGGGGATGTCGCGGTCGAGGATGACCGCGTCGTAGTCGTTGACGCTGATCAGATCGAGTGCGTCGTCACCGTCGTGTGCGACGTCCGCCGCGATGGCCACCCGATCGAGGCCGTCCCTGATCGCCTCAGCGAGGTAGACCTCGTCGTCGACGATCAGGACGCGCATGGACGGGTGGCTCTCCTCTGCTGGCGCCGGGCGATGCTGCCCGGTGAGACTCAGCACGCAGGCTGACGCCATGACATATCGGAGACTCAAACATCTCCATTGAAGCAGAAGGGGCGCGAGAAGTCACCTGGGAACCGGGGGAGAAGTGGCCTCTTCGGCGGATTCGAGCGGCTCGGGCTTCGTCCGCTCCGGCACGCGGAACAGCGGGATCGTCCACCCGCAGATCGGGCCGATCAGGACGGCGAACAGCACGGTGCCCACGCCGACGTTGCCGCCGAGCAGCCAGCCGATCCCGAGGACGGTGACCTCCACCATCGTGCGCCCGACCCAGATGGGCCAACCGGTGCGCTTGTGGATGCCCGTCATCAGGCCGTCCCGTGGCCCGGCGCCGAAGCGGGCGCCGATGTAGAGGCCGGAGGCCGTGCCGAGGAGGAGCAGTCCGCCGGCGAAGAGGAGGAGCCGCCCCCAGAACGGCAGATCCGCCGGGATGAGCCACAGGCCGAGATCCGCAGCCGGCCCAACGAGGAGGACGTTGCACAGGGTGCCGATGCCCGGCTTCTGCCTGAGTGGGATCCACGCGAGCAGCACCACCGCGCCGATCACGACCGCCGCCAGACCGAAGCTGATCCCGGTCTTCATCGCAACGCCCTGACCGAACACATCCCAGGGCGCGATGCCGATCCCGGCGCGCACGATCATCGCGATGGCGATGCCGTACAGGAGCATGCCGGTGAAGAGCTGGATGATGCGACGGGTCATGGTCGTCAATCCAATTCCAGGATTGGCTTTTGCGCCAGAGTCCAATCTGGCTATCGTGGCTCCATGGCATCCATCACGCTCAGCGCCAGATCGCTCACCGCCCTCCTCGGAGAGTGGAAGAGTGCAGCCCCCGTGTACCGCGGACTCGCCGATCGCATCCGACTGCTCGTCCTCGACGGCCGCATCCCCGTCGGCACCCGCCTGCCGGCCGAACGCGAGCTCGCGGACCGCCTCGCGCTCAGCCGGACGACCGTGACCGCGGCCTACCGCGAGCTCCGCGACGCCGGATACCTCCGCAGCACCCGCGGCTCCGGCAGCGTCACCCTCCTGCCCGGATCGCCGACGGCGCTCGCCGCCGTGCCACAGGGTGGCTTCCTCGACTTCAGCAAGGCCGCCGTCCCGCCGTGCCCGGAGGTCATCGATGCCGCGGTCGCAGCAGCCGCAGAACTGCCCAGGTACATGCACGACTGGGACTACGACCTCGTCGGCATGCCCGGCCTCCGCCAGGCGATCGCAGACCGGTACACGGCGAGAGGGCTCCCGACGGACGCCGACGAGATCATGATCACGGTCGGTGCGCAACACGCGATCGCACTGATCGCCAGGACCATGCTGAGCCGCGGCGACCGGGTGCTCGTCGAGATGCCGAGCTACCCGCACGCCTACGAAGCGCTCCGCGGAGCCGGCGCCAGGCTCGGAGCGGCGACCGTGTCGTCCGAGACCGGCTGGGACCCGCGGGAGATCGAGCAGTGGTTCGCACGCACGAGCCCGGCACTCGCCTACCTCATGCCGGACTTCCACAACCCGACCGGCGCCTCGATGCCGCTCGACACCCGCGAACGCGTCGCCAGGGCTGCCGAACGCCACGGCACCGTGCTCGTGATCGACGAGACGACCGCGGAGCTCAACATCGACAGGCCGGAGTCGTACCCGCCGTTCGTCGCCACAGCGACGGCTGCGTGCGGGAGGTCCGCCGCTGCATCGATCATCACGATCGGCTCCGTGGGCAAGACCGTGTGGGGAGGTCTGCGCATCGGCTGGATCCGGGCCGATCGCGGCATCATCCGGAAGCTCGTCTCCACGAGGTCGATGGGCGACCTCGGCACACCCATCCTCGACCAGCTGACGGTCGCGGAACTCATGCCGGTGATGGACGGCATCGTCGAGCGCCGAGGACGACAGCTGGGCGCGACCAGGGATCGACTCGTCGACCTCCTGCACGACCGGCTGCCGGAGTGGAGCGTGCCGCGCGTGAACGGCGGCATCGCGACCTGGGTGAACCTGGGGGAGGCCGCATCGTCGCAGCTCGCGCTCGCCGCCCGGAGCCACGGACTCGTGATCGTGGCCGGTCCGAGGTTCGGGATCGACGGCGCGTTCGAGCGGTACCTCCGGATCCCGATCAGCTATCCGTGGGGCGACACGGAGCGCGCTGTCGACCTGCTGGCCGCGGCGTGGGGGTCTGCGTCGTTCGGTGCGGTGCCGACGTCGGCGTATCTCGACGACGTGGTGTGAGGCGTCGGGCCCTTCGACAGGCTCAGGGACCGGAGGCCCTTCGACGGGCTCAGGGACCGGGGGCGGAAGGCAAGCGTCGAAAACCCGGGTTGATCAGCTGGCTGATGTCATAATTGCACCGTCCGCAACTCCTCGTCACCACAGAAAGCGGTCCCGTGCACTTCCTCTCCGTCTTGAGCATGAAGAACCGTGCGCTGATCGCGCTCGTCACCATCGTCGTCGCGGTGTTCGGCGGACTCGCCGTGTCCGGCCTCAAGCAGGAGCTCGTGCCGTCGGTCCAGTTCCCGCAGCTCGCGATCGTGACGAGCTACCCTGGCGCCGCCCCCGAAGTCGTCAACGACGACGTGTCGACGCCCATGGAGACCGCAATCCAGGGCGTGCCGGGGCTCGAATCCACAAGCGCGACCTCGAGCACCAACTCGTCGCTCGTGAGCGCGACGTTCACCTACGGGACCGACCTCGCAACGGCCGAGCAGAAGATCAACCAGGCGATCAACCGCATCAAGTCGACCCTGCCGAGCGACCTCGACCCGCAGGTGGTCAGCGGCAGCATCGACGACCTGCCCGTCATCCAGATCGCCGTCACGGGCGGCGGCTCCTCCGATGCGCTCGCGACGCTGCTGAAGAACTCCGTCGTCCCGGACATCAAGGACGTCTCCGGCGTCCGCGATGCGGCGATCGTCGGCGACATCGGCAAGCGCATCAGCATCACGCCAGACCCGGAGAAGCTCGCGGCGATCGGCAAGACGAGCCAGGTCGTCTCCACAACGCTCCAGCAGAACGGTGTGCTCCTGCCGGCCGGCAGCATCACCGAGAACAACCAGACGCTGTCCGTGCAGACCGGCTCGAAGCTCGGCTCCGTCGACGACATCAAGGCCCTGCCCATCGCGGGTGCGGCCAATGCGTCGGGTGGAGTCGTGACACTCGGCGACGTCGCGGACATCGCGCTCACCGACGACCCGATCACCTCCATCTCCCGCGTCGACGGCAAGCCCGCCCTCACGGTCGCCGTGACGAAACTGCCGTCCGCGAACACGGTCGAGGTGTCGCAGGGCGTCCGCGCACTGCTGCCTGACCTCGAGAAGACCATCGGCTCCGACGCGAAGCTGACCGTCGTGTTCGACCAGGCCCCGTACATCGAGCAGTCGATCGAGTCGCTCACGACCGAGGGCCTGCTCGGCCTCGTGTTCGCGGTGCTCATCATCCTCGTGTTCCTGCTCGACGTGCGGGCCACGATCGTCACCGCGATCTCGATCCCGACCTCGGTGCTCATCACCTTCATCGGCCTGCAGGTCGCCGAGTACTCCCTCAACATCCTGACGCTCGGTGCGCTCACAATCGCCATCGGTCGTGTTGTGGACGACTCCATCGTCGTGATCGAGAACATCAAGAGACACCTGTCGTTCGGAGAGAATCGGACGGGCGCAGAACGCGCGGAGTCCATCTTGAGCGCCGTCCGCGAGGTCGCAGGCGCCATCACCGCGTCGACCGCCACGACCGTCGCCGTGTTCCTGCCCATCGCATTCGTCGGCGACATGACCGGCGAGCTGTTCCGACCGTTCGCGCTGACCGTGACGATCGCCCTGCTCGCCTCGCTGCTCGTGGCGCTCACGATCGTGCCGGTGCTCGCGTACTGGTTCCTCCGGGCACCGAAGAAGCGGGCTGAGACGGCTGCGGCTGCGGCCGACGCGACCGCCGCTGTGGAAGCTGAACCGGCCGAGGCGGGGACCAGCCGCCGCGCCCGCCGCAACAGCAGCGTGCAGGACGAGGACGACCTCGAGAAGCCCTCCCGCCTCCAGCGCGGCTACCTGCCGATCATCCACTGGACGCTGCGCCACTCCTTCGTGACGATCCTGCTCGCGCTGCTCGTCCTCGGCGGCACGCTCGCGCTCACGCCGTTTATGAAGACGAACTTCCTCGGCAGTTCCGGCCAGAACACGCTCTCCGTCACCCAGACGCTCAAGGTGGGTGCCAGCCTCGAAGCGCAGGACAACGCCGCATCGCAGGTCGAGGCGAAACTGCGCTCCATCTCCGGCATCGAGACCGTCCAGCTCTCCATCGGTTCGAGCGGCAGCTCCCTGCGGGACGCCTTCGTCGGCGGTGGCAGCGGATCCATCACCTACTCGATCACGACGGACGAGAACGTCGACCAGACGGCACTGCAGAAGCGGGTGCGGACGGATCTCGCCGGCATTCCGGACGCAGGTGAGATCGAGGTCACCGCATCGTCCGGCTTCGGCGGGTCGAGCGACATCGAGGTCGACATCACCTCGCCGCGACAGGCCGACCTGCAGACCGCATCCGACACCATCCAGAAGGCCGTCGAGAAGCTCAAGGGCATCGACCAGGTGTCGAGCAACCTGAGCGCCTCGCGTCCGTACATCCAGATCAAGGTCAACCGCGACGAAGCCGCGAAGGCCGGGTACACGGAGGTCGCCCTCGGCAGTTTCGTCTCGCAGCTGATGCAGCCGACGACCGCCGGGACCATCGCGATCGACGACACCACCCTCACGATCTACGTCGACACGCAGAACCCGCCGACGACCATCGCGGACCTCGCGGCGGCCACCGTGCCGACCGTGGCCGGCCCGCTGCGTCTCGACCAGCTGGCGACGGTGTCGCAGGTCGACGGTCCGGCGAGCATTACCACCGTCAAGGGGCTCCGCTCCGCGACGATCAGCGCGACGCCGGCGAGCGACAACCTGTCCGCCGCGAGCGGTGAGGTCCAGGCCGCGGTCGACCAGGCCAAGCTGCCGGCCGGAACGGTCGCGACCCTCGGCGGCGTGACCTCCGACCAGTCGAACGCGTTCAGCCAGCTCGGACTCGCGATGCTCGCGGCGATCCTGATCGTCTACATCATCATGGTGGCCACGTTCCGCTCGCTGCGACAGCCGATCCTGCTGCTCGTGTCCGTGCCGTTCGCGGCGACGGGCGCCATCGGTCTGCAGGTGCTGACCGGTGTGCCGCTCGGGGTGCCGTCGCTCATCGGTGTGCTGATGCTCATCGGCATCGTCGTGACGAACGCCATCGTGCTCGTCGATCTCGTCAACCAGTACCGACGTCGAGGGATGGACGTCATCACGGCCGTCGAGCACGGTGCGGCCAGACGACTCCGTCCGATCCTGATGACGGCGCTCGCAACGATCTTCGCGCTCACACCCATGGCCCTCGGGGTCACGGGGCACGGCGGGTTCATCTCGCAGCCGCTCGCGATCGTCGTGATCGGCGGGCTCGTGTCCTCCACGATCCTCACGCTCGTGGTGCTGCCGACGCTGTACAACCTCGTCGAGGGCGCCAAGGAGCGTCGGGCGGCGAAGCGCGCTGCGAAGGCTGCTGGGGCTGGGGCTGGGGCTGATGCTGATGTTGCGGTGGCCGAGGTCGAGGCTGCTCCCGCTGTGGCGGAGCTGGTCGGAGCCGGTGTCGGTGCTGGTGTCGGTGCCGCTGGTGTGAGTGCCCTTGGCGGTGCCGCGGCGGCTGCTGACGCTGATGCGGGTGCCGGTGCTGCCGATGGACCCGACAATGCCGTGGTGAACGATGCCGGGGTGATCGATGCCCCGGTGAACGAGGTCGCGGGAGACTTCGCCGACAGCGCCGAAGGCCCCGACGTCGAACTGCCGACTACCGCCCCTGACGGGTCCGTGCTCGCGCCGCCGACGGCTGCGACCGGGGCGATCGACGTGGTCGAGCCGGGCGAACCCGGCGAGCCCGCTGCGGTGTTGCCACCGACGACCGAGCTCGGGTCCGTCGAGGGCCCGGACGTCGAGCGTTCGCTCGACGACGCTCCGGCCGAGTTCACGGACACGGCGAGCATCGAGGTCGTCGAGGACGTGGCTGCTGGGACCGAGTCGCAGGACGAGATCGTGAGCGACGCCCACAGCTTCGAGGGCGGCGGAGACGAGCATCACGGGACGCACGTCGCTGCCGGTGAGTCGCAGCCGACGACTCAGGCGATCGACGTCGTCAACCTCACGGACGCGGAAGCGGACGAGCCTGAGCACCACGGCCTGCACGGGGCCGAGCCGGTCGACGGTGAAGCGGTTGCCGATGAGTCGCCCGTGAGTGAGGCAGCCACCGGTGAGGCCCCCACGGATGACGCCACCACGGGTGACGGTGCCACGGGCGACGCCACCACGGATCGCCCGGCGCCGAAGAAGCCCGGCTCCCGTCGAGCCCAGTGGCCCTAACCCGGTGATCCCGCCGGTCCGATCCACCTGATGCTGGATCGGACCGGTGGGACGGTCCTGCGTCGGCGAGTGGGGTCGAGCCGCTCAGCGCAGGGTGCCGACGGCCGCGACGGCTGCGGTGACGACCTCGCCCGACTGGACGAGCGCGGCGACCGCCTCGATCTCCGGGGACAGATGACGGTCCGGACCCGGGCCGTCGACGACCGTGCGGACGAGTGCGTGCACGGCCCCTGTCGCGGAACCAGGCACCAGCGGCGCGCGCAGATCGATCGCGCGGGTGGCGGTCATGACCTCGATCGCGAGGACACGACCGAGCCCGTCGACGGCGCGACGAAGTTTGCGGGCGGCGGCCCATCCCATCGACACGTGGTCCTCCTGCATGGCGGAGGATGGGATCGAATCGACCGATGCGGGGGACGCCAGCCGCTTCAGCTCGCTCACGATGCCGGCGGCGGTGTACTGCGCGATCATGAGGCCGGAATCCACCCCGACCTCATGGGCGAGGAACGGCGGTAGGCCCTGACTGCGCGCGGGATCGAGGAAGCGGTCCGTCCGCCGCTCCGACATGCTCGCGACGTCCGCCGCCACGATCGCGAGGAAGTCGAGCACATAGGCGAGCGGCGCACCATGGAAGTTGCCGTTCGATTCGACGCGGCCGTCGGGGGTGAGCACCGGGTTGTCGATGGCGCTCGCCAGTTCGCGGCCCGCGACCGTCTCGGCATGCGCGACCGTGTCCCGCGCCGCGCCGTGCACCTGCGGGGCGCACCGCATCGAGTAGGCGTCCTGGACGCGTGTGCACGAGTCGTCGCGGTGGCTCGCCATGATGGGCGACCCGGCGAGGACGGCGCGCAGGTTGGCCGCGCTCTCTGCTTGGCCCGCCTGTGGGCGCAGCGCCTGCAGATCGGCCGCGAACACGGCGTCGGTGCCGAGCAGCGACTCGATGCTGAGCCCGGCCGCGATGTCGGCCGTCGTGAGGAGCAGACGCAGGTCGTGGATCGCGATGGCGAGCATCCCGAGCATCCCGTCGGTGCCGTTGATGAGCGCCAGGCCCTCCTTCTCGGCCAGGACGATGGGGGTGATGCCGGCCGCTTCGAGGGCCTGCGCCGCCGGGACGAGCGAGCCCGCCGCATCGCGCACCTCGCCCTCTCCCATCGCCGCGAGGGCGCAGTGCGCGAGGGGCGCCAGGTCGCCGGAGCAGCCGAGCGACCCGTACTCGCGGACGACCGGCGTGATGCGGGCGTTGAGGATGGCGGCGTAGGTCTGGGCGATCTCGACCCGGACCCCCGTGCGCCCGGTGAGCAGCGTCGACAGGCGCAGCAGCATCAGGGCGCGGACGACCTCCCGCTCGACCTCGGCGCCCGACCCGGCGGCGTGCGATCGGACGAGACTCGCCTGCAGTTGCGCTCGGCGCTCCGGAGCGATGAAGGTGGTCGCGAGCGCGCCGAAGCCCGTGGAGATGCCGTAGTGCGGCTGCGGGTCTGCCGCCAGATCGTCGACGACCTGGCGTGACGCGGCAACGGCGTCGAGTGCAGCCTGGTCGAGGCGGATCGGCGCGAGACCGCGTGCGACGGCGACGACGTCCGCGATGCTCACGGGGCCGATGCCGACCGTGACGGTGGGTGGCGTGGCGGGGGTCGGCGGTGTGGCGGGGCCGGCTGGGCTGTCGGAACTGTCGGGGGTGCCGGTCGTGTCCGGCTGCGTCGAGGTCATGTTCTGATCCCACACCGTTCGCCGTCCGGATCCACCCGGCGTACACTCGTCTGCGTCTGGGATCCCAGACTGAGCGAGGTGTCCCGCACGGCTGTGTGCGGACGCGGACGCGCGTGCGGATGCGTGCGGGTGCGGATGCGGATGCGGGAACACGATGACGGGAGTGCGGCGATGAGTCAGGTGCCGGCCGCGGACGCCACACTCCGCATCCTCACGTTCCTCGCATCGCAGCGTGGTCCGGTGCCCGCCGCGGTCATCGCCGGCGCGCTCGACCTGCCCCGTTCGACCGTGTACCACCTGCTCGGCGTGCTGCAGGAGCGCGGGTTCGTCGTGCACCTGCCAGAGGCGAAGCGCTACGGCCTCGGCGTCGCGGCGTTCGAGCTGGCCGGCGGCTTCGCCAGGCAGGAGCCGTTGAGCCTCCTCGGGCGTCCGCTGCTCGCGGACCTCGTCGACCGGCTGGGCGAGAGCGCGCACCTCGCCGTCCTCCACGGACGTGACGTCCTCTACATCGTGGAGGAGCGCGCTCCGCGGCGTCCGCACCTCGTGACCGATGTCGGCGTCCGCTTGCCCGCGCACCTCACCGCGAGCGGATGTGCGATCCTCGCGGCGCTGCCCAAGGGGCAGTTGCGGGCGCTGTATCCCGATGCCGCATCGTTCGTCGATCGCACGGGGAGCGGCCCGAAACGGTACAGCGAGTTGCGTCGGATGCTCGACCGGACGGCTGCTGACGGCTTCTCGCGCGAGGACGGCGGGATCACGGCCGGCCTGTCGTCGGTCGGCGTCGCGGTGCGCGACCACCTCGGGTGGCCGGCTGCGGCCTTCGCGGTGACCTTCGCATCGTCCTCGCGCATCGACGAGGTGGCCGTCGCCGCCGAGGTCGCAAAAGCAGCCGCCGAGCTCTCGCGTCGCATCCGCGGCCGGTGAGGCGGGGCGGTGCGGCGGGGTGCGGCGCCAGAGACTCTCGCTTGTGGAGAACTCGCACGAGGACTAGCCTTTTCGTAATACGTTTCTCGAATGGACGTTCATGACTCGGCGCGGAAGCACGGTACTCATCCTGACGATGCGATCAGGGCGGCCACCAGCTGTTTGCTTCGTGTCGATCTGGACGACGACAGCCCCGCTCGGCAGCTGAGACTGGGGTTCGACAGATGCGGACGATTCCTGGAAGTCGTGGTGCTGACCTTCGACGACGGAACGGAACTCGTCATCCATGCCATGCCCGCCAGAAAGCGCTACCTTGCTCTTCTCCCATAACGAAAGGAATCACCGATGAATGACACCGGACGCACGATCGACGGAAATCCGATCGATGATGCTCAGATCGTGCAGTGGGCTGCGGAAGCCGAAGCCGGCTACGACGTTCAGGAGCTCGTCAAACGCGGGCGCCCTCGTATGGGCAGCGACATCGCGAAAGTGGTGCCGGTGCGGCTCGATCCGGAGCTGAATGCGGCGCTCGATCTCCGTGCGGTCCAGGACTCGACGTCGCGCAGCGCTGTCGTGCGTGAAGCGCTTCGTGCCTGGCTTCGTGGAGCGTGACCGCTATTCGGTCGAACGCAGGATGAGGGACAGCAGCGCCTCGGCGTAGGCGTCCTCCGAGGTCTTGGCTGAGTAACGGTGGGGGATACCGTCCGTGACGGTCACGACATCGAAGCGGGCGTCGCCGAACAGTGCGTCGCTCGCCGCCTCGAGGAGCAGATCCGCGTCGCCGACCGGGGCGCTGACCGTGTCGCCGGCCGAATGCATCGCCAGTTCCCGCGCATCGGTCCCGAAATCGAGCCGGGGCGGCGGCTCAGGAGACGGGGCGGCGATGATCGTCGGGTCGAGGTCCGAGCGGTCCGTCTGGCCGACGTCGACGCGTTCCAACGCGCGGAAGGACGAACCCAGCCGCTCGCGCAACTGCGCCTCCGACGGGAGCCACAGGGTGTCGACCTCGTCGACCGAATCGAGCGCCCACTCCGTCGTCCCGTTGAAGCCGAAACTGCGACCGCCAGGGTGCTCGTGCACCTCGATGGTCATCTCGCTCACCGTGAACACCTCGCCGCGGAACTCGCCGCGGTCGATCTGGAAGCGGTCGCCCGGGGCGGGCTGCCACCTGAGGCCGGCGGTGCGGAGTGCGCGGGCGAGCTCGGTCGAGATCATGCTCCCAGTATTGCGGCACCGACCGATCCTGACCAGGCATCCGGCCGGGTGTGCAGGGATGACGCAGGGTCGGGAGCAGGGTCGGGGGCGGGGGCAGGGGCAGGGGCAGGGGCAGGGGCAGGGCGCCGGGTCGCGGCGCAGGGTCAGGAAGCGGAGGACGAGCGACGCGGCGCCTGCAACCACGGCTGCAACACGCGCGTGACGAACGGGAGGA
Source organism: Plantibacter sp. Mn2098 (assembly GCF_049319745.1). NCBI lineage: Bacteria > Bacillati > Actinomycetota > Actinomycetes > Micrococcales > Microbacteriaceae > Plantibacter > Plantibacter sp. Mn2098. The sequence goes on along the minus strand of NZ_JBMOUH010000002.1, from coordinate 255,100 downwards.
GCCAGTAGGTCATGATCGGCGTGAGGATGAGCGTCGACACGAGGACGTGCAGGAAGACGCCGAGCGGCTCCCAGCCGGGCACGACGTAGGTGACGAGCAGCGTGAAGACCAGGTTGAGCGGGAAGAAGCCCAGCCAGATCGTGATCGCCTGCTTCCACCGCGGCGGTGCGGACGGGATGGGCGGAGCGGCATCGGTCTCGTCGATCTGCGCCCCGCCGACGTGCAGGATGCCCTCCGGGGCATCGAACCAGCCCTCGATGCCGGTGCGCTTCTCCACCCGGGACTGCTCCATAAACGCCTCACCGCTCTGGAGCCACCATGCGCGCTCCGAGGAGTGCTCCCAGGCGGCGAGCGTCGCCTCATCGGTGAATCGGTAGAGCATGTACCAGAGGTCGCTGTGCTCGCCGGAGCGGATCCAGCCGGAGCCGAGGAATCCGGGGTATTTGTTGGCGAGGTTGATGCCGGCCTGCACCCAGATGGTGGCCTCGGAGATGCGCGCGGGGTTCACCCGGCGTTCGATCGAGACGGTGATGGGATCGTGTTCCATCCCTCAAGTACACCGCATCCCGCGGCGGTCGCCGCATCCGCTGGCGTATGCGGTACCCGTCGGCGTATGCCGCATCCATCGCCGTATGCCGCATCCATCGCCTCCCACCACCCGGGCATGTTCGCAATTCCGGAACTCTGAGGCGAATATCGCCGATTCTGCGCGATTCCAGTCACATGAGCCACTCCTGTCACACGTTCTCCGGAATTGTGCGCAGTAGGCTCTGGGCATGGCGACCCCTGACTTCGTCCTCGCGTTGCGCGAGCACATCGGCAACGCACCGCTCTGGCTCACCGGGACGACAGCTGTCGTGCTGCGCGGTCTCGACACGGGCCGGCCGGAGGTGCTCCTCGTGCGCCGCTCGGACAACGGCGCCTGGACGCCGGTGACCGGCATCATCGATCCGGGGGAGGAGCCGGCGGTTGCCGCCGAACGCGAGGTGCTCGAGGAGACGTCGATCACCGCGGTCGCTGAGCGGCTCGCCATCGTGCAGGTCCTCCCGCCGAACGTCTACGACAACGGCGACGTCACGCAGTACATCGACATCACGTTCCGCTGCCGCTACGTCTCGGGCGAGCCGTACCCTGCCGATGGCGAGAACACCGAGACCGGCTGGTACCCGCTGGACGCGCTCCCCGAGATGGCCGATGCGATGAGGCTGCGCATCGAGGCCGCCGCCTCCGACGAGCGCGAGGCGCGCTTCAACCGCTGAGCGGGCGTCGCGCTGCAACCGCTGAGCGGGCGGCTGCCGGTTCAGAATTCAGGAACTTCTGCGCAATTCAGGACGTTCTGGCTCCCCTCGGAGCCGGAACGCGAATTCCCGCACCAGAGTTCCTGAATTCTGAACAGAACCGGGAGCGACCGGGATCAGACGGATGCCGGAACGCCGGCCGACGGGACGCGAGCCGCAGCGATCGCATCCGCCGCCCGCACGAGCGCGAGGTGCGAGAGCGCCTGCGGAGTGTTGCCCACCTGGCGATCGTTCTGCACGTCGTACTCCTCCGACAGCAGTCCGAGGTCGTTGCTGAACGACACGAGCCGATCCATCAGCCCGCGCGCGTCATCGACCCGACCCGAACGCGCATACTGCTCGACCAGCCAGAACGAGCACGCGAGGAACGGATGCTCGTCACCGGGCAGTCCATCCACTCCGCTCGTCGTCCGGTAGCGCAGGAGCAGCCCGTCGCGCAGGAGATCCTCCTCAAGCGCTGCGACCGTGCCGATCATCCGCGGATCGTCGTGCGCGACGTACCCGATCTGCGCCAGCTGCAGGAGGGAAGCATCGACCTCCGTGGTGCCGTAGTGCTGCACGTAGGTGCCACGATCGTGGTCGTACCCCTGCTCCTCGATCTCCTCGCGGATGCGGTCGCGCAGTGCCGCCCAGCGATCGGCCGGACCTGCGAGACCGTGGTCCCGGACCGCCCGCACGCCGCAATCGAGCGCGGCCCACAGCATCGCCCTCGAGTGGGTGAAGTGCTGCAACTCCCCGCGCACCTCCCAGATCCCGTGGTCGAGGCGCTGCCACTGCTCCTCGACGACGCCGAGGAGCGCGCGCTGCAGGCTCCACGAGAACTCGTCCTCCCTGACGCCGATGTCACGGGCCTGCGCGAGCGCGAGCATCACCGCTCCGAAGATGTCGCCCTGGTACTGCGTGTACGCGCCGTTGCCGATGCGCACGGGGGCGGCTCCGTCGTATCCGGGCAGGCTCGTGAGCTCGACCTCCGCGAGATAGCGCTCGCCGGAGAGGCCGTACATGATCTGGACATCGTTGGGATCGCCGGCGATGGCGCGCAGCAACCAGTTGCGCCAGCCGTGCGCCTCGCCCTTGAACCCGTGGTTCATAAGCGCTTCCAGGGTGAGGGACGCATCGCGCAACCACACGTACCGGTAATCCCAGTTGCGCACGCCGCCGAACGACTCCGGCAGGCTCGTGGTCGCCGCTGCGACGATCCCGCCGGTGTCCTCGTGGGTGAGCGCGCGGAGGACGAGGAGCGAGCGGGTGACGGGTTCGGCGTACTCCGTCGGCGGTTCGCAGCTGTCGGCCCAGGAACGCCACCAGCGGACGGTCGAGTCGATGCGGGCGTCGACGTCGAACGGCTCAGGGGCGTCGCGGTGCGCCGGATACCAGGTGAGGGTGAGGTCGATCGTCTCACCGGCCGCGACGGTGAACTCGGCGCTGTGCGCATGATTCTGAGCGGTCAGGTGCGGTCCGCGGACGACGACTGCGTCCGGTCCTGCGACGGCGATGATCCCGTGTCCGTTCTTCGTCTGTCTGACCCAGGGCACCGCCGTCGCGTATCCGAATCGGAGACGGAGGTCCTCGGTCATTGTGACGGTGCCGCTGATGCCGCGCACCCGGCGGATGACATCGGCCCGACGATCGCCGTGCGGCATCAGATCGGTGACCTCGACCACCCCGTCCGTGGTCCTCCAGCGGGTGACGAGGACGAAGGTGTCCTCGAGGTACTCGCGAGTCGTTCGGGCGTCCGGATCCGTTGGACGGACCGACCAGCGGCCGTGATCCTCGGTGCCGAGCAGGGCGCCGAACATCGACGCCGAGTCGAATCTGGGCAGGCACAACCAGTCGATGCTGCCGGTGCGGGAGACCAGCGCCGCCGTGTGGCAGTCGCCGATCATGGCGTAGTCCTCGATGGGGCTTGGCATGTCCCCATGCTGCCACGCGGGCCTGAGGGCGGGCCAAGGACGTGCACAATTCCGGAACTTTTCCAGAATTCAGGACGATTCGGGGCGAAAAGCGGCGAAATCGTCCTGAATTGCGTGAGAGTTCCGGAATTGTGCACGGGGAGGAGGGGAGGAGGGGAGGAGGGGAGGAGGCGCGGGAGCGGCGGCGCAGCGGCGCAGCGGCGGGGCGACTCCGACGGCGATCGACAGGACGGCCGTGACTTCTGGGGCGACATCGGGTAACGTAGTCAGGTCGGCTCTAGACACCGCGTTGTGTACCGCGGAAAGGGTTTGTAAGTCTGGTGGGCCGGTTTCCCAACGAACACGTTGGTGAATTTCACACATTGTGAACGGTCCCGGCCATTGATCGCCCGGGTATGAGCATGCCGCAACATCATCCGTGTTGTGTCGTCATGCGTGTTGTTCATGCAAACGAGATAACCCGGAAAGCACCATGCCCAAGAACAAGAAACCAGCCGGCGGACGTCCGGCCAAGAACTTCGACCCGCGTTACGGCGAGAACAAGAAGCCGTACGCAGCTCGCACCGGCGGCCCGCAGGCCGGCAGCAAGAGCCCCGGCCACCGCGGCTACCGCCCGGAAGACGCCAACGCCCCCAAGAAGTCGCGCTGGAACGCCGACGAGCGCGCAGACCGCGCCGCCCGCACCGACGCGTCCGACGGCGGCTCGCGCTACGATCGCAACGACCGCCCGTCCTCGGGTGGCTACCAGGGTCGCAACGACCGCAACGATCGTCCGTCGACTGGCGGATACCAGGGTCGTTCGAACGATCGTCCCTCGTACAACCGTGGTGGCGATGACCGTCCGGCACGTTCCTACGACCGCCCCGCAACCGGTGGCTACCAGGGTCGCAACGACCGCAACGATCGTCCGTCGTCCGGTGGGTACCAGGGTCGTTCGAATGACCGTCCGTCGTACAACCGCGGTGGCGATGACCGTCCGGCTCGTTCGTACGATCGTCCGTCCTCTGGTGGCTACCAGGGTCGCAACGACCGCAACGATCGTCCGTCGACCGGTGGGTACCAGGGTCGTTCGAACGACCGTCCTGCGTACAACCGCGGTGGCGATGACCGTCCTGCACGTTCCTACGACCGCCCCGCAACTGGTGGGTACCAGGGCCGTTCGAACGATCGCGATGACCGTCCGGCACGTTCCTACGACCGTCCGGCGACCGGCGGTTACCAGGGCCGTAACGACCGTAACGACCGTCCTGCGTACAACCGTGGCGGCGACGACCGTCCCGCACGTTCCTACGACCGCCCGGCATCGGGTGGATACCAGGGCCGTTCCAACGACCGTGACGACCGTCCGGCACGCAGCAACGACCGTCCGTCCTACGGGCGCCCTTCGACAGGCTCAGGGACCGGTGCGGACCGTCCCGCTCGCTCCTACGGCGGCGACCCCCGTCAGGCGAACCGCACCGACCGCCCGGCCCGTTCGTACGATGACCGTCCGGCGCGTTCGTACGACGACCGTCCGGCCCGTTCGTACGATGACCGCCCCAAGCGCTCCTACGACGACCGTCCGGCACGCAGCTTCGACGGCGCCGGTGCAGGCAACGGCCGCAGCAGCGACTTCTACCCGAAGAAGGACGACGGCGCACGCTTCGTCCCGCAGGACGACGTGGTGCTCGAGCGCCTCGAGGCCGACGCGATCGAGGCGAAGGACGTCGAAGGCGTGACCTTCGAGGCCCTCGGCCTCGGCGGCAACATCGTCCGCGCCCTCGAAGAACTCGGCGCATCCAGCCCGTTCCCGATCCAGGCGGCGACGATCCCCGATGTCATCGCGGGTCGCGACGTCCTCGGCCGCGGCCGCACGGGCTCCGGCAAGACGATCGCCTTCGGCGCTCCGCTCGTCGAGAAGCTCATGGAGAACGGCGGCGGCAAGAACCGCAAGCCGGGCCGCAAGCCCCGTGCGCTCATCCTCGCTCCGACGCGTGAGCTGGCGCTGCAGATCGACCGCACCGTGCAGCCCATCGCACGCGCCGTCGGCCTCTTCACCACGCAGATCTACGGCGGCGTCCCGCAGGGCCGTCAGGTCGGTGCGCTGCAGCGCGGCGTCGACATCATCGTCGGCACGCCCGGCCGCATCGAGGACCTCATCGAGCAGGGGCGTCTCGACCTCTCGCAGGTCACTGTGACCGTCCTCGACGAGGCCGACCACATGTGCGACCTCGGCTTCCTCGAGCCCGTCCAGCGCATCCTGCGCCGCACGGCTCCCGACGGCCAGAAGCTGCTGTTCTCGGCAACGCTCGACAAGGGTGTCGCCACCCTCGTCAAGGAGTTCCTCCCGAACCCCTCGGTCCACGAAGTCGCCGGTGAAGACCAGGCGTCCTCGACGATCGACCACCGCGTCCTCGTGGTGGAGCACAAGGGCAAGGACCAGCTCATCGAGCAGCTCGTCGACCGCAGCGAGAAGACCCTCGTCTTCGCTCGCACCCGTGCGTACGCCGACCGACTGACCGAGCAGCTCGAGGACGCCGGCATCCCCGCCGTCTCCCTCCACGGCGACCTCAACCAGGCGCGCCGCACGCGCAACCTGGAGAAGCTCACCTCCGGCCGTGTCAACGTCCTCGTCGCAACCGATGTCGCGGCCCGCGGCATCCACGTCGACGACATCACCCTCGTGGTGCAGGCCGACGCCCCGGACGAGTACAAGACGTACCTGCACCGCGCCGGCCGTACGGGTCGTGCGGGCAAGGTCGGTCGTGTCGTCACGATCATCCCGCGCGCACGTCAGCGTCGGATGACCGAGCTGCTCGACCGTGCCGAGATCGAGGCGTCGTTCGTCAACGCCGCTCCCGGCGACGCCGTCGTCGGTGAGATCTCCGCGTCCGCCAACTAGGTTCCGCCTGAAAGCCCGTCCCGACACCGTCGGGGCGGGCTTTCGTGTCCCCGCCCGTCCCCCGCTCCCGACCCAGCCGCTTCTGCCGAGGGGTCGCAAACTGCGGGTGTCTCCGCGTCAGACCCGCACATTGCGACCCCTCGGCAGAGGCCGCGGAGGGCTAGGGGCGGAAGGACTGGCGCTCGTCCTCGCGCGGGGCGTGGACGAGCGGATCGGCGACGCCGTCGAAGACGCGGACGGGGCGCGTCGCGTCCCAGGACGGCCAGCCCGGCGCGCCGTCCCTGGCGAACGTGACCCAGGCGGAGTGCATCGATGTCGCGAGCGATTGCGGCGCATCGGCTCCAGCGAGCGAGACGGAATCCGGGACCGCGAGGCCGTCGAACACGAACCCCAACTCGACGGCGTGCGCGGCACCGAGGTCCTGCACCGGACTGCGCCAAGCGAACTCGTACATCCAGGTCCGTCCACCCGCGGCGGTGCGGGCATCGGCCAGACGGTTGGCGGGGACCCGCAGGAGCAGGTCGGTCGCCAGTGCGCCGAGGATCTCGCCGGACGATGCGCCGGGCCGGTTCCGCCGATACAGCCGTACGGCCCGGGCGGAGATCTTGAACTTCAGCCGAGCGACGAGCACGTGGAGTCTCGTGAAGGTGCTGAGGAGGCCGGTGGGCAAGAACCACAGCCGGTACTCTTCGGTCGTCGTCCCGATCAGGATCGGGATGCGGCCCGCGATGCCTGCGGTCACCGCATCGATGGGGTTCCTCGGGAACAGGTCGTCGTCGAACGCGATCGAGAACCCGGCCCCACCCGTGATCGGCGTCGATCCGGCGGTGACCCGCTGCATCGATGCGACGAGTTCTGCGGGCGCGACGGCGGCGAAGGCGTCGCGCGTCGCTTCGATCTGGAGATCCTTCGCCATCAGGCGGGTGATGCGGCCGGTCCGCTCGCGGGTGTCGCCGCTCAGCGGCCCGCTCATCACGATGGCCTGCTGCATCACGTCGCCCGCCTGGGGGTGCGAGGCGAGCGCCGCCGTGAGCGCACCTCCGGCCGACTGCCCGAACACGGTCACCCGTCGCGGATCGCCGCCGAAGCGCTCGATCTCAGCCTGCACCCAGCGCAACGCCGCCATCTGGTCCGCCAGCCCGAGGTTGAGCGGCGCGCCATCCAGCACCGAGAATCCCTCGGCGCCCAGGCGGTAGTTGGCAGCCACATACACGATGCCGTCCCTCGCGAACGGAGTCCCGTCGTAGGCGGCGAGGGCATTCGAACCGTGGGCGAGCGAGCCGCCATGGATCCACACCATGACCGGCAACAGCTCGCTCGTGCGATCGGCGGGGGTCCACACGTTGAGGTTGAGGATCTCGTCGCCAGGAACCTCGACCGTTGGGAGCAGATCCTCGAGGCCGCCGCCGTACGGGGCTTGTGGTGCGGTCGGGCCGTAGCTGGAGGCATCGCGAATCCCGAGCCACGGCTCGACGGGCTGCGGGGACCGGAACCGGTTCTCGCCGAACGGTGCGGCGGCGTACGGGATACCGAGGAAACGATCGATGCCGTCTGCCGAGGTCCCCTGCAGGGTCCCGCTCGCGATGGACACCGTCGGACGGACCTCAGTCTCGCTGCTCATGCCCCCACCCTATCGATCGGCCCCGTCGGCCTGCCCGCGAGCTGTCAGTTGTGGCTGGATAGCCGCACCGGATGCCCGCCACAACCGACAGCTCGCGAGCAGGCAGTTGTGGCGGTTTGGCAAGCCGGATAGCCGCCACGACTGACAGTTCGCGGGCAGGGTGGGGGAGGAAAGCTAGACGCGGGCGATACGCAGGGCCTCGATGACGAGGGCGTGATCGGTCGCCTGGGTGAGACCGCTCACCGCGACGACGCCGACGAGCTCATCGCCGACGTGGATGGGGAACGCCCCGCCGTGGGCCGCGTGCAGCTCCGGATCCAGGCCGGATTCGACGGCGAAGTCGCGCCCGTCGAGCCGGAACCGCGCTCCGACGTACCAGCTCGCGTGATCGAAGATCCGCACGGTGCGCGCCTTGCGCATGATCCAGTCGTCGTTCTCGGCGCTCGACCCAGGAAGCCCGGCCTGGAACGCACGCTGCTCACCGAGCAGGACGGCGATCGACACCGGATGCTGACGTTCCTGCGCGAGGGCGACGAGCACGTTTCCGAGCTTCCACGCATCCGTGTGGTCGAACGAGTCGAACCGGAGCTCAGCCTCCTGCTCGGTGATCGCGGCGATGATCGCTTCGTCGGTGTGGGGGATGGCTGGAGGCTGCGTCGCCTCGGCTCCCTGAGTTGCTGCATCGGACATCTGCACATCATGGCATGTGTGCGAGCTGCCCTGCGCGCATAACTCCTTCAATCTGTCGCGGCCGATCTGCAGACCTGCGAGATTCCGCGGCGCGATGAATGGCGGCCTTCAATTTGAAGTAGTTATGCGCGATGGATGGGGCGGTGGGGGAGGCGAGAGGAGAAGAGAGGAAGGAAGCGGAGAGCGGAGAGCGGAGAGCGGAGAGGAGGGAGGAGGGAGAGGAGAATGGTGGGATGCTGATTCGTCCGTTCGCCCTATCAGACCTGTCCACCGTTGTTGCTCTGTGGGCGGATGCCGGGTTGACGAGGCCCTGGAACGATCCGATCAAGGACATCGAACGGAAGTTGACGACGCAACCGGAACTGTTCCTTGTCGGGGAGCACGACGGGGCGGTGATCGCGACGGTCATGATCGGGTACGACGGGCACCGCGGTTGGGTGCACTACCTCGCCGTGGCCGAATCGCGGCGGGGTGAGCGACTGGGACAGGCGCTCATGGCTGAGGCCGAACGGCTGCTCACGGAGCGGGGATGCCCGAAGATCAACCTCATGGTGCGCTCCGGAAACGAACGGGTGATCGGGTTCTACGAGTCGATCGGCTACGGCACCGACGAGGTCGCCGTGCTCAGCAAGCGTCTGATCCCGGACGTCTGATTTCGGACGCCTGATCCCCGGACGATTCGTTACGGACAGCTGATCCCGGACGACAGATCCCGGACGTCTGATCTGTGGTTCGGTCAGAACAGCGTCGGTTGCACCTGCAAGCCGGTCATCGGCGCGCCGCTCCTCGCGAGGTCGGCGAAGCGGACACCGGCCGGGGCGCCGATCGGACCACCGGCGGGACCGCCCGTCCGAATGCTGACGCGCTCGCCTTCATCGTTGCGCATCATGCCGATGGCGCTCGACCGGACACCGCCGGTTGCCGGATCCTCTCGCCCGCGTTCCATCCCGTGCGCCCGGATGAGCGGACGGATGCGGGCCGCGAGCCACTTGCGGTACTCCTTCGGTGCGTAGGTGCCCGTCCGGTAGAGGTCCTCGTACTTCTCGACGAGTTCTGGATGGGCGCCGGCCAGCCAGTGCATGAACCAGGGCTTCACGCCGCCCTTGAGGTGCAGTGCGGAGAAGAGGACGGAGGTGGCTCCGGCTTTCGCGATGCGTTCGAGCGCGTGGTCGAGGTGGGCACTCGTGTCGGTGAGATACGGCAGGATCGGCATCATAAGGACGCTCACGTCGAACCCATGTTCGCGGGCCGCAGTGACGGTGGCGAGGCGCGCGGTGGCCGTGGGTGTGCCCGGTTCGACGGAGTGCTGCAGTTCGTCGTCGAAGATGGCGATCGACATCGCAAGATCCACGGGAACCTGCCCAGCCGCATCCGCGAGCAACGGGAGGTCTCGGCGGAGCAGCGTGCCCTTCGTCAGGATGGAGAACGGCGTCCCCGACTCCGCGAGCGCGGTGATGATGCCGGGCATCAAACGGTACTTCCCCTCCGCGCGCTGGTAGGGATCGGTGTTCGTCCCGAGGGCGACGGGATGCTTGCCCCAGCTCGGCTTCCGGAGCTCGCCTTCGAGCACCTCGGCGACATTGACCTTGACGACGACCTGCGTGTCGAAATCGCGACCGCCGTCCATGTCCAAGTAGGTGTGCGTCGGTCGGGCGAAGCAGTACGTGCAGGCGTGCGAGCAGCCCCGGTACGGATTGATGGTCCAGCCGAAGGGCATGACCGATTGGCCGGGAACCTTGTTGAGCGCGGACTTGGCGAGGACCTCATGGAACGTCACGCCGGCGAACTCCGGCGTCTGCACGCTCCGCACGAGGTTGTTGAGCTTGGCGAGTCCTGGCAGGGCCGACGGTTCCTCGACCCCAAGCTCTTGACCGCTCCATCTCATCCCCCTATTAGAACATACGTTCGAGTCTTTTGGGTGCTGCGTCTTCGTCGCGTTCCGGACGGCCCGACGCATGGGAGAAGGAAGACCGCGCGAGAGAAGGTGGATTCGCCGCGGAACCGCCTTCTCTCGTGCGGCCTTCCTTCTCCTGTGCGGGCCCGCCGAGTGGTGACTACTGGAGCACGATCGCGGCCTCCTCGTTGTTGAGGACGACGACCGGGGTGACGGCAGGGTGGCCGGCCGCGCGGATCTTCGTGAGGTCGAAGCGCAACAGCGGCGTCCCGGCCGTGACGACGTCGCCGGAGGCGACGAGGTTCTCGAAGCCGTCGCCGCGCATCTCGACGGTGTCGATGCCGACGTGGATGAGCAGTTCCGTTCCGTCAGCCAGCACGAGGGCCACGGCGTGCCCGGTCTCGAAGACATGGCCGACGGTTCCATCGGCCGGTGCGACGACCGTGTCGCCGGAGGGCTCGATCGCGATGCCCGGCCCCATGATCCCCGTGCCGAACGTCGCATCCGGCACCTCGGAGAGCGGGACGACCTCGCCGGCGAGCGGCTGCCGCAGGACGATGGTTGTGAGTGGTGGCGTGAGAGTCGACGTGCCTGACCCGGCCGCGGTGCCCGACCCGACCTCGGCACCTGCCTCGATGGCGGTCCCCGACCCGCCCTCGACCGGAACGCTCGCGGTCCCGGCGATGATGCGCTCCATCGCGTCCTTCACGAACTGGACGTTGAGTCCGTATACGACCTGCACGGAGGTGCCACCCGGCTTCATCGTTCCGGCTGCGCCAGCGCGCTTGAGTGCTGCGTCGTCCACGAGGGCGACGTCCGCCACCTCCATGCGCAGCCGTGTCGCGCAATTGTCGAGTTCGACGATGTTCGCTGGCCCGCCGAGCGCGTCCAGGAACCTGCCGGCGGTCGCGAGATACGCATCGTCGGTTCCGGCGGTCGAAGCGGTTCCGTCGGACCCGTCGACGAGGTCGTCGTCCTCCCGGCCCGGCGTCTTGAGTCGCCAGCGGAGGATGACGAAGCGGAACACTAAGAAGTAGATCAGGAACCAGCCGACGCCCATGATCGGGATGATCCACGGGTTTTCCGCAAGCGGATTGGCCCAGTTGAGCACGAGGTCGATGAATCCGCCGGAGAATCCAAAGCCCATCCGCACCGGGAGGATGGCGCTGATGGCGAGGGAGATCCCCATGAACACGGCATGGATGAGATAGAGCCAGGGTGCGAGGAACATGAACGCGAACTCGAGCGGTTCCGTCACACCGACGAAGAACGAGGACACCGCGGAGGACAACAGGATGCCGTAGACGATCTTCTTGCGCTTGGTCTTGGCGGTCACGTACATCGCCAATGCGGCGCCGGGCAGTCCGAACATCATGATCGGGAAGAAGCCCGTCATGTACTGTCCGGTGACGCCGTACACGCCCGTGTCGTTGAGGAAGTTGGTGAGGTCGTTGATGCCGGCCACGTCGAACCAGAACACCGAGTTCAGCGCGTGATGCAGGCCGAGTGGGATGAGCATCCGATTCATAAAGCCGTAGATGCCGGCACCGAGCGGCCCGAGCGTCACGATGAACTCGCCGAACCCGACGAGCCCGCCGTAGACGATGGGCCAGACGACGTAGAGCACAAGCGCGACGACGAGCGAGACGCCAGCGGTGACGATGGCCACAGACCGCTTCCCGGAGAAGAACGACAAAGCATCCGGCAGCTTCGTGTCCTTGAACCGGTTGTAGCAGAACGCCCCGATGAGGCCGCAGAGGATGCCGATGAAGGCGTTCTGGATGCTCGAGAACGCCGGATCCGCCGCCGAAGCCTCGACGCCGCGGAAGAGGGCGACCGTCTCCGGCTTCAACAGCGTCGTGACGGTGAGCCAGGAGACGAGACCCGCGAGTGCCGAGGTGCCGTCGGTCTTCCTGGCCATACCGATCGAGATGCCGATCGCGAAGAGCAGCGGCATGTTGTCGAGCAGCGCCCCACCTGCTGCGGCGAGGAACGTCGTGACGACGTTGTCGCCGCCTGCTGCCGACTTGATCCAATAGCTGACGCCGACCAGGATGGCGGCGACCGGCAGGACGGCGACGGGCAGCATGATCGATCTGCCGAGTCGTTGGAAGAATTTCACGGGGCCTCCTCAAGGCTCACAATGAAACAACCTTATGTTGTGGAATACCGGAATCGACAATTCAAGCCGATTGTGGAGAGAACGTCCGGATGATCGGGCGTGTGGAATGCTGTGGCGGGGACGACGAAGACGGGTGAAAGATCGATGCGGCAGCCGGACATACGAGGGTGTGGGCATCCCCGTGAATCCTGAGCAACCAGCAGACGACGACGCAGACGACAACTCGGCGGACGACTCCGTCTTCGACCGGATCGTCGCCGAGGTCCTCGAACCGCTCCGGCGGTTCCTCGCCAGACGCACCGACGCGCACACCGCGGACGAAGTCCTCAACGAGACGCTCGTTGTGCTCTGGCGGCGCAGCGCGGTCGTCCCCGTCGATGCGGCGATCCCGTGGGCCATCGGCATCGCGAGACGCCAGTTGCAGAATGCGGAGCGCGGCGCACGGCGTCGGGATCGGCTCGTCGCGCGCATCGCGATCGTGGATCCCCCGCAGGAGCGGGTCTCGGGTCCAGGGGAGGAATCGGCCGAGACGGACCGGACGGACATGGTCGGAGAGGCGCTGCGACGACTCCGACCCTCCGACGCCGAGATCCTGCGCCTCTGGGCGTGGGACGAGCTCACGATCGGTGAGATCGCGACCGTGCTCGGAGCCAGCGCCAACGCCGTCTCGATCCGGCTCCACCGTGCGAAGGCCCGCCTTCGCGAGCGGCTCGGAAAGCTCGAAAACGGTTCCGGACATGTATCGGCAGCGGCACACGAGCCGCGGACGACGCAGACGCGGACGACGCAGACGCAGACGACGCAGACGACGGAGACGACGGAGAAGGGAGCGCAGCGATGACGAACCGGGATGGGAACCAGCACCAGCACCAAGACGGCCACAACCGCCACAACCGCCACTCGGACGCGGACCAGGACGACCTGGCACAGCGGCTGCGAACCGCAGACCCGGCGGCGTCGCTCCACCCCTTGTCGCGCGAAGCGACCGACCGACTGAAGGAAACCATTGTGAAGAGCGCCACCAGCACCAGTTCGACCCCCGCCACTGCCGCACGGCGACCCCGCCCTCGCACCCGCACCCTCGTCGCAGCGGGCGCCGGGCTGCTCGTCGCAGCCGGCATCGTCGTCGCGGTCGTGGTGTCCTCGAGCCCAGGCGCCACCCACCTCACGGCCGGGACCTCCGGCATCGCGGCGAAATGCATCGCGCCCGACGCCGAACGCGTGGGGGCGGCGACGCTGGCCTTCCAAGCGACGGTCACGTCGATCGACGACGGCACCGTCACGATGCACGTGACGGAGCGCTTCGCGGGGGAGACATCGGACACGGTGACCGTCGCCCAGGCCGGCGACGAGCAGATCAGCGACGGCGGTCCGCTGCACTACGAGACAGGCGAGCGGTACCTCATCGCAGCGACCGACGGCCAGATCCTCAGCTGCGGGCTGAGCGGCATCGCATCGCCAGAACTGCACGACGTCTACACACAGGCGTTCGGGCAGCCGAAAGCCGGCTGACGCCGACTCAGTCCGGGAGCCCTGCGACCGACGCCCCGCCGGCCAGCGACCACCACAGCAGCCCGATCGTCACGAGCCAGAACAGCGCGAGGAACACCCAGTCGCGCGTGCGGAACGGGATGAGCGTGCGCTCCGTGCGCTCGGGATGGGCGCCGAACGCCCGCGAATCCATCGCGAGCGCGACCCGCTCAGCATGCCGGATCGCCCCGGCGAGCAACGGTACGATGTACCCCGCGTAGCGCCGCACCCCGGCGACGGGACCCCGGCCACCCGCCATGCCGCGGACCCGGTGCGCCGACCGGATGACCTCCAGTTCATGCCCGAACCGCGGCACAAAACGATACGCCGCAAGCGCCGTGTAGCCGATGCGATACGGCACGTGCAGCTGCTGGATCATCGACCGGATGAAGTCGGGCCCCGTTGTGGTGAACCCGCCGATGAACGCCAGCACGAGCAGACTCGCGAGCCGGAGCGCTGTCGCAAGACCCACGAGGAGCGCGCCGAGGTAGAACCGGTAGTCGCCGATCTGGAACAGGAGGACCGAACGGTCGACGTGCGCTGCATCGGTCCACAGGCCGAAACTGAATGACATCACGGCGACGACGACCGGCAGGCCGACGAACACGAGAAGCATCATCCGCCTCGTGAGACTCGCCCCGACGAGCAGGATCACCAGACCGAGCGCGATGAACAGCAACGGCGTGCGGATGTCACGCAGGAAGACGAGCGCGAGCATCGCGGGGAGGGGGGCTGCGAGTTTCGAGAGCGGGTTCAGCCGGTAGAGGAAGCGGATGGGCGGGTGCGGGAGCGGGCGGGCGTAGGGGTCCGTGAGGGTCTGGTTGGCGGTCATGCTGGACCAGGGGATGCGGGGTCGGGCCCTTCGACAGGCTCAGGGACCGAGGGCCCTTCGACAGGCTCAGGGACCGAGGGCCCTTCGACAGGCTCAGGGACCGGGGGTGCCGCGACAGGCTCAGGGACCGGGTGGGGCCCGACGGGAGCAGGGGCCGATGGGAGGTCCTGGAGGCGCGAGACGGCTCGCCACCGCGGGTCGGTGACGCCCCGCATCGCCCTGGCGAGCGGCGGCAGCCGGAGACCGGCGCGCGCGATCAGCTCGTCATCGGCGAGGATGTCGGCCGTGCGCCCGTAGGCGAGCAGCCTGCCGTCGTCGAGGACGGCGACGTGGGACGCATCGTCGGCGACGAGCTGCATGTCGTGCGTCACGACGATGACGGTCGTGCCCTGCCGGTTGAGCTCGGCGAGGAGGGCGAGCAGCTCCACCGCGCGCTCGCGGTCCTGCCCGAACGTCGGCTCGTCGAGCGCGAGCACCGGTGCACCGGCGATGAGCGCCGTGCCCACCGACAGCCGCCGCTTCTGCCCGCCGGAGAGGAGGAAGGGGTGCACATCCCGCAACGATTCGAGACCGAACCGGGTGAGCATCGCATCGACTCGCCGCTCGACCTCCGCCTCGTCGACGCCCCGGATCCGCAGGCCGTGCGCCAACTCGTGATGCACGGTGTGCGTGATGAACTGGTGCTCAGGATTCTGGAAGACGAATCCGATGGCGCCGGCCAGGGCCCGCACATCGCTCCGGCCGGGATCGAGGTCGCCGACCGAGATGCGTCCCCGCGGCGGCGCGACGACCCCGGCGATCGCCTGGACGAGTGTCGTCTTGCCCGCACCGTTCGTGCCGATGACCGCGACGAAATCGCCGCGGGCGATGTCGAGGGAGACGTCGTGCAGGATCTCGCGTCGTCCGCGGGTGACGGAGAGGTTGCGGACGGAGACGGCTGGGGTGGGGGTGGGCCCTTCGACAAGCTCAGGGACCGGGGTTTGGGTCGGGACTGGGGAGGGCCCTTCGACGGGCTCAGGGACCGGCGGCGGGGTTGTGGGGGTGGGCCCTTCGACGGGCTCAGGGACCGGGACCGGGACCGGGAGGGTGGGCTGTGGCAGGGACGGCTGCGCGTTCAGGGCGGCCGTGAGTTCTGCAGGGGTGAGCGGCAGCGGATCCAGCGCGATGCCGGCATCACGCAACCGCAGTCCGGCGAGCGTCGCGACCGGCACCCACACCCCCATCGCGAGGAGATCGTCGAGGTGCCCGAGCAGGACCTCCCTCGTCGGGCCGTCGAAGACGAGCCTGCCGGAGCGGTCGAGGACCACGACCCGGTCCACGAGATCGATGGCCGCATCGAGGTTGTGCTCGACGAGCAGGATGGCGTGCCGCCGCTCGCGCACGAGATCACCGAGCACGGCGTAGACCTCGTCGATCCCGGCCGGGTCGAGGTTCGCCGTCGGCTCGTCCAGCACGAACAGTCGACTGCCCATCGCAAGTGCACACGCGATCGCGAGTCGTTGCCGGCCGCCGCCCGACAACCGGTCCGGGTTCTCCGTCCGGCGCTCCCACAGCCCCACCTGCCGCAGGGCGCGTTCCGCTCGGGCGAGCACCTCGTCGACCGGCAGCAACTGGTTCTCCGGCCCGAAGCACACCTCGTCGAGGAGCGTGCCCGTCACGATCTGCGAATCCGGGTCCTGGAACACCATCGACACATGTTCGCTGAGCGTTGCGACAGGGGTGCCGGCGGTATCGAGTCCACCCGTCGTGACCGTGCCGGCGAGCTCGGCCGGGACGGCGTGCGGGATGAGGCCGTTGACCGCGAGTGCGAGCGTCGACTTCCCGGACCCGCTCGGCCCGAGCAGCAGCACGACCTCGCCGTCCGCGATCTCGAACGACACACCGTCCGGCGTCCACACGGTCCGTTCGTCGTGACGGATCCGCACGTCGACGATGGACGTCGCGATGGCGCGTGGCGGCTGGGGATCGGTCATCTGGGGTGGCGGACGCTGCTGGTGAGCAGAACGCTCCTGCTCAGCGGGCGCCGGCCGCCGGGCTGGCGTCGTCGGTCGAGCCCGCCTGCGGTGCGGAAGCGGCCGAGCCCGCGGCTGCGGCCGTCGGGGCCGTCGTGGCCCGTCGACGGTCGACCGGCAAGCTCAACGAGCGGCCGACCCCGGCCCGCCCGAGTGCCGCCGCGACGCCGCGGCCGATCGCCGTGAACGCGATCGGGCTCAACACGAACAGGGCGATGTAGACGATCTGCGCCGCCGGAGCGAAGTGGTTGATGCCGAGCACGATGAGCACGCTGCCACCGAAGACGAGACCCGCGATACCGGCGGCCAGGTAGAAGACCCACGGCTTCCAGTTGCGGAAGCGGGTGACGGCGAACGGGAGCTCCTGCAGGAGGCCGATGGCGAGGCCGGTGCCGAAGTACCGGAAGAACCACTGCGGGCTGAACGCCGCGGACACGAGCCCGGCGGTGACGCCGGTGATGAGTGCGACGCCCGCGCGGCGCAGGAGCGCCTGCGAGACGACGCCGGGCAGGAAGTACACGCCGATGATGATGCCGTAGAGCACGGGCGCCGTCGCGGAGATGGCGCCACCGACATAGCCGCTCACGACGAAGACGAGACCGCCGCCGACACCGATCGCGGCGCAGGTGAGCAGAAGCCTGGTGCTCAGTCGGTTCATGGTGCTCCGTTCGGACGGTTTTGGCGGTGAGGCCAGCCTATCCTTTGCGGCGCGAGACGTATCCTGCAAACGTCCTGTACGAGGCGGATGCGCAGGCGGTGCGCGCCCGCCGGAGTCGCCCGGCGCCGGTCAGAGCGCCCTGCGCCTCGGCGTCAACCGCACATTCGGCAGCGGGGGAGCCGGGATGCGGTCCGCCCCGTGCCCGGCAACGGTCCCGAATCGCTCCGCCCCTCGCTCCCAGTCCTCGCGCGCACTCGCGATCTCCTCGTGGCTTCTGGCGACGAAATTCCACCACATCACGAGCTCCTCGCCGAACGGCACCCCGCCGAGCAGGATGAATCGTGCCCCGGCGAGCGAGTCGAATTCGATGTGATCGCGCCCGGTCCCGAGGTAGAGGAGCGGTCCGGATTCGAGCTCGGTCCCGCCGACGGTGACGCTGCCGGAGAGGACGAGGACGCCGTGTTCGAAGTCGGGATCGACGGGGACCGAGACCCGTGCGTCGGGCCGGAGCGTCACATCGGCCCCGAGGAGCGGCGTGTGCACGAGCGCCGGGGAATCGACGTCACCGAGCGCGCCGACGAGGACGGTCGCCCGAAGCCCGCCGGCCTCGTAGACGGGGAGTTCCGTGTGCTGCTCGAACGCCGGATCCGTGTCCGCGACATCGCGGGGCAGCGCGACCCAGAGTTGGAGGCCGTGCATCGGCGCCGTCTGCTCGCCGAGCGAGAACTCCGAGTGGGAGACGCCGTATCCGCTCGTCATGATGTTGAGCTCGCCCGGCCGCACCGTGACATCGCTGCCGACGCTGTCCCGATGGCGGATGTCGCCTTCGAGCGGCCAGGTGACGGTTTGGAGGCCGGTGTGCGGGTGCGGGAGGACGCGCATCACGGCGTCGTCCTCGTCGAAGCGGTCGAGGAAACACCATGCGCCGATCATCGGCAGTTCTCGTTGGGGGAGCGTCCGGTGGACCTTCAGCCCGCGCACACCGCCGAGCGGGACCTCGCGGGACTGCAGGAGACGCGTCCCTGCGGTGTCGTCGCTCGCGTGGCAGAGCTCCGTCTCCGAGCCGGCGTCGAGGCGGGTCATCGCGCGGCCTCCGCCGGCCAGTCGACGTGGTCCTCGAAGCTCGGATGCTTCCGCAGATACGACTGCACGAACGGGCAGTAGGGGACGATCGTGAGGCCGCGGGACACGACGTCCTCAAGCGAAGCCTCCGCGAGAACACCGCCGAGACCGCGGCCGCCGAAGGCCGGATCGATCTCCGTGTGGGTGAAGAGCACCTGGCCCGGACGCAGCTTGTAGCCGCAGATCCCGGCCCTGACGTCGCCGATCCAGATCTCGTACTCGTTCGTCGTGTCGTTGCGGCTCACCCGAGGTTCCGGCTGGTCGTCGTCCTGGTCGCTCATCGGTGTCCCTCCCCTGCCTTCAGGGTAGTTCCGTCGGGGTGCGGATGCACCTCTTGTGTTGTCGATCGTGTCGTGATGCTGCACCGATCGTGCGCTGGTCGTGCGTCGATCGGATGTCGATACCCGGTTTGGCGGCGTGGAGGCGGGACTCGGACGCCCGAACCCGCTTGTCTGGAGGGCACCGGCGCCGAACCAGGCGACGCGAACGACGACAGGACGGACACCCGATGGGCCTCTTCGACTGGATCAAGCGCGGCAAGCGGACGACGCCGGCGGCCGATCGCGCCGAGCAGGCCGGCCGCGCTGAACAGACCGACCGAGCCGACGAGTCCGCCGCGTCGGCGTCCGCCGCGGCGCGCGAATCGGTCGAACGGGGCGCAGCAGCCGCTCGCGGCGCTTCCGCCGCACCGACCGGCCAACGCGCGCCGATGTGGGGCGACCGCGTCGGCGTCGTCGCCACACGGAGTGTGCAGATCCTCGCGATCGTCGCCGTCGCATCGATCATCGTGTTCGCGATGACGCAGCTCTCGCTCGTGATAATCCCGCTCGTCCTCGCGCTCATCCTCGCCTCGGCGATCCACCCGCTCGTGCGCTTCATGCGGGTCAAGGGCGTGCCGTCGATCCTCGCGACCTGGATCGCGCTGCTCGCGCTCATCGTCATCCTCGGCGGCGTCGGCTGGCTCATCGTGTGGGCCGTCCGGAGCCAGTGGAACGACCTCGTGTCCTCAGCGGCCGACGGCATCGATGCGCTGCAGGACTACGTGCAGCACCTCCCGTTCTCGATCAGCAGCGACCAGATCGACGACGCAAAGGACTGGGCGGTCGGGTTCCTGACGAGCAGTCAGTTCGGGAGCGGCGCGCTCGCCGGAGTGTCAGCGACCGCGAGCTTCATCACCGGTCTGTTCCTCATGGTCGTCGTCCTGTTCTTCTTCCTCAAGGACGGCCCGAAGATCTGGGAGTTCCTCCTGCGTCCCTTCACGGGTGCGAGCTACGAACGCGCTCGCCGCATCGGCGACAAGACCGTCGACGTCCTCGGCGGGTACGTGCGCGGCACGGCGACCGTCGCCGCGGTCGACGCCGTCGGCATCGGGATCGCGTTGGCGATCATCGGCGTTCCCCTGGCGCTGCCGCTCGCCGTGGTCGTGTTCCTGACGGCGTTCATCCCGCTCGTCGGTGCGACGGCCGCCGGGATCCTCGCCGCGCTCGTCGCCCTCGTCGCGAACGGGCCGGTCGCAGCACTGGTGGTCATCATCGTCGTTATCGCCGTGAACCAATTGGAGGGCAACTTCCTGCAGCCCGTCGTGATGGCGCGATCGCTCAAACTGCATGCGCTCGTTGTGCTGCTCGCGTTGACGGCCGGCACGATCCTCGGCGGAATCGTCGGCGCGGTCCTGTCCGTGCCGATCGCTGCCGTCGCCTGGGGCATCGTGTCCGTGTGGAACGGCCCGAACGATCCTGCGGAGCCCGCGAGGCAGAAGCGGCCGGAGACCGTCTGATCCGCGCCGGGTCACGCGACGAATCGATACACTCGACGCGATGAGCACACATCTCGAAGAGCGATTCGATTCTCTGGTGTCCGAGGTGGTCACGACGACGTTGAAGCCACTCGGATACCGCAAGAAACAACTCGTTTGGACACGAGCGACCGACGCGGCGGTGCACCGGATCGTGCTCCAGCGCAGTCAGGGCAACACGGCGAACCACCTGCGCTTCTACGTGGAGCTGTCGGCGTTCGTCCCCGCATTCGCCCGCGCGATCGGTCACACGGTGCCCGCAGATCCGACCAAGGCCACCCCGCCGTATACGCGTCGGTTCGAGTCCGTCGCGCACTGGCCGTCTCAGTGGGTCGACCTCGAGGAGTGGGAGGACGCCGACCTCAATCCGGCTCTTGAGACGGCACTGCGCCGAGTCGATGCGCATCTCGCCGAGATCGTCACCGCCGATGCGCTCGCTGACGCGTTGCGCACGCGAGGCCCGTTGAACGTCGACCTGTTCGCGTGGTCACTCGTCACCGGCGACACAGCGGCGGTCGACGGGCAGATCGCCGCTGCCCGCGCCCAGTTCGGGGCGGAGGACCGGTGGCCGCGACTGTTCGCGCAGTTCGAACGGACAGCGGCCCGCCACGGCGTGGTGCTGGACGCCATCGCCTGAGGGGCGCCGCGTCAGGAGCTTGGCGACGTCGAAGCATTCAGCCCGGCGCCGTGGCTAGCTAGTCGACGAAGGGTTTCGGGTCGCGGCCCGGCCATTCCCAGATCACGCCGACCTGGCTCTCGAGGGAGAAGAACCAGCGGCCGTCGTCCATGCCATCGTCGTTCGTTGGGAACGCTTGGCGGATGATGTCGACTTGTTCGTCGGGCGTGCCCGTGACGAGAGACGCGTCGGACCACCACAGCAGTCGCATCTGTCCATGTTCGAGGAAATGAGTCAGCGCCCATAGAAACCCCTCTCGCCGTTCGGAGAATGATTCGAGTTTGTGTGGAAGATATGAGTATCCAAATGGTTGTTTGAAGTACAGCCACACCGAGTCGAGCTCCTGCCACTCAGCTCCTTCCGCGATGTACAAGAGCTGCTCAGCTGAAAGCGGCGGATTCTGGAAGTTCATTCGAGTTTGATCTCCAACTCTTTGGGTCGACACTCGTCCGAGGGTGCGTTGTCGAGCGTCGGAGCCCGGTCGCTGAGCTTGTCGAAGCGTTCAGCCCGGCATCGTGGCTAGTCGACGAAGGGTTTGGGGTCTCGGCCCGGCCATTCCCAGAGGACTCCGACCTGGCTCGCGTCGGTCAAGAACCAGACCCCATCGTCCAGGTCCTCGTCGTTATAGGGGAACGCTCGCCGGATGATGTCGACTTGTTCTTCGGGTGTCCCCGTGACGAGTGACTTGTCGGACCACCGCAGCAAGCGGATGTGCCCGTTCTCAAGAAAACGGGTCAGCGCCCAGAGGAATCCTTCTCGACGTTCTTCGAATGAAACGAGGTCGTGGCTGATACTGCGATATTCGATGGGCACACCGAACTCTTGCCAAACGGAGTCAAGCTCCTGCCATTCACTTCCTCCGGCGATTTCCTCGAGCTGCTGACTTGTAAGCACTGATCCTGAATGCTTCATTCGAGCTTGATCTCCAGTCTGTTCTTCGGAAAACCTTGTGAGGTGAAGTCGTGGTTGATGATGTCGATGGTCCATCGTGACACTCCGGATGTCGATTTTGAGCGGAGGTTGACCTTGCTGCCGTCGTCGAGCTTGACGTTCCACACTTGTGGATCACTCGTTGGGGTGAGTTCTTTGCCTCCGGCGAATTCGGTGGCGATGCGTCGTGCTTCGGTGGCGAGTTCAGCGTCGGGGATGTCAGCGGTGTCGTAGAGCCGTGTCGAACCCGTCTTGTTGGGGGTCGAGAGCACTTCTTTCCCGCCGACGCTCAACGGCGCTGCCGCGTCGCCCTTCGCGAAGAGCCGCTCGATGCGATCGATGGGGAGGGTGCCGGTGACGGGGATCGGCGCGGGGATCTTCGGGATGTCGTCGAGGCCGCGGGCGGTAGCGCCGGCGATGGGGCCGAGCCTGCCGGCACCCGAGCCCGCGGTGCCGGCGAGTCCGCCGCCTCCAGCGAGCAGGCCTGCGCCCGAGAATGCGAAGCGTCCGACGACGCGGCCAGGATGTTCAGACCAGTCGTAGAGGCCGAAGAGTTCATCGACGATGGCCCCGGCTGTGCCGAACGGATCACTCGCGAGGGCTCCGGCCGTTGCAGCGAACCCGCTACCGACCTCCTGGAGGTGTTCCCACTCGGCGGCAGGGCCTTCGGCGACGAGCCGGATGAGATGACTGACGGGGGAGAACTCCCAGACCCCGGCGAGTGTGTCCCATCCGGAGAGCAGGAATCCCTCGACGAACTCCCCCGGGAAGACCGCGACCTTGCCGGCGACGTCCCAGAACCCCTCCCAGAACGGCTGCTCAGGCGCCGAGGCCGCCCAGGCGCGGATCGCTTCGGCGGCGTCGTCACCGGCAACGACGAGATATCGCCTCGCCGATTCGAGGTCGGCTTCCGCCTCCGCGCGGGCGCGGGCGCCTGGGTCGAACGGAAGCACGGGGATGATCGCGCCGATGAATGCCGCCGGGTTCGCATCGACGGCGCACTGATGCTGCGCCTGATGGTCCACCATCGCCTGCTCGGTCAGCCACTCGCCCTGCTTCCACCGGCCGATCGCCTCGTCCACTGTTGCCCGGCAACGGTTGAACGCGCTGCGGTAGTCGTCGAGGGTCGTGTGGGCGCGCGCCATTGCCGCGCTCGCATCGACCCAGGCCTGAGGCATGCCGGAGAACTCCGTCCGGAAGTCATCCGCAGCTGGACCGGTCCATTCGCCGACCGTGATCCTCCCGAGCGCCTCCGCGACCGCGGAACACTCCTGCATCGTCTGCTCGAATGCTTCGAGTCCGCGGTCGATCGCTCCAAGGTCCCCGGGGAGCAGCGCGTCAGGGGCGAGGGTGTCTGCGAGGCCGGGGGCGCCACCCCACCACCCGGTCACCGGCCACCACCGCGCGGCGCGGAACCGCCCGGCGCAGGACCGCCCAGTGGCGGCCCGACCCGCCACGGTGACGGCTCCCGCGGCGGCGCGGTGAGCATCGACCCGACCGCGTCATCCAACCGGTTGTACTCCGCAGCGGCACCGGCGAGTGATGCGCCGACGGTGCGGACGTCCTCGACGAGTTCCGATGCGCCCGTCTCCCACCTCGACCGGAACGTCGCGAGCGCATCGGCGAGACCTGCGTGTCCGAGCTGCTCTGACCCGGTGGGGAGATCGGAGAGACCGGTCGCGATCTTCCACGTTCCGAGTTCGGCGGCCACCGCGGCGGCGTCGGCGAGAACGGACGCGTCGACCGTGAACCGGCTCACGCGGCACCTTCGGCACGCTGAACGATCACTCCATGGAGCCCTCCGCCGGACCCCTGCTCGATTCCGATGAGTCGCGGCCCTGCCTGCCCCCTGGTCAGGATCGACGGGGCGGCCCCTTCTGCCCGGAGGTCCACCGCCAACTGATGCGCGCACCCCGGTTCGAGCATCAGCACCCGCGGCAACACCGGGAGCGCCAGCAGTTCCGCACCGGTCAGCTCGACCCAGCTCACATCCCGCCGGATGAACGCACCCAACCGTTCCGGACTGGACGCTGCGACGCCCATCCACCGGCCGTCGGAGGACCGCAGGAGCGCCATCCCCTGATACGGCGGCGCCGGCATCACAACACGGCACCCGGAGAACGCCTCCCAGAACTCCGGCACCGTGACCAGGCCGCCCAGCACAGCCAGACACAAGAGCTCGAGCGGAGCGACCGATGGCGGTGATGAGACGGGCGCTTCGATGGATGACACCGGGTCGATCCGGAACGGCGATCCCGCCCCAGTCCTCGACGCTTCAGACACACGACCCCCCGTTCCACTGTTGGCCATTAAACATATACACATATGGCATATTCATGAACCGACAGGTGTTGCCGTGGTCGGGTGTCGCGCGGGACGCCTGCTGGACGACGACGCCTGTCGCACGCCTCAGGGGGCGCCGCGCCAGTAGCATGGCGATGTGGACATCCACGACCTGATCGGGCTCATCCTCGAGGTCTTCACCTGGATCGGCTTCGGCTGCGCCGCCGTGGTGCTCGTTATCCTCCTCATCGTCCGTGCCGCCGACGGCACCTGGGTCGAGACGCACGCGGTCATCGTCGACGGGACGGTGGCGGAAGATGGCTCGGCCACGCGTGAGGTCAGATGGATGACCGAGGGCAGCGAACTCTTCTCGCGGCCCGTCACCGACGAGGAGTACGCGGCGCTCCGGAACCCGGACGAGGCCGTCGTCTTCTACTCGGACCGGAAACCCTCGAACGCGCGATTCCGACGCCGCGCCGACCGCACGCGGGCCCTCCGCCTGCTGTTCTCGATCACGGCCGGGGTCGGCGCAGTGTCCTTCATCGCCGGCATCGTGCTGCTGTTCATCCCCTCGTGAAGCGCTCGCCGCATCGCAAGAACCGCCCAACCGTCGGGTAGCCTGAGAGCACACGTCGAGTCAGGTCCGGAGGGCAGCATGAGCGAACGGTGGGCACGAGTCGCCCGCGGGTCCGCCGCTGCCGCATTCGCGACCTTCGCCGCCGCGCTCTCGCACACGATCGGCGGGGCCATCGCCCCGTCCGGGTTCGTCCTCGTGGTCGGCTTCACCTTCGCCGTGCTCGTCTGCATCGCCCTCGCCGGCCGTCGGGTGAACCGCGCCGGCATCGCCCTGTCCGTCCTGATCAGTCAGCTCGGCTACCACGGCCTGTTCAGCATCTCGCCCGGATCGACGTCCGCGTCGGTCGTGTCCTCCGGCATCGTCCAGGGCGCGCACCACCACGGCGGGGTCATCCAGATGCAGGTCGTCCACGGTGCCGGCGCATCTGCGGCCCACGTCCACGGGTCGACGGGCATGTGGTTCGCCCACATCGGCGCCGCCGTCGTGACGATCGCCGCGATCCTCTTCGCGGAGCGCTGGATGCGCGCGGCAGTCGCCGCCCTCCGCGTCCGCGTCCTGCCGGCGCTCGCGATGTCCGCTCCAGCACTCATCCCATCGCCCCGCTCCGTCCGCTGGGCGCGCACCAACTCGCGCCCCCGCCGGATGGGCGTCATCCTGCTCCACCTGCGACACCGGGGACCCCCGATGCTGTCCGCAGCCGTCTGACGGCCAGCGCACCAACAGCACCACATTCCCCTTTTCCCGTCCCTCGGGGCCGCACGATGCCGCCTCCCGACGGACCATGTCGACAGGAACGACCACAGATGAACACCAACACGTCCAACAACGCCGTCCCCGCTTCCGCTGCGCCCGCCGCCTCAGGCCGTTCTGCACGCGCCGGCAAGATCCGCAACGGCGCGATCGCCTTCGCCGCACTCGGGGGCGGAGCGCTGCTCGCCGTCGGCGCGCCGCTCGCCGCGAGCGCTCACGTGAGCGTCGACCCGTCCAGCGGCGCTGCCGGTTCCTACGCCGTCCTGACCTTCGCGGTTGGCCACGGCTGCGAGGGCTCGCCCACCACGAGCCTCACCTTCCAGATCCCGGAGGAGATCAACGCGGTCACCCCGACGGTGGACGCCAACTGGGACATCGCCAAGAACCTGGTCCCGCTCGCGAAGCCCGTGACCGATGCGCACGGCAACCAGCTCGCCGAGCGCGTCGGCACCGTCGTCTACACGGCGAAGACCCCGCTCGCCGACGGCTACCGCGACACCGTCTCGTTCCAGGTCCAGCTGCCGGCCGACGCCGCGAACACCTCGCTCGTGTTCCCGGTGACGCAGACGTGCGAGGTCGGACAGACGGTGTGGGACCAGGTCGCGAAGAAGGGGCAGGACCCGGAGTCGCTCGAATCGCCCGCACCGACGGTCGCCGTCGGACCGGCGGCAGCGGCCTCCGGACACGGACACGGCGATGACGACGGTGACGGCGATGGCGACTCCGCCACCCCCGCAGCGCACGACGACGCTGCGACGTCCACCGGAGCATCGGTCGACGTCCTCGGTCGGGTCCTCGGCATCGCTGGGCTCGCGCTCGGCGCCGTCGGCATCGTCGTCGCCGTATCCGCCCGCCGTGGACGCGGTGCGGCGGCTGGAGCCGGCGCTGGTGCATCGGGTGGCACCTCCGGCACGAGTACGACCTCTGGCACGACCGACTCCGACAACACGAACAAGGGCGGCGAATGACTGTGACGCAGCGATTCCGGACGGCGGTCGTCGCGATGGCGGCCGCCCTCATCGCCGTTCCCGTGGTCGCGGGGATCGTCGTCGGCGGGGTGGCCGCACCTGCCTCCGCGCACAACACGATCCTGTCGACCACCCCGGAGAAGGACAGCACGGTCACCGAGCAGCCCGGGCAGATCGTCATCACCACGAATGACAATCTGCTCGACCTCGGCGAAGCCGGCAACGCGAACCAGATCCAGGTGAGCGGGCCAGGGACGGAGAAGCTCTACTACGGAACTGCGTGCGCCGCCGTCAACGGTCCGGCGCTCGTGATGCCCGTGCAGTTCGGGCAGCCGGGCGTGTACACGGTGACGTGGCAGCTCGTGTCGACCGACGGGCACCCGCTGTCCGGCAGCTACACGTTCACGTGGGCGCCGGCCGTCGGGCAGGAGCTCGCGACGGGTGTTTCGACGCCGCCGTGTGCCAAGGCCGGAGCCGTTGTGGAGCCGGCGCCCGCTGCGAGCGATGAGCCGTCGTCCTCCGCCTCCGCGTCTTCGGCGCCGAGCGGTGACGTCTGGTGGATCGTCGGTGCGATCGCGATCGTGGTGCTGGCAGGCATCGCGCTCCTGTTCGTGACGCGTCGCAAGGCGTAGTCGTCCGTCGTCCGTTCGTCTTCCCCCAAGCTCGCGAACTGTCACTCGTGGCTGGAATAGGCCGCCCAGAACCGCCACTGCTGACAGCTCGCGAGCTGTCAGCAGTGGCTGCTCTGGCACTCCGAGAACAGCCACGAGTGACAGTTCGCGGGCAGGGTCGGGGATGGCGGGGGAGGCCGGCAGGACCGCAGGACAGAGCAGAACAGCAGAACGCCCGCCATCCAGAAGGATGACGGGCGTTCTGCGTGAAGCGGATGCGATTACTGAGGCATCAGGACCGAGTCGATGAGGTAGACGGTCGCGTTGGCGGTGTGGACGCCACCGCAGATGACCTTCGCACCGTTGACGGTGATGTCGTCTCCGCTGCCCTTGATGTCGAGCGTTCCACCCTCGACCGTGGTCTTGGTGCCGTCGATGGCATCAGGAGCGATCTGGCCGGGGACCACGTGGTACGTGAGGATCTTCGACAGAGTCGCCGCGCCCTCAGGCGTCTTCAGGGAGTCGATCGTCGCTGCATCGATCTTCTTGAAGGCGTCGTCCACCGGTGCGAAGACCGTGAACTCGGAGCCGTTGAGCGTGTCGACGAGGTTGACGTCGGGGTTCAGCTTGCCGGACACCGCAGCCACCAGCGTGGTGAGGAGCGGGTTGTTCGACGCTGCGACGGCGACCGGGTCGGTCGACATGCCGACGACGGAACCGGGGCCGGACGGCACCTGAGCTGCGTATGCGGCGCAACCGGGGCCGACGAGGTCGGCTGCCGGGTCGGCCGTCATGGCCGGGGCGGACGACTCAGAGGTCTTCGGGGCGCTGGTTGCGGCGCTGTCGGAGCTGGAGCCGCTCGAACATGCTGCGAGTCCGAACGTGGCGATCGCTGCAATCGCGAGTGCTGCAACGGTGTGCCGTTTGTTGATGCGCATGTGATTCTCCTTTGATGAATGAAGCTGTGGTGGTGCGGTGGTGAACTGTGAGGCGATGATTCGTTGCCTCCGTGGTGCTTCGGGATGTTTCCCGGGAGGCGACCCTCACAGACACCTTCGGAGCCCCACACCTGCCGGTTTGGAATTCGTCGGAATTCATTCCCGATTTGTGCAGAATCCCTGCGAACACGCGGAATCCCGGTTCGCAATTCAGGAGTGCCCGGGCGTGTCGACCCGCATTCGGGTGCTTGCAGGCGACACGCCGAGGGCGCTCCTGAATTGCGAACAGGGCGGGTACGCGAAACGCCGCGGCGGGCGAGGAGATCGCCGCCGCGGCGTTCGGTGTGGGTCCGGGCTGGTTGGGACGGGGCAGTGCAGGACCGTCGGAGTCGACGGGGAGCTGGTCGTGTCAGGCCGCCCCGGCGAAGTCCACGCCACAGCTCACCACTTGGAGAGCTTCACCACAGGGTCGCCCTTCTCGAACGTGATCGTTCCCGACACCCGGAACGGATCGGTGTCCGACTTGGGGCCGCCGCTGAATGAACTGAGCGAGTTGTAGGTCACCGTCGCCTGCCCGTCCGCTTCCGACCGCATCGTCCAGCTCGATGAATACGGTTCGTACTCGATCGTGATGGTGGGTTGTGCACCGATCGTCCACGAGACGTCGCTCACCTCGCTGAATGCGAACGACTGGAACGGGCAACCCGTCGGCCGCAACACCGCCTGAGCCGCGCATGCGGCGAGGAGCTCGCCGACCTGCTGATCGACCTCTGCGGACAGTTCCTTCGTCGGCGTCAGCTCGATCTTGCCGATCGCGAGGCCGCTCACGTCCGCGCGAACAGTGCCCGTTGTTCCGCTGAACCACTCGGAGTCCTTGGGGATGCGCACCTCATAGTCGCCGGGGAAGAGCGGGAGTTCCACGGTTCCGAATTCGTCGCGGGTCACATCATCGAGGTCGACAGCTGCGCCGTTGACCTCGATCTCGTCGATGCTCGTCGGTACCGTGAGCAGCATCTTCGGGAGTTGCGGGTTGTCGAGTCGCCATTGGTCGAAGACGAGCCAGCTCTTCCCGGTGGAGGACAGGTAGTAGACGGAGTCGTGCGTCTCGCCATCCTGGTCGATGTCCACGATGACCTGGGCGCTTCCGTTCGTGACCGTGGAGGACACGATCGTGTAGCCCGTGATCCCGGATTCAGTCGCCCGCAGGATCTCATCCGTCAGCAGGACCCGATCCGAGCGCCTGGCGTTGACATCGGCGCTGTCCAGGGCGGCGCTCGCCTCGCCGGCGATGACATCGTCGAGGTACGCACTGACGCGTTGCTGAGGACTGAAGACCTGCGCGTTGACGATGCTGAGAGTGACGGCTGCGATGGCGATGACCGCGAGCGACCCTCCGGCGATCACAACCGCCGTGATGAGCCGCTTCTTCTTCTCAGATGACATCGGCAGGATGACGGGCGCTGCGTCATCGGTCCGGGGGGGCAGGCTGGAGTGGCGGGACCTCGCCGGTCGATCGGAGCGGACCGGCGGCGTTAGCCGCCTCCGCGTGCGCGGTTGGGACGCTCGCGGCTGGATTCGACGGTGTTGCGTCTGGTGCAGAAGTCATGGCGGTGGGTGTCGTTTCGTTGAGGGGGAGCGCGTCGGCGACCGGCGCCGGGATGCTGTTGACCGGGACGGAGCGCCCGAAGGACGCGAGCATCGACGTCATCCGGGGAGGAAGCGCGCTCGCGATGGTCGGTGCGATGAACCTGGCCGACGCCTCGACGGCGACGCCGATCACGGCGAACACGAGGAACGTCCACGGTGCGGCACCGATGGTCGTCAGTGAGGTGGTCTGCGATCCGAACGATGAATCGAAGAGGCCCGCTACTCGTGACGGAGCGAGTTGACCGGTGATGCTCCCGAAGACGGACACGGCGACACCGAGCCCGGCGAAGACACCAACGGTGACGAACCAGCTCGGCACCGTCGTCGCCGAGATCGGTCGGCGGAGCATCAGCAGGAGGCTCGATGAGACGACCAGGACCACGAGCAGGATGAGGGCGAGAACGCTCACCCAGGGCGACGCGGACGTCGGCAACCAGGTGGTTGTGTTGCCGGTGAGGACCGAGGCGGGTGTGATGCCGACGGTGACGGCGGAGAAGTTCAGCAGTGCGAAGCCGGCGAAGGCGGCCGTTGGACCCCAGAGCACGGCCGAGATGAGTGCGTTCGGCGGCGTACCGCTGCTGAGCGCCGCGAGGCTGCCGACGACCGTGACGACGAAGATTCCGACGACCGCATAGACCGACGCCGCGGTGACGGTCGGCCAGAACGCGCGCATCATCGATCCACCCGCTGCAGAGAGCGGGCGCCCGGTCGCCCGGCCGGCGACGACCGTCCGTGCGAGGAACGGGACGAGTGTTCCGATGAGCAGCGAACCGATCACGAGGGTGAAGGAGGCGGTTGTCGCGCCGACGGTGAACCCGCCGGGTGACACGACCGCTCGCGCGACCGCGGTCGAGATGAGGAGCGCCATCGCGAGCACGAGACCGGTCAGCGCGCTTGAGATCCATCGCGCGCGGACAGTCGACGGCGCGCGTCGCTCGTCGACCACCGCTGCGCAGAACAGGGCGGCGGTGAGCGTCGCGGTGAGACCGGCAGGCATCCAGAATGCGGACAATCCGAAGACCGCATCGGTGCCCAGTCCGTCCATGACGGCCGCGACGGTGGCGATGCCGCCGACGGCAGCTCCGAGCAGCTGCACGGGGGCCGTGACGAGGAGCGAGAGATCGGGGATCGGCGTGTCCATGGTCAAGCAGGTGACCATCGTCGCGAGGAAGGCGATGGCGAAGGTCGTGCCGATGGCGATGGCCGCGATGATCGCGGCCGGGCCGCTGCGCGCGGCGAGGATCGCCACGAATGGTGAGCGCTGCCGTGGCGGAGTTTGCGGAGGGCCGGCGGGCGGGGGCTGGGCGGGCATGTCTTGGGGCGGCAGGTGCTGGGGCGGTGGCTGGTGCTGCATCGGCGCTGGCGGCTCGGGCCGCTGCATCGGATCGTCGTGACTCAAATCTCCCCCAAAGAACGGTGTGGTCGTGGCGTAGCCAACTGAGCGTACCAGGAGGTTTGATGAGCAGTGCGGTACCCGATACGCGTGCGTCCACATGCGGTGTTCACAACTCAGGAGGGCCCCGGCGTGTCGCCCGGAAAACCGCGTCGTACGGCCCGACGCGCCGCACGTCTCCTGAATTGCGAACAGAACACCGTCCAAACGGATCGGGCCTCCGCGCCGAACACCACATCAGCCGGAGCCAGCGAAACGCAGCCCCGGTGCACCCGCCGGGTCGGCGTCACGCCATCGGCATCGCGGCACCACAGACGGAGGACACAGTGCTCACCCTCGCCATCATCGGGTTCCTGGGGGGACTCATCACGGGCATCTCGCCGTGCATCCTCCCCGTGCTCCCAGTCATCTTCTTCTCCGGAGGCGCCCAGAGCGCCCGCGGGGACAAGACCAACCTGTCCAAGCGTGCGCAACGGAAGGCCGACCGGAACGGTGCAGCCGCTGCCGATGCGGCGGGAGTCGCAGCAGCAGGCGCCGCCGGATCGACAGCGGGCACGACCTCGGCAGCAGTCGGCGGAGGCACGGCGACCGCCGTCGCGACCGCGACCGATGCAGCAGGTTCGACCGGCTCGGCCGCGTCGAGCAGTTCGACCGCTGCCGCAGAACCCCAGCTGGCCTCGCGCTGGCGCCCCTACCTCGTGATCCTCGGCCTCGTGGTCAGCTTCAGCCTCTTCACACTCGTCGGGTCCCTCATCCTCGCGCTGCTCGGACTGCCGCAGGACGTGCTCCGTTACGCGGGCATCATCGTGCTCCTGCTCATCGGCGCCGGCCTCATCTTCCCTGCCTTCGAGCACATCCTGGAGAAGCCGTTCTCCTGGATCCCGCAGCGCAACGTCGGCACGGAAGGCAGCGGATTCCTGCTCGGCGTCGGCCTCGGCGCCGTGTACGTACCGTGCGCTGGTCCCGTGCTCGCGGCGATCACGGTCGCCGGCTCCACCGGCCGCATCGGTCCGGAGACGATCGTCCTGACCGTCACGTTCGCGCTCGGCGCCGCCATCCCGCTGCTCATCTTCGCGCTCGCCGGCCGACGTGTCGCAGAACGCGTCCGCACCTTCCGCAAGCACCAGCGCGGCATCCGCATGACGGGCGGCATCCTCATGGTGGCCCTCGCCATCGGCCTCGTCTTCAACCTCCCCGCGGCGCTCCAGCGCCTGCTGCCCGACTACACGGCCGGCATCCAGGAGCAGTTCAACTCCTCCGAGCAGGTCTCGAAGGCACTCGACCTCGGCGGGCTCGTGAACAACGAGAACAAGGACCTCAGCAAGTGCACGAACGGTTCGCCGACCCTGCAGAGCTGTGGAACGGCACCGAGCCTCACGGGCATCACGGAGTGGTTCAACACGCCCGGCAACGAGGTGATCGACCTCAAGTCCCTCAAGGGCAAGGTCGTCCTGATCGACTTCTGGGCGTACTCCTGCATCAACTGCCAGCGGTCGCTGCCCCACATCACCGCTTGGTACAACACGTACAAGAAGGACGGGCTGGAAGTCATCGGCGTGCACTCCCCGGAGTACGCGTTCGAGAAGGAACCCGCCAATGTGAAGGCCGGGGCCGAGGGATTCGGGATCAAGTACCCCGTCGCCATCGACAACTCCCTCTCCACCTGGACCAACTACCGCAACCGCTACTGGCCGGCGCACTACCTGATCGATGCATCGGGGACGGTCCGCCAGGTGCAGTTCGGTGAGGGCGGATACGCGACCACCGAGCAGCTCATCCGTCAGCTGCTGGACGATGCGAAGCCGGGCACGAACCTGCCGGCGGCGACCGAGATCGCCGACGACACCCCGACAGCCGGGACGACGACACCGGAGACGTACCTCGGAACCACGAAGGTCGTGAACTACTCCGGCGCTGAGAAGTACTCCGCCGCGACGAAGGACTTCACCCTCCCGAAGAGCCAGGCGAAGGACTCCTTCGCACTCGACGGGGCGTGGGATCTGCAGACGCAGTACGTCACACCGACCGATGACACGGCCAAGATCAGGCTCGAATACACCGGCAACGAGGTCCGGATGGTCCTCGCAGGGACGGGCACGGTGAACTACACGGTCAACGGCAAGGCGCAGAAGCCGATCGAGGTGTCGGGCACGCCGAACTCCTACGAGCTGTTGAAGACGAAGTCGAGCGGCTCCGGGACGATCGAGGTCACCCTGCCGAAGGGGCTGCAGGCCTACTCGTTCACCTTCGGGTAGAGCTGGACGCCTCCGTTCTGGGGCTGAGCAGTGGGCCGGTTGCAGAGTGCAGCCGGCCCACAGCTCGTTCTTCCGACTCAGAGAGCTCCGAACGCGGAGCATTTCGGGCGCGTGGGGCGTGGCAAGCTGGGGCGATGACCGATGTGACCCTTGCCGAACTCGTCGACCGGGTAGAACGGCTCGCAGCTGAGCGGCCGGGCGGACGGGTGATCGTCGGGATCGTCGGCGCCCCCGGTTCCGGGAAGTCGACGCTCGCGGAACTGCTCGTCGCTACCCTGCGGGACCGAACCGGCGTGGACGATGCCGTCGCCCTCGTGCCGATGGACGGATTCCACCTCGCGCAGGTGCAGCTGGATGCGCTCGGTCGCAGTGATCGGAAGGGGGCGCCGGACACCTTCGACGCCGCCGGGTTCACGGCGCTGCTGCGACGGATCCGCGACGGAGGGCTGCCTGGACGTCCCGACGTGTACGCGCCGCGCTTCGAACGGTCGATCGAGGAACCGATCGCGGGGAGCGTGCGGATCGGCGCAGACGCCCGCATCGTGATCGTGGAGGGGAACTACCTCCTGCTCGACCGGGACGGATGGAGCGATGCCGCGGCCCTGCTCGACGAGGCCTGGTTCCTCCGGGTGCCGCAGGAGGTGCGCATCGGACGGCTCGTCGCACGACACCGGCTGTTCGGGCGGTCAGAGGCCGATGCGCAGGCGTGGGCCGCCGAGGTCGACGAACCGAATGCGCGACTCATCGAGGCGAGCGCCGGTCGGGCCGATCTCGTGGTGGAGATCGCCGATCCGCTCGGGTGACGCAGAGCTGCACCGAACACGGTCTCGTGGGCGTACACATCCGGGCTTCCTCCACAGGCGCAGGACCCGCCGATGCCTTCCACAGCTTCTCCGGAACGGCCAGCCCTGTCAGCTCCGCCAGATACGATCGACGCATGAGTTGGAGCGCCGAACCGCAGTGGATCCCGAGTGACGAGGACGCCCCGTTCGACGACGCTCCACCCTTCGACGACATCCCGTACGATGACGTCCCGCCGGACTTCGCGGAGGCGCCGTTCCCAGATGGGGCATTCGCGCAGCGCGGCGGCCCGGGAATCGGCGCACCCGGTCGAAGTGGCTCCCCGACGCGGGTAGCGGCACCCGTTCGTGCGGCCGGTCAGAAATTCGCGACGGCGGCCGAGGCGCTCCACACCGTCTTCGGGTACGACTCGTTCCGAGGCGAGCAGCAGCAGATCATCGAGCAACTCGCCGGCGGTGGCGACGCGGTCGTGCTCATGCCCACCGGTGGCGGCAAGAGCCTCTGCTACCAGATCCCCGCGCTCCTGCGTGAGGGCACCGGCATCGTGGTGTCTCCGCTCATCGCACTCATGCAGGATCAGGTCGATGCGCTGCTCGCGGTCGGCGTCCGGGCTGCGTTCCTCAACTCCACCCAGGATCCGGCGGAACGGGACCGCGTCGAGCGGGCGTACCTGTCCGGGGAACTCGACCTCCTCTACGTCGCCCCGGAGCGGCTGAGTTCCGAGGCGACGCGCCGTTTCCTCGAACAGGGCACCATCGCCCTCTTCGCCATCGACGAAGCCCACTGCGTGTCGCAGTGGGGGCACGACTTCCGGCCCGACTACCTGCAGCTGGGCGAGCTCGCCGAACGCTGGCCGGACGTGCCGCGCATCGCCCTGACCGCCACGGCGACCGATGCGACGCACCGCGAGATCACCGAACGCCTCCACCTCGACACGGCGAAGCACTTCGTGTCGAGCTTCGACCGACCGAACATCCAGTACCGGATCGTGCCGAAGAACGAGGTGCGCAAGCAGCTCGTCGCCTTCATCAAGGAGCAGCCGGTCGGCACCGCCGGCATCGTCTACGCCCTCAGCCGCAAGACGGTCGAGGCTACGGCGCAACTGCTGCAGAGCAACGGGATCGACGCCGTTCCGTATCACGCGGGTCTCGACGCCAGGGTTCGCGCCGCGGCGCAGTCGAGATTCCTGCGTGAGGACGGTGTTGTGGTCGTCGCGACGATCGCGTTCGGCATGGGCATCGACAAGCCGGATGTGCGCTTCGTGGCGCACATCGACCTCCCCAAGAGCGTCGAGGGCTACTACCAGGAGACCGGGCGTGCCGGTCGAGACGGAGAACCGTCCGTCACGTGGCTCGCCTACGGGCTGCAGGACGTCGTGCAGCAACGGCGCATGATCGCGGAGTCCGCCGGCGACCTCGCGCACCAGCGCAACATGAGCGCGCACCTCGACGCCATGCTCGCGCTGTGCGAGACCGTCGACTGCCGTCGCGTCAACCTGCTCCGCTACTTCGGGCAGGCGTCGGAACGATGCGGCAACTGCGACACCTGCCTCGAACCGCCCGTCACCTGGGACGGCACCATCCCGGCGCAGAAGCTGCTCTCCACCGTCGTGCGGTTGAAGCGGGAGCGCAACCAGTCGTTCGGCGCCGGGCAGATCATCGACATCCTGCGTGGCAAGCGCACGGACCGGGTCGCTCAGCAGCGCCACGACGAACTGGCAACCTTCGGCATCGGCGAGGACCTGAGCGAGCAGGAGTGGCGAGGCGTCGTCCGTCAACTGTTGGCGCGCGACCTGCTGGCAACGCAGGGCGAGTACGGCACACTTGGGCTCACCGAGGCCAGCGCAGAGGTGCTGAGCGGTGCGAGACCGGTCGCGATGCGTCGTGAGCCGGAGCGTGCTGCGAGGTCCTCGTCGTCCCGTTCGTCGCGGTCGGGCGGTTCGTCAGCCAACGCGGCGCTCGAGCCGGCTGCCGCGGAACTGTTCGAGCGGCTGCGTGCGTGGCGTGCCGCGACGGCCAAGGAGCTGGGCGTGCCCGCGTACATCGTGTTCGGTGATGCGACGCTGCGCGAGGTCGCGACGACGAAGCCCGCGTCGCTCGCGGAGCTCGACGGCATCACGGGTATCGGTGCGAAGAAGCTGGAGTCGTACGGCGAGGCGCTTATCGAGGCAGTTGCGGCGCACGTCGGCGGTTGAGTCGTTCGGGGTGTGGCGTCGGCTGTGCCGGGGTGGACCCTTCGACAGGCTCAGGGACCGGGGCCCTTCGACAGGCTCAGGGACCGGTGGGGTGGTCACTGAGCTTGTCGAAGTGCCCGAAGCGAACGGCCTCCGGCTAGGGTTGCCGCATGACCGCTGATGATCGACGGCCCACCGTGACACTCGGATACGCGGAGTTCGCGCCAGCCGCCGCCGGTCATCCCGCAGGCGGCCCTGATCAGCCGTCCACGATCGTCTTCCTGCCCGGCGCCGGCGTCACCAGACGCATGTGGGACCGCCAGATCGCGGACCTCCCCGAGTACCACCGCATCGCCATCGACTCCCCGGGGTCCGGCCGGAGTTTCGCGCTGCCGTGGGAATCGCTCGACGCGACGGCGGCGCTCGTCGCCGAGCTGATCGAGCGGCTCGCGATCGGCGGTCGGGCGCACATCGTCGGCCTGTCGATGGGCGCCGACGTCGGGCTCCGCCTGCTCGCGACACGGCCGGAACTCGTCCGTTCCGCCGTGTTGACGGGCATGGTCGCGATTCCGGTGAACCGGACGATCAGATGGATGCAGTGGGCGTTCGCGCCGCTCGCAGGTACCGCGTTGTTCCACCGGTTGTCCGCCGGAGCGCTCAACCTGCGTGGCGGCGCCCGCGACGAGTACCTGGCGGAGAGCCCGCCCATGCGGACGGATGACTACCGTCGCATCGTCGAGGAGATCTTCTCGGGGGTGTCGTTGCGGGGACTGGAGAGCGTGGACGTGCCGACGCTCGTCCTCGCAGGGGCAAAGGAACCGCGCGTCGCGCGCCGCTCGACGACGGTGATCGCGTCGGTCATGCCCGGAGCAGTCGCGGCGGTGGCGCCAGGGGTCGGGCACATGTGGAACATCGACGATCCTGAGCTGTTCGGGCGGACGGTGCGTTTGTGGGTGCGGGATCGGGTGGTGGCGTCCGGGGTGATGGTGGGCTGAGGCTTGGGGTGGGCCCTTCGACAAGCTCAGGGACCGGGGGCCTTCGACGGGCTCAGGGACCGGGTGGCCGGTCCCTGAGCTTGTCGAAGGGCAAACGGATGTGGGGTAAGTCCAATCACGCAACCCGACGCCCGAGACGCTCTTGTGCGATACCCACAGACTCTTCGCGCGTTTCCTGTGACACACCTACCATGAGGGTGGATTTCATTGGCGAAAGGCAGGGATGCACAGATGGTCGACACGGCGGTCAGGACGAGCGCAGCGGTTTCGGGAGCAGTGGACGTCGCCCCCTCGGATGCGCGCATCGATGTGGACGCGCTCGCGAAGCAGCTCCTCGGCACATGGCCTGAGGCCCGCCTCGCTTCCCGTGCACTGTCCGCGAAGCCTGAGATGCAGCGCATCGAGGGGCAGACCCTCGACGAGCATCGCGCCAGGGTCTTCGATCAGTTGAAGCTGCTCGTCGAGAACGGCCAGGTGCACCGTGCCTTCCCGAAGCGTCTCGGTGGCGGCGACGACCACGGCGGCAACATCGCGGGGTTCGAGGAACTCGTCCTCGCCGACCCGTCCCTGCAGATCAAGTCCGGTGTGCAGTGGGGCCTCTTCGGCGCCGCGATCCTCCACCTCGGCACGGCTCCGCACCACGACGCGTTCCTGCCCGGCGCGATGAACCTCGACATCCCGGGCGCATTCGCGATGACGGAGACCGGGCACGGATCCGATGTCGCCTCCATCGCGACGACCGCGACGTACGACCCCGACACGCAGGAGTTCGTCATCAACACGCCGTTCCGTGCAGCGTGGAAGGACTACCTCGGCAATGCGGCCGTCCATGGCAAGGCTGCAACGCTGTTCGCGCAGCTCGTCACGAACGGCGTGAACCACGGCGTGCACTGCTTCTACGTGCCGATCCGCGGCGAGGACGGCGAGTTCCTGCCTGGCATCGGCGGTGAGGACGACGGTCTCAAGGGCGGCCTGAACGGCATCGACAACGGTCGTCTGCACTTCACCGACGTCCGGATCCCGCGCACCAATCTGCTGAACCGGTACGGCGACGTGGCCGAGGACGGCACGTACTCCTCGCCCATCGCGAGCCCCGGTCGGCGGTTCTTCACGATGCTCGGCACGCTCGTGCAGGGACGGGTGTCGCTCGACGGCGCATCGACGGCCGCTTCTGCGCTGGGATTGCAGATCGCGATCACCTACGGTTCGCAGCGTCGGCAGTTCAACGCGGCGAGCGACCTCGAGGAGGAGGTCATCCTCGACTACCAGCGCCACCAGCGACGGCTGCTGCCCCGCCTGGCGACGACGTACGCGCAGATCTTCGCGCACGATCGACTGCTGGTGAAGTTCGACGAGGTGTTCAGCGGCAAGGCCGACAGCGACGACGACCGCCAGGACCTCGAAACGCTCGCGGCCGCGCTCAAGCCGCTGTCGACCTGGCACGCGCTCGACACGCTGCAGGAGGCACGTGAAGCCTGTGGCGGCGCCGGCTTCCTGGCGGAGAACCGCCTCACCGGGCTGCGGGCGGACCTCGACGTCTACGCGACGTTCGAGGGCGACAACAACGTCCTGCTGCAGCTCGTCGCGAAGCGGCTGCTCACCGACTACAGCCGCAAGTTCGCGAAGGCGGACGCCGGTGCGATGGCGCGGTACGTCGTCGAGCAGGCGACCGATCGGGCGGTCAACAGCAGCGGACTGCGGAGCCTGGCACAGACGGTCAAGGACTTCGGGTCGACGGCGCGTTCCGTCAGCCAGTTGCGTGAGACGAACGTTCAGCGGGAACTGCTCACCGAGCGCGTCGAGACGATGATCGCCGATGTCGCAGCCAAGCTCCGCGGGGCGAACAAGCTCTCGAAGCAGGCGGCGGCGGACCTCTTCAACGCGCACCAGAACGAACTCATCGAGGCCGCCAGGGCGCACGCCGAACTGCTGCAGTGGGAGGCGTTCACCGATGGCCTGGAGCAGGTGCAGGACGCCGGCACGAAGCAGGTGCTCGTGTGGTTGCACGACCTGTTCGGGCTGTCGCTCATCGAGAAGCACCTCGCCTGGTACCTCATCAACGGCCGACTGTCGCCGCAGCGCGGGCAGGCCGTGAGCGCGTACGTCGATCGGCTCATCGCCCGGTTGCGGCCGCACGCGCTCGACCTGGTGGAGGCGTTCGGCTACTCGCAGGAGCACCTGCGGGCGCCCATCGCATCCGGTGCTGAGGCCGAGCGGCAGCAAGAGGCTGCAGACTACTTCGCAGCCCTGCGCGCCTCCGGGAACGCACCCGTCGACGAGAAGTCGCTGCCGAAGAAGTCGCGCTAGCCGCTCCATCCGCCGCCGACAAGCCCGCGAGCTGCCAGTCGTGGCTGGTTCGGCAGGCCGGTTACCAGCCACGAGTGACAGTTCGCGGGCTGAAAGGGAGGGGTGGGCTGGGGACGGGCGGAGCGATAGGGTGCGAGGGTGACGTTCAACGACGATGCCGACATCAGTGGCAACAAGGTCAAACGCCGCGGACGCACCACGGGTCTCGCGGTCGGTGGCGGCGCCGTCGGGCTCATCGCCATCGCGCTCATCTCCCAATTGCTCGGGGTCGACCTGACCGGGATCCTCGGCGGCGGGAACAGCACGCAGCAGATCGGCGAGGAGACGAACCTCTCCGCAGAGTGCAAGACCGGCGCAGACGCCAACGCGAACGTCGACTGCCGGATGGGCGGGGCATACGAATCCCTCGACGCGTACTGGGCGGCAGAACTCCCGACACTCGGCGCGAGCTACACCTCGCCGTCCGGATTCATCATCTTCGAGGGGCAGACGAACACGGCGTGCGGGGCGGCATCGAGCGCCACCGGCCCGTTCTACTGCCCGCCGGACGCGACGATCTACATCGACACGAGCTTCTACGACGAACTCCGCAACCGCTTCGGATCATCCGGCGGACCGCTCGCCGAGCTGTACGTCGTCGCCCACGAGTGGGGCCACCACATCCAACAGATCACCGGGATCATGGACCGGGCCAACCGTCAGGGCACGGGGCCCGCGTCCGACTCGGTGCGGATCGAGGTGCAGGCTGACTGCTTCGCGGGGGCATGGGTGGCCGCTGCGTCGGACACGAGCGACGAGCGGGGCGTCCGGTTCCTCAAACCGGTCACGCAGGCGCAGATCCGCGATGCGCTGAGTGCGGCGGCCGCCGTCGGTGACGACCGCATCCAGCAGGCGTCCGGCGGACAGGTGCATCCGGAATCGTGGACGCACGGGTCGAGCGAACAACGGCAGAAGTGGTTCATGGCCGGGTACAACGGCGGGCCGGGGGCGTGCGACACGTTCTCGGTTCCGGCGTCGCAGTTCTGAGGGGGCCTTCGACGGGCTTAGGGGGCGGGCCCTTCGACAGGCTCAGGGACCGGGGCGACCGCGGGTCGTTCCGCGCAATCGCGCGGGCGCACGCCAAGCTTGACGTGCACGTCGCCGACGCCCGACGTCGGTGCTGAAGAGGATGGGACCCGCAATGGCCGAGCTGTACCCCGAGATCGAACCGTACGAGACGGGCATGCTCGACGTCGGCGACGGCCAGGAGCTCTACTGGGAGACCTCGGGCAACCCGGACGGCAAGCCCGTCGTGTTCCTCCACGGCGGCCCCGGCGGCGCCACGAGCCCCGTGCACCGCCGCCTCTTCAACCCCAAGCGGTACCGCATCGTGCTCGTCGACCAGCGCGGCTGCGGCAAGAGCACCCCGCACGCGAGCGCGCCGGAAGCCGACCTCAGTACCAACACGACCTGGCACCTCGTCGCCGACCTCGAAACCCTGCGGAAGTCGCTCGGCATCAAGAAGTGGCAGGTGTTCGGCGGATCGTGGGGGAGCACCCTCGCACTCGCCTACGCGGAGAAGCACCCGAAGCGCGTCACCGAACTCGTCCTGCGCGGCATCTTCACCCTGCGCCCGGCCGAACTCGACTGGTTCTACGAGGGCGGGGCATCGGCACTGTTCCCCGACCTGTGGGAGGGCTTCCTCGCGCCGATCCCGGTGGCAGAGCGTCGCCGTCTCATCGAGGCGTACCATCGCAGGCTCTTCGACGCAGACCCGGCCGTGCACGAGCCGGCGGCTCTCGCCTGGTCGACCTGGGAGTCGTCGACCATCACGCTCCTGCCCCAGCCGGAGACCGTCGCGAAATTCACCGACCCGAAGTTCGCGGTCGCGTTCGCGCGCATCGAGAACCACTACTTCACGAACGGCGGCTGGTTCGAGCCCGAGCAGTTGATCCGCGATGCCGGCACGCTCGCCGACATCCCCGGCGTCATCGTCCAGGGCAGATACGACGCGTGCACGCCAGCATTCACCGCGTGGGATCTGCACAAGGCGTGGCCGGAAGCCGAGCTGACGATCGTGCCGGACGCCGGGCACGCGTTCGACGAGCCCGGCATCCTGTCCGCACTCATCGACGCGACGGATCGGTTCTCGAAGCGGTAGCACCGGACAGCGGGCGCAGCGGCCGGCGGCGGGGCGCGTCCGCCGGTGTCAGGCCTGGGCCGCGAGCTGGTACTCGGTCTGCTCTTCGAGCAGGACCAGTGCACGACGCAGCGCCGTGCTCGACGTGCTCATCGTGTACGGGAAGTACACGACCTCGACGCCGACCTTCGCGAACTCGGCTTCGAGCCGGTTGCCCTCGGTCGTCCCACGCCAGTCGTCACCCTTGAAGAAGATGTCGAAGCGGAGCGCTTCCCACGCCTGCAACTTGTCGTCCCAGGTCTCCTCGACGGCCTCGTCGACGAAACCGATGTTCCGGA
This sequence comes from Plantibacter sp. Mn2098, assembly GCF_049319745.1. Classification (NCBI taxonomy): domain Bacteria; kingdom Bacillati; phylum Actinomycetota; class Actinomycetes; order Micrococcales; family Microbacteriaceae; genus Plantibacter; species Plantibacter sp. Mn2098. Next base: position 212,971 of record NZ_JBMOUH010000002.1, on the reverse strand, counting down.
CGATCTCCAGGCGCTCGGAGAGCGGGATGACCGGGGTGATGCGCTTGCGGGTGCGCAGCAGCTCATCCGAGACGACGCCCGCGATGAGGTAGTCGCACGCGCTCTTGGCATGCTTCAGGATGTTGAGGTGCCCGACGTGGAAGAGGTCGAAGGCGCCAGCGGCGTACCCGACGCGGCCGGCTCCGTCTCGTCCGATCATGCGCGTCACCCCTCATCGACGATCGCGGCATCGACGATCCCGTCGAGCCGCTTTTGAGCCTATGGGGGTGGCATCGCGGTGCCGAGTCCACTTTCGAGTGGCACCCGGACGGGGGATGACGGTGAAATCGTGCTCGATGCGAGACGCTCAGCTCGAGAAGACGGCGCTCCGCACCACGCGGCCATCGGTGACGGCATCACCGAGTGAGCGGCCGACGAGCCCCTGCCTGGCGAACTCCTGGAGGAGCTGCGCCGTGAGCGCGCCACGGTCGAGCACAGGCTCCGGTCCGTCGTCGACGCCGTCTGCCGGGCCGGCGAACGCGTCGTGCGCGAGCAGGATGGAACCGTTCGAGCAATGTCGGACGGCGTGCGCGACGCGTTCGTGCTCACTCACGTCGCGGGCGTCCCACGTCGTCGCAGTCCAGAGGACGACGTCCAGCCCCGTCCGTCTGACCGCACGCCAGGTGCCGAATCGTTGGGCGCCGTACGGCGGCCGGAACCAGCGGACCGACCGCCCGGCGACGTCCTCCAACTCGTGCTTCGCATCGAGGGTGCGCTGCTGCACCTGCGCCGCGCTGTATCCGGTCAGCCGTTGGTGGTCGACACCGTGCAAGGCGACCTCGTGGCCGCCGGCGAGGATGTCCGCCAGCACCTCCGGGTGTCGCCGAACACGACTGAGCAGGACGAAGAACGTGGCGGTCGCATCAGCGGCGGCTAGCGATGCGAGCACACCGGCTGTGCCGACCGGTTCCGGGCCGTCGTCGTAGGTGAGCACAACGGTCGGGATGGTCGTCTCCACCTCGACGATCGAACCGATCATCGGGAGTGACCGCTTCAGCCGGTCCTTCATCCCCTGCGAGCCGGTCATCCGAGACCCCCGTCGCCCTGGTGCGTCGTGCGGGCCGGTTCTGCTTCCGGACGGACGTATTCCTGGAAGACGACCCCGAAGGCTCCGACGAACATCCCCCCACCGCGACTGACCGCCCGTGCGCCGCGCACACGGTGGTGCAGTGAACCGGTGACGATGCCGAACACCGCGCGCATCGCGCCGAGGACCGCCCGAGCGAGACCGCCGAAGGCAGCCGCCAGCCGCACCCTGGCGCGCTCCGCCGTGGTCGCGGCGAATGCACGCTCGATCGTGATGCGGGTGTTGCCGTGGCTCCACGCCCGCTGCATGGCCCAGCGTCGGGTCGCGCGGTCGCGGTCGACGAAATCGTGGGTCACGGATTCGTTGCACCAGACGATGCGGCCGCCGCGGTGGGTGACCTGCTTGCTGAAGAGTGTGTCCTCGCCTCCTCCCAGGCCGAGCTCGGTCGCGAACCGCACACCGAGCCGTTGCACCTGGCCGAGGTCGAGGAGAAGGTTTCCCGCTGCGGCCTCATCGATCTCGGTCCCGGTGGGCAGCTGTCGCCTCGTGAAGAATCCGCCGGCGACGACCCAGGGATCTGTGCCATCCGGCAGATGGGACTGGACCCGTCCCATCACGGCGGCCGGCGTCGTCGCCAGCCACGTCTCCACGAGCGGGATGAGCCAGTCGTCGCCCGGTTCCTCGTCGTCGTCGATGAAGACGAGGAGTTCCGCCGGTTGCGCCTCGTCCAACGCGCGGTTCCGTGCCGCGGCGATGCCGGGGGTCGACTCGACGACGTAGCGCACCGTTGCGAACCCTCCGACGACATCCGCAGCTGAGGCCGCCGGGTCGTTGTCGACGACGAGCACCTCCGTCCGGGTGACGCCGAGTCGGGCGTCCAGCAGCCGTGTCGTCTGTTCGAGCACCTTCGGCAGGCTCGCCGCCAGGTCCTCCGGCCTGCGGAACGTCAGAATCCCGACGACGAGGCTCAGCTCGCCGGAAGCTGCCTGTCGCCCGTCCGAATGGTCGAGGTTCATCGGCGCCGCCCGTCGATCGCCGCGCGGTAGGCGCTCACGTGCCGGGAGGCGCCGAGCCCCCAGTCGCGATCCACGAACCTCGGGCGGGCACGGTGCCCGTCGGCCGCCTGGACGGAGGCCATCGTCGCGGTGAGCGTCGGCGCATCGAGTTCCCCGGCGAAGCGGTGCACCCAGTCGTGACCGACCTCATCTGCGAGCGCCCGGTTCACGGCGTTGTCCGGGACGAGCACCGGTCGATCGAGCGACAGCGCGGCGAGCGCGCTCCCCGAATTGTGCATAAACCGATACGGCAGGACGACGAGCTCAGACGAGGTCGCGATGTCGACGAGCTCTGCATCGGGCAGGAAATGGAGGTCGAGGAGGATCCGCTCGTCGCCGTCGGAGAGCGCTTCGAGCGCGGACGCGAGGTCTGGCGACGACGGCTTGCCTCCCACTCGGAGCGACAGCGATGCGGACTCGGAGCGGGTCGAGGTGAAGGCCTCGATGAGGGTCTCGACGCCCTTGTACCTGCGGATGAGCCCGAAGTACCCGAACCGGCCCTCGGCCCGCTCGGCACGCGGATATGACGCGAACCAGTCCCGGTAGTCGCCGTGCGGGATCAGCGTGAACGGTTGGGACGGCGGCAGCTCCGTCGAGGAGTTGAGCGTGATCCGATGGGTGGTCAGCCGGTCGAACCGGCGCAGGAGCGCGCGCTCGATGCCGGAGATCCCACTCGGAAGCTCGACGTTGTGCACGGTCCGCACGACCGGCGTGCGCGTGACGAACAGCCGGAGCAGCAGGACGAGGGTGAGGCACTGCCGCACGAACTTCTTGAGCGGGCCGTTGCCGTTCACGAGGATCTCCGGCCAGTGGATGTGGAACACGTCGTACCGGCCGAGCAGCGCGGTCTTCCACGTGAAGTTGAGCACGGTCACACCCGGCACGGCGCGGAGGTGTTCCGCGAGCATCACGAGATACGGGTTCGTCGTCGGGCGCGGCACCGGGAACTGCTGCAGCACCGTGAGACGGGCGTCCATCGTGTCGTCCTCCTCCGTCGGGCCCGCGCATCCACTGCGGCCCGATCACGCGGACGGATTCGGGTCGCTCCGCGGTGTGAGCCATTCTGGCACGATGCCGCGCTCGCCGGATCTCGGAGACGGCAGTACACTCGGCAACACGCGCAGGCGACGCACCGATCCGACCCGAGATCATCGACGTGTGCGGGGGACAGCGAAGGACGACGACGTGAGCGAGCCACACAACCGGTCATCGGCACCGGACACCGCACCGGCAGGGTCTGCGGCATCCGCGGACAGCCGCCGTCCACCGGCATGGGTCATCATCGTCGGCGCCTTGGTCGCAGCGGTCCTCGCGGTCGGCATCATCGTCGGCGTCACCGGGACGGGTCTCGGCACCGGGGTGAAGAACCCGCCGCCCGTCATCGGCACCCCCGTCGCGAGCCCGCCGGTGACCGATCCGGCCGAGGCGTTGCCCGTGCGTGACCCGGTGAAACCGGACGCGCCCGTCGAGATCGTCCCAGGGGTGACGGTCTCACTCAGCCCGTTCGAAGCCGTCGAAGGTGAGGCGAAGGTCCCCGGGGAGATCGCAGGGCCCTCCATCCGGTTCACGGTCACGATCGACAACGGGTCGAAAGACGTCGCCGATCTCACCCAGACGGTCGTCAACGTCACCTACGGCGACGGCCAGACCCCGGCGCTGCCGCTCACGGAGCCCGGGTCCAAGGCGTTCCCCGCGAGCGTCGCCGCCGGCGAGCAGGCGAGCGGCACCTTCGTGTACACGGTCCCGAAGGACCAGCGCGGTGTGGTGACGGTGACCGTCGACTACCTCGCAGGAGTCCCGGCCGCGGTCTTCACGGGCTCGGCCGAGGGCTGACAAACAGCCCGGACATCGTGCTCTCGATGCACTGACGCGTCCCGCGAATCGGACCTGTTTTGGGGGTCTGTTGCCCCTTCCAGTGGGGACGACGGCCGCTCTATGCTTCGGATGCGGGGGCACGCCTGTACCTCTCCGGTCATCACGGATCCGAAGCGTGGCGACGGTATGGAACGGCTGCACGGCGGCTCTCGCAACCCGAAACCCGCCTCCCAGCGAAACCCGAGAACCCGTGTCCAGATTGTTGCGATCCCAGAAGCGGACGAGCGCCACGACGCCGTCACGCACCCTCCACGCACGTCAGCCGTTCGCGCTGGTCCTGATCGGGGCGCTCTTCGCCGCGTTCATCACCACGGTCGGCCTGGCTCAACCCGCGCTCGCCGATACCGTGCCCCAGGGGGCAGGCGAGCCGTCGACGGTGTCGGCCGACGCCCTCCCGACCGTGCAGATCGACGGTGTCGTCTGGTCGCAGGTCGTCTCGGGCAACACGGTCTACGTCGCAGGCAACTTCACCAACGCGCGCCCGGCCGGCAACGCGCCCGGCGTCGGCAACGTGGCCAGGACCTATCTCCTCGCGTACAACCTGACGACCGGCGTCCTCATCAACTCCTTCGCACCGACGATCAACGCGCAGGTCAAGAACCTCGCGGTATCGCCGGACGGGACGAAGCTCTACGCGGTCGGCAACTTCACCACGGTCAACGGGCAGAACCGGTACCGGATCGCCGCATTCGACACAGCGACGGGCAACCTCACGTCGTTCGCCCCCACGCTCAACTACATCGGCTTCAGTGTCGCCGCAACCAACACCACGGTGTACGTCGGCGGCGGATTCACCAACGCGAACGGCGCGGCCCGCATCGGCGCCGCAGCGTTCTCGGCATCCAACGGCGGGCTCCTGCCCTGGGCTCCGAACGCCCCAGGCGGTCCGATCCGCGGCCTCGTCATCTCGCCCGACCAATCGAAGATCGTCATCGGCGGCGCATTCACGAGCGTCAACGGCAGCTCGAACCCCGGGTACGGCTTGGCAGCGGTGGACGCCACCGCAGGCGCGCTCCTGCCGTGGAACGTCAACAACCTGATCCGCAACGGCGGCGATGAGGCAGCCATCTACTCGCTCGCCTCCGACGGCGACAGCGTCTACGGTTCCGGCTACGTCTACGGCAGCGGAGGCAACCTCGAAGGCGCCTTCCGCGCCGGCTGGGCCAACGGCGACATGAACTGGGTCGAGGACTGCCACGGCGACACGTACTCCGTCGCACCGCAGGGGGACTCCGTCTACGTGGCCGGGCACCCGCACTACTGCGGCAACATCGGTGGATTCCCGCAGACGAACCCGTGGACCTTCCACAACGCCATCGCGTTCTCCAAGCAGGCCACCGGCACGGCGACCACCGACCCGATGGGCTACTACAACTTCGCAGGCAACCCCACCCCCACGCTCCTCAACTGGTTCCCGGACTTCACGCCCGGATCGTTCACCGGAGCGAACCAGGGTCCGTGGAGCGTCGCCGCGAACAGCCAGTACGTCGTCTACGGCGGCGAGTTCACGCAGGTGAACAACAAGGCGCAGCAGGGCCTCGTCCGCTTCGCGGTCAAGCCCATCGCCCCCAACCTCGAAGGTCCGATGGTGAAGGGCGGCGACTACAAGATCAACGTCGTGTCGCTCGCGGCCGGGACGGTGCGCGTCGCCTGGAAGACGAATCACGACCGTGACAACGAACTGCTGAAGTACGAGCTCATCCGCAACAACCAGACGGGTTCGCCGATCTACACCAAGAGCGTGCGATCGACGTTCTGGAAGATCAGCAACCTCAGCTACACCGACTCAGGGCTCACCCCTGGCCAGACCTACAACTACCGGGTGAAGGTCACCGATCCGCTCGGGAACTCCACCATCAGCGACAACGTGCCGGTGACCGTGGCTGCGACCGGATCGACGTCGCCGTACTCGCAGGCCGTGCTGGCTTCCAACCCGACCTCCTACTGGCCGCTCGGCGAAGCGAGCGGGACCACCGCGTACGACTGGGCGACGGGCGACGACCTGACCCTGACCGCGAACACCACCCGCGGAACCGCTGGAGCCATCATCGGCTCTCCCGCAACGTCGACCACGTTCGCCGGCACCTCGAACAGCGGGGCATCGACGACGACACCGCAGGCTGGGCCGAACACGTTCACCGCAGAGACGTGGATCAAGACGACCACAACGAGCGGTGGCAAGATCCTCGGATTCGGCAACGCGACCACCGGCAACTCCGGCAGCTACGACCGCATGATCTACATGACGAACGACGGCCGGCTCGAGTTCGGCGTCTACCCGGGCGGCACCCGGACGGTGTCCTCGACGACGTCGTTCAACGACGGTTCGTGGCACCACGTCGTCGCGACGCTCGGCAGCAACGGCATGCAGCTGTTCGTCGACGGGAAGAAGATCTCCGCGAGAACGGACGTCACGAACGGCCAGGACTACACGGGCTACTGGCGGATCGGCGGCGACAACCTGAGTGGTTGGCCGGACAGCCCGTCGAGCTTCGCCTTCGCAGGGGCGATCGACGACACGGCGATCTACCCGACTGTCCTCAGCCGTGACGACATCATCGCCCACTACGTCGCGTCCGGTCGCGTCTCGCCGATCCCGGCAGCGCCTGCCGACGCATACGGCGCCTCCGTCTACAACCTCGACCCGACCGCATACTGGCGGCTCAACGAGACCAGCGGATCCGCTGCGGCCGACGCCGGGAAGAACGGCAACCCGGGCGTCTACACCTCCAATGTCGTCCAGGGCGGATCCGGTGCACTCGTCGGCGTCGTCGGCGACAAGGCTCCGACGTTCGGTCAGAACGGCGCAGGCGTCGCGAGCAGCACGACGTTCAACAACCCGACGTCGTACGCACTCGAAGCCTGGTTCAAGACCACGACCCACTCCGGCGGGAAGATCGTCGGGTTCGGCTCCAACCAGACAGGCACGTCGAGCAGCTACGACCGCCACATCTACATGGAGAACGACGGGCGACTGACGTTCGGCACGTACACGGGCCAGACGAACACGATCTCCTCGAGCGGCACGTTCAACGACGGCGCCTGGCACCAGGTCGTCGCGATGCAGTCCAGCGGCGGTATGAAGCTGTACGTCGACGGCGTGCTCCAGGGCACCAACCCGCAGACGAGCGCGCAGAACTACACCGGCTACTGGCGAGTGGGCGGCGACACCACCTGGGGCGGCACGGCGTCGACCTTCACCGGCAAGATCGACGAGGTCGCGATCTACAGCGCACCGTTGACCGACGCTCAGGTGCAGCAGCACTACTCGCTCGGCAAGGGCCAGGTGCCGAACGTCGCACCGACAGCAGGCTTCACGATCACGAACACCGATCTGACGGGTCACTTCGATGCGTCGAGTTCCGTCGACTCGGACGGCACCATCGCGTCCTACGCCTGGGACTTCGGCGACGGATCGACGGGCACCGGCATCACAGCGGACCACGCCTACGCAGCAGGCGGCACGTACACCGTCACGCTCACGGTGACGGACAACCAGGGAGCGACCGGGACCTTGCAGCACCCGATCACGGTCGTTGCGCCCAACGTGCTTCCGACAGCATCGTTCACGGCAACACCGATGAACCTCAGCGTCCAGTTCGACGCTTCGGCCTCGGTCGACTCTGACGGGACGATCGCGTCCTACGCCTGGGACTTCGGCGACGGCGCAACGGGGACAGGGGTCAACCCGGTCCACGTCTACGCGACGGCCGGCACCTTCCCGGTCGCGCTGACGGTCACGGACAACCGTGGAGGCATCGGACAGGTCACGCACCAGGTCGTGACGACCGTCCCGGTCAACACGCCTCCGGTCGCGGCGTTCACGCCGACGGCCAGCGGACTGACCCTCACGGTCGACGCTTCGGCATCGAGCGATGCGGAAGGACCGATCGCGTCGTACGCCTGGAACTTCGGTGACGGAGGAACCGGCAGCGGAGTGACCGCCGCGCACAACTACGCGGCATCCGGAACCTACGCGGTCGTCCTGACGGTCACCGACGGCGGCGGAGCCTCGACGAGCCTCAGCCAGAACGTCACCGTCACCGCGCCGCCCGCCGCGACGATCCAGGCGAAGGACACCTTCGCCAGGTCGGTCGCGAACGGCTGGGGGACCGCCGACGTCGGTGGCCCGTGGGCGGTCGACACCGCATCCGCATACTCCGTCGCGAGCGGCAGTGGACTCATCTCCACGCCGGTCGGCGTGACCAGGACGGTCAAGCTCAGTCCGACGCCGGCGACCGACACCGAGGTGCAGGCGAGGGTGTCGTTCGACAAGTCCTCGACGGGCGGCGGCAACTACGCGTCGATCATGGGTCGTGTCGTGGGTGCGGACAACTACGCAGCCCGCGTCTGGATCCGTAACAACCAGGGTGTCCAGTTGCAGCTCATGAACGGCAACACGACGCTCAAGGCCGCCAACATCGACGGGCTCACCTACCTGCCTGGCACACAGTTGCAGGTGCGGTTCCAAGCGGTCGGGACCTCTCCGACGCAGCTCAAGGCGAAGGTCTGGGCCATCGGTTCGACCGAGCCTGCCGCGTGGCAGCTCACGGCGACCGACACGCAGGCCTCCCTGCAGGTCGCCGGAACGATCATGCTCCGGTCCTACATCTCGGGGACGTCGACCGACGGAACCGTCGTGACCCGATTCGGCAACCTGCTGGCACAGCCGTCCTCGACCGCGACGACGCCGCCGGCGAACGTGCCCCCGACGGCCGCATTCGTGCAGTCAGCGGCCGGACTCACGCTCTCGGTGGACGGTTCCACCTCGAGTGATCCGGAAGGCCCCATCGCCTCCTACGTGTGGGACTTCGGTGACGGCGCGACGGCTGCCGGCGCGACGGCGACGCACACCTACGCGGCAGCTGGCGCCTACACGGTGAAGCTGACCGTGACGGACGGCGCCGGTGCGACCGGGACGGCGACGAAGACGGCGACGGTCACGGCCCCGCCGCCCAACGTGCCGCCGACCTCGGTGTTCACGGCATCCGCGAGCGACCTGGCGGTCTCGGTCGACGCATCCGGTTCTGCAGACTCCGACGGGACGATCGCTTCGTACGCCTGGGACTTCGGGGACGGGGCGACCGGAACGGGTGTGACGGCTTCGCACACCTACGCTGCAGCCGGGCCGTACACGATCACGCTCACGGTGACCGACAACGTCGGCGCAGCGACGGCTTCGACGCAGCAGATCACGGTCACGGCCCCCGTCACGCCTCCCGTGACACCGCCGGCGACGGTCATCGCCGGTGACGCGTTCGAGCGGACCGCGGCGAACGGCTGGGGGCCCGCCGACGTCGGCGGCGCCTGGACGCCGACGGCAAGTCCGTCGTCGTTCTCCGTCTCCGGAGGCAAGGGCGTTGTCACCGCTCCGGTCGGCCAGACCCGGGCCGCCCTCCTGAACGGCATCAGCGTCACCGATGCCGACGTACAGGCGACGCTGTCCTTCGACCAGGGGCCGACCGGCGGCGGGAACTACGCCTCGGTCATCGGTCGCCAGGTCGGCTCCGCAAGCTATGCGGCGCGGATCTGGATCCGGTCGAACAGCGGTGTCCAACTGCAGCTCATGCAGGGCGGGACGACGCTCAAGGCGGTCAACATCGATGGGATCACCTACACCCCGGGGCAGGCGCTGCACGTCCGGCTGCAGGTCAAGGGCGTCTCACCGACGACGGTTCAGGCCAAGGTCTGGGCAGACGGCGGCACCGAACCGACCGCCTGGCAGCTGACGACGACCGATGCAACCGCTGCGTTGCAGGTCGCCGGGGCGGTCGGACTCGGCAACTACGTCTCCGGCACGGCGACCAACGGACCGATCACCGTCCGGTTCGACGACTTCTCGGTCAAGCCGTCCGCCTGATCGGACAGTGCAACGCTTCGGCCCGCCGCCCTTCCCTGGGCGGCGGGCCGAACTGCGTTCCAGGGTGTCGCTCCGCCCAGGCCGCGGCCTCGCGCGCCGAAGCGCCGGCACGCCCTTCCGGGCGCCGCACGGTGGAACGGACGCTCAGCGGCCTCTGGAGGCTGCACGCGACAGCCTGAGGCCGTCCCGCACGCCGGCGAAGCCAGCACGGAGCGGAGCCGTGCTCGTGAGCAGTTGTCGACGCCCGCCCTGGAGCAACACGCCCCACGCCACGGGGATCGCGGACCTCCGCCAGCGTCTCACGTCTGCCGGAGACAGGTGACGGGCGGCGAAGACCAGCCTGTTCCTGATGTTGAAGTAGTAGTAGGTCGACGATTTCGCCCGGGCCGAGGCGGCATCGGAACGGTCGTGCGTTCCGCCTTCGTCGTGGATGGCGGTGGCGTCCTCGACGCGTTCCAGGGCACCGCCCGACGCGACGACTCGATGGGAGAGGTCGACGTCCTCCCAATACAGGAAGTAGTCGTCGAGGAACCCGCCGACACGTTCCCAGAGCTCGACGCTGAGCAGCAGGCAGGCACCCGTGAGCCAGGGCTCGATCTCCGCACCCGGGAAGTCCGCTCGTCGTTTGCGGGACCGGATGCGGCCGTCGGACAGGTAGAGGTCCGCTCCGTCGAACCACACGGTCCCGTCTGGACGGAGGATGCGCGGCGCGAACAGCGTGAGCGGTGCCGCGACGGCGCGAACCGCGAGCCGTTCGATGGACTCCGGGGAGATGGACGCGTCGGGGTTGAGCAGGAGGATCAGGTCGAGACCGGCCTCCATCGCCGCAGCGACGCCCAGGTTCATCCCCGCCCCGAACCCGAGGTTCGCCTCCGGCAGGACGCTGAGCCAGCCGTTCGCAGCGGCCAGGGCCGTCACCTCGGTCCGGGCGGCGTCGGTGGAGAAATTGTCGACGACCACGACCGTGATCTCCGGCGCCGACACCTGCAACGGCGCGAGGTTCGCCCTGAGCAGCGCCGGGGATCCGTAGTTCACCACGATCACGGCCGTGCGCGAGAGCAGCGTCACGAGCCCACACCGAATCTCGACGGAGCCTGCGCACGTCGACCGTGTTCGTGCACGTCCTGCGCTGGAGCAGGAGCCTGCTTCGTTGTCTTCAGCACGAGGGCGAGGCCGAGGAACAGCATAAGCGACGGCACCGAGCTGTAGATCGGGCTGAACAGCAGATCCCAGCAGGTGCGCACGCCGAGGTAGATGACGATCGCGCTGCCGGTGCGGTGGGCGATGCCGTGGCCGAGGCCGTAGATCGTGAGCCACGCGATGAGCGCTGCGAGGGCCAGACCGACGAGCCCGAACCGGACCCACAGGTCGCCCGTGATCGAATGCACCTCGAAGCCCAGACCGAACATGAAGTTCTCGACGTACCCGTTGTTCGGGTCGTAGCCGATCGAGGCCATGCCGCTCTTAGCTACTAGCACGTCGTTGAGGGAGGCGAGCGTCCCGCTCCCGTAGCCGATCGGTTGATGCGCGAACAGCGCAGCCGTCGCGGCCAGCTCAGGTCGTCCACCGAGGAGGATCGATCCGGACTGGTCGAGCTGCGAGATCGTCCGCTGCTGGGTCGCCTCGCCGAAGAGCCCGTCCAGGAGGAGCGCCTGTCCGACGTTGAACACGACCGCGGCGGCGATCCCGATGCCGATGATGACGCGTGCGGTCGACGCGCGCCTCGTCGACCGGGAGGAGCGCATCTGCCAGGCGATGAGGAATCCGGTGAGCAGCAGGATGGCGAAGAGGGAACGCGAGTCGTTCAGGACGGAGACGATCGCGAGGGCGCCGACGACCAGGAGTTCCACCCAGCGACGTCGCGTCGAGAGGGCGAGCCCCAGGGCGATCACGGTGAGCGGCATCGAGTACTCGAACTTCCACGGGTTCTGGTTGTAGCTCATGCCGCCCGGGCCGTCGATGATCGCCCGGACGAACAGGCCCACCCCGTAGATCATTGCGATCTGCGCCGGTGTGAGCACGGTCCGGGTCCACAGGATCGCGCCGATCGACACCGCCGGTCCGAGGATCACGATCGACTGCGCGATCAGGATGCCCTGGCTGGTCATGTGGTTCTCCGCCACGGCCTGGGTGAGCCAGATGCCGGACGCCGCAGCGCCGAACGTCAACGCGATGAGCCATCCGGCCCCTCGGTATCGCCGAACCTGCGCGGCCCAGAGGGGCAGGAGCAGGATCGCGAGACCGAAGCCGACGGTGAAGCCCTGCCACACCTGGATGCGCATGCCGAGGATCAGCAGGAACAGGGCGGCGACGATGGTGTGCGCCGTCGCCATACGTGCCGAAGCGGGGCGCTCCAGCGGCGCTTCGGGTTCGAGTCGTTCGATCGTGGAGGAATGCTCAACTCGTCGCATCGACGTCCGCCTCCTCCCGCGCGAGCGCCCGCCGTTTCGCGAGGTCGCGCTGAACGTACCAGAGGTTCGGGACGACCTGGCAGATCGCGACGGAGACGGCGGAGCCGATGATGGGGCCGGCCGCGCCGAACACCGGGATCAACAGCCAGGACAGGCCCAGGTTGAGCGGAACCATGCACAGGATGGGGAGCACCTGGAACTGCAGTCCCCGCTGGTCCGTCATGTACATGCCGACGGGGTACTTCGCGGCCTGCAGCGCGACGAACACGATGTAGGGGATGAGGATCGGGAAGCCGAGTGTGATCTTGCCACCGGAGACGAAGCCGGCGATCCACGGCGAGATGAGCGCGAGGATGAGCGCGAGCGCGAGACCGCCGCCGAGGAACCACAGCGTCGGCACGAGCGGTGATTCGACCCGTTTCGCCGATCTGGCCTTCGCATAGATGGGCCAGAGGGCGAGGCCGGCGGCGCCGATCGTCTGGATCACGAGCCCGAACAGCTGGGTGGCGAGGTTGTACTGTGCGAGTTCCGGACCGTCCGTGAGGTGGCTGAGGAGCAGCCGGTCGGTCTGCATGGCGATCGGCAGTGCGATCATCTGGACGACCATCGGCCACGCGAGCGCGAACGCCGGCACACCAGGCGCGCTGCGAAGCCTCGGGACCTCTTTCATCGCCAGCCAGACCTGCGGTCGGATGGATCGGGCCGACAGCCACAGGCACACGGCGGCGACGATGCCGCTCGCGACGTAGGACAGCACCGAGACGTACGGGCCGGCATCGACGTCCGCGACGACGAACAGCCAGACCCCGAGGAAGATGACGGGCGCCGCGATGGCCTGCGTTGCGACCTGCGTGCTGGTCTTGCCGACGCCGATGAGGATGCGCTGGCCGACGGTGAGCGGCAGTACGAAGCCGAACGTGGCGAGGCAGAGGAATGCCGCGATGCTCCCGCCGTCCGGCATGAGACCGTTGCCGAGGATCGCCGGCCACAGCCCGAGGACGGTGATGAGGACCGCGACGAGCATGATGATCGCGCCGGAGACCGTGAGGATGCGGAAGGCGGTGACGATCGACCGCCTGACCTGGAGGTCCCGCTTGGGGTCGTCGGAGCCGGCGATCGCGTTGATGACGACGGCGGCGATGCCGAGGTCCGCGAACGGCAGCAGGGCGGGGATGCTCGTGAGCAGTCCGTACTGGGCGTAGGCGGGGGCGCCGAAGTGTTCGATGATCATGCGGCTCGTGAAGATGCCGAGGATGCCCGACAGCCCCATCACGACGATCTTCGCAACGGCCGTCTGACTGACTGACGCCCAGATGCCGCCCGTGCGTCTGCGGCTCATCGGGCACCGGCCGTCGTGGCGAACATGCGCGCGTCCGCCGCGAGGCGTCCGTCGGTGTCCGGGAGATCGTCGAGCACGTCCTGCGATCTGGTCGTGCTCGCGAGCGTTGTGCCGATGGCGTCCGCGAGCTCCTGGGCGCTGAGGTCGGGGTCGACGACGGTGTGCCCGTGGTCGGCGAGCCAAGCGGCGATCCCGGTCTCGCTCGTGGTGACGACGAGGCAACCCGAGGCGAGGGCCTCGACGATGGGCAGACCGACCTGCTCCCGCCATGCGGGTCGCGGCTGCGACGGCAGGACCAGCACGCGGCTCCCGGCGAGGACGTCGAAGATCACCGATCGGGCCGGATCGATGTGCACCGTCACGCTCGGGTCCGCCGCTGCGAGCGTCGTCGCGAGCGGTTCGAGGGCGCCCGTCCCGAGGATCACCAGTCGCGCTCCCGGGTGAGCGGCCGCGAGGAGGGGCCATGCCTCGGCGAGGAGCGGGAACCCCTTGCGGTCGCTGAGCGCACCGAGGAACACGACCTGGTGCTGGTCTCGCTCGACACCGGTCCTGGACGGGAACGGCGCCGGGAGGGCTTCGACGACCGCTGCGTCGAGCCCCGGGCGTGAGGAGAGCGCGCTCTCGTAGAGCGACTTCGCGCCGTGCGTGCCGTACACGATGCGGTCGAGTCGCCGCCAGACGCGTTCGGCGCACCATCGTTGCACCCGGCGCTTTGCACGGGAGCGGAGTCGTGCGGGTCGGAACCCGGACGGGTCGAGGTTCTCGATCGCGTAGGAGACGACGAGGGGGCGCGTTCCGCCGAACAGCGTGCCGGCGCCGAGCGACCAGAGCGTCAGCAGCGTCGCGGGTGCCGCAGACAGTTGGAGGGGTTCGTTCACCTCGATCGTGGTCACGCCGGAGCGTGCGAGCAGACGTGCTGCGGCGACGGGGCCGGCCTTGACGAGTTCGACCTCCGGCGCGACGGACGGATCGAAATCGTAGCGTTCGGTCCGGTAGACGATGCTCGCGGGCGCGAGCTCACGGGCGCGCTCGAGATGAGCGGTCCTGATCACTTCGTACAGCCGCACCCTCTGGTGGGTGAGGCGTGCGGTGGATGACATCGTTCGGGTTCCCTCTGGCGTTTGGGTTGCATTGGGGCGGGCTGTGTCCGGATGGTCAGCGGACGGGGACCGATTTCGAGGGCTTCTTCCCGGCCGGTGCTGCGGCCTTGGCGTCGGTGTCGACGGGTGGAACCGCGCGCCGCTCGAACTCCTCAGCAGGGTGGATTCCGGGCGCCGGGTGATTGTCGTAGCGGTAGTACGAACTGGATTCGTCCTGCTTGACGCCGTTGAGCACGATGCCGACGGTGCGCGCGTTCGCGGACTCGAGGGTTTCGAGTGCACGCTGCAACTGCTGCCGTCTTGTGCGCTTGTATCTGGCGACGACGATCGCGCCGTCGGTCATGTGCGTGAGCCACAGCGGGTCGGTGACGGGGATGGCCGGCGCGGTGTCGATCACGACGAAGTCGTATTCGGATTTCGCGAGCTCCACGAGCCGGAGCATCGAGTCGGATGCGAGCAGCTGGCTCGGGTTCGGTGGCACGGTGCCTGCCGCGAGGACGTCGAGGTTCGCCCGGCCCCAGGACTGCACGGCCTCCTCGAGGGTGATGTCGCCGAGGAGCACGCTCGTCAGACCGACCTCGCCTTCGATCTGCGTGTATTCGGCGATCGATGGGCGGCGGAGGTCTGCGTCGATGAGGAGCACACGCGGAACCCGTTCCGTCATCGAGAGTGCGAGTCCGAGGGCGACCGTGCTCTTGCCCTCGCCCGGCAGCGCCGAGGTGACGACGACGGAGGAGATCGTCTCGTCGACGTCGGCGAAGGCGAGATTGGTCGCCAGCCCGCGGAACGCCTCCGAGATGATGCCGTTCGGGTTCCGCATCATGGCCTGGGTCGCGAGCTCGCCCTTGCGGGGGCGCCCGACGGTGCTGAGCACGGGGGTCTCGGTGAGGTGCTGGACTTCTCTGGAGGAGCGCAGCCGCGTATCGAGCAGTTCCTTGCCGAACGCGCAGACGATTCCGAGGAGGAGGCCGCCGAGCGCACCGCCGGCGGTGAGGAGCTTCGTGTCAGGGGCGAAGGCGAACGCGGGGAGCTTGGCCGGGGCGATGACGGTGAGCGTCACGGCCGGCTGGTCCTCGGTGTTCTTGGGGGAGATGTCTGCCACGGCGCTGCGCAGCGATTCTGCGACGGCCCCGGCGATGCTCTGCGCCTGCTTCGGGTCGTTCGACACCGCCGCGATCTCGATGATGACGGTGTTGATCGGCGCGTCGGCGGTCACCGTTCGTGCCAGCTCCTGCACGGACATGTCGAGGCCGAGCTTCGTGATGACCGGCTGCAGCACGATGGGCGAGGACGCCAGGATGGCGTAGGACTGCACGAGGTTCTGGACGTAGGTGGAGCCCTGGACGAGCTCGGACGTGGAGTTGCCGCTCGCCGTCGCGACGAACACGCTCGTGTTCGACCGGTACTGCGGCGCGACGGTCTGCGCGTAGGCGAACGCCCCGATTGCCCCGATCACTGCGAGCCCGACGATCAGGATCCATTGTTTTCGCAGTGTCGCGATGTAGTCGCCCAGATCCATTCGTGGCCCCCTTGCAGTGATGACACCCAACACCTCAGGATACCCGCGGATTTCCCGGTCCAACGGGGTTTTCCCGCCCCAGTGCGGGGGGTATACACGGGTGTGATGACCCCCGGAGGGCAGGGTGGCGGGGTGCGGACCGGGTACACTCGTGCCAGCGTGGGACCGGTTCCTGCTTCCGTAATCGAAGGGCGTCATGGCGCGACTACTCGTGGTGTGCAAAGCCAACATCTGCCGTTCGCCGCTCATCGAACACCTCCTCCGCGTCCGGCTCGCCGGGATCGCCGGGTTCGAGGACATCAGAGTCGTGAGCGCCGGCGTCGACGTGACGAGCGGACACCGTATGTGCGAACTGGCGGCGGCCGAGATCGGCAACCAGGCCGCGACAGCCCCGCATCGCGCCAGAGGCGTCACGCAGGCGATGCTCGATTCGGCCTCGCTCGTCCTGACCGCGGGGCGCGCGGAGCGCTCCGCACTCGCGAAGCTGTCGCCAGAGTCCCGCACACGGGTCTTCACACTCAAAGAAGCAGTCGCTCTGGCAGGGACCGCGGACCAGCCCCTCGCCGAACAGCGGACGACGGATGGCGGGGCGGACCGCCTGGCCGACATCGCGACGCACCTGAACGCACGACGCGGGTTGCTCCTCCTGCCGACGCATGAACACGCCTCGACCTCGTGGTGGCCGTTCACGAAGAAGCCGACCGACCCGCTGGAGATCCCCGACGGGCACAATCTCGGCGACCGCGCGCATCGAGCGACCATCCGCAGCGCACACCAGGCCGTCGATCAGTTCGTGACGCTGCTCGAACGCCCCCGCTCGTAGCCGGAACGCCCTTCGGCGCTGTCTTCGGCGCTGTCTTCAGCGCTGCGCTCGGGCGACCGCCCCTGCACTGAGGTCCTCGGCGACCGACACGATGCGTCGCCGATACGTCTCGATCGAATGACGGGCCCGCGCGAGGTGCTCGTCGTTGAGTGCGGCGTTGCTCATCACGCCCCACTCGTTCGACACGGTCTCCAGTGCGTTCGCGAGGCTGACCGCATCGCTCGGCGGAACGAACTGCGCCGACGCGTAGCCTGCCGCGGCCTCGCGGAGACCGGAGGTGTCGCTCACGATGACCGGTCGCGCCGCGAGGATCCCTTCGACGGCCGTGTTGCCGAACGGTTCGTCGAGGCGAGAAGGCACAACGAGCACGTCACCCGATGCGAGCAGCGCCCACGGGGCGTCCTGGAAACCGTGCAGGACGATCCGATCGTCGAGGCCGAGGTGGGAGACGAGTTCACGCAGTTCGGTCTCGAACCATTCGTAGCCGGGGAACACCGCGCCGACCACGTCGAGATGCGCGTCGACGCCGCGCTTCGAGAGCTCGCCGATCGCGGCGATCGCGACGTCGGGTCCCTTGCGCGGCGAGAGGCGTCCGACGTACACGACACGCAGCCCGTCGGTGAGCACCGGCCGGGGGGACACCACGGCGTCCGGCCCGACGACGCCGTTGTAGACGACGGTTGTGCGACCCTCGAGCCGCGCGAACGCCGAACGCAGGACCCCGACGCTGTACCGGCTGTTCGCGACGAGACGGTCGGCGAACAGGAGCGGGAACGAGAGCGCCCTGGTCACGAGTCTGCTCGCCGACCCCTCCGCCTCGTGCACGTGCACGACGGAGGGGATGCGGCCGAGCTTCGCGATGAGCGTCCACAGCGGGATCGTGATCGTGTTCGTCCAGATCAGGGTCGGCCGGACCTCGCGGACGAGGCGGCGGCCCGCCCGCAGACCGGTCACCGTGTGCCCGATGAGGGTGAACAGTCCCCGCGGCGAGAGCAGGCTCTTGCGCAGCACGAGGGACGGGGTGAAGACGACCCGCGCACCGTGCGCCTCCAGCATCGGCACGAGCGGGCCATCGGCCGGCAGGGTGACGGTCACCGGGGCGCCTGTCGCGCTGAGCGCGGCGACCGTCTCCAGGAACACCCGGTCCGACCCGTACAGGTCGGCGCTCGGGTGTGCCAGCAGAAACGCGGGCGGCCTGGCGTCCATCGTGTCAACCACGGAGGCTGGGCACCCGATCCAGCTTGTCCATGTCCCTGAACCACTTCACGGACGCCAACAGCAGGTGTCCGGCGTTCGCCACGAACATCAACGTGTACACGGCGAAGAACACCATCGGCGCTCCGAGGAGCAGGAAGACCATGCAGAGGAAGCCGTAGTCGGTCGGGATGACGAGGAGGGCGCGCAGCGGTGTGCTCTTCCCGGCGTTCTCGGGCGCCTTGTAGCCGTAGGCGTGCTTCAGCTGGTCGTTGAGGATCATCGCGAAGAAGGACACGGCTGCGACGACGCAGTAGGCCATCGGGATGAGCAGCAGCGCCGGGCTTGGCAGCTCGAACGAGCGGTACGCGGTGATGAGCACCGCGAGGTGCAGCGTGGAGATCTTGGTCGCGTCGATGACGTGGTCGAGCCACTCGCCGGATGCGGAGCCGCCTCCGCGCAGACGCGCGACCTGACCGTCGGCCGAGTCGAACGCGTAGCCGAGCGCGAGCGTGAACCACACGGCCACGCCGACCCACCACACGGGCGGGAGCAGGATGAGCATCGCGATGCCGGAGAAGGTGAAGACGGCGCTGATCGCGGTGACCGCGTTCGGCGTGAGGCCCACCTTGTATGCGCCGGCCGCGAGGTAGCGGCCGACCTTGCGGTTGACGTAGATCGAGTACGCCGGAGCGCCCTGTGCGCGCTTCTTCTGTGCGCCGGCCAGGCGCGCGACGATGTCGGAGTAGGCCTCACCGATAGGGGGTGCGGCGGTTCTGGTGTCGGCAGTGATTCGGGTCATGCCAGTCCTCGGATGTGATCGGTGGTGCGGTTCGGGTTGGGGTGGTGCACTGGATTCGGGGTCCAGTCGGCATCTGTGCGGGTGAAGCGTCCGGTGCCTCGGATGGTGTCGCCGCCGGCGAGCCGTAGGGCCAGCTCCTCGTATCCGGTTGCGACGTCCTCCCAGCGGTAGACGGCTGCTGCACGGGTTTGCAGCGCGCCGCCGATCCGACGGGTGGTCTCTGGGTCCTCCTCCGCCTGGTCGACGTGGGTCGCGACATCGGCGGGGGAGGAGAAGTACGAGCCGTCTGCGCCGACGACCTCGTGGTTGAACACGGCGTCGAATGCGATGACAGCGGTGCCGGCGCCCATCGCGCGGAGGAGCGACGGGTTGGTGCCGCCCACCGAGTGGCCGTGCAGGTAGGTGAGCGCGTTCGCGTAGAGCTGGTCGAGGAGTTCCTGGTCCCAGACGCCGCCGAGCAGGTGCACGCGCGGGTCGGCAGCGGCGAGGTCGGCGATGCGCTGGCTGTATTCGGCGCCGTACGGTGCTGAGCCGACGACGAGCAGCGGGTGCTTCGCATCGCTGCGGCTGTACCCCTCCACGATGAGGTGGACGTGGTTCTCCGGCTCGAACCGGGCGACGGCGATGTGGAACTTCCCCGCCTCGACGCCGACGGACGCGAGGAGGTCGGTGCGCGGGTGTTCGAGGATCTTCGCGCCGTAGGTGAGGAGCTCGGTGGGGACGCCGAACTGGTCCTCGTAGTAGTCGACGATGCCGACGGCGTCGGAGATGAGCGCGTCAGCCGTGTGGACGGCCTGCTGCTCAGCCCAGCGGTAGTAGCGCTTGCCTGCGCCGGACCATTTGCCGCGCATCCATTCGAGCCCGTCGACGTGCACGGCCACCGGGACGCCCTTCGCCCGGATGAACGGGACGAACGGCGAGTTCGCAGCGTTGAACACGAACGCGGCGTCGTGACGCTTCGTCACGGCGAGGTGCAGGGCGGACAGTGCCGTGTGGGACAGCGTCTCCGCCTGCTTCAGACGCAGCGCCGGAAGGTGGACGAGGTCCATCCCGAGGTGCGTCGACGGCTGCTCGCCGCCCAGCGTGCTGCGGCAGTACACGGTGACCTGGTGTCCGCGCTCGACGAGGCGGCTGCCGATCTCCTCGACGGCGGTCTCGAAGCCCCCGTACGCGGCGGGGACGCCGCGCGTGCCGATCATGGCGATGCGCAGCGAGCCGTCCGGCCGGGTGCCGTGCGCGACGCTCCGGGCGCTCATGCTGCGCGCCGGACGTCGGAGGTGGGGGCAAGTCGGGTCATGCCTGGGTTCTGTCTTCTCGGGTCGTATCCGCTCAGTCCCCGTGCAGGCATCCGGTCGACTCTCGGGGAATCGGTCGGGGAGCAGCTGCTGGTCCGGGCGATGGTTCGACGCAGGGTGCGTCGTCTGGTTGGTGCGACCGTCCCGGACGGGTACCGGGTCGTGTCGTGTCGCTGGCCGGTGCGTGCGGTCCGTTCGGGTGTGCTCGGATTCGCACGGCCTGCCAGTTCGGGTTGACGATCGTCAGCGTAGCCGAGCGTTTCAGCGGCCGGAAGGGCGCTTGTCCTCTTTTTGGCGGACAGGGGAGAGTGCTTCCGGAATCTTGAGCCAAGGGTGCGGGAATCTTGTGCTGAACCAGCGGTTTCCCCCCGTGTCGCAGCCTTCACGCCCCCGGCTGCGCCATCCATCAGTACGCTCCGACCGGCCGCAGGACGACCTTGACCGTCTGCCACAGGATCATCAGATCGCCCGTGATGGACCAGTTCTCCACGTAGTAGAGGTCCAGCCGCACGCTCTCCTCCCAGCTGAGGTCGCTCCGCCCGCTGACCTGCCACATGCCGGTCAGACCCGGCTTGATGTGCAGGCGCCGGTGTGCGTCCGGCTCGTACTCGTCCACCTCGCTCGCGAGCGGCGGGCGGGGTCCGACGAGGCTCATCTCACCGGTGAGCACGTTCCACAGCTGCGGGAACTCGTCGAGCGAGAACTTGCGGAGGATCTTGCCGATGCGGGTGACGCGCGGGTCGTCCTTCATCTTGAACAGGGTGCCGTTGCCGTCGCTCTCCGCGCGGAGCGCCGGGAGCGCCGCCTCAGCGTCGACGATCATCGAACGGAACTTGTACATCCGGAAGCGCTCGCCGTTCCTGCCGACGCGCTCTTGCGAGAACAGGGCGGGCCCCGGGCTGTCGAGCTTCACGAGCAGGGCGATGACGGCGAGCAGCGGGGAGACGAGGACGAGGCCGATGCTCGTGAGCGTGACGTCGAGCGCCCGCTTCATGATGTGGTGGCCGCCCTCGAACTGCGGGATCTCCACGTGGATGAGCGGCAGCCCCTCAACGGGACGGAAGTGGATGCGCGGGCCGGCGACATCGGTCAGTCGCGCCGCGAGGACGAGCTCGGTGGCCGATCCCTCCAGATCCCAGCCGAGGCGCTTGACGTAGTCGCTGCCGCCGTCGACGGGGCCGGCGATGATGACGGCGTCCGCGCTGAGGTTCGCTGCGGCCTGGGCGATGCCATCCATGTGCGACACGATGGGCACCTGCCGGCGGCCGGAGCGGATGGCGTGCGGCAGGTGCTCGTCGACGACGGAGGCCCCGACGATGTCGTAGCTCACGCTGTGACGCGCGGTGATCTGCTGGATGACGTACTCGACGTCATCGCGCTTGCCGACGACGACCGCACGCGAGAGGTATGCGCCCGCACGGCGCTGCGCGACGAGCCATTTCCGCCACAACCACCGGTTCACCAGCAGCGCGAGGGTCCCGATCGGGAGGGCGAGGATGAAGAAGCCGCGCGCCACGTCGACCTTGAGGATGAGGAAGGAGATCGCGAGGATCCCGAACGCGAACGCGCTCGAATTCACGATGCGGCGGTACTCCGTCGAGCCGCTGCCGAAGATGCGCGTGTCGCGTGAGCGGGTCGTGGTGAGGAACGTCAGCCACACGAGGACGATGAGCACCGAGGTGCCGAGGTAGCGCTGCTGCGCCGCCTCGCTGAGTTCGCCGTCGATCCCGAAGCGGAACGCGAACGCCGCGGTGACCGAGCCGACGACGATCGCCGCGTCGGTCGCGAACAACCGCATCCGATACCGCAGGGCCCACTCACGCTGCGTGAGCGATTTGACGGACGGGGCGGAGGCGACGGGCGCCGCCGCCGTGAACGTCGGCTGCTTGCGGCGGCCGATCGTGATCGGGCCGGCCAGGGTGAACTTGTCGTCGACTTCGGTGGTCACGATGCTGCACCCCTTCCATCGGCGGCGTCTGGCGCGGTGCATACGGGTGCAGCGCTGGTGGTTCGGGCGGCGTTTCGGGTCGCGATGGGGGCATGCAGGGTGTTCATGCGCTGCCATCGGGGGAACCGACGGCGATTCGGGTGCGTCGTCATTGGGTGCTGTCCAGAGTGTTGCGGGTCGTATTTCGGGATACGGGGCGAGCGTTCGGATCGCTCGGGGGAGAGCGTCCGGATTCGGGTGCCGGACAGCACGTCGGGCGGCGGCGAAACCTCGCGGTCGCCGTACGTCCCCCATGAATGTCCTTCGAGTTTAGGGAGCGGGTGCTGCGACTGTTTCCCCCACTCTTGGGGGCATTCAGCCCCCAGTTCTGGGGGTCAAGCATGATTTCGGTGACGGAAATCGTCGTTTCGGGGCGATTCGCGATGGTTTCCGTCGTGGGACGTTCAGCGGGTTCCATCGCGTTCGGCTGCGCCGCCGTCCAGGCGGCCGCAAGAGCTGTTGAGGACTACATTGGTGGCATGGATGCAGCAGCGTGGACGCAGGGCAAGACGCCCGCCGACCCCGCTGAACCCGCTGCAGCGCGCCGCTTCGAGGACGGCGGCCGCGATCCGATGGCCGAGTGGCCGACTGGCAGGCTCCTGTCCACGGCATCCAGGCTCGTGGAACACGCCTGGTTGCGTGCGCTTGAGCGTCTCGGTGTGACCCACGCCGGCCTCATCGTGCTGCACCTGCTCGAAGCAGGGCCGGCCAGTCAGAAGGAGCTCGCCAGGAGGGCTCGCGTGCAGAACCAGACCATGTCGAGGACGCTCGACCGGCTCGAACGCGACGGCCACGTCCTGCGCGTCGCCGACCCGCACGACCGCCGTCGTCACGTCGTCACGAGGACCGATGCCGGAACGCTCGTCTGGAAGACCGCTGACCGGCTCGAGGCCGACGTCTTCCCCGATGTCGCTGATCAGGGTGCGCTGCGGGCGCTGCTGCTCGACATCATCCGCTCGGGGGAGTCGGCCAGATGGGCCGGAGAGGGCGCAGAGCAGGAGCCCGCCGAGGACTGAGCCTGCGGCGCTCCGAAGCCACAGCGCCCCCTTTTGCGGGCTGCTGCCCCGGCCGTCCCATCGGTACACTCGGAATCCGGCACTGCGCGACCCGAAACGCGCACGCGCGCCGTAGCACCAGGCGGCGCCGAATCTCCGACCACCGATGAGAGGCGGAACCATGCCATCCGCCCCACCGCGCTACGACGGGGTCCAAGCACTCCGCTTCGTCGCGGCGGCCGTGGTGGTCGTCACCCACTCGATGTTCTACACGCAGGAGCGCCTCGACCAGGGCGCCGCGATCTGGCACGGTGGAGAAGCCGGCGTCGACATCTTCTTCGTCATCAGCGGATTCGTGATGATGATCGCGTCGGGCATGCGGCAGCACGAGCCGGGCGACTGGAAGTACTTCTCCATGCGGCGCATCGTCCGCATCGTCCCGATGTTCTGGATCGCGTTGACGGTCAAGATCGCGACCATGCTCGTCCTGCCGGCGGCGGTCCTGCACGCGCAGCTCACGCCGTCGACCGTGGTGTTCTCCTACCTGTTCATCCCGAACCGGAACAGTGAGGGCCGTGTCGAGCCGCTGCTCGGCGTCGGCTGGACGTTGACCTTCGAGATGATGTTCTACCTGATCTTCGCCATCGCACTGTTCGTGCGTGTCAGGCCCGTCGTGTTCGCGGGGCTCGTCCTGGTAGGGCTCGCCGTCGGCAGCATCTTCCGCCCACCGGGCGACTGGCCGGCCTGGGCCGTCTACTTCGACCCGATCGTGCTCTACTTCCTCGTCGGGATGCTCATCGCGCTCGTCGTGACGAAGCCAGCCTTCCGGCGCTTGCGCTACCCGGTCTTCGGAGCACTGGTGGCGATCCTCGTCGTCGTGGCCCTCCTGCCGGGCGCTGACCTGTCGCTCGACCGCGGTTCACCCGTCCGGATGCTCGGCGTCGCAGCGATCGTGTACGGCGTCGTCCTGCTCGAGCCGATCCTCACAGGGCGCATCCCGAGGCAGGTCCTGTTCCTCGGAGACGCCTCGTACTCCCTGTATCTCTTCCACCCGCTCATCGCACCGATCGTCCCCGTCGTCCTCGCACGGTTGGGGATCATCTCCGCACCCCTGTCGATCGTCCTCGCGGTGGCAGTCGCGATCATCGGCGGTGCGCTCGTCTACCGATGGATCGAGCGTCCGATCACCGGGCAACTGCGACGGCGGCTGCCCTACATGACCAAACCGAAAGCCAAGCCGCAGCCGGTCTCCGCGCACTGAGGAACCGCTCGCACGGCTTCGCGTTGCACTCCGGCGATCGGACGGGCAGGGTTGAGAGATGGAACCGTCCAGGGGGAATCAGGAACCGCGTCCGACATCGCCGCAGCAGGCGGGCGTGCCTCAGGCGCCACAGCACGGGGTGCCGCAGTACGGGGTGCCACAGCACGGGGCGCCTGGCGGCATCGCGCCCGCCGGGCCGACCCCAGCGCAGGCCCAGGCGCAGTGGGAGGCGGCCGCCAGACGGGCAGGGCGGGAGGCGCTGCGCGCTGAACGCGCCGAGGCGCAACGCCAGTGGGTGGAGCGCACCGGGTCCACCTTCGAGTGGCGACCCGTCCTCGTCTTCCTCATCATCGCCTTCGCGCTCGCGTGGCTCGTCTGCCTCCCGCTCTACATGAACGAGGGGCTCGCCAACCCGTGGTTCGGACTCATCGCCGTGTGCATGATGGCGACGCCGGCCATCGCAGCCCTCGTGGTCGTCGGCTTCGTGCGGCGGCCGCCGTCGATCCCCAGAGAGCTCGGCCTCTGGCCGCTCGGTCGTGCGCCGCGGTTCCTGTCCTCCATCGGCTTGGCCGTCCTGGTACCGGTCGCCCTCATCCTCGTCGCGCTGCCGATCGGCGCGCTCCTCGGCGTGTATCCGGCCGACTTCGTCCACTTCTCGGCCTTCCAAGCGGTCATCGACGCGCAATTGGCGGCGAGCGGCGTCGCGTCGCTGCCCATCCCCATCGGCCTGCTCGTGCTCGCGCAGCTGCTCAACGTCGTGATCGGCGCGGTCATCAACACGGTGCCTGCGCTCGGTGAAGAACTCGGCTGGCGCGGGTACCTCCTGCCCAAGCTGCTGCCGCTCGGCAACGTGCGCGCCATCCTCATCTCCGGTGTCGTCTGGGGCCTGTGGCATGCGCCGCTCATCCTGCTGGGCTACAACTACCCCTATGCGCCGGGCTGGGCCGGTGTGCTCATGATGTGCGGCATGTGCATCGTCGTCGGCGGCGTGTTCGGCTGGCTCCGCCTCCGGTCGGCCTCCGTGTGGCCGGCGGCTCTGGCGCACGGGGCGTTCAACGCGGCGGCCGGGTTCTCGCTCGTGTTCGCGCAGGCGGGCGAACGCATCGACACGGTCAACGCGACCATCCTCGGCTGGTCCGGATGGATCGTCCCGGCTGCTGTGGTGGTGTGGCTCGTCGCGACCGGGCGGTTCTCGGCCGGGCCGCCGGTCGTCGCTGCGGTGGCCGGCGGGTCTGTTGGGCCTGTTGGGCCTGGTGGCCCTAGCGGGCCTGGTGCTCCCGGTGGCCCTGCTGTGCCCGGCGCCGGCGGTCCGACCGTCTGATGGGAACACGAATGCCCCACTGCACTGCAGCGGGGCATTCGGAATCCGGTGTTCGCCGTCCGGATGATCCGGGTCGGCGATCGATCAGCGCTTCTTGACGTTGGAGATGGCGTCGCCGTCTCCACCCGTCGAGTGCTTGGCGCGCTTGTCGGCGCGCTTCTCCTTGAGCGACTTGGCCGGTGCCTGTTTTGCGGAACTCTTCTTCGGGGATTTGTCTGCCATGGCCGTGTCTCCTTCAGTGAGCCGCGATGACTCTGTGGCCTCAGGGTAGGCCCCGCGGCGCGATTCACGGCCGGCGACGGCGGTATTGGGTCGAAACTCTCTGGTTGCGACCGAAATCGGGGAGCCGGTGTCCAGAATCGCCGATGTCACCCGTTCGAGGGGTGAAGGAGTGGTGTAATGAGGCTGAAGTGGCTAGTGTTGTCAAAGTTTCTATTGTGACTGATGTGAATCATCAGGGACGACGACCCGCCGCGGACGCAACAATCGTGTCGCGGCGACGAGGACAGGCACGGAGAATCATGCGAGACGAGCGTTCGCCCCACCACGACGGAGCCGAGAGCGCCACGAGCGCGTTCGGCCGCGCGTCGGAACCCGTTCGCCGACACCGTCGCATCGGACGACGCGGTTGGGTGTCCATGTTCATCGCGGCCGGCGTCGTCGCCGGATCGCTCACCTTCGGTGCTGCCCCCGCGATGGCTGCCCCGTCGTACCCCAGCTGGGACGACATCGAGGCGGCCAAGTCCAACGAGGCAGCCAAGCAGGCAGAGATCGCGAACGTCGCATCGCTCATCTCCTCGCTGCAGGCCACCTCGGACGCCGCGTTCCGCACCGCTCAGATCTCCGCGGAGGCGTACCGTCAGGCGCAGGTCGCCGTCGACGAGGCCACCGCCCGTGAGGCAGCGCTGCGCACGCAGGCGGATGCCGCGGCGGCCAAGGCGAAGATCTCGAAGCAGCGTGCCGGCGCCATCGTCGCGCAGCTCACCCGCTCAGGGTCGGGCGACTCCTCGCTCGACCTCGTGCTCGGCGCCGACCAGAGCGGCGACCTCCTCGGGCGACTGTCCTCGATGGACAAGCTGAGCGAGCGCAACTCCAAGTCCTACACCGAGGCCGTGACCGACCAGAACCAGGCCACGGCGCTCACCGATCAGGCCGGCGTCGCCAAGACCGAGCGGGAACGCCTCGAAGGCGAGGCGAAGAGCAAGTACGACGACGCGCAGGCAGCATCGGCTGCCGCTGATGCAGCGGTCGCCGCCGAGCAGAAGCAGTCCGACGAGCTCTTCGCGCAGCTCGCATCCCTCAAGAACACGACCGCTCAGGCCGAGCGGGACTACGCACTCGGTGAGGCCGCCCGCCAGGCGGCTGCCGCCAACCCCGGCGGAGGCAACTCCGGTGGCGGTTCCGGCGGGGGCAACTCTGGTGGCGGCAACTCCGGTGGCGGCAACTCCGGCGGTGGATCTGGTGGAGGCAATTCCGGCGGAGGCTCTGGCGGCGGAGGCGGCGGAACGGTCACCCCACCACCACCGGACGGGAACGCGGTCGAGAACGCGATCGCCTTCGCGATGTCGCAGGTCGGCAAAGGCTACCAGCTCGGCGGAGCCGGTCCGAACGTGTGGGACTGCTCAGGTCTGACGCGCGCGGCGTACGGGAGTGGCATCGGCACGCACTCGGCCACCAACCAGTACTACACGATGCAGGCGCAGGGACGTCTCGTGCCGTTCAGCCAGCGTCAGCGCGGCGACCTCATCTTCTGGAGCGACGGCCCAGGCGACTACTACCACGTTGCCATCTACCTCGGCAACGGACGCATCGTGGAGGCCGCGAACGAGCGGTCCGGCGTCCGCGAGTACTACATCTGGGGCATGGGCGACGTCGCGTCCTACGTCGGGCGCCCGACGGGCTGATCCGACACGGCGTCGGTGCAGTGTCGGACGGTCCCGATAGGGTCGGTCCGGCCCATGAGCGAACCGTGGAGCCACTGACTCCAGGGAGCTGCGCATGGGCGCCATGAACGAACTGATCGACGCAGCGGCGGTCGACGGACTGCGTCGTCGACTCGAAGCGCTGGGCGCGCCCGCGGCTGCGTCCATCTCGTGGACGGAGCTCGCGGCATCGGTCGACCGTCTCGACGACCTCAATCTCCGGGCCAGGAGCGACCTCGTGAGCGCCGCGCTCATCGCGGACCTGCAGGCGGCCGGGAGTGCCGATGCCGAGGCGTGGGCCGGCATCGTCCGGTCGCTCCTGCTCGATGAGACGTTCCGGGGCTGGACGATCTGGCCCGTCTCGGAGACGGTCACGACGCTCTCGCTCGCCGACGGCTCGGTCGAGGCCTTCGACGACGGTCTCCGCCTCCTCGGCGAACTCACGCCGAGGCTGACCTGCGAGTTCGCGATCAGACGCTTCCTCGAAGCCGACCTCGATCGTGCTCTCGGCATCGTCCAGGGGTGGACGAGCGACCAGGACGAGCACGTCCGCAGGCTCGCGAGCGAGGGCACGCGCGCGTTCCTGCCGTGGGCGATCCGGGTGCGGTCGTTGCTCGCACATCCGGAGGCGACCATCCCCGTGCTCGATGCGCTCGTCCACGACGAGAGCGAGTACGTGCGGCGGTCGGTCGCGAACCACCTCAACGATCTGAGTCGTGAGCACGCCCCACTCGTTGTCGAGACGGCTGCTCGATGGCTCTCTGCGCCGGATGCCAACACCCGGTCGCTCGTGCGCCACGGTCTTCGCACCCTCGTGAAGCGCGCCGACCCGGCTGCGCTCGCGCTGCTCGGCTTCGAGCCGGTCGTCGTCGAGGTCTCGGACCTGCGTCTGGGCGATGCGACGGTCGTGCTGCCCGGAGAACTCGACTTCGCGTTCAGCATCACGAACGCCGGTCGGTCGGCGGCCAAGCTCGCGATCGATTTCGCGGTGAGCTACGTCAAGAGCAATGGGACGCTCGCCGAGAAGGTGTTCAAGCTCACCACGGTCGAACTCGCGGCCGGAGAGTCGACGACCGTACGGAAACGTCACGGCTTCCGGCAGATGACGACGAGGGTGCACTACGCCGGTACCCACGCCGTCGAGGTGCAGGTCAACGGTGAACGGTACGCCCGTACCGAGTTCGAGGTGCTCCTTGAGCCGATCCCCGCATCGCGCTGACGGACGGCGAAGAGGGCTCAGCGAGGACGAGGGCGGACGCACATGGGAGCGTCCGCCCTCGAGCGAATCCCCGGACGCTGACGGTATTCGGGCTGTCGCCGGTACCTGAGGAGCGCCATCGCCCGGGATGTTGAGGTTTCGCGAGACCGACCATACCGACCCCCGCCCGCCCGCACAGGGGCTTGAGATGGTCCCGCCCGCAGTGTACGGCCGGCTCACGGTCTCGCTCACCATCCCGCTCACGGTCTCGCTCACCATCCCGCTCACCGTCTCGCTCACCAGCCCGCGGCATCGCGCATAACTCCTTCGATCCGTCGCGGCCCGGAGCGCTCGACCGCGGAATTCCGCGGGTTCTCGACGTCACCGCTGACGAATTGAAGGAGTTGTGCGCGAAGGAACGGGACGACGGTCGTAGGATCGAATGCCGATGAGGCGACCGGACGTCGGAAGGACAGCGTGCGTACAGCGATCCTCGGCGGTGTGCTCCTCGTCATCGGCGCCGCAGCCGTCATCACCGGCATCCTGCCACCGGCCGACGCCGCCGCGATCGGCGAACGCGTCTGGCCGATCCTGTTGTTCGTCGTGGCGATCACGATCGTCACCGAACTCGCCTCGGACGCCGGGCTCTTCACCCTCGTCGCCGAACAGACCGCGAAATGGGGCAGAGGGCGCCGCTGGTTCCTCTGGCTGCTCGTGCTCGCCCTCGCCGTCGGAAGCACGATCTTCCTCTCGCTCGACACGACGGCCGTCCTCCTGACGCCCGTCGTGGTGCTGCTTGCGCGTCACGTCGGGGTGCCGCCGATCCCGTTCGCCCTCACCACTGTGTGGATGGCGAACACCGCGTCGCTCCTGCTGCCGGTATCGAACCTCACCAACCTGCTCGCGGAGCACGCGATCGGCGACCTCTCGCCGGCGGACTTCGCCGGGCTTATGGCTGCGCCCGCGGTTGTGGCGGTCATCGTGCCGGCCGGGATCCTGTTCCTCGTGTTCCGGAGGGACCTTGTGGGGAGGTACGCCCTTCGACAGGCTCAGGGACCGGGTGGGGCCCTTCGACAGGCTCAGGGACCGGGTGGGGCCCTTCGACAAGCTCAGGGACCGGGTGGGGAGGCTCAGGGACCGGCGGCCTCGGACCGGGTGCTGGTTGTTGCGAGCGGTGCCGTCATCGTGTGTCTGCTGCCGCTGCTCGTGTCAGGGCTCCCGGTCTGGATCCCGGCGAGCGTGGCGGCCGTCGTCCTCGGCGTGGTCTTCGCCGTGCGGCGACCGGCGACGCTCAGCTTCAGCCTCCTGCCGTGGCAACTCGTCATCCTGGCGTCCGGCCTGTTCCTCGTGGTCGAGGCTGCGCACTCGCTCGGCCTCGGCACGCTCCTGACCGCCGTCGCCGGAACGGGCACTGGCCTGCCCGAGCTGCTGCGCCTCGCCGGCGTCGGCGCCCTCACCGCGAACGTGGCCGACAACCTGCCGGCGTACCTCGCGCTCGAACCCGTCGCAGGCGACCCGGTCCGCTTCGCCGCGCTCCTCATCGGCGTCAACGCCGGGCCGCTCATCACACCGTGGGCGTCGCTCGCCACCCTGCTGTGGCATGAGCGGCTGCGCTCGCTCAACGTGCGGTTCGGCTGGGGCAGGTACATGCTGCTCGGCCTCATCGCCGCGCCGCTGACCGTGGCGGCGGCGACGGTTGCGCTCTGGGTCGCGCACCACTGACGGCCACAGCCCAGCCCAGCCCAGCCCAGACCAGCCCAGCGCACCGCTGCGCCGCCTGAGGCAAGGTGAACCGCACCGCAGCAGGCCAGAACGCGTGAAATCCACCTTCTCTCGCGCGGTTCTCCTTGTGTCGTGCGGCGCAGCATCGCGCATCGTTTTGCACATCGTGCCGAGAGGTGTATGGTCGTCCACGCAGCACCTTGTTAGGCGAGGTTCCTGCACGAATACAGGCCACTGATCTGACGACGTCGAGAGACGCCCAAGATCAGGACAGGTTTCCCCGGCTTAAGGGGTCACCCCAAGTGGCTTCCCACCGGAGACGGTGGGATCACGTCGTGCAGTGCCGAAGCTCTTACGTGGAGGTGTGGCGAATCCGCTGAAGGCTCCACCGTCCGTATCCCACGGACCGTGCCGCCGTGCCCGGACGCCGCTGGCTGCGTGCGGCGCTCGCCGCGGATGCGGAACACGACCGGAGGAGGTGGCCCCAGTGGACGACGGACATTCTCGATTGCCCTACAGCCACGACACCACGGGTCGCGCTCCGAAGCGCACCGCCTGATCCAGTGCAGGACACCGTCCGATACGACGGCTGATCCGGCAGGACCGGCGGTGACCGCAGAGCCCACCGGCCCCGCAGCGTCGTGGCGCGCGCCAACCGCGCACCCCTGACGCATTCGATCCGGCCAGGCCGGGACATCGATGACGCCCGCTTCCGCATCGGAGGCAGGGCTGTTCGGTGTGCCCGCAGCGCGCCCGAATCACAGTTTTCGGAGAAGACCATGAACACCATTCGCTCCCTGACAGGCCTCGAGACGGACCTGTCGACCCTCACCCAAGGACCACCGGGCACGGCACCCCGCCCGAACAAGAACGCTGGCAAGAACTCCGGCAAGAACACCGGCAGGAACCGCACCAAGAAGCGTGCAGGCACCGACACGAACACCCTGCTCGACCAGTCCCAGCGCGCCCTCCTGCGGAACGCCGCGACCGCTCCCGTTGCAGACACGGTACGCCGGTTCGGCGTCGGCCGTGACGGCGCAGACCTCATCGGCCTGACCCCGGACACGGTCGAGAAGCGACTCGACGAGTACGGCGAGAACGTCGTCGGACACCACAAGCCGGCCCCGGCCATCATCCAGTTCCTGATGGCGTTCACGAACCCGTTCATCCTCATCCTGCTGTTCCTCGTCACGATCATCTACTTCACCGACGTCGTGTTCGCCGACCCGGCGGACGGCCCCTCCTACGAGGGCGTCATCACGATCGGCACGATGGTGCTGATCAGCGTGATCCTGCGGTTCTGGCAGGAGTACAGCACGGGGCGCTCCGCCGAGGCGCTGCTCGCGATGGTGCGCACGACCGCTGCGATCACCCGCTCGCACGCCGGGGTCCCGGTGACGCGGGAGCTCCCCATCGAGCAGGTCGTCCCTGGCGACGTCGTGCAGCTGGCGGCCGGCGACATGATCCCGGCCGACGTGCTCATCGTGCGGGCCAAGGACCTGCAGATCAACCAGGCGATGCTCACGGGCGAGTCCCTGCCTTCGGAGAAGTCCGCGCAGGTGCAGACCGCGCTCGCGGACACCGACCTCCTCGGCGCGACGAACCTCGGGTTCATGGGGACGTCGGTCGTCAGCGGTTCGGGGACGGCGATCATCCTCGCGACCGGGCAGAACACCTACTTCGGGTCGATGTCCGCTTCGATCGTCGGGAAGCGTCCGGAGACGAGCTTCGACATCGGCATCCGCAAGGTCAGCATCCTGCTCATCCAGTTCATGGTGGTCATGGTGTCGATCGTGTTCATCGTCAACGGGCTCACGAAGGACTGGGGCTCGGCGTTCCTGTTCGGGGTCTCCGTCGCCGTCGGGCTGACCCCGGAGATGCTGCCGCTCATCGTCACCGCGAACCTCGCGAAGGGCGCGCGGTTCATGGCGAAGCGGAAGGTCGTCGTCAAGCGGCTGAACTCCATCCAGAACTTCGGTGCGATGGACGTGCTCTGCACGGACAAGACGGGCACGCTCACCGAGGACCGCATCGTCCTGGAGCGGCACATCAACGTCTTCGGTCGCTCCAGCGAGACCACGCTGGGCCTCGCCGCCGCCAACGCGCACTTCCAGACGGGGCTCCGCAACCTGCTCGACCAGGCCGTGCTCGACGTCGCAGGGCCGGGGGAGCTGGAGCGGATCACCGCCGAGTACACCCTGATCGACGAGATGCCGTTCGACTTCGTGCGCCGCCGGATGTCGGTCGTGCTCGACGACGGGCTGTCGCACCTCATCGTGACCAAGGGCGCCGTGGAAGAGGTGCTCGCGCTGTGCACGACCGAGCAGGTCAAGCTCGGCGCGGCCGGACGGACGGCCCCGCTCACCCCCGAGCGGCTGCGGGAGATCACCGATCTCGTCGCGGAGGAGAACCGGATGGGACTGCGGGTGCTCGCGGTCGCGACCCGGTCGATCGCCGCCGAGATGCAGGACGGTGCTGACGGCACGCTGGGCGCGGCGGGCACGGACGGCATCGACCCGAACGTCTACAGCACCGCCGACGAGACCGAGATGACCCTCGTCGGGTTCCTCTCCTTCCTCGACCCGCCCAAGGCATCGGCCAAGGACGCGATCGCCTCACTCGAGCGCCACGGCACCCAGGTGAAGGTCATCACGGGAGACAACGAACTCGTCGCGGCGACCGTCTGCCGGACCGTCGGCATCGACGTCGGGGAGATCGTCCTCGGCTCGCAGATCGACGAGCTGAACGACGAGGAGCTGACCGCCCTCGCCCTCCGCAGCACCGTCTTCGCGAAGATGGACCCGCTGCAGAAGGCGCGGATCGTCGAAGCGATGCGCGACGGCGGCCAGACCGTCGGATTCCTCGGCGATGGGATCAACGATGCGGCTGCGCTCCGTGCAGCCGACGTGGGCATCTCCGTGGACACGGCTGTCGACATCGCGAAGGAGTCGGCAGACATCATCCTGCTGGAGAAGGACCTCACCGTCCTCGAAGGCGGCGTGGTGGAGGGGCGTCGCACCTTCGCCAACACGATGAAGTACATCAAGATGACGGCGTCGTCGAACTTCGGCAACATGTTCTCCGTCCTCGTGGCGAGCGCGATGCTGCCGTTCCTGCCGATGATCCCGCTCGTTGTGCTCGTGCAGAACTTGACCTACGACCTGTCGATGCTCACCCTCCCGTGGGACAAGGTCGACAAGGAGTACCTGAAGAAGCCGCGCAAGTGGGAGTCGAAGTCGCTCGCCAGGTTCATGGTCTTCATCGGGCCGATCTCGTCGATCTTCGACATCTCGACGTTCGCGCTGATGTGGTTCGTCTTCGGGGCGAACTCGCCTGAGCACGCCGCACTGTTCCAGTCCGGCTGGTTCATCGAGTCGATCATCTCGCAGACCCTCATCGTGCACATGCTGCGCACGGAAAAGATCCCGTTCATCCAGTCGCGGGCGAGCCTGCCCGTCATGCTGGCGACGGGTGCCGTGTGCCTGTTCGGTCTGGTGCTCCCCTTCACGGGGCTCGGTGCGTCGTTCGGCCTCGTGCCGCTGCCGTGGACGTACTTCCCGTTCCTCCTGCTGACGCTCGCGGTGTACTGCGCGCTGACGCAGTTCATCAAGGTGAAGTTCATCAAGAAGTACGGCAGCTGGCTGTAAGCCGCACCGGCGGTGGGCCGGTGGGCCGGTGGGCCGGTGGGCCGCTGCGGTCGGTGGGGCGTCGCGGGTGCGGCGCCCCACCGACCGGTGTGTTGGATCGGCCCGGCTCCTGGTCGTCCGGTCGTGTCCGGCATCGCCTCACTCACGCACATTCATCAGTTTTCGACCCCTGGGAAGGGCATCATCATGGACATCCTCGACATGCTGCTCCGCGTCGGACTCGGCCTGCTCCTCGGAGCGGCGATCGGGTTCGAGCGTCAATGGCGGGCTCGCACGGCCGGCCTCCGCACCAACGCACTGGTCAGCCTCGGCGCGACTCTGTTCGTCCTGCTCGGCGCCTACAGCTTCGGCGGCGGCGACCCGACGAGAGTGGCCGCGCAGGTCGTGTCCGGCATCGGCTTCCTCGGCGCCGGCGTCATCATGAAGCGCGGGCCGGCGATCTCCGGACTCAACACGGCTGCGACCCTGTGGGCCTCCGCGGCGGTCGGGTGCCTCGCCGGGGCTGGGTCGTATGTGATCGCGATCGCGGGGACGGCGGCGATCATCCTCGCGAACACCTTCCTCCGGCCGATGGGGCGCCTCCTGGACCGCGGGGCGTCGAGCGTCGGGCGTGAGATCCCGCCGGTGTCGTACGAATTCACGGTGCGATGCCCGGAGGACGCGGAGGCGACGGTGCGCGCACTCGTCTTCGACGCCGTGCACCGGGACGAGTTCACGGTGCAGTCGGTGACGTCGACTGACACGGACGGCGGGGTCGTCATCGTCGCGACGCTCACTTCTGCGAGCCGCGACGACCGTGCGCTCGAGCGCGCCATCGAGCGTGTGGTGCACGAGCCTGCGGTGACCGCGGTGCAGTGGTCCGCGCAGAACCTGGAGGTCGCCGACTGATCGTGGTGCGTGCGTGCGTGCGTGGTCCGTTCGCAATTCAGGAGCGCCCCCGGCGTGTTGCGCCCCCTCGGCCGGTTGCGGGGCGACACGCCGGAGGCGCGCCTGAGTTGTGGACGGACGACGCGGGGACGGCGTCGGATGAGGTGCCCAGGCGACCCCGATACGGTTGACGCGATCCTGCCCGACTCACGAAAGAGCCGCACATGACCGTTGTCTCCCTCATCCGTTCCACCGAGTTGTCCGATGCGGCGCAGTACGCGTACGCCGCAACCGCACCGGCCGGCAGTCGGTACATCTTCCTCGCGGGGTCCTGCCCGCTGAACGCCGACGGATCCACGGCGGGTGTGGGCGATGTCGCGGCGCAAGCGCGCAAGTGCATCGAGAACCTGCACCTCGCGCTGGCCGCCGCCGGGGCGCGCATCGATGATGTCATCAGCACGCGGGTGCTGGTCGCGTCGGCGAAGCAGGCCGACCTCGTGGAGGCGTGGAACGTCGTCCGCGATGCGTTCGGCGACCACGATGCGCCGTCGACCCTGCTCGGGGTCGCCGCGCTCGGCTACGACGATCAGCTCGTCGAGATCGAGGCGACGGCCGCCGTCCAGGACTGAGCGTCCGCGACCGGACGTTCACAGTTCACAACTGACCGTTCACAACTCAGGAGCGGCCCCGGTGTGTCGCGACCCCTCGGCGGGTTGCGGGGCGACACGCCGAGGGCTCGCCTGAATTGCGAACGGACCGGAACAGAGCGGAACGGAACGGACGAGTCGGCTAGCGCTGCCATGCTGATCGTTCCTGTCGCTTATCTCCTCAGCTTGTCTGAGGAGTTGTTCTCGTCTATCGTGGCGTCCATGCTGCTGCACGGTCGACTTCTTCGCCGCCGCAACAGGGCCTGATCAGACCGGCTCCCTGTTGTGGAGTCGATGCACGCCGCCGGTCGATCATCATCGAACGAAAGCGCCAAGCATGATCATGAACTCCACGACCCAACCCGCCTGGAACACCCAACGCCCCTCCGGGATGCCGTCGCACCGGTACCGCAACGTCTTCGACCGCGTCGAGATCCCGCTCGCCACCCGCACCTGGCCGACCGCGCGCATCGAGACCGCCCCGCTGTGGGTCCCCGTCGACCTCCGCGATGGCAACCAGGCACTCGCCGAACCGATGAGCCCCGATCGCAAACGTCGATTCTTCGAGCTCATGGTGCGGATGGGGTACAGCGAGATCGAGGTCGGGTACCCGTCGGCATCGCAGACGGATTACGACTTCGTCAGGCTGATCGCGGACACCGACATCGCACCGGAGTACGTGACGATCGTGGTGTTCACGCCGGCGCGGGCGGACCTCATCGCGCGCACGATCGAGTCGATCCGTGGCATCCGCAACCCGGTCGTCATCCACATGTATGCGGCGACGGCGCCGGCGTGGCGCAGCCTGGTGCTCGGGAAGACGCGCGATGAACTCACCCGGCTCATCGTCGACGGCGGCGAGGCCATCCTCCGCGGCACCGCTGCGATGTCGAACGTGCGCTTCCAGTTCTCCCCGGAGGTCTTCAACCTGACCGAACCGGATTACGTCCTCGGGCTGTGCGACCGGATGACGACGCTGTGGGACGCCAGCGCCGACCGGCCCGTCATTCTCAACCTCCCCGCGACGGTCGAGATCGCGACCCCGAACGTGTACGCCGACCAGATCGAGTACATGAGCACCAATCTCGTCCGCCGTGACGGCGTCATCCTCTCCGTCCACCCGCACAACGACCGTGGGACAGGGATCGCCTGCGCCGAGCTCGCCGTCCTCGCCGGCGCGCAGCGGGTGGAAGGGTGCATCTTCGGGAACGGGGAGCGGACCGGGAACGTCGACATCGCGACTCTGGCCCTCAACCTGCACGCCCAGGGCGTCGACCCGATGATCGACTTCTCGGATATCGACGGCATCCGCCGGGTGGTGGAGGACTGCACGCGGATGCCGATCCACGACCGGCATCCCTACGTCGGCGACCTCGTCTACACGGCGTTCTCCGGGACGCATCAGGACGCCATCAAGAAGGGGTTCGCGGCACACCGTGCTGCAGCGGATGCCGCCGGCGTCTCGGAGCGGGAGCACCCCTGGGAGGTGCCGTACCTGCCCATCGACCCGGCCGATGTCGGGCGCGGGTATGACGCGGTGATCCGGGTGAACAGTCAGTCCGGCAAGGGCGGGATCGCGTATCTGCTGCACTCCGCGTCCGGGCTGGATCTGCCGAGGCGGTTGCAGATCGATTTCTCCAAGCGGGTGCAGGCGCACACCGACGGGTCGGGGGAGGAGGTCGGGGCCGAACAGTTGATGACGTTGTTCCGCTCGGCGTACATCGAGGATCCCGATGCCGAGGCCGGTTCGGATGGTGCCAACGACAGCGCATCGACCCGAGCGGGCCTGCGCCTCATCGAATGGGCCTCGGTTCGCGATGCTGCGGGGATCGAGACGACGACGCTCACGCTCGAAGCCGATGGAGCCCGCTCCGTGCACGTGCATACCGGGGTCGGTCCTGTCGACGCGCTCGTTGCCGCAGTCTCCTCCCTCGGGCGCGGCGTCGATGTCCTCGGACTCACGCAGCAGTCCCTGGATGAGGGGAGCTCGAGCAGGGCGGCCTCGTTCCTCGAGTTCCGCTCGGAGGGCTCCGTCGGCTGGGCGGTCGGCATCGACGAATCCGTCCTGCAGGCCTCTCTCGCAGCGGTGATCCGGGCGGCGAATGTCGCCGCCTCGCCCGCCGCACCACTCGTCACTCAGCCCGCCACCCCGCTCGTCACTGCGAGCTGAGGGCGTCCGGCACCGACACAGAACGGCCCCTCCGTGGAGGGGCCGTTCTGCTGCTGGTGACGCAGGGAGTGACTAGGCCTGCTTGCGACGGGCCTTCGAACCGAGGGCCATCGCGGCGGTTCCACCGATGAGGAGGATGGCGCCACCGATGAGCAGCGGCGTCGTGTTGGCGCCGGTGTTCGAGAGCTTCTTCACGGCGGCGGTGGTCGCCGTCGGGGTCGGCGACGGGGACTCGACGGGTGCGACGGCGTTGAACCGGTAGGTGGTCCCCTCGAAGGAGATCGTCTGGACGGTGTCGGAGATGCCGTCGGCTGCGAGCACACCGAACGCGAGGATGTCGAAGCTGCCGAGGGCCGCGGTGATCTCCTCGACCGAGTACGGCGTGTTCGCGAGGATGACCTGCGGGTCGGCTGCCAGGCGCGGCTTCACTGCCGAAGCGAGTTTGACGGTGAAACCGCTCGTCGCGGCGGCGGGTTCAGACGGTACGTCGGTCTCGTCCGTGGCCGGAGCCTCGGGCTTGTCGGTCGGAGCGAGCTCGTCGTCGCCAGCCGGCGGAGTCGCCTTCTGCTGAAGATCCTGCGGCTCGAACGTTTCGGTCGGCGTCGGGGTCGGCGTCGGCGTGGACGGAGCCTCCGGCGTGATGTCGCGGCTCGACACCCAGTCGCCCGAGAGGCCCTCGACACCGGGGACGGCGGGACGCAGCGTGGTGAAGCCCGTTCCCGCGGCACCGTCGGTGCCGTCGCTTCCCGCGTTCGCGAAGATCGGGAGCTGGTAGTGGACGGCGTCGTTCGTGGACGTGAAGTCGACGCCAGCGACGATGTCTGCGAAGCTCTGCGAGGTGCCGTCGACGTGCAGGACCTGGGGCAGGCCGTTGATGATCTGCGACTTGCCGGTCAGGTTGAGGCCGGCGTCGGTGATCGTCGCGTGTGCCGCGGGAGTCTCGTACCCCTCGTGCCAGCCGGTGTACGGCGTCGCGGTCTGGGCGAGCTGGTCCGCCGTGACCTTGACCTCGGCGTTCGGTGCGGAGAATGCCGGTCCGGCGAGGGCGAGGGTGGAACCGGCGACGAGGGCGACGCCTCCGGTGATGGCCGCGATCCGGCCCGCTGTTGTTGTGCGCACGAGTGTCTGCTTTCGTTCGGGAAGGTGCGGAGGCATCGGGTGCCCGCCCGCAGATGCTCTCCATCCTGGCGGGCGCATCGCCACTTGTCCACCAAATGACGGTTAAATGTGAGGTGATCGACTCGTTCTTCTCGTGGCCCTCGGTTCACCCGTTCCAGGTGACACATCCGCTCCCGCGGCTGAGTAGCCTGAGCGCACCGCGAGGGGGTGCCATGGGCGATCTGATCCTGAACCTGCTCCCGCTCGCGCTCGGCGTGGTGCTGAGCCCGCTCGCCATCATGGCGCTCGTCGCCGTGCTCCTCTCCCACAACGCCCGCGCGAACGGCGTGATGTTCCTCATCGGCTGGGCGCTCGCGGTGCTCGTCGCACTGGTCGTCAGCTTTGCCGTGTTCACGGCGCTCGCCGTGCACGAGCGCTCCGCCCCGCCGATCTGGGTGCCGATCGTGCGGATCATCCTCGCGCTCGTCCTGATCCTCGGCGCGGTGTTCGTGTACCGGCGGGGACGGACGGAGAAGGAGCGGATGGCGTCCGCGACGACGCCGAGCGAGGTCGTCGCGGCGGCACCGCAGCTTCCCGGCTGGCTGCACGCGGTCGAGTCGTTCTCCCCGTTCCGGTCGCTGCTGCTCGGGTTCGGCATCTTCATCCTGAACCCGGTCGACGCGTCGTGCGCGATCCTCGCGGCGCTCGAACTGCGGCTCGGCGGTCTGCCGTTCGGCCAGACGCTCGCGGTCGCCATCGGCTTCGCCGTGCTCGGGATCCTGCCGATCGCCGTGCCGGTCGTCTTCACACTCGTCCGCGGAGCAGCAGCCCAGCCGATGCTCGACCGCACGCGCACGTGGATCGCGGGGCACACGAACGTGCTCAACGCGGCGCTGCTGCTCGTCATCGCCGTCCTGCAATTGCAGAAGGGGCTGTCGGCCCTGCTGGCGTGACGGGTCCCCGATACTGTGGATCGAGAGCGGGAGCTGTGGGAGCTGCAGAAGCAGCAGGCTCCGGACGAGCGGGGCGGAGGGCGCCGGAGCGCGGTGCAGCGGTCCGGTGACGGGAACGACAGCGCGGAGGTGAGGGACCATGACCGATTCGGAGCTCGGGGGCGCCGGCCCGTCCGGCACGCAGCACCCGTCCGCCCACGGCAGGAGGCAGGCCTCCGATGCTCCGGCGCGTCGCCGTTGGGAGTCGTGGACGGAGTGGCCGCTCGTCATCGCGTCGGGGGCCTTCCTCTTCGCCTACTCCTGGACGGTCCTCGACCGGACGACGCCCCCGGCGTTGCAGACGGCGCTGTCCGCCTGTCTGGTGATCGTGTGGGCGGCGTTCACCGCGGACTACGTGATCCGTCTCGCGCTCACCCCGAAGCACGGCCGGCGCGCGTTCGTCCGGGGCAGCCGCATCGACCTGCTGTCGGTCTTCGTCCCGATCGCTCGCCCGTTCCGTCTGCTCACCCACCTGCGCCGCCTGCCGTGGTTCGGCGGACACGGCGGATCGCCCATCCGGTCGCGGGTCATCGTGTACGCATTGAGCTACGCGGTCATGTACGTCTACGTCATCTCGCTCGCCGTCCTCGCGGCCGAGCGGGATGCGCCGAAGGCCACGATCGTCAGCTTCGGCGATGCGGTGTGGTGGGCGTGCGTCACACTCGCGACCGTCGGGTACGGTGACTTCGCACCGGTGACGGTCGTTGGCCGGGTGCTCGCGGTGGTGCTCATGGCGGGCGGCGTGGCGATCATCGGGACGGCCAGCGCGACGGTCGTCTCATATCTGTCGGAGCGCATCGCCGCATCGCACGCGGAACACGCCAGGCAGCACCCGGAGGAGTTCCCGACGGGTCAGGACACGCAGCGCCGTCCGGGCGGTTCAGTGCACTGATGCGAGTGCCGCTGCGACCGATGGGAACACCCGCGACGACGCGACGGCACCCTGCCACCAGCTCGTGCGCACCGCCATCGCCTCCGCCGCCTCCGGCAGTCCGGCCAGGAGCAGCGTCGCCCCGCCGGTGGCGCTCTCGTGGTCGAATTCGGCGAGGCTGTCGAGGACCGTCAGCGAGGTGAGCCCGAGGATCGACAGGTCGAGCACGATCGTGTGCGTGCCGTCGACCCGCTGCAGTTCCGCGGTGGCCGCGGCGAGGGTGCCGCGCACGTTCGCCGTATAGAGAGGTACGTCGAGTCGGATGACGAGGACGCCGTCGCGCGGCCGTTCGGACGTGATGCGCGGACGGTCGAGCTCCCGCAGCACCAGGATGAGCGTCAGGACGACGCCTGCGCCGACCGCCGGCAGCAGCCCGGCGACCAGTCCGATCACGGCCGTGACGATCGCGATCCAGAACTCGACCCGGCTGATGCGCGCGAGGCGCAGGAGGCCGCGGACGTCGATGAGGCCGACGACGGCCACGAAGACCATGGCGGCGAGGGTCGCCTGCGGGAGCAGACCGAGCACCGGCGCGAGCACAACCGCCACGACGATCGCGAGGACGGCCGTGACGAGCGTCGCGAGCTGCGAGGTGGCCCCGGCCCGCTGGTTCACGGCGCTCTGTGAGAACCCGCCGGCCGCCGGGAGACTGTTGCAGACGGAGCCGAGGAGGTTGGCCGCGCCGGTGGCGAAGAGCTCACGGTCGCTGTCGATGGGCGGGTCTCCCGCCGCTCGCAGCGCTCTGGCGACGGAGGCGGATTCCAGGAACGCCATGATCGCGATCGCGAGCGCGCCCGGGATGAGCGATGGGAGGTCGCCGAACCGCGGCAGGCTCGGCATCGGCAGGCCCGTCGGCACCGGCGGGATGAGTGCGACGCCGAGCGCCGGGAGCGCGGTGAAAGCGGCGAGCAGGATGCCGGCGGCGACGACCACGAGCTGCCCTGGCACCCTCGGCAGGAACCTGCGCAGCAGGAACAACGCGAGGATGCTGCCGACCGAGAGGCAGAGCGTCGCGACGTTGGTGCCGGGGGCGGCTCGCACGATCGCGTTGATCGTGCGGATGAAACCCGAGCCCGTCGCATCGATGCTCACCCCGAGCAGCTTGGGCACCTGCCCGAGTGCGACGGTCGCCCCCAGCCCTACTTTCAAGCCGATGAGCGTCGCCTGATTGATGTTCTCGACGAGCGCTCCCAGTCGGAACAGCCTGGCGATGATCAGGAAGACGCCGACGAGCATCGTGAGGGTCACGAGGTCGCCCTTCGACGCGTCGAGTTCCGATGCGACGCCGGCAGTGACGAGGGTCGTGGCCGTGAGCGTCGCGATCGTGGACGTCGTCGAGACGCTCATCGCACGCGAGCCGCCGAGGAGGGCATAGACGATCATCGGCACCATGCACGTGTACAGGCCGATTTCGACCGGCAGGTTCGCGATGGTCGCGTACGCCATGGCCTGCGGGATGACGACCGCTCCGGCCGTGACGCCGGCGGCGACGTCCGGCAGTACCCGCTTGCGGTCGTAGCCGATGAGCGTCGGG
This sequence comes from Plantibacter sp. Mn2098, assembly GCF_049319745.1. Lineage (NCBI taxonomy): Bacteria > Bacillati > Actinomycetota > Actinomycetes > Micrococcales > Microbacteriaceae > Plantibacter > Plantibacter sp. Mn2098. Next base: position 170,340 of record NZ_JBMOUH010000002.1, on the reverse strand, counting down.
AGGAGGAAGCGTTCCGGCCGGGCCGGGCGGTGGGCGCGTCTGGGACCACCGGAACCAGCCGGCCTGCCCGGACCACCGGAGCCACCAGAACGACCCGGACGATGTGTGGGGGAACTCATCATCCGGGCCGAGTCTGTGCAGCGGGTGTTCGGGGTCCGCGAGTGTGTCGGGCCGGCTCCGCCTAGACGGCCGGGCCTGCGCCCGTCGTCTTCGAGAGTGCGTGCGCCTTGAGCGACGCGTACTCCTCCGGCGTGATGGACCCGCCGTCGAGCAGCGCCTTCGCCTTCGCGATCTCATCCGACGGGCTCGCGCCCGCGACCTCGCGGATGTATCCCTCCGTGGCCGACTGCGCCTGCTTCGCTGACCGCTCGCTGCGCTCCGCCATGCCGCGTCCGCGGGCGATGAGATACACGAGCACCGTCAGGAACGGCACGAACACGAGGAACAGGATCCACAGCGCCTTCCACCAGCCGTTGAGCTTGTGGTCGCGGAAGAGGTCCGCGATGACGGCGAACAACGCGAACAGATAGGAGATGAACGCGAAGCTCCAGAAGAAGATCCAGATGATGTTCCAGAAGCTGTCCCAGAAACTCATGGTGTGTCCTTTCGAGGTGGGTGGTGCGGTCGGAGTCGAGGCTGGTGATGTCGGTCGTAGGGCGGGCGGTGCGCGTGGAGCAGGCGAGCGCCCTGGTGGTCACTGGTGTCGGAGCGCCGCCTGCAGGTGGTCCTCCGGGTCGATGAGGTGGCTGTGGTCGTCGAGGCCGAGTTCGACCTCCGCCCAGGAGATGGTCCCCGTGAAGTGCCCGCCCCACGCGGCGTATCCCTCGTAGGCCGGCATCCCGGTGTCCTCACCCGTGTCCATGCCCTCGTCGAAGGAGAAGTAGAGGGGGTGGGTGCGTTCGATGCGCCCGGTGCCTGCCTGGTCCCCGTCGATGAAGAGGGTGACGTCGCCGCCCCGGCCGATCCCGCCGCCGTCGTAGGCGAACTCGACGCGCACCTGGTGCGTGCCCGAGCCGATCTGGCGGTCGGACAGGGTCGTGGTCCGGACGAGTCCGCAGAAGTTGTAGTGGTAGCCGAGGGCGCCGTCCTGGGCGAAGAAGGACCAGCCGCCCGTGCGCCCGCCCTGTGCGACGATCGCGCCGGCCACCTGCCCGTCGCCCGGCACCACGATCTCCGCGGTCACCGAGTACGACCGGTTCTTGACGTTGAGCGTGACGTTCTCGCCCAGCCGGATCATGCCCGGGTAGAGCTTGAGCGTCGTCCCGGTCACGAGCGTGGGCCGGCCGGCGAGCACGGGGTTCATCCGTTCTGCTGCGCGGTCGTCCATCGGGAAGACGTTGTGCCTCGCCGCCTCGATGAGGAACAGCTGTTGCATTTCGGCGAGTTTCGCCGGTTGCTCGCTCGCGAGGTTGTGCGCCTGCGTCCAGTCGGTCCTGGTGTCGTACAGCTCCCACACATCGGCGGAGAAGTCGGGGGCCTTGGAGACGACGTCCCATGGTGTGCGGTGCTTCGTCTGCGCCGTCCACCCCTGGTGGTAGATGCCGCGATTGCCCATGAGCTCGAAGTACTGCGTCGTGTGGCGCTCGTCCGCTTCGGCGTCGGTGAAGCTGTACGCCATCGAGACGCCGTGCATCGGGATCTGGGTGACGCCGTTCACGGTGTGGGGCTCCGCCAGGCCCGCGACGTCGAGGACGGTCGGGGCGACATCGATCACGTGATGCCACTGGTGGCGGGTCTCACCGTGCGCCTGGATCTTCGCCGGCCAGTGCACGATGGTGCCGTTCCGGGTGCCGCCGTAGTGCGATGCGACCTGCTTCGTCCACTGGTACGGCGTGCACATGGCGTGCGCCCAGGCCGCCGCGTAGTGGTTGTACGCCTCCGGACCGCCCACCTCATCGAGGTGCGCATCCCAGAAGGCGACGTCCTCGAAGTCAGCTCCGCCGTTGGATGCAGTCGTGAGCATATACGCCCCGTTGATGCCGCCTTCGGCAGAAGCCCCGTTGTCGCCGATGATGTAGTAGACGAGCGTCTCATCGAGGATGCCCTGTTCTTCGAGCGTGTCGACGACCCGGCCGGTGTGGAAGTCCGCGTACTCCAGGAAGGCCGCGTAGACCTCCATCTGGCGGGCGAGGATCGGCTTCTGGTCCGCAGGCACGTCGTTCCAGGCGGGCAGTCCGTCCGGCCGGCCGGTCAGTTCGGAGTCCGGGGCGATGACACCCAGTTCGACCTGCTTCGCGAAGGTCTGCTCGCGCTGCGCATCCCACCCGTGGTCGAACTTCCCCGCATACTTCGCGATCCACTCCTTCGGGACGTGGTGCGGGGCGTGGGTGGCTCCCGGGGCGAAGTAGATGAAGAACGGCTTGTCCGGGGTGAGGTTCTTCTGCTGCCTGATGTAGTCGATGGCCTTGTCCGCGAGGTCCGGCATGAGGTGGTAGTCCGGGTCGTGGGGCGGCTCGATGGCGGTCACGCCGTCGACGAGGGCCGGCGTGTACTGGTTGGTCTCGCCGCCGATGAACCCGTAGAACCGCTCGAATCCGCTGAACGCCGGCCAGTGGTCGAATGGGCCGGTCGGGCCGGTCTCCCACACGGGCACCTCATGGCACTTGCCGAACTGGGCCGTGTTGTAGCCGTTCTGGCGGAGGATCTCCGGCAGCGGGACGGCCGAGTTCGGTCGGGTGGAGCGGTAGCCGGGCGCCGGCGTCGCCGTCTCGGTGATGTGCCCCATCCCCACCGAGTGGTGGTTGCGGCCGGAGAGGAGTGCCGCCCGCGTCGGGGAGCAGAGCGCCGTCGTGTGGAAGCGCGTGTACTTCAGGCCCCCGGCCGCGAGACGTTCGGCCGTCGGCGTGTGGATGGGCCCGCCGAATGCGCTCGACGCACCGAACCCGACATCGTCCAGCAGGATCACGAGGATGTTCGGCGCCGTCGCGGGCGGGCGGGCGACGACGATGGGCGGGAACGGCTCCTCCAGGTGCTTCGCGTCTGCGGAGATCGGTCCCTGGTAGCCCCGGTCTGGGACGGGGAGGACACTCCCCGGTCGTTCCTCGGTCATGGTGTCGTCCCCTCAGTCGCCTGGTCGTCAGCCTGGTCGGGCGCCTGCCGCCGCGCCTCATCCCGTCCGGGTGAGGTCTGGGCCGATGCGACCGGTGCGGTCGTGAGTGCGACGACGGCGGCGCGATTGGTCGCGTACACGTCGATCCCGAGCAGCCCGAGTTCCGTGAGCTGGCGTTGCAGGTCCCGTCTCGCCCGGCTGAGATGCAGGGTCACGCCGGCGGATCGGACCGCATCGGCCGCCGTCCGGAAGCTCTTTGCACCCGTCACGTCGATGTCCGTGATCGCCTCGCAGTCGAGCACGAGATGCCGGACGTCGTGCGCCTTTCCTGCGGCGAGCACCTCCGTCACCCGGTCGGTGAAGACGGATGAGTTCGCGAAGAACAGCGGGGCCGCGAACCGCAGGACCACTACGCCGGGTGCGGTCGTCGCCGTGTCGGCGCCGCCGGCCACTGCGGCATCGGTCGGCGAGTCGTTGAGGGTCAGGACGTCGACGGGCGGGTTCGCCGCACGCCTGGCGAGGTTGATGAGTGAGAGGAAGAACGCGATGAGGATGCCGACGATGGGCCCGAGCAGCAGCGCACCGAGGAAGCACACCGCGCCGACCGCGAATTCGAACTTCCGTTCCCGCCACAGCCGCGCGAAATCGCCGATGCCGAGGAGCGGGACCACGGCGACGGCGACGATCGCGCCGATGGCCGGCGACGGGACGTGCTCCAGCAGCGCCGTGCCGAACATCACCAGCAGGAGGGTGCCGATCGCGGCGACGATCGTCGGGACCTGCGTGCGCGACCCGGCCTGATCCATCGCGGCCGTCCTGGAGGTGGAGGAGCCGATGGTGAACCCGCCGGTTGCGCCGGAGGCGAGGTTCGCGGCGCCGAACGCGAGCAGGTCGCGGTTGGGGTTCGTGGTGTAGCCGTGCTTCTGCCCGTACCGTTTCGCGACGAGCAGGCCCTCCGCCATCGCCACGAGGGTGAGGGCCGCCGCACTCGGCGCGAGCTGCAGCCAGGTGCCCCAGGACAACTGCGGCCAGGTGAGGACCGGCGGCCCGGAGTCGATCTTCCCGAGCACCTTCACCCCGGCCTGCTCGACGCCGGAGACGACGACGAAGATCGTGCTCACCACGAGCACGATGAGCGCCCACGGCACCCGTTTCGCGATGATGCGCCCGCCGATCAGGATCGCGACCGCAGCTGCGGCGATGACGAGCGACCACAGATTGGTCTTCACGAGTCCGCTGAGGAGTTCACCGGCTTTGGCGAGGAATTCATCGCCGCTGTTGATCGAGATGCCGAGCATCTTCGCCGCCTGGCTCACGAGGATGTCGAGGGCGAGGCCGCCGACGAAGCCGACGAGGATCGGCTCGGAGAGGAAGTTCGCGAGGAAGCCGAGTTTGAACAGGGCGCAGAGCCCGAAGAACCCGGCGCCGATGATCGCCTGCGCGAGGGCGAGCTGGAGGTAGTCGTGGCCGCCGGCCGCCGCGAGTCCGCCGAGCGACGAGGCCACGAGCGCCGCCGCCGCGGCATCGGGGGAGGCCACCATCTGCCTCGTGGAGGCCACGAGGGCGTACACGATGCCGGGGAGGATGAGCGAGTACAGGCCGGCCGTCGGCGGCAACCCCGCGATCTGGGCGTAGCCGATGTTGAGCGGCACCGCGATCGCGAGCAGCGTGACGCCGGCGAGGGCCTCCCGCCCGAGGTTCCGGACATGCAGCCCGGGGAGGATCTTGATCATCCGTTCGTCCGTCCCGTCCTCGGCCTCGTCGTTCGTGTGTGCGTCAGTCGACCACGGCGCTCCGGGCGGTCGCCTCACCCGATCGAGGCGACATCGTGCTGCCGTGAATCACCCGCACTGGGCGACGCCGGGGGCGGGCATCGGGCGGACGCTGGTGGTGGACGATCACCGACCACTGAAAGCAGGAACCATGTCACCTTCCATCACCGGGCCGGTCGAAGTGCTCGCCTGGCATTTCCCGAGTGCGGAGGACGCCCTCGTCGGCGCCGGCGCGCTCGAAGCACTGCAGGACGACTCGTCCATCAGGGTCGTCGATCTCATCATCGGGACGCAGGAGGACGGCGAGCTCGCGTTCATCGAGCTCGGCGCGGACGGCTCGGAGTCGCTCGCGCTCATCTCGGTGCCGGAGGACACCCGTGGGCTCATCGCGCACGAGGACGTCGACGGGATCGCCGCAGAACTGGAGCTCGACGAGGGCGGATCGGTGCTCGTGGTCGCAGTCGAGCACGTCTGGGCCGAGGCGTTGAGCGATGCGATCGCGGACGCCGGCGGCTCGGTCCGCTTCGATGAGTTCGTCCCGGCGGCGGCGATCGACGAGGTCCTCGTCGCCGCGACAGAAGGAGGTCTGTGATGTTGCTGCGACGATTCGGACGACCGGGGCTCCTCGGGCTCGCCGCACGGACGGCGGTCGTCGCCGGGACGGCCGCGGTCACCGCTGGGGCCATCAACCGGCACGCGCAGAACCGCGCCGTGGAGCAGTCGGAGGCGGAGGCGTACGAGCAGGAGGGGGCGCAGCAGGGGTATGCGCAGCAGCAGGCCGCGCCCCCAGAGGCTGCACCCCTGCAAGCCGCGCCACCGCAACCTCCTGCGCCGGCCGGGGAACCGTCGATGGTGGACGAACTGCAACGGCTCGCGACCCTGCACCAGCAGGGAGCGATCACCGATGAGGAGTTCGCCGCGGCGAAGCAGCGCCTGCTCGGGTGAGCGCCGGGCCGGGACGCTCCGGGGGACAGGATCTCCTCACCCGAAACGGGTGAGGCTGAACCAACATTTGTTGAATACTTCTGCTTGGCCCGCAGAATCACTAGCATCGGCGGTAGCGCGTGCGTTCCGTCGTGGGAGCGCAACCCGACACGCTCAGCTGAGAGGCGGGTCGCTGTGCCGATGCAACCGCTCCATGAGTCGAACCGGTCGTCCCCGGAGTCGGAACGACCTGCCCGTGCGTCATCGCTCGGTCACCCGGGTGCGCTCGCGCCGCCCAGACCGGCGGCTCTCGTCCGCCGCCGTGAGCGATTGCGATTGCCGACGGACCGCTCATCGGTCGTCCAGGTCCTCGCCGCGGCAGGGGCCGGCAAATCGACGCTGCTCTCGATCTGGGCGGACGACCTCCGCCAGGCGGGGGAGCGCGTCCTCTGGGTCGGCCTCACCGCCCACGAGACGGCGTCCCTGCCACTCGAAGCCCTCATCGCGGAGTCGCTGCGGCTGACCGACGAGACCGGGGAACCGGTCGACGGCGGCGGTCTCCCCGGCATCGGCGAAGCGACCGTGTTCATCGACGACATCCATCATCTGTGGGGATCGGCCGACGCCGAGTGGCTCGTGAGACTCGTCGTCAACCGCGCCCCTGGGCTCCGCATCGTGCTCGCCGGGCGGTACGCGCCAGTGTCGCTCGTGCGCATCGGGCTCGTCGCCGACATCGTCGAACTGCGTTCCGGCGACCTCGCGTTCACCCAGCGGGAGATCGCGGACTTCCTCGCGGTCAGGGGCGTTCACCTGAGCGATGCGGACCTCGCCCTCACAGCCAGGCGCACGGAGGGGTGGGCCGCTGCGTTGTCGCTGCTCGCCGGCTGGTTGCGCAACGTCGGCGGGGAGACCCGGCTGCCCGAGCAGTTCCTGAGCGACCACCGCGCCATCGGCGACTATCTCGTCAACGAGGTCCTCGACCAGCTGGAGCCGGATCGGCGGCGGTTCCTCCTCATCGCCTCGGTCGTGGACTCGCTGTCGGTGCCGCTCGCGGTGCACCTGACCGGCCGGGAGGACTCCGGGGACATCCTCGACGGGCTCGAACGGCACACGGCGCTGCTCTCTCACACGACCGACGGCGAACCGCGGTACACGTTCCACACGACCCTGCTCACCTATCTCCGCGCTGAACTGCGTCGCCGCGACTTCGGCGGGATGCAGCGCGCACAGCGGGACGCCGCCGACTGGTACCGGCAGACCGGCCGCGCGGACATCGCCCTGGAACTGCTGCTCGCAGCCGACTCGTCCGACAACGCCGGGGCGATCGCTGCGCTTGCGACGCTGATCGAGGCGGAGGGCGCACGGCTCGTCTTCCACGGCAGCGGGGTGCTCGTGCAGCGTGCGCTCGATCGGATCCACGACGCCGGGTTCGAGACCGCGACGACCCACGTCCTCGCGGCGCTCGCCGTCGCTCCGTACCTTCCTGATCCGTCGCGCGTCGCGTTCCACCTCACCGCGGCAGCGGCGGGGATCGATGACGCGCCGGCGGCGATCGGTGCGCTGCATGCCGCGCTCGCGATCCTGCACACGACGATGCCGGTGGATGCCGGGACGGATGCGGCCGGGGCCGCCGCTGCGAGCCGGACGCTCGTGCCGCTCGCGAGCATCGAGGTCCTCGACGCGCGGCTGGCCGAGGCATCGACCGAGGCAGGGCCGGGTGAGACGGCCGGGGGCAGCGGGCAGGGCGCATCCAGTGCATTCGGCGCGGCGTCGGCCGTCGATGCCTCGACCGGTGGCGATGCCGCCCTCGACGCCTTCGAGGTCGCGCTGTTCGCAGCGATCGCCAGGTCCCGCATCTCCGCCGTGCGGGGCGACGACGCCGCGGCACTCCGAACGCTCAACACGGCCATCGCCTCTGCGACCGCGTCCGGGTGCACCTGGTTGCGCATCGTGCTGCGGGATGCGGCCGTCGACGCCGCATCGCGCAGCGGCAGGTGGACGGAGGCGCACGACCACGAGGACCGGCTCGCGGAACTTGCGGCGAGCGTCAACGGGCGCGGGCTCGGCGATGTCGTGACGGGGCGCATCCAGTTCGCGATCGCCTCCACCGCGTTCTCGCGATGCGAACCCTACGACTTCCATCGGCTCGACGAGGTGCTGGGCGGCGGGAGCGCCATCGTGGACCCGGCGCTCGTGGTGCCGGCGTCCGTGCTCCGGCTGCTAGTCGGCGTCGACGACGGGACGCGGCAACGGGAGGCGTTCGACGAGCTCGATGTGCTCCTGCACAGCCGGGGGCAGTCGCATCCGGCCGCCGTCGCAGCAGCATCGCACCGCTACATCGACCTGGCATTGCGCGTCCACGACCGGTACCGCGGGGTGCGCAGCGTTGAACTCGTTGCCTCGGTGCTCGGGCCGGAGAGCCTCGAAGCCGCCGTCGGCGCCGCGATGCTCGCGAGCTCGGTCGGGCGGCAGGCGCACGCGGAGGAGATGCTGAGCACCATCCTCGACGACCGGGAGGCGACACCCGTCGTCTGGCACAGTTCGACCCCGGTGTTCGCCTGGTTGCTGCTCGCGGAGTGGGCGGAGCGCGGTGGGCGCAGCACGATCGCCGATGGTCGGCTGCTCAGGGCGCTGGACGCCGCGGAGCGGTTGCGGCTGCGTCGGCCGTTCGTCGCGCTGCACGGCGCCGGCGCCGCGATGCTCGAACCGCGGCTCGGTCGCTTCGGGGTGCTGGAGTCGTTCGCGGTGTCGGTCGTCGAGGCCTCGCGTCGATTGCGCCCGGCGGTCGCCGTGCACCGGCCGAGCGATGTCGCAGCCGGGTTCACGCCGAAGGAGCGCGAGATCCTGCGGGAGCTGCCGAGACACCAGAGCGTCGGCGACATCGCGCTCAAGCAGCGGCTGAGCCCCAACACCGTGAAGACGCACATGCGCTCCATCTATCAGAAGCTCGGGGCGACCGGTCGGACGGAAGCGGTCGAGCTCGCCATCGCGCAGGGCCTGCTGTAGCTCCTGTCGGCTCCCGACGGCTCCTGACGGCTCCCGACGGCTCCTGTCAGCACCTGTCGGCTCCGCCTCGTCTCGCCCGGAACGGACGATGCCCGCGCGAGAGCTGAGGGTCAGTCTGGGACCACTGGATCGGCGACTGCCGGGAGGTGGGCATGAGCACGCGATACGAGATCAGGATTCCGTGTGCACTGTCGGACACGATCCGGGCCGCATTCCCCGAGATGGACGCCGTGGCGCTCGGCCCCGCGACGACGGTGCTCGCCGGGCCGGTGCGGGATCAGGCGGAGTTGCACGGGCTCGTCGCGCGTCTGGCCGATCTCGGCATCGACATCACGGAGATCCGGACTCAGCCGTGAGCGGTCGTGAGGGAAGGTCGGCCGTGAGCGGCGTCGCTCCACACGGCAGAATGGCGGTGACCGTCGCGCACAAGGAGCCTCACCATGCCTGATCTCTCGTCACTCTTCTCCGCCGGCAGCGTCACGTGGGCGAATGCCCTCATCGCGGTGCTCATCGTGGTGGCGGCGTTCATCCTGTCGCACTTCGCGAAGAAGGGCGTCAACGCGCTGAGTGCGCGTGTCCCCGGTCTGCATCCGGAGGTCATCTCGTTGACGGCGCGGATCGTGAAGTACGCGGTCATCCTGTTCGGCATCGGACTCGCGTTGGCGATGCTCGGCGCGAACGTGCAGCCGGTGCTCGCAGCCGTCATCATCATCGCCGCGATCGGGGTCATCGCGGTTCGGGGCGTCGCGACGAACTTCGGTGCTGCCGTCATCATCCAGGCGAGGCGGTCGATCCACATCGGCCAGTGGATCGAGGTCGTCGGCATCCTGGGGCAGGTCCAGGAGATGAACAGTCGTTCCGTCGTTGTGGTGACGCGCGATGGGCGGACCGTGCACCTGCCGAACGCGACGGTGCTCGACAACCCGATGATCAACCATTCGGAGAGCGGGGCGACGCGCACGGCGCTCGAGGTTCGGGTGGCCGGGGTCGACGATCTGCTCACGGTGCGCGGGGTCATCGTCGGGGCCGCGGGTCATGCGCCTGGTGTGCTGTCCGATCGTGGTGTCGACGTGTCTGTGCGGTCGGTGTCGCCGGAGGGTGCGACGTTTGAGTTGCGGGTCTGGCATGCGCCGCTCGCGGATGTCGGCGTCGCGTCGGAGGTGGTGACGGCCGTTTCGGAGGCGTTGCGCGGCATCGGGGTGCGGTCGACGGTGGTCGGCTCGGTTCCGACGTTGCCGCTGACGCCGCCGCCCGCGCTCTGAGGCGAGGTCGGGTTCGGCGCCGAGGGCGACGCTGGAGCGGAACCGGAAGCTGCGGCCGCTGCTGCGGCGATTGCTGCTGCCGCAGCCGCTCCGGCCGCCATCGCACCCTCCTGCATCCGCCGGTTGCGCGCGATCGTGAGGAACGAGGTGGTGATGTGCGAGATGCCGAGGAGCACCCCGACCACGAGTGCGGCCCACGCGATGGGCGACCCGTTCACGGCGGACCGCACCTGGAGGGCGGCGAGGATGAACCAGAGGACGCCGAGACCGAAGCCGAGCAGCGGACTCGCCGTGAGCTGCCACCACGGCTGCTTCGGGGAATCGGTCATGTTCCGATGCTCTCGTGGACGGCCGACACCCGCAAGGGGGTCGTGTACAGAGACGTGCATCCCAGGCGGGCGCTTCGTGTGCACGTGTCCCACCGCCGCTTGCCGATGAGAACATATCTTCCTATAATTTCGACATGAGACGACGACCAGGAACCCTGTTTCCACTCGAGTTCGACATCCTCGACGTCGGTCTGGCGTTGCAGGACGAGGACGACACGTTCTACGGGTTCTCCCTCGCGCGTCGCCTGTCTGACACCGAACATGCGCTCACCGCGCACGGCACCCTGTACAAGGCGCTGTCCCGGATGACGCAGGCCGGACTGCTCCAGGCGAGCTGGGAGGATCACGCCCTCGCCGAGGCCGATGGCCGGCCGAGGCGACGGCTCTATCGGGTGACGGGGGGCGGCGAGTTGGCGAGGGATCGCGAGCGCGCTCGCCTCCTCGTCGAGCAGCGCGCCGCCAAGACCTGCGCCGCAGACGGCCGTGCGGTCGAGGTGGGCCTGGCATGAGCGCGATGCGGAGTGCCGGCTACCGCCGCGTCGTCCGGCAAGTGCTCGCGTGGTGCCGCTGGTACACGCGCGACCTCGCACCGGATGTCATCGACGATCGGCTGGCGGAGATCGGCTCGGACCTGTACGAGCACGGGGCGTGGGCGGACGGGGAGGGACAGTCGGCCGCACGGGTGTCCCGCGACATCTTCTGGCGCATGGTGCGCGGGATCCCCGCCGACCTGTCGTGGCGGGCGCGCCACGTGCGTGCGGCGTCTGCCGCCGATCCGGCCGGTGCGATCGTGCGGCGCGTCGGGGGAGCGCTCGCGATGCTGGTTGCAGCGTCGGGTGCGGCGATCACGGTGTTCGGCGTGGCCATGCTCGGGAGGATCGCCATCGCGCTGGTGACCGACGCGCTGCCCGGTGCGCGACTGCCCGGAGCGGCGTTCGCGGTGCTCGCGGCGGCGACGCTGGTCGCGGTCGTGGGATGTGCGCTCGCGGGCCGCCGTGCCGTGCGTCACATGGGGGCGCTGCTCCTCGCGATCGCGGCCCCGCTCATCAGCTCGTCGGGTGCGGCGCTCATCTCCCTCGTGAGTGTGACCGGCGGCTCGATCGTCAGCCGCCTGTCGATGCAGGCGGCGAGCGCTGGCATCGCTCAGGTGTTGGGCATCGGCCTCGGCATGGGGGTCGGGCTGTGCCTGCTCGGGGCGGCGACGTGGTGGTGGCCGCGCCACGCCGACGTTCGGAGTCGCCCGGTGGGGGCACGATGACGGGCGTCCGCTCGCGAGGCGGGGTGGCGTCGCGCCTGACACGGCGGCATCGAGCGGGTCTTGCGATCGTCGTCGTCGGGGTTGTGCTCGTCGGCGGAGTGGTCGCCTCGGCCGTCGTACTGGCGGCGGGGAGTGAGCAGTCGTCGAGTGCCGGGATCGATCCGAGTGGGCCGTTGCCCTGGGCGACGCCGATCGTTGAGGGCGCCGATGCCAACCCCGACGCGGAACTCGGCTCGCGATCGCCTGGCACAGTCGACTACAGCAGGACACCGCCGGGGTGGTTCGATGCGCGGACCCCTCCGGCGACGCTGCGCGCGGCCGCTGATCCGGAGTCGGTGTCCTGGAACCTCCTGCATCAGATCGTCGCCGTCTGCATGGCGCGACAGGGGTTCTGGTACAGCTGGACCGACGACTGGTCCCTCGAACTGCCGGGCGACCGGGGTGGGCGGCTGGCGTCGGATGCGAATCTCCCGGACGGCGATGCGGCGAGGGCCGCCCTGTACGGCGCGTCTCCCGCCGGGGCAGGCAGCCGGTGGCAGGACGGCGGCTGCCGCGGATACGCGGTGCACACGATGGGCAACGACGACGCGAACTGAGGGTCTGCACCCGGTCTGATCGATGCGGTTGCCCCGTGCGGAAATTTATGGGAAGGTATCTTCCTATTGGAGCCCACGCGATCCGGCCGGGCTCCACGACGAGGGAGAAGTTGATATGAAGCACTGGAAGATCGTCGCCGCCCCACTCGCGGCTCTTGTGGTCGCGGGGTCGATCGCCGCCGCCGGAGCGATGGCGACGGCCGCGCCGGCGTCCACGTCCGAGGTGGCGCCTGAGGTCACGGCGTCGTCCGCGCCGTCGACGGCTGCGCCCGTCGCGGAGCGGCCCGCGCTCGAGACTGCCGCGACATCATCCGCCGAGGGGATCGATGCGTTCTACTTCGACCCCACCGAGCGGCTCGGCGTCGCGCAGCGGATCGCGGACGGGACGTTCGCCCCGACCGATGCTGAACGCGATGCCGCGCGTGCGGTGGCCGGCACGTACCAGCTCTACGTCGACACGATGCGGTCCTGCCTGGCGGGGAAGGGGCTCGGGTATGCGGGCTCGGACATCGACATCGCGAAGCGGCCATTCGCCGACGATGTGCAGTACGGGATGCCGTCCGGCCTGAACGCCGATCAGCAGCACGAGTGGATGGTGGCGGCGCGGGGATTCGACTCCTCTCGGACCGACCTGAGTGACGGCAGCTGGGACGGTGCCTGCATCACCGTCGCCAGCGCCGCTGCCGACCTGGGGCACTGACCCCTCCTGAGTGCCCTGAATGCCGCAGGTTTCTGCGGCGCTGAACGCCCCGCCTTGCTAGGAAGGCGGGGCGTTTTGTGGTGCGCAAATCGTGCGTGACACCACAATTCCCAAAAATGACACCACGAGTGCTTGACATGACACCACGGTGGTGTCACGATGGTGCACATGGAACTTGGGAGCTACGTCACCGACCTGCAGCGACAGCTGGTGGACACTGCGTCGAACGGCGCAGAAGAGACTCGCGCCGTCGCAGAACGCCTCGCAGCCGGCCTCGACGCCGCGACGAGACTCGTCCTGCTGGACGCACTGTCGGCGGCTGCGGGGGAGATCACCCGCGACCTCGCTCCAGGCGCCGTCGACGTCCGTCTCCGCGGGCGGGAGGTCGAGTTCGTCGTCACCCAGGCGAGCACGGAACCCGATGCCGATGAGCGCTCGGCCTCACCCGTCGAGATCGACGACGTGAGCACGTCCCGCACCACGCTCCGCCTTCCGGACGCCCTCAAGGCGCGAGTCGACGATGCGGCCGCGGCCGACGGACTGTCGGTCAACACCTGGCTCGTCCGCGCGGTCGCGGACGCGCTCCAACCCAGACAACGACGATCAGCGCAGCGCACGCTGCGAACCGGCGACAACTTCGCCGGCTGGGCGCGATAGCCCGCCGGCTCCACCCACCGGGCGGCCATCCGCCGCCGCATCACGTCCAGCCCGCCAGCGCGCAGGGCCGGTCGACCATGCCTTGAACCCACACAGAAAGGGAGGCGTCAGCATGCCTGCATTCAGCACCCCGACCCCCATCGATCTCGCCATCAATCTGCCATCCGGCGCGATCGAGGTCGTCGCGAGCGATCGCTCCGACACCGTCGTCACGGTCGCACCGACCAACCAGGGCAAGGCCGTGGACCGCCGAGGCGCGGAGGAGACGAGAGTCGATTTCGACGGCTCACGGCTGACGGTCACCGCTCCGCGTCCTCGTGTCAGCTGGTTCGGCCCGAGCGAGTCGATCGACATCCGCGTCGAGCTTCCGACCGGATCGCGTCTCACCGCCGAGATCTCGGCGGGCAATCTGCGAGCGGAGGGACGCTTGGGCGCCACCCGCATCAAGAGCTCGACCGGCGCCGTGGACGTCGAGGACACAGGTGACCTGTGGTTGCGGGCTTCGCACGGCAACGCGACCGTCGGCATCGCGGACGGCGGGGTCGAGATCACGGCCGACCACGGGCAGATCCGCATCGCCGCGGTTGCTGGCGACGCGCTCCTCAAGGCATCGCACGGCAGCATCCAGCTGGGGGAGTGCGGAGGCGACCTCGACGCCAAACTCTCCTACGGCGACCTGGACGTCGTGAGGGCGCTCGCCTCCGTGACCGCGAAGACCGCCTACGGCAGCATCCAGCTCCGCGAGGTGTCCGGCGGATCGATCCAGGTCGAGAGCGGATACGGGCAGGTCGCGATCGGCGTCCGCGATGGCGTCCCGGCCTGGCTCGACCTGTCCTCCAAAGAAGGCCACGTGCGCAACCGGCTCGCCGGCGACTCCGCTCCGGATGCGTCGGAACAGTCCGTCGCCGTGCACGCCAGGACCCAGTTCGGTGACATCACCGTCGAGCGCGCTCGGTGAGTCCGAGCGAACGCATCGACAGCAGCAGCATCGACAGCAGCTTCAGCAGTATCTCCATCTCAATTTCCATCTTCATCAGAAAGGAACGGGACCCATGACCACATCAGCGATCGACGTCCGCGGACTCCGGAAGTCGTACGGCGGCACAACGGTGCTCGACGGCGTCGACCTCGCAGTCGCCCCAGGCACGGTGACCGCCCTGCTCGGCCCGAACGGGGCCGGCAAGACGACGACAGTGCACATCCTCAGCACGCTCGTGCGCCCGGACGGCGGCACGGCGCTCGTGAACGGCAGCGACGTCGTCCACGATCCAGGGGCGGTGCGGGCGATGATCGGCCTCACCGGCCAGTTCTCGGCCGTCGACGGGCTCCTCACCGGCGAGGAGAACCTCCTGCTCATGGGGCGCCTGCGCCACCTGGGGGCCAAACGGGCGCGGACGAGGACCGCGGAACTGCTCGAACAGTTCGACCTCGTCGAGGCTGCCCGCAAACCGCTCGCCACCTACTCGGGCGGGATGAAACGCCGCCTCGATCTCGCGATGACACTCGTCGCGACTCCGAGCGTGATCTTCCTCGACGAACCGACCACCGGCCTCGACCCGCGCAGCCGCCACACGATGTGGGAGATCGTGCGCAGTCTCGTCGCCGACGGCACGACCGTCCTCCTCACCACGCAGTACCTCGATGAGGCCGATGAACTCGCGGATCGCATCGCGGTCCTCGACGGCGGCCGCATCGTCGCTGACGGCACACCGGACGAGCTCAAGCGGCTCGTGCCGGGTGGGCACCTGCGGTTGCGATTCGGTGATGCGGCGACTCTCGACATCGCATCCAGACTGCTCGACGGTTCGATCCGCGATGACGCAGACCTGGCGCTGACGGTGCCGAGCGACGGCGGCGTCGGTTCGCTGCGGGCCGTCCTCGACCGCCTCGACCAGGCGCAGCTGGAGGTCGACGACCTCAGCATCCACACTCCGGACCTCGACGACGTGTTCTTCGCGCTCACCGGCGCGACGACAGGTGCTGGTGTAGGTGCAGGTGCGGATGCCGGTGCGGCCGGGTCCGCCGACATCGAGTCGGTGGACGCTCCGGCTGCCGCACACGCTCACACCAGTACGAAGGGAACGCGCTCATGACCACCGCATTCGCCGCTCAGGGACCGACCGTTCCGGTCGTCCCGCTCGCCCGCCGCTCCCACGTCGTCGCCGACGCGATCACGATGCTGCGCCGCAACCTCCTGCACATGATCCGCTACCCGGGGTTGTCGGTCTTCACCATCCTCGGA
Organism: Plantibacter sp. Mn2098; assembly: GCF_049319745.1. Taxonomy (NCBI): domain Bacteria; kingdom Bacillati; phylum Actinomycetota; class Actinomycetes; order Micrococcales; family Microbacteriaceae; genus Plantibacter; species Plantibacter sp. Mn2098. The sequence goes on along the minus strand of NZ_JBMOUH010000002.1, from coordinate 154,545 downwards.
CCCGTCGTCATCCTGTTGCTGTTCGTGTTCGTCTTCGGCGGCACGCTCGGCGCCGGACTCCCCGGCGTCGATCCGGCGGGCGGCTTGCAGGCGTACGTCGCGTACGTGATGCCCGGCATCCTCGCGATCACGATCGCCGGGACGGCCGGAGGCACGGCGACCACCGTGTCGATGGACATGACGGAGGGCATCACCGCCCGGTTCCGCACGATGGCGATCTCGCGCGCATCGGTCCTCGCCGGCCATGTGCTCGGCAACACGATCCAGGGGCTGATCGCAGTCGCGCTGGTGCTCGGCGTCGGCGTCCTGATCGGTTTCCGTCCGACGGCCGGTCCGCTGGAGTGGTTGGGCGTCGTCGGCATCGTCACGTTCATCGCGTTCGCGATCAGCTGGCTCGGGGTCGCGATGGGGATGCAGGCGAAGTCGGTCGAGACGGCGAGCAACCTCCCGCTCATCCTCACCTTCCTGCCGTTCCTCGGCAGCGGGTTCGTGCCGACGGATTCGATGCCGGCCGGCCTGCAGTGGTTCGCAGAGGTGCAGCCGTTCACGCCGTTCATCGAGACGATCCGCGGGCTGCTCCTCGGCACGCCGCTCGGCTGGAACGCCGTGTTCGCCATTATCTGGTGCGTCGTCATCTCGCTCGCGGGCTACGTCTGGTCGATGGTCATCTACGAGCGCAAGTCGGTGCGCTAGTCGCGCTCGGCGCTCCGCTCCCGCACCGCACCGCACCACAGAAGGTGAACCGCCCCGCAGAAGGACACTCCGGTGTTCACCGTCCTTCTGCGGGGCGGTTCACCTGTTCTCGTGCAGACTTCCGCGCGGAGCCGGGCCGGTGCGGCGCCGACAGCGAGCGAGCGATCAGCGGTGTGAGGTCTGCGGACCGAGGACGTCCGTCGGCTCGCCCGCGGCATCGCCCTTCAGCTCGACGAAGATCGTGTGCGTCGGGGTGTCGCCGATGTTCTCGCCGCTGTGGCGTTGGGCCGGCAGCCAGACGGCCTGTCCTGCCGGCAACTCGACCTCGAACTCGCGGCCGCCCGAGCGCAGCTTGCGCGTGAATCCGGACAGCGAGACCATCACGCTGTTCGGATGATCGTGCGGTGTCGATCTCGCGCCGGGATCGTCGAGGTACTCGAGGACGCGGACGAACTCGTTCTCCCAGAGCAGGCGGTACAGCTGCGGGTTGGTGAGCGTCGGGTCGTCGGTGACCATGTGCTTGACCGTACGCCCCGCGGACGAGCGCCTCAAGGGGATGTTCGTGGGCCGTCGACGTGAGCGGCTCGGGCGGAAGGCGCAGCAGACGGAGCTGAGTCCTTCTGCAGTGCGGGTCAATCCGCGATGGTGCGCCAGAGCTGGACCCAGCCGTCGGGAATCGCTGCAACGACAGCGGCGGCCGCGGTGGCGTAGTCCTTCCCCTCCGCCTCGATGGTTCGGGTCTCGGTGGGTCGGTAGGTTCCCGTGCCGACGAGGTTGCCGTCGACGCGCCCGCCGGCCACGAGGATCTGCGTGAGTTCGTGTCCCTCCGGGATCTGGCGGAGGATGTCTGCTCGGAGTTCGTCGACGCCGATGCCCTGGCCGGTGGCCTCGAGGGTGACGTCCGGGCGGATGATGGCCGTGGCTCGCATCGTTTCAGCCTACGAGCAACCCCCGACGTCCCGCCACCATGAGAGCCCGCCGCTCCGCGCCGCGCATCGCTTTGTCGTCGTCCCGCCCGTTCCATCGCCGCACCGCAGAAGGGGAACCGCGCGAGAGAAGGACGTCCGGGCGCGAAGCGACCTTCTCTCGCGCGGTTTGCCTACTCCCGTGCAAGGCCGCCTGACATGTTTTGGCCAACAATCGTTGCCCATCGGTTATCCAGTTGGTTGACTCACTCGATAAAATGAGTGTTTTGCACTCAGCACAAGGGAATCCACATGAGCATCAAGAAATTCATCTGCGTCGGCGCCGTCATCGCGACTCTGGCACTGGCCGGATGTTCGTCGACGTCGAAGGGCGCGACGCCTGCCGTCGAGGAGAAGGCCACCACCAACACCGTGACGTACGAGGTCACGAGCGATGGCGCGACGGGCAGCGTCACGTACATGACGTTCAACAACGGTGGTGTCGGCCAGGAGCAGGCCAACGATGCGCCGCTGCCGTTCACGAAGGAGATCGCACTTGAGGACGAGGGCGCCTTTGCGACCAGCATCTTCTCGCTGACCGCGCAGGCGGCAGAGGGCGCGACGACGATCTCCTGCAAGATCACGGCCAACGGCGAGGTCGTCGCCGAGCAGACGTCGACCGGCGAATACGCCGTCGTCGCGTGCTCGGGCAGCAGCAAGTAGTTCACGTGTGAGGCGCCCCGTCGGTCCGATTCGGATCGGCGGGGCGTTTCTGCGTGCGCGGCAGAAGGGGAACCGCGCGAGAGAAGGACGTTCGCGCGCGAAGCGGCCTTCTCTCGCGCGGTTTGCCTTCTCTGGTGCAGGCGCTGCGGCGCGGCACACGGCACGGGCCCACGACCCGGGCGTTAAATGAAGAAACCCCCACAATGTAGAAGCTATGCGGGGGTTCCAGTGGCTCCGACGGGCGTCGATCCCGTGACCTCACAATTTTCAGTCGTGCGCTCTACCAACTGAGCTACAGAGCCGAGAGCAGACGTTCTCGAGGAACTTCATGTCTCAAAAAGCAGAAGCCCTCCCTTGCGAGAGGGCTTCTGACCTTTTGCGACCCTGACGGGACTTGAACCCGCGACCTCCGCCGTGACAGGGCGGCACGCTAACCAACTGCGCTACAGGGCCTCGATATTGATTTTTCTATTGTAGTAGTTGAGTGACCCCAACGGGATTCGAACCCGTGCTGCCGCCGTGAAAGGGCGGTGTCCTAGGCCACTAAACGATGGGGCCGTGAAGCAATGAACTTCAACTACCGAGGGATAAGCATACGTGGTGCTTTCAAGGAATCACAAATCGAGGCCGCGAGAACGTGCATCCCGGGTGTGTCGCGCGGTGGAAACGGAGGATGATCGATGGTGGGCGGATGTTGCGACTCCGGCAGAATCAGCCGTCGAAACGGCCGTTCCGGCGGTACATTCGCCCGGTACGAATTACGTATCGCGCGCTGGACGGGCCTCACGACTCGCTCAGGCGCACCCTTCAAATGACCCCCGTTTGGGGATACTGTGAATGGTGTTGTGATCGTGACCGATGTGACTGATGTGAAACTGGGATGGGCCGTAACCTCATGACGAACAGACTGCAGGGCGCACCGAAGCGCGAACGCGGCACGACGATCGCCGCGGGCAAACGACGCTGGCAGTCGCGTTTCGCGGCATTGGCCGTGCTCGCCATCACCGTCGTCGGCGCCGTGAGCATCGCCGCTCCGGCATCGGCAGCCGACTACCCCAGCTGGGACGACGTCCAGGCAGCCAAGGGCAACGAAGCCGCGAAGGCCGCTGAAGTCACCAACATCACCAACCTGATCAAGACGCTCCAGGTCGAACTGCAGGCGGCACAGGACGAGGCCCAGAAGCGTGGAACCGAGTTCCAGGCAGCTGAGGAGGCGTTCTTCGAAGCCGACCAGCGCGCCTCGGCGATCCAGGCGCAGGCGGACGCGAAGACGACCGAAGCAGAGACCGCGACGAAGCAGGCGGGCCGTGTCGCGTCACAGCTGTACCGCTCCGGCGGAGCCGACCTCAGCCTCAGCCTCCTCCTCGACGAGAAGACGACGGGCGCATCGGATCTGCTCGCGAAGCTCGGCAACATGAACAAGGTCGCGCAGCACAGCAACGGCGTGTACGAGCAGGCGATCGCCGCGAGCAACACGGCGAAGGCGCTCGGCACCCAGGCCGGTCTCGCCCGCGATGAGCGTGAAGTGCTGCGCCAGGCTGCCCAGGCGGCGATGCAGGCAGCTCAGGAGGCCGCGACGGCCGCTGCTGACAAGCTCAAGCAGAACCAGGACCTCATCGTCACCCTCGATGCGCAGCTGAAGTCGCTGCAGGACACCTCTGCGAAGACGGTTGCTGCCTACCAAGTCGGCGTCGAGGAGAAGAAGAAGGCGGAGGCGGCTGCCGCTGCAGCTCGGGGAGGCGCGGCCGATGGCGGCCAGCTGAGCAGCCAGGGCTGGGCCATCCCGGCGTTCGGCAACATCACGGGCACGTTCGGCAACCGCGATCCGATCTCCACGGGCGGCGGAACGTCGAGCTCCTCGCACCGTGGAACCGACATCGGCGCCAGCTGCGGCAGCAACATCTACGCCGCCACGGGCGGAACGGTCACGTATGCGGGCTGGTACGGCACGTACGGCAACTTCATCCTGATCGACCACGGTTCAGGCGTCAGCACGGGGTACGCGCACATCGTCAACGGCGGCTACGAGGTCGCTGAGGGCTACCAGGTCAGCGCCGGCCAGGTCATCGCGCACGTCGGCACCACCGGCGCATCGACCGGCTGCCACCTCCACTTCGAGGTCCGGATCAACGGCACGGCCATCAACGCCCAGCCGTTCATGGCGGACCGCGGCGCCCCGCTCGGCTAGTCCCTGCGGCAGCACGCCCACCCGGATAATACGAAGAGGGCGGTACCCGATGGGTACCGCCCTCTGGCGTTTCCGGTAACGATGCGATGCCGCCGCCGCGGCGGAGTCGCATCATCGGCCCGGTCTCAGCCTCGGCTGCGACCGGGCGTCAGACTCAGTGGCCTTCTGCCTTGAGCTTCGCGAAGCCGGCCTGGACGATCTTCTCGGCCTCTGCCGCATCGCCCCAACCGTCGATGCGAGCCCACTTGCCCGGCTCGGTGTCCTTGTAGTGCACGAAGAAGTGCTCGATCTCGGCGCGCGTGGCCTCCGGGATGTCGTTGAGGTCCTGGATGTGCGACCAGCGCGGGTCCTTGTACTGGACGGCGACGATCTTGTCGTCCCCGCCGCCGTCGTCGGTCATGCGCAGGACGCCGACGGGACGCACCTTGATGCCAACGCCCGGGAAGGTGGGGAAGTCGAGGAGGACGAGGACGTCGACGGGGTCGCCGTCTTCGCCGAGTGTGTTCTCGAAGAAGCCGTAGTCCGCGGGGTACACGAAGCTCGTGAAGAGCACGCGGTCGAGGAAGACGCGACCGGTCTCGTGGTCGATCTCGTACTTGTTGCGGCTGCCCCGCGGGATTTCGATGACGGCGTCGTACTCGGCCATAGCTGCCTGCTCCTCGGAGAGTTGAATGCTGGGATGACGGCCGGACTCCGGCCAGCACCCACCATAACCGATGCGGTTCCCGCGTCCCTGAGCCGCGCTGCGAGAGCGGGAACCGCGCCGACATGCGGCGAAACGTCGGTGAAGCGTGTCCCGGACGACAGGATGCCTCCCCTCTGCGGATGTTGCGAGCGGGAGCGCGGCCGGTGCAATAGCGTTGCAGCGTGAACGATGTCCGACCGCCGCTGCATCCGTCCGTCGCCGCCGTGCGGAAGGCGGTTCGCGATGCGCTCGCGACGCTTGCACCGAGCAGCACCGGAACGGCGAGCGGAACGGGGAACATCACAGCGGCTGCGGCGACCGACGCAGGGGAGCCGCAGCAACCGCAGCAGGCGGACGTCCTCGTCGCCCTGAGCGGCGGCGCCGATTCTCTCGCCCTCGCCGCCGCGACCGCCTTCGAAGCTCCGAAGCTCGGTCTGACCGCCGGGGCGATCATCGTCGACCATGGCCTGCAAGCCGGCTCGGCCGATGCGGCGGCCACGGCGGCGGCGCAGGCGGCCGAGCTGGGGCTGGCTCCCGTCATCGTGACGGCCGTCTCGGTCGACCTGGACGGCGAGGGCGGGCCTGAGGCCGCAGCCCGCGACGCCCGGTTCGCCGCATTCGACGCCGCCCGCCGCACGACCGGCGCCCGTGCGATCCTCCTCGGCCACACCCTCGACGACCAGGCGGAGAGCGTCCTGCTCGGCCTCGCCCGCGGTTCGGGGGCGACGAGCTTGCAGGGCATGCCCGTCTGGAACGACCACCTCGGACGGCCGATGCTCGGCCTCCGCCGCCGCGCAACCGTCGAGTCCTGCGCGGCCCAGGGTCTCGACCCGTGGACCGATCCGCAGAACGCGGACCCCTCCTACGCCCGCGTCCGGGTGCGTGAGACGGTCCTGCCGACGCTCGAACGGGAGATCGGCCCCGGCATCGCAGAAGCCCTCGCCCGTACGGCCGATGCCCTCCGGGAGGACGCCGATGCGTTCGAGGAGATGATCGAGGAGATGATCGAGGAGATCGTCGAGCACGCGGAGGCCGGCATCGCCGTGAGCGTCGGCGCCCTCGCGGCGAACCCGGCCGCGCTTCGGCAGCGCATCATCCGCTACGTCGTTCAGAGCGAGTTCGGGGTGTCGCTCACGCGGGTGCAGACGATCGAGGTCGCGCGGCTCGTGACCGAGTGGCACGGACAAGGCCCGATCGACCTCCCCGGCCTGACCGCAACACGCGACGGCGGGCTCATCGTGTTCTCCGCCCGCTGACCAGCCGGTCATCGCCGGATTCCGTCACGGGGCACTCCATCGGTCGCATACGATTGGACGATGGAGCAGAGCGACATCTCGAACGACCTCACCACGATCCTCGTCACCGAGCAGCAGATCCGGGAGAAGCTCGCTGAGCTGGCCCGCCGCATCGAGGTGGACTACGCGGGCAAGGACCTGCTCCTCGTCGGTGTGCTGAAGGGCGCGGTCATGGTCATGGCCGACCTCGCACGTGAGCTGCGCATCCCGCTGTCGATGGACTGGATGGCGGTCAGCTCGTACGGTGCCGGCACGAAGTCGAGCGGTGTGGTCCAGATCCGCAAGGACCTCGACTCCGACCTCACCGACCGTCACGTGCTCATCGTCGAGGACATCATCGACTCGGGGCTCACGCTCTCCTGGCTGCTCGACAACTTCGCTTCCCGCGGCGCAGCATCCATCGAGGTGTGCGCGCTCCTCCGCAAGCCCGAGGCCGCAAAGGTCCAGATCGACTGCACCTACGTCGGCTTCGACATCCCCAACGACTTCGTGGTGGGCTACGGCCTCGACTTCAACGAGAAGTACCGCAACCTCCGCGACGTCGGCGTCCTCGCCCCGCACGTCTACGCCTGACATCCTCCGTTTCCGGAGGAGACGGACGTCGGACGCGTCGTGCAACCGGCATCCGCCGCTTCCGGAAAACAGCGGAGAAGCAGGCGCGGGGAACACTCGTTACGCCCACGGCAAACACGCAGACCGCATCCAGCGGTGAGGCGGTAGCCTGGTCAAATCGTTGCGGCTCCGCCCAACGACCGGTCCTGCAGAAAGGGAACGGGCCAGTCCCGGCCTCATCATGAACGTCAAGCGCCTCTTCAAGGGTCCCATCCCTTACCTGATCATCGCCGCCCTGGTCTTCTGGATCGGCATCAGTCTGATGAGCATGAACGGGTTCCGGGAGGTCTCCACTCAGGAGGGCCTCGCCTTCCTCGACAAGGGCCTCGTCAAGGAAGCCGTCATCACCGACGGCGACCAGCGGGTCGACCTCACGCTCACCAAGCCCGATGACAAGTTCGGCTCGCAGGTGCAGTTCTACTACGTGAACGCACGTGCGGCGGATGTCATCCAGGCCGTCGACTCCGCCAACCCCTCCGGCGGCTACAACGACAAGGTGCCCCAGCCCAGCTGGTTCCTGTCCATGCTCGGCCTCCTGCTCCCGCTGCTCCTGATCGGCGTGTTCTTCTGGCTCATGCTCTCCGGCATGCAGGGCGGCGGCAACAAGGTCATGCAGTTCGGCAAGTCGAAGGCGAAGCTCGTCTCCAAGGAGTCGCCGAAGGTCACGTTCGAGGACGTCGCCGGCGCCGACGAGGCCATCGAAGAGCTCGAGGAGATCAAGGACTTCCTCAAGGAGCCCGCCAAGTTCCAGGCCGTGGGCGCTCGCATCCCCAAGGGTGTGCTGCTGTACGGCCCTCCCGGAACGGGCAAGACGCTCCTCGCACGCGCCGTCGCGGGCGAGGCCGGCGTCCCCTTCTACTCGATCTCCGGTTCGGACTTCGTCGAGATGTTCGTCGGTGTCGGTGCAAGCCGTGTCCGCGACCTCTTCGCACAGGCCAAAGAGAACTCCCCGGCCATCATCTTCGTCGACGAGATCGATGCGGTCGGTCGCCACCGCGGCGCCGGCATGGGCGGCGGACACGATGAGCGCGAGCAGACGCTCAACCAGCTGCTCGTCGAGATGGACGGCTTCGACGTCAAGACGAACGTCATCCTCATCGCCGCGACCAACCGCCCGGACATCCTGGACCCTGCGCTCCTGCGTCCCGGCCGGTTCGACCGCCAGATCGGCGTCGACGCCCCCGACCTCGCCGGCCGCAAGAAGATCCTCGAAGTGCACGGCAAGGGCAAGCCGTTGGCTGCCAGCGTCGACCTCGAGGTCGTCGCCCGCAAGTCGCCCGGCTTCACCGGTGCCGATCTCGCGAACGTGCTCAACGAGGCCGCGCTGCTCACGGCGCGCTCCAACGCGCAGCTCATCGACAACCGCGCTCTCGACGAGGCCATCGACCGCGTCATCGCCGGCCCGCAGCGTCGGACCCGCGTGATGCGCGAGCAGGAGAAGCTCATCACGGCGTACCACGAGGGTGGACACGCCCTGGCGGCCGCCGCGATGAACAACACCGACCCCGTCACGAAGGTCACGATCCTGCCGCGCGGCCGTGCCCTCGGGTACACGATGGTGCTCCCGCTGGAGGACAAGTACTCGGTCACGCGCAACGAACTCCTCGACCAGCTCACCTACGCCATGGGCGGACGTGTCGCTGAAGAACTCGTCTTCCACGACCCGACCACTGGTGCGTCGAACGACATCGAGAAGGCGACGGGCATCGCTCGCAAGATGGTCACCGAGTACGGCATGACGACCGACGTCGGCGCCGTGAAGCTCGGCCAGTCCTCGGGCGAGATGTTCCTCGGCCGCGACATGGGACACCAGCGCGACTACTCCGAGCGGATCGCCGAGCGCGTCGACGCCCAGGTGCGCGACCTCATCGAGGCCGCTCACGACGAGGCGTGGCAGGTCATCACGGCCAACCGCGCCGTCCTCGACCGCCTCGCTGCCGAGCTGATGGAGAAGGAGACCCTCGACCACGTCCAGCTGGCCGAGATCTTCAAGGACGTCAAGAAGCTGCCGCCGCGTCCCGTGTGGTTGTCGAGCAAGAACCGTCCGGTCGGCGACGGATCGGCAGTCGGTTCGAAGGCGTTCACCGCCCCGATCGACGCCGGTGCTGCCGACGGCGGCATCAGCTCGACGCCGGAACCGGAAGCTCCCGTCAAGCCGAAGCGCACCCGCGCGACCAAGCCACGACCCGCCACCGCGTAAGCCGCCATGGCAGGTATTGATCGGGGGCGGATCGAAGCGGCAGTCCTGGAGATCCTCGCCGCAATCGGCGAGGATCCCGGCCGCGACGGTCTGGAGAAGACGCCGTCGCGTGTCGCGGACGCCTACTCCGAGTTCTTCGCCGGCGTGGGGGAGGACGCTGGAGCGCACCTCCAGCGGACGATCCCGGTCGGTGACGGCACCTCGGGCGACGGTGACGCCGGCGACGGCGCCGCCGGATCTCAGGGCGAGCGCACGAGCGAGGCCGTGCTGATGCGCGACATCACCTTCCGTTCGGTGTGCGAGCACCACCTGCTCCCGTTCATCGGCACCGCGCACATCGCGTACCTGCCTGCGGAGAAGGTCATCGGTCTCGGGGCGCTGCCGCGGGTGGTCGAGACGCTCGCCGCCCGGCCGCAGGTCCAGGAACGGCTCACAGAGCAGATCGCCGACGCGATCAACGACGGCCTCGAACCGCGTGGTGTGCTCGTCGTCCTCGACGCGGTGCACGGCTGCGTGACCACACGCGGTCCCCGTCAGACGTCCAGCTCGACGGTCACGGTCGCGAGCCGTGGCGCGCTGCGCGAACCGATCGCGCGTGCGGAGATCTTCGCAATGCTGGGGGCCACGACGGACCCTCGGCCGGCCGAACACCCAGAACCCGGACGGTGAGCAGATGACGTGGCTCACCGACGCTGTGGTCGGAGCTGGTTCGCCCGGGTCACGGCTGCAGATCATGGGTGTCGTCAACGTGACACCCGATTCGTTCAGCGACGGCGGTCGCTACCTCGACGTCGACGACGCGATCGCGCACGGCTTCGAGATGGTCGCCGACGGCGCGGACATCGTCGACATCGGCGGGGAGTCGACGAGGCCGGGCGCAGCCCGCGTCGCCACGACTCAGGAGCTCGCACGGGTGATCCCGGTGATCGAGGCGCTCTCCGCGGCCGGGGTCCGTGTGAGCATCGACACCATGAACGCGGACACGGCGCGCGCGGCCGTCGCTGCCGGCGCAGCCATCCTCAACGACGTCTCCGGCGGCCTCGCGGATGAGCGGATGGCCGGCGTCGCGGCCGAGAGCGGCCTGCCGTACATCGTGAGCCACTGGCGGGGACACTCGGACAAGATGTCGAGCCGCGCGCAGTACACCGACGCGGCCCACGACGTCGCCGGCGAGGTCGGCGCGCGCGTCGACGCGCTCCTGGCGCAGGGCGTGCTGCCGTCGCAGATCGTCGTCGATCCGGGGCTCGGGTTCTCGAAGAACGCCGATCACAACTGGCGGATCCTCGCCCGCCTGCACGAGCTCGAAGCGCTCGGGTTCCCGGTGCTCGTCGGTGCCTCCCGCAAGCGGTTCCTCGGGGCGCTGCTGCCGGAGGACGCGCCGATGGAGTCCCGCGATCTGCCGACCGCCGTTGTGAGCGTCCTCGCCGCCCAAGCAGGAGCCTGGGGCGTTCGCGTCCATGACGTCGCGAGCACGCGCCTCGCGCTCGACACGCTCGCGGCATGGCAGGGTGGTTCCGATGACTGATTCGATCACCCTCACCGGCCTCCGCGCGTTCGCCCACCACGGCGTCTTCGACTTCGAACGTGAAAACGGACAGGAGTTCGTCATCGACGTCTCCGTGTCCCTCGACCTCCGCGCGGCATCGGACGGAGACGACCTCCGTGCGACGCTGCACTACGGCGAGCTGGCGGAAGCCGTCGTCGGCGCCGTCGAGCGGGACCCGGTCGACCTCATCGAGACGGTCGCCGAGCGCATCGCGTCCCTCGTCCTCGAACACGAACGCGCGGATGCGGTCACGGTCACCGTGCACAAGCCGACGGCGCCCATCACGGTGCCGTTCGCGGACGTCGCCGTGACGATCACCCGGACGAGAGCGGACGCCTGATGGTCTCGCGCACGCCCATCCACGACCCGAACCGGCGCCTCCCGGTGCCGCGCGGCGGGGCCGAGACGACCGCCGTCGTCGCGTTCGGCGCGAACCTGGGGGAGCGGAAGCAGACCATCCTGGGAGCCGCAGAACAGTTGCGGCGTGCGCCAGGCATCGCATCGGTCGTCCTCTCGCCGCTCGTCTCGAGCGCTGCCGTGAAGCTGGACGGCGTGGACGAGGACGCGCCCGCGTACCTCAACGGCGTCGCGATCGTGCGAACCACACTCGAACCGCACGATCTGCTGGACGCCCTGCACTTCGTCGAGAACACCAACGGTCGTATCCGTGAGGAACGATGGGGGGATCGCACGCTCGATCTCGACATCGTCGTCTACGGCGACGCGGCGATCGACGACGCCACGCTCACCGTGCCGCACCCGCGCGCGGCGGAACGCGCGTTCGTCGTCGTGCCGTGGCTGCAGCTGGATCCTGACGCCGTGATCCCCGGCCTCGGTCGCATCGACGCCCTGCCGGCCGCGACCGACGGAACGGTGGAACTCGTGACGGACGAGGACGCACGATGAACCGCACCTCGGCGACTCCGCTCATCATCCTCGGCGCCGTCGGCGTCGTCGGCGGGTTCCTCGGCGAGGTCGCGACGGTCTCGGGCGGACGCCCCTCGATCATCCCGCCGGTGACCCTCGCGATCTCCCTCATCGCCATCGCGATCATCCTCATCGCCATCTCCCTGCCCATCCGCCGGGCGACGACCGGCAGGACGAAGCGCCGCATCGACCCGTTCCGCGCTCTGCGGATCGCCGCGCTCGCGAAGGCGTCGAGCCTCGCGGGGTCGCTCGTCTTCGGCGCCTCGGTCGGCGTGCTGCTGTTCCTGCTGACCCGCCCGATCGTTCCGGCGGTAGGCTCGTTCTGGCTGGTCATCGCGTCCATCGTGGGATCAGCCGCGCTCGTTGCCGCCGCTCTGGTGGCCGAGTGGTTCTGCACCGTGCCGAAGGATGATGACGATGACGCACCAGGAGCCCCAGCCAGTTCCGCCCACCACTGAACCGGCCGGGCAGGCCGAGTTCGCCGGTCGGGCGCCGGTCGCCGGGACCCCCGCCACCTCCGCAGCGCCTGCTGCCGCCGCACCTGCTGCTGCGGCAACGCCTGCTGCCGCCGCTGCTGAAGCTCCGCTCCCGCGCAGCGGCAGACGACTCGATCTGCCGGGCGTCGAATGGCGGCGGGTGAGCTCCAAGTTCATCGCGGTCGAGTTCATCTCGGCGGCCGCGACGATCCTCATCCTCACTGCCGTCGCCGTGTTCGTCGCCCTCGTGTGGGGCCTCGTCTGGGTGTGGCTGCCGTACGGCGTCGTCGCGATTGTCCTCGTCATCACCGCGGCATTTATCCCGCGTCGTGTGCGGGCGATCGGCTACCAGCTCCGTGCCGACGACCTGCTCTTCAGACGCGGCATCATGTGGCAGCGGTTCGTCGCCGTGCCCTACGGCCGGATGCAGCTCATCGACATCAACCGCGGCCCGCTCTCCCGGGCGTTCGGCCTCGCCGACCTCAAGTTCGTGACGGCGTCCGCGTCGACCGGCGTCGTCATCAACGGCCTCACCGACGCCGATGCCGAAGCCCTGCGCGACCACCTCGTCGCCGTCGCAGAGAGCCGACGGACGGGCCTGTGAGCGACCCCATCGTCGCGAGGGTCGCTGGGCAGAGCCTCGTCGACGGCCAGTGGCACCGCCTGCACCCGGCGACCCCGCTGCTGCGCGGCGGCATCGCGTTCATCGCTATCCTGGGCATCGTCATCGCGAACCTCCGCGAGCGGATCATCGAACTGTTCCTGCCGCAGCCGGGTCGCGCGCCGGGGGACCCCATCGACTACGTGATCTCCCACGGGTGGGTCGGCTGGGGGCTGCTCGCGCTGGCCGGGGGGCTCATCATCGTGATCGGCCTGTTCTACCTGTCTTGGCGGATGCACACCTTCCGGGTCACGAACGAGGCCGTCGAGGTGCGCAGCGGTGTGCTGTTCCGCACGCACCGAAAGGCCAAGCTGGACCGCATCCAGGGCGTCTCGATCGAGAAGCCGGTGCTCGCACGCATCGTCGGCGCCGCCAGGATCAATGTCAGCGTCGCCGGGCAGGACGCCAACGTCAAGCTCGAATACCTCTACGGCAGCGATGCCGACGGCTTGCGTCGCGACGTGCTGACCCTCGCGAGCGGAGTGAAGCTCGCCGAGCGGAGTGCTGCGGCCGGTGGTGTGAACACTGGCGCGAACACTGCCGCGAACGCCGGCGTCGTCGCCGGGCCGGGTGCGGAGACCTGGGCGCCCGGCGCTCCTGGCGTCCCCGGCGGACCCGGCGTGCCAGGTGCGCCCGTCGGTCCAGGTACCGCCGGTCTTCCAGGCGGACCGGGAGCTCCCGTGCAGCCGGAGAGCCGCAGCGCGGCCGCCACCGCGGCGGTCTCGCGGTTCGTCACGGACCGGGTGGACGACTTCATCTCGCCGGAGCTCGATCCGGACGCAGCGCCGCCCGAATCGGTGGTGAAGATGTCGCTCGGCCGTCTCATCGGCTCGGTTGTGCTCAGCTGGTACACCTGGGTCGTCATCGTCGTGGCGATCGTCGCCGCCGTGTTCGTCAGCCGTGGCACCTACTTCCCGCTGTTCTTCGCCGTGCCGATGGTGCTCGGTCTCGTCGGGTACTACTGGACTGGTGTGACCAAGGCTGCCAGGTACAGCATCGCAGCGACCCCGGCGGGCGTCCGGGTCGGCTTCGGGCTGTTCTCGACCACCAACGAGACGATCCCGCCCGGCCGGATCCACGCCATCCAGGTCAGCCAGTCGATCATCTGGCGGCCGTTCGGCTGGTGGCAGGTGCGCATCAACAAGGCCGGGCTCTCGCTCGAACAGGCCGCGCGCGGATCGTCCACCAACACCGTGCTCCCGGTCGGATCGCTCGAGGACGCCGCGAAGGTCGTCGAGCTGATGCTCGCGGGGCGCATCGACGGCAGCGCATGGGGGCCACTCAATTCGGCACTCCTCACGCGTGACGGCCTCGGATTCGTGTCCTCGCCGAAGCGGTCATTCTGGATCAACCCACTCGCCTGGCGCCGCACCGGCTACGCCCTGCGCGACGGGCTGTTGCTGTTCCGCAAGGGCGTCATCTGGCGCAAGCTCGACATCCTGCCGCTCGCTCGTCTGCAGAGCATCCGCATCGAGCAGGGCCCGCTGCTGCGGGTCCTCGATATCGCGACGGCCACCGCGCACACCGTCCCTGGGGCGATCGTCGCCGAACTGCCCGGTGTCGCGCGCGAGGAGGCGATCCGCCTGTTCGAGGCGACCGCCGCCGGCATCGTCGCGGCCCAGTCCGGCGATCGCAGCCACCGCTGGGCGAGTCTCGACGAGGAGGTGTCGGCCGAGGAAGCAGCGGTCACGGCGCCGTACGCGGATCTGGTGGGCGGGGCCGTCGTCGACGAGTCGGCGCTGGACGAGCGAACGGCGGCGATGGGGTTGGCCGGTGCGGTGAACGAGTCTGCGGCACCGGAGGCCCCGGTCGTGCAGGAGCCCCCGGCATCGCAGGAGTCCCCCGAGTCCCCGGACTACCCGGCATCGTCCGGTGGCGGGAGGCACGCGTGAGCATGGATGCGCGGAGCGCGAGGCTCGGGGTCGGGATCATCGGGTCCGGTCGGGTCGGTCCGGTGCTCGGAGCGGCTCTCGCCGGCGCCGGTCACGCGATCGTGGGCATCACGGCGGTCTCGGAGGACAGCCGGGATCGGGCGGAGGCATTGCTGCCCGGGGTGCCAGTGCTGGAGACGCCGGAGGTCGTCGAGCGCAGTGAACTCGTCATCATCGCGGTGCCCGATGCCGAGATCGAGCAGCTCGTCGCCGGTCTCGCGGCGCTCGGCGCCTGGCAGCCGGGGCAGCTCGTCGCGCACACGGCGGCGGTGTTCGGCACGGCTGTGCTCGCGCCGGCGATGGCTGCCGGGGTGATCCCGCTCGCGTTGCACCCGGCGATGTCGTTCTCCGGCACGAGTCTCGATCTGAGCCGTCTGCACGGCGCGTACTTCGCGGTGACGGCGCCAGGTCCCGTCCAACCGATTGGTCAGGCGCTCGTCGTCGAGATGGGGGCTGAGCCGGTCATCGTGTCAGAGGCCGACCGTCCGGCGTATGCGGAGGCGATCGACACGGCGTCCACGTTCTCCCGTGCCGTCGTGCAGCAGGCGACGGGTCTGCTCGGCGGCATCGGCGTCGAGAATCCCGGGAGCTTCCTGTCCTCGCTCGTGCGTTCGACGGTCGATGACGCCCTGCGGGCCACCTCGGCTCCCACCGACGACCTCGACCTGCTCTGACCCGTCCGTCCCTCTTGTGCCGTGACGCCGCACGACTGTTGACGGCGCATCGATCGCGCCAGCATACTGGTGACCACCTCATGTGGAGAGATTCGAATGTCGGGAATTCCAGATGACCATGCAGATCGTGCGGATTATCGCTCTGATCTGGGTCGTTGTGCTTCCGCACGCGGTCGTGGAGCGCTGGGTGGTGTCGCCGTCAGTGCAGGATTCGGGTGTGGTGGACGTCCTGCAGGTGTTGCTCATCTGGGCGGTGTTGCGGTTGGTTCGCAACCATCGCGCCCCCGGAGGGCGGTGGCCGTGGTGGCGACTCACGCACAGCGCTCCGACGAGTGCCGTGGGGTTCGGGATCTGCGTGCTCGCCGTGTGTGTCGCCGCGCACTATGCCGCAACGTGGGGAGCCTGGCCAAAATCTCCTGCCGCAATCATCGCGATGTCTGTGCTCGCCGCGCTGTTCGCGCACTCCTGGATGCAGCTGGCATTCGGCCGTGCTCCCCATCGGGACCTGCCTGAATAGTCGTCTCCGCAGCCGACCCGAGCACATCCGGGCGCCACCATCGCGCATAACTCCTTCAAATTGAGCCGGTCTGAGAATTCACCCGCGGTTTTCCGCGGATTTCTCGTGGGCGACTGGCGAATTGAAGGAGTTATGCGCGATGGATGCCGGGGGGGGTGTGCCGGGGGAAGGTGGGGGATGTGGTTGGAGCGGGGTGGGACGGAGCTGGGCGAGGCAGAACGGAGCAGGACCGGGCGGGGGAGGACCGGGCAGGACTGGGGAGGACCGGCAGCACGGCTCCGGGACGGAGGTCAGCTGGTGGGGGCGATACGGCGCCGGACGAAGGTGTCGAGGGCGTAGACGCCCGGGCCGGTGAGCGCGAGGACGAGGGCACCGACCGCGAGGAGCAGGACCAGCTCGACACCGCCGTCGGCCGCGAAGAAACCGGACGACAGGTGCACGAGGAACAGTGCGACGGCCATGTCGACGGCGAGCATCACACCGACGATCCTCGTGGCGAGGCCGAGGATGAGGAACGCGCCACCGACGAGTTCGAGCGTCGCGACGACGATCGCCGCCACCTCCGGCAACGGAACACCCATGTCGGCGAAGCTCGCCTGCGTGCCCGGGATCGTGAAGACGAAGAACTTCTGGGCGCCGTGGGCGAGGAACGTCACACCGAGGACGATGCGCAGCACGAGGAGGCCGATGTTCGTTCCCCGGTCGGTGAGACGGGAGATGGCCGATGGGGTGGTCGTCGTCATGGCGTGCCTTTCGGTCGGTGAACAGCGTTGTCGCGTACCCCGAATGGGGGTCACAGTCCTTCGATCACAACAGGACCGGTGACGAACCGCAGTCCTCCATCTGGTTCTTCCCAGGTCTTTCGCAGGGGAACCGGCAGTTTGAACGACGGCTGTCCGGCAGAGGTGCCGCACGTTCCGCGAGTCGCGGGCGACCCGGGCCGGAGGGCAGTGACATCGCGTCCTGGTCATCCCCGATAAACTCTGATGACCGCACGAGGAGAAGACCCACAGCATGACTGAGCAAACGGACACGCCGAACGCCGCAGAGCCCAACGAGCCGACGAACGCAGCCACTGCTGCAGCCGAACTCGCCGAAGCAGCCGAAATCACCGAGCAGAAGGCCGTCCGTCTCGCCAAGCGTCAGCGTCTCATCGACGAAGCCGGCTCCGCAGCCGGTGGCGCATACCCCGTCACGCTGCCCATCACGGACACCATCCCGGCCCTCCGCGAGCGCTTCGACACCCTCGAAGCCGACCAGACCACGGGCGTCACGGTCGGCGTCGCCGGGCGCGTCGTCCACAACCGCAACACGGGCAAGCTGTGCTTCGCGAGCCTGCAGTCGGGCGACGGCAGCCGCATCCAGGCCATGGTCAGCCTCGCGAGCGTCGGTGAGGAGTCCCTCGCAGCGTGGAAGGACCTCGTCGACCTCGGCGACCACGTCTTCGTCGCCGGCGAAGTCATCTCCAGCCGCCGCGGAGAACTGTCGATCATGGTGACCGAGTGGCAGATCGCCGCGAAGTCGATCCTCCCGCTCCCCAACCTGCACAACGAGCTGAGCGAGGAGACGCGGGTCCGCAGCCGCTACCTCGACCTCATCGCCCGCGAACAGGCACGCCTCAACGTCATCAACCGTGCCAAGACCGTCGCGAGCCTCCGCAGCACCTTCACGGCGCGCTCGTTCATCGAGGTCGAGACGCCGATGCTGCAGGTCATGCACGGCGGAGCATCTGCCCGTCCGTTCGTCACCCACTCCAACGCGTTCGACACCGAGCTGTACCTGCGCATCGCGCCGGAGCTGTACCTCAAGCGCGCCGTCGTCGGCGGCATCGACCACGTCTACGAGATCAACCGCAACTTCCGCAACGAGGGCGCTGACTCCACGCACAGCCCCGAGTTCGCGATGCTCGAAGCGTACGAGGCGTACGGCGACTACAACACGATGGCGGAGCTCACGCAGACCCTCATCCAGGAGGCGGCACTCGCGGTCAGCGGCAGCCACGTCGTCACCTGGGCGGACGGCACCGAGTTCGACCTCGGCGGCGAGTGGGACCGCATCTCGATGTTCGAGAGCCTCTCGGCGGCCGCCGGATTCGAGATCACGCCGCAGACCCCCATCGAGGAACTGCAGGCGCTCGCCGCACGCGAGGGCGTCGAGGTGCCGCACCCCATCCACGGCAAGTACGTGGAGGAACTGTGGGAGCACTTCGTGAAGGGCGACCTCGTGCGCCCAACCTTCGTGATGGATTTCCCGGTCGACACGAGCCCGCTCGTCCGCGCGCACCGCTCCATCGACGGCGCCGTGGAGAAGTGGGACCTGTACATCCGCGGGTTCGAACTCGCCACCGGCTACTCCGAGCTCGTCGACCCCGTCGTGCAGCGCGAGCGCTTCATCGAGCAGGCGAAGCTCGCAGCCCAGGGTGACGTCGAGGCCATGCGCCTCGACGAGGAGTTCCTGCGTGCGCTCGAGTTCGGCATGCCGCCGTCGGGTGGCATGGGCATGGGCATCGACCGCCTGCTGATGGCGCTCACGGGCCTCGGCATCCGCGAGACCATCCTCTTCCCGCTCGTCAAGTAGCGGTCCAACTCCAACGAACACGGACGGTCAGGCGCGACGATGAGCATGATGGACCCGAACGGCGCGAAAGAGCCGAAGAAGTCGACGTCCCCCACGATGGCCCGCATCGCGATCTGGGTCATCGTGGGCGGTGTCGGCCTGTACCTGATCATCAGCGGAGTGTGGGGCGTCATCGCGAACGGCAGCTGACCGGGTCCATGCTGCGAACAGCGACGCCCGGGCCATGCACAGCGTGATCCGGGGTATCCTGGAGAGGTTATGGACAACTACTGGTTGAACGCGCTCTGGTCCCTTGCGCCGACGGTGCTCGTCGGCGTCATCTTCTGGGTGATCATGCGCTCCATCATCCGGTCCGACCGCAACGAGCGTGCGGCCTACGCTCGCGTCGAGGCTGAAGAGCGGGCCCGCCTCGGGCTGCCGCCGGCAAACGCCGCTGCGACTCGCGAGAACTGATCTGATTCCGGTGCCGTCCGGCGGTCGTTGATCGCTAGGCTGAGGCGTACCCGCACGCCGAGCGAATGGCCGACATGACGATCGAATTCACCTGGTCTTGGATCGGCGTCGCGCTGTTCGCGGTCGATTTCATCATCCGTGTTGTGGCGGTCATCGTCGTCCCGCGCAACCGCCGCCCGACGGCCGGCATGGCGTGGCTGCTCGCGATCTTCCTCATCCCGTACCTCGGTGTCATCGCGTTCCTGCTGATCGGCAATCCGAAGCTGCCGCGGAAGCGTCGCAAGAAGCAGTACAACATCAACGTCTACATCCGGCAGACGACCCGCGACCTCGTGCGCGCGAACCTCACCTCCGACGCGCCGGCCTGGTTCCGCTCCGTCGTGCAGCTGAACCGCAACCTCGGCTCGATGCCCCTGCAGGGCGGCAACTCGGCGACGCTCATCGGCGGGTACCAGGATTCGCTCGATGCGATGACGGAGGAGATCGGGCGGGCGAAGCGGTACGTGCACGTCGAGTTCTACATCCTCACGTGCGACCAGACCACCTACCCGCTGTTCGACGCGCTCGAGGCGGCCATCGGTCGTGGGGTGCAGGTGCGCGTGCTGCTCGACCACTTCGCCAGCTGGCGGACCAGGGACTACAAGCAGACGCTCGCCCGGTTGACGGCGATGGGCGCCGACTGGCACCTCATGCTGCCGTTGCAGCCGCTCAAGGGGAAGTTCCAGCGGCCGGACCTGCGCAACCACCGCAAGATGCTCATCGTCGATGGGACGATCGCCTACATGGGGTCGCAGAACATCATCGACCGCAGCTATAACAAGAGCGGCAACATCAAGCGCGGGCTCAAGTGGAAAGAGCTCATGACCAGGGTCGAAGGACCGGGTGTGAGCGGCATCAACGCGATCTTCCTGAGTGACTGGTACAGCGAGACCGATGAGGTGCTGTCCACCGAGGTGGGGGTGCTGGACGCGTTGCCGGCTGGCGAACTGGAGTGCCAGGTCGTGCCGAGCGGTCCCGGGTTCGACGGGGAGAACAACCTCAAGCTGTTCCTCGCGCTCATCTTCGCTGCGCAGAAGCGCATTGTCATCACGAGTCCGTACTTCGTGCCGGACGAGTCCTTGCTCGCCGCGGTGACGACGGCGGTGCAGCGCGGTGTCCCCGTCGACCTGTTCGTGTCCGAGATCGGTGACCAGGCGATGGTGTGGCACGCGCAGCGCTCCTACTACGAGGCGCTGTTGCGGGCCGGCGTGCGGATCTTTCAGTACCCGGCGCCGTACATCCTGCACGCGAAGCACTTCACGATCGACGACGATGTCGCCGTCATCGGGTCGAGCAACATGGACATGCGATCGTTCGGTCTGAACCTCGAGGTGTCGTTGCTCGTGCGCGGTCGGGAGTTCGTGGCGGAGATGCGCGGGGTGGAGGACGGCTATCGGTCGATCAGCAAGGAGCTGACGCTCGCCGAGTGGTTGAAGCAGCCGCTGCGCTCCACTGTGCTCGACAACATCGCCCGGTTGACGTCCGCGCTGCAGTAGCAGCGGACGAGCGTTGTCCGCCCCGGGCGGGACCGGACGGGGTGCGGCGAGACCGTAGGCTGGACGGGTGAAACGTTGGGGGATCGGGGTGCTGCTCGCGGGCGTCATCGTGGTCTCGGCGACCGGATGTGGCATCTTCGACGCTGCCAGGCTCGCATCGGGCGGCCTCCAGTCCTACCTCGACCGGTCGAAGTCGGTCGACCACGCGCACGTCGTCTACGAGCCGGCCGCGGAGCATCGGACGGGCACGGTCCGGGCGGACGTCACGATGCGCGACGGCGCGCCCCCCGCCTCCGTCCGGGCCGTCGCCCACGAGGCGCTCGAACGGATGTCGGAGAAGGAGTTGGCCGATGTCTTCGGCGGGCTCCGCATCGCGGCGTCGGATGGCGCGTGGGCGGTGGCCGTGGCATCGCGTGGGGTGCTCACGCAGACAGGCCGCGTCGATGAGGCGATCGACGCCGTGCTCGCGGAGGACGAACTCCCCGGCGCCGTCGAGATCACGCTCGGGACGCCGTCCGGCCCGGCGTGGACCGGTGTCAGACGGAGCGTCACGGCGGATGAGCCCGTCGAGAACCCGGCCGCGCTGTTCGCGCAGACCGCCGCCATGACCCTGCCGTCCTCCACGATCGACGACGTGGTCCTCTCCGTCGCCACGCTTCCACCGGCCGGCGGCACGCGTTCGTCGATCACCCTGCTCGGCTCGGAGGGCGGACGGTTCTCCACCGAGGTCGCGGCAGCCGTGGACGCGGTGCTGGAGACGCGGAGCCTGCTCGGCCCGGACGACGCCGCAGACATCCGGGTGCTCTGGAAGCCGGGCACCCCGTTGCTGACGGTGTCGATCGAGGTGCGGGCGGCCGATCAGTCGGCGTCGCCGGCCGCAGCCATCGACACTGCTGTGCGCGCCGCCCTCACGGCCTCCGGGGTGCCGTTCGCGGTGGATCTCCGATGACGAGGCGTCACCCGCCCGTGCCGTTCGCCCTGCGGCAGGCGCTGCCAGACGACGTCGACTGGATGGCGGAGCTCCGCGCGGAGGTGATGGCGGACGATCTGCGCAGACTCGGCCGGTTCGATCCGGTTCGTGTGCGGGAGCGATTCCGCGCCGGTTTCGATGCGGCCCACACCTGGGTCGTGCTCGTCGACGGCACCGAGGTCGGCCTCATCGCGGCGCGCCCTGCCGATGACGGCACCTGGATCGAGCACTTCTACCTGGCCCGCGACGTCCAGGGCGCCGGCCTCGGCGGTGCGGTCCTCACGGAGGTGCTCGGCCGCCCGGACGGTCCACGCCCGTTCCGTCTCAACGTGCTGCAGGGATCGCCGGCCCGCCGCCTTTACGAGCGCCACGGCTTCGTCCTCGACCACGAGGACCCCGTCGACGTCTTCCTCGTCCGCCCGTAGCCGTCGGCGGACGAGTGCGGCCGAGTACGGACGAGAGCAGAACAGCGCAACTGGGGCCGACCTCCGAATGTCCGCAGAATCGACCCGCCACACGACCAGCGGCCCTCCCTATACTGGGGGCAAGTCAGGCCATCGAAGACGTCGCCTGCTCCTGGTCGACGTTCCGTCTGACGCGAATGAAGGAGGCATCTGTGCACCACACCGATATTCCGACCCGTGCCGACGTCGTCGCCCTCGCGACCGCTCGAGAACCCTGGAGCGTGTCCATCTACGTGGAAACCACGTCAGGACAGACCGACCCGGATCACGTCCGCATCGACCTGAAGAACCAGGTCAAGACCGCCACCGAACAAATGACGGCCGGCGGTGCCGACAAGCAGACCATCGCCACCTTCACCCAGGCGGTGGACGACCTCCTCGAAGATCGCGACTTCCTCCGATATCTCTCATCCAGCCTCGCCGTGTTCATCAGGGGCGGCGAGACCCGCTACTTCCGGGTGCCGAACATCCTCGGCTCCTGCGTCGAGGTGTCCGACCGGTACTACATCAAGCCGCTCATGCGGGCGCTCACCTTCCCGCAGTCGGCGTACGTGCTCGCCCTCGCGCAGAGCGGCGTCCGTCTCGTCGCCGTCTCGCGCGACCTGCCGGCCACGAGCATCGAGGTCGAGGGCATCCCCGCCGATGTCGCGGAGGCGGCCGGCGTCGACTCCATCCGGGGCCGCGGATCCAGCGGCCGAAGCCCGCAGGGGCGCATCCAGGGCTCGGAGGGGCAGAAGGTGCGGATGCAGGAGTACGCGCTCGCGATCGACAAGGCCATCGCCCCGGTCCTCGCCGGGTCGAAGGAACCGCTCATCATCGCCGGCGCAGAGCCGATGACGTCGATCTACCGCGGCGTCAGCAGCTACCAGCACGTTGTGAAGGCGGAGATCTCCGGTAATCAGGAGGGCCGCTCGGACGAGCAACTCGCAGAGGCCGCCCGTCCCATCCTCGACGAGTTGTACGCGAACAAGCTCAAGGGGCTGTGCGAGCAGTTCGGGACGAGCGCGTCCAACGGGCACGCGGTCACCGACCTCGGCGACGTCGCCAGGGCTGCGACCGCGAAGGCCGTCGATACGCTCTTCGTCGACATCGACCAGAGCGTGCCTGGCACGATCGACGAGGAGACGGGCGTCGTGACCCTCGACGACACCGCCGATGCGTCCAACTACGGCGTGATCGACGAGATCCTGCGCCGCTCGCTGCTCGCCGACGCGAAGATCCTCGCCGTCCGGGCAGAGGAGGTGCCGGGCGGAGGGGCGCTCGCCGCGACGGTGCGCTTCCCGGTCTAGCGCCGCATCGCACCCACGATCGCGCCGCCACGACGGCAGCGATCGCAGCACCATCACGGAGGGGTCCGGCCACGAGGCCGGGCCCCTCCCGTCACGCCTACGGCGAACAAGGGCATACAGCGGCCGCACCATCGTTACTCTCGATGTAACGGCATCTACCCTGCCCGGTGCCGGAGGAGTGTGATCATGTTCGAGAGATTTACCGACCGTGCGCGTCGAGTCGTCGTCCTGGCCCAGGAAGAGGCCAAGATGCTCAACCACAACTACATCGGAACCGAGCACATCCTGCTTGGTCTGATTCACGAGGGTGAAGGTGTCGCCGCCAAGGCGCTCGAATCCCTCGGGATCTCGCTCGACGCCGTGCGCGAGCAGGTCACCGACATCATCGGGACCGGCCAGCAGCAGCCGACGGGACACATCCCGTTCACGCCGCGTGCCAAGAAGGTCCTTGAGCTGAGCCTGCGCGAGGCGCTGCAGCTCGGCCACAACTACATCGGCACGGAGCACATCCTCCTCGGCCTCATCCGCGAGGGCGAGGGCGTCGCAGCCCAGGTGCTCGTGAAGCTCGGCGCAGACCTCAACCGGGTGCGCCAGCAGGTCATCCAGCTCCTGTCCGGCTACCAGGGCAAGGAAGCCGCGCCCGTCGGCGCCAACCAGAGCGAGCAGCAGGCTCAGGGCGGTTCGCAGATCCTCGACCAGTTCGGTCGCAACCTCACGCAGGCTGCGCGCGACAACAAGCTGGACCCGGTCATCGGTCGCGACAAGGAGATGGAGCGGGTCATGCAGATCCTCTCGCGTCGCTCCAAGAACAACCCCGTCCTCATCGGTGAGCCAGGTGTCGGCAAGACGGCCGTCGTCGAGGGCCTCGCCCAGGCGATCGTCAAGGGCGATGTCCCGGAGACCCTCAAGGACAAGCAGCTGTACTCGCTCGACCTGGGTTCGCTCATCGCCGGCAGCCGCTACCGCGGTGACTTCGAGGAACGCCTCAAGAAGGTCACCAAGGAGATCCGGACGCGTGGCGACATCATCGTCTTCATCGACGAGATCCACACGCTCGTGGGTGCCGGTGCCGCTGAGGGTGCCATCGACGCAGCTTCGATCCTGAAGCCGCTCCTCGCCCGCGGTGAGCTCCAGACCATCGGCGCCACCACGCTCGACGAGTACCGCAAGCACTTCGAGAAGGATGCTGCGCTCGAGCGCCGCTTCCAGCCGATCCAGGTGCAGGAGCCGTCGCTTCCGCACACGATCAACATCCTCAAGGGTCTGCGCGACCGCTACGAAGCCCACCACAAGGTGTCCATCACCGACGGTGCGCTCGTCTCGGCTGCCAACCTCGCCGACCGCTACATCTCCGACCGCTTCCTCCCGGACAAGGCCATCGACCTGATCGACGAGGCCGGCGCACGCCTGCGTCTGTCGATCCTGTCCAGCCCGCCGGAGCTCCGCGAATTCGACGACAAGATCGCCAAGGTCCGCGAGGCCAAGGAGACGGCGATCGAGGAGCAGGACTTCGAGAAGGCCGCATCCCTCCGCGACGAGGAGAAGAACCTCCTCGGCGAGCGTCTCCGCCTGGAGAAGCAGTGGAGGTCCGGCGACGTCAAGACGACGGCCGAGGTCGATGAAGGACTCATCGCCGAGGTGCTCGCCCAGGCCACCGGCATCCCCGTCTTCAAGCTCACGGAAGAGGAGTCCTCGAGGCTCGTCTTTATGGAGAAGGCGCTGCACCAGCGGGTCATCGGTCAGGAGGAGGCCATCGCGGCGCTCTCCAAGACGATCCGCCGCACGCGCGCAGGCCTCAAGGACCCGAAGCGTCCGTCCGGTTCGTTCATCTTCGCCGGCCCCACGGGTGTCGGAAAGACGGAGCTGGCCAAGGCGCTCGCCGAGTTCCTCTTCGACGACGAGAGCGCGATGATCTCGCTCGACATGTCGGAGTACGGCGAGAAGCACACGGTCTCGCGTCTGTTCGGCGCCCCTCCCGGATTCGTCGGCTTCGAAGAGGGCGGCCAGCTCACGGAGAAGGTCCGTCGCAAGCCGTTCAGCGTGGTGCTGTTCGACGAGATCGAGAAGGCACACCCGGACATCTTCAACTCGCTCCTTCAGATCCTGGAAGAGGGGCGGTTGACCGATGGTCAGGGTCGCGTCGTCGACTTCAAGAACACCGTCATCATCATGACCACCAACCTGGGTGCACGCGACATCGCGGGCGGCCCGGTCGGCTTCCAGATCGAGGGCAACGCCTCGACCGGATACGACATCATGCGCGGCAAGGTGAACGAGGAGCTGAAGAAGCACTTCAAGCCCGAGTTCCTGAACCGTGTCGACGACATCATCGTGTTCCCGCAGCTGTCGAAGCCGGAACTCCTGCAGATCGTGGACCTGTTCGCGAAGCGTCTGTCGGAGCGTCTGCTCGACCGCGACATGACGATCGAGCTGACCCTCGCGGCAAAGGAGCGCCTCATCGAGGTCGGCTTCGACCCGACACTGGGCGCCCGTCCGCTGCGTCGTGCGATCCAGCGCGAGGTCGAGGACCAGCTCAGCGAGCGGATCCTGCAGGGCGAGCTCAACGCCGGCGACCACGTGCACGTGGACTTCGCGAACGGCGCGTTCGTCTTCACGACGTCCTCGCGCGGTGAGACCGTCGGCGCCGGTGTGAACGCGCAGGCGGCGCTCGGTACCGGTGCGGTGACGCCGGACCTCGCGATCACGAGCGACTAGCAGTCGGCTGTACTGCGAAGGCCCCCACTCTGCGGAGTGGGGGCCTTCGTCGTGTGTGGCGGTCGTGCCCCCGGTCAGTGAGCTTGGGCCCCGGTCACTGAGCGCGGGCCCCGGTCACTGAGCTTGAGCCCCGGTCACTGAGCTTGTCGAAGTGGCCCTTCGACAGGCTCAGGGACCGGACGGCACAGGCTCAGGGACCGGCGGTGGGGCCCTTCGACAGGCTCAGGGACCGGACGCGGGACGGCGTCAGGCCAGACGGTCGAGGTAGCGCAGGATGATGCCCTCGCGGAGCGCCCACGGGGAGACGTCGAGCTCGCGGACGCCGAAGGCCGCCATCGCCTCGGACAGGACGATGCCGCCGGCCACGATCTGGAACGTGCGGTCCGCCGTGATGCCGGGCAGGGCCGGACGGGAATCAGCCGGGATGCGTGCGAGACGCGGCACCCAGTCATCGAGCTGGCTGCGGCGGAGGAGGCTGCGGTCCGTGCCGCCGACGCCATCGGCGACCGACCCGGCGAGCCTCGCGAGCGAGCGGATCGTCTTGGACGAGCCGACGACGTGCTGCGCCTGCGGGAGGTCGGCGAAGTGCGTGAGCCCCTCACGGAGGACCTCGCGAGCGTAGGCGCGGAGATTGTCCTGCTGCGGCGCCGTCGGCGGGTCGTTGTGCAGGAACCCGACGGTCGACCGGCCGGCGCCGAGGGGGAGCGAGATCGCGACGTCCGGGTACTCGTCGCCACCGGCCGCGACCTCGAGCGAACCGCCGCCGATGTCGAGCAGGAGGATGCGATCGGCGGACCAGCCGTACCAGCGGCGCACCGCGAGGAAGGTGAGTTTGGCCTCGTCCTCACCGGACAACACCTGCAGCGCGATCCCCGTCTGCTCCTCGATGAGGGCGAGCACTTCCGGTCCGTTCTTCGCCTCGCGGATGGCGGAGGTCGCCATCGAGAGCAGTTCGTCGAGTCCGCTCTCGCGGGCGATCTTCGCGGCTCCGCCGATCGCATCGAGGATCGCCTGCACACCCTCGTCGCTGATCGATCCGTCATCCGTCAGGTACCGCATGAGCCGCAGGACGGACTTGTGCGACGACTCCGGGATGGGGCGGGCGCCTGGGTGGGCGTCGACGATGAGCAGGTGGACGGTGTTCGAACCGACGTCGAGGACTCCGAGGCGCATGAGTGAAACAGTAGTGGTTCCTGGACGGCCCCAAGGACCGCGGTCGACGAGCATAACTCCTTCGATGTGGCCGCCGCCGGATGCGCGGCCGCGGATTTCCGGGGGTCGGCCGCAGCGGACGTCAAAATTGAAGGAGTTGTGCTCGATGTCTGGGCGGCAGGTTTGGACGGACGGACAGACGGACGGACGGACGGGGGCGGGCTGGACGGACGGACGGACGGGGCGGGCTGGACGGAGCGGATGGATGGATGGGGGGCGGGCTGGACGGAGCGGCTGGACGTGCGGAGAGGGGACGGGTCTAGGATCTGACCATGACGGTCGACACGCTCGTGATCCTCGGAGCCGGAGGCGACCTCACGTCGCGTCTGCTGCTCCCCGGACTGTCCTCGCTCCTCGCCAGCCCCCGCGGCTCCGACATCCGCCTCATCGGCGTGGATCGGGATCCGCTCTCGGACGAACGATGGCGCGCGAAGGTGGCGAAGGCGTTCTCCGGGACGCCGTCGAAGCTCGGCACAAGCGTCGCGGAGCGTTCGACGTACGTCCAGGGGGACGCGAGCAGCGCTGACGACCTGGCCAGGGTCATCGGTGCCGCTGAGGGCCGGGTGTCGTTGTACTTCGCCCTCCCGCCGGCAGTCGCATTGCTCGCGTGCAAGGCCCTGCGGAAGATCGAGCTGCCCGCCGGCATCACGCTCGCGCTCGAGAAGCCGTTCGGCACCGACCTCGCCTCAGCCCGATCGCTCAACCGCCTCCTGCAGCACCTCGTGCCAGAGGAGCAGGTGTTCCGGGTCGACCACTTCCTCGGCAAGTCGACCGTGCTCAACCTGCTGGGCTTGCGCTTTGCGAATCGCATCTTCGAACCGCTGTTGTCCGCCGACAACGTCGAGCGCGTCGACATCACCTTCGACGAGCAGCTCGCGCTCGAAGGGCGCGCGGGGTACTACGACCGCGCGGGTGCGCTCATCGACATGATCCAGAGTCATCTGCTGCTCGTGCTCGCGTTCGCCGCGATGGAGCCGCCCGCGAGTGTCGGCGCCGAGGATCTGCGCGGCGGTATGGCGCAGGCGTTGCGCGCGACCAGGCCGTTGGACCGCGATGGCACATCGAGCAGGCGTGCGCGATACGGCGCGGGGAAGATCGGACGGCGGAGTCTCCCGGCGTACGTGGACGAGGCAGGCGTCGACCCTGAGCGAGAGACGGAGACGCTCGCGGAGTTGACGCTCGCGGTGGACAACTGGCGATGGGCCGGCGTCCCGTTCACGCTCCGCTCCGGCAAGGCCCTGCACCACACGACGCAGAGCATCGTCTTCACGTTCAAGGAGGTCCCGCACCTGCCGACCGGCCTGCACGGACCCAAGCAGCCGGCGCGGCTGCGCATCGGGCTGAACCCCTCGTCGCTCGATCTCGACCTCATGGTCAACGGCGAGGACGATCCGTTCAAGCTCGATCCCATCGTGCTGCACGCGGAGCTGGAGCCGGGGGCGTTGAGTGCGTACGGCGAGGTGCTCGCGTCGCTGCTGGAGGGCGACACGACGCTGTCCGTGCGGGGCGACGTCGCCGAGGAGTGCTGGCGCATCGTGTCGCCCGTCCTCGCGGCGTGGCGCAAGGGCCTCGTCCCCATCGACACGTACCCCGCCGGCTCCGACGGCCCCGCCGCCTGGCGCTGAGCGCGGCGCTGAGCGCGGGTCTGTGCCGCGAGCGCTACCCCGGTGCGGGGCGCGCTCACGGCGCGGACGCGCGCGTGCGCGAGCGCATCGCGCTGCGGCGTCACTCCACGGGATTAGAATCGGTTCGTTCGGCGCGCTGCCGGGCGTTGAGAGGAACAGCACACGATGGTCGACTACACGGTCCGCCGCGCTCGCACGAGCGATGTCCGCCACATCCAGGCGCTTGTGGAACCGCTCGTCCAGGAGCGCATCCTCCTCGGCAAGGACGACGTCGTGTTCTACGAGGCCGTGCAGGAGTTCCGCGTCGCTGAGACGAGCGACGGCGAGATCATCGGCTGCGGTGCGCTGCACGTCATCTGGGAGGACCTCGGTGAGATCCGCACGCTCGCGGCCGGTCGATCCGTGCGCGGCACAGGTGTCGGTCACGCCATCGTCGCCCGTCTGGAAGCCGATGCGCTCGAGCTCGGTCTGCGACGTCTGTTCTGCCTGACCTTCGAGGTCGACTTCTTCACGAAGCACGGCTATCAGCCCATCGGCGAGGACGTCGTGCCGCCCGAGGTGTATGCGCAGCTCGTGCGGTCCTCCGACGAGGGTGTCGCCGAGTTCCTGGAGCTCGCGAGGGTCAAACCGAATACGCTCGGCAACACCCGGATGTTGAAACAGCTTTCAAGCTGAACTTGAGACTTGGAGCGGTCGATGCCTCGTGGCATCGACCGCTTTTTTGTGCGCCCGACCGGGGAATTCAGGGCGAATTGACGGTTCCTCCACAGGGTGGTCCCAGCGGCGGGGTTTACTGCTCGTTCACATTCGGGGTGGTCTTACGTCACGTATCTCCATTAGCTTGTGAGGCACTGTCCCCATTTCCACCCCTGGACGGGGGACACGACCTTTCCTGCGCGGCATCGCGCGGGTGCTTGCACATCACAGAACTGATACTCGAATCGGAGCCTCATGTCCTTGTCCCAACAGCCGAAACGCATCCGGCGTTTCGCTCGCCTGACGGCGTTCGCGGCCCTCGCCGGGCTCGTCGTAGCACCGCTCGCCGCTCTGCCGGCCGCGGCAGCAACCGACGGCAGCGATGTCGTCATCAACGAGGTGTACGCCTCCGGCGGCAACAATGGTGCCGTCTACAACCGCAAGTTCATCGAACTGCACAACCCCTCCTCCGCGCCCGTCAACGTCGACGGATGGTCGGTCCAGTACCGCAGCGCATCGGGTGCGGGGGCGACGAACAACTTCGTCGCGCTCACCGGGACCATCCCGGCCGGTGGGTTCTATCTCGTCGCCGGAGCGCAGGGCGCGAACGGCACCGCACTCCCCGCCCCCGATGCCATCGGAAACATCAATCCAGCCGCAGCCGCAGGAACGCTTGCGCTGCTGCGCACCACGACCCCGGTCACACTCCCGGTCGGCGACTCGTCGGCGAATGCGGACGTGGTGGACCTGGTCGGCTACGGCACCTCGAACACCTTCGAGTCGTCTCCCGCCCCTGCTCCGAGCGCAGCGAAGTCCCTCGTCCGCACGAACTTCGCCGACACCAACGTCAACGGCGCCGATTTCACGCTGACCGACACGCTCACCCCGCAGAACAGCTCGTCGCCGCTTGAACTGCCAAGCACGACGCCTGAGCCGACGCCGACTCCCACACCGACCCCGACAGAGACGTCCACGCCTGGCGACCCGACGATCACGGCGATCGCCGACATCCAGGGCACGGGTGACACCAGCCCGCTCGTCGGCCAGACCGTCACGACGAACGGCTTCGTCACCGCGAGCTTCCCGGAGGGCGGCTTCAACGGCTACTACCTGCAGACGGCCGGCACCGGCGGCGCGCTGGACTTGACCACGCACGTCGCATCGGACGGCATCTTCATCTACTCGCCGAAGACCGTCGGCCAGGTCGCGGTCGGCCAGTACCTGCAGATCACCGGCAAGGTCGCTGAGTTCTACGGACTCACGCAGCTGACCGTCGACGACACGGCTGCCGTCAAGCAGCTCGACGCCACCGGCGTCGCAGCGCCGATCCCCGCTGCCGTCGAGTTCCCGGACAAGAACGCACAGCGCGAGAGCCTCGAGGGCATGCTCCTCGCTCCAGCCGGCGCGTACACAGTGAGCGACAACTACCGCACGAACCAGTACGGCGAGATCACCCTCGCAGCATCAGACAAGCCGTTCCTAACGCCAACGGTCGCCGGCAAGCCCGGCACCCCGGCCCACCAGGCCGAGGTCGACCGCGTCGCGAAGCAGAAGGTCGTCCTCGACGACGGCGCAACGACGGACTTCCTCAAAGCCGCCAACACGGGTAGCCCGTTGCCGTACATCTCGAACACCGACCCCGTCCGCATCGGCGCGGCCGTCACGTTCACGAAGCCCGTCGTCTTCGACTTCCGCAACGACAACTGGAAGTTCCAGCCCACGCAGGCGCTGACCCCGGCCAACGCGGCCGATGTCCAGCCCGCGACGTTCGCCGACACCCGCACCGCTGCTCCGGCAGAGGTCGGCGGCGACGTCAAGCTCGGCACCTTCAACGTGCTGAACTACTTCCCCACCACCGGAGCCGACCGCACCGGCTGCACGTTCTACACGGACCGTGCCGGCAAGCCGACGACCGTCAACAAGTCCGACGCAGCAGGCTGCGGCGTACGCGGAGCCGCCGACAAGGTCAACTTCGAGCGTCAGCAGGCGAAGATCGTCGAGGCGATCAACGCGCTCGGCGCCGACGTCGTCTCCCTCGAGGAGATCGAGAACTCCGCCAAGGTCGGCAAGGACCGTGACGACGCGCTCGGAAAGCTCGTCGCAGCGCTCAACGTCAAGGCCGGAGCGGGCACCTGGTCCTTCGTCCCGTCGCCGTCCAAGCTGCCGGCGATCGGCGACGAGGACCTCATCCGCACGGGCTTCATCTACAAGTCCGCGAAGGTCGAGACCGTCGGCGAGACGCACATCCTCATCGGTTCGAAGGCGTTCGACAACGCCCGCGAACCCGACGCGCAGGCGTTCAAGCCCAAGGGCGGCACTGCCGACACCACGTTCCTCGTGATCTCCAACCACTTCAAGTCGAAGAGCACCGGACCGACCGCGACGGGCGACAACGCCGACACCGGACAGGGCGCCTTCACCGGCGATCGGACACGTCAGGCGAAGGCGCTCGTGGAGTTCTCCACGGGCCTCCAGAAGGACCTCGGCACCACCAAGGTCTTCCTCGTCGGCGACTTCAACTCCTACGACGCCGAAGACCCCATCGACGTCATCCGTGACGCCGGGTACACGAGCCTCGAAGGCGCGACGGGCAAGTACACGTACGCGTTCAACGGGGCCGTCGGCTCCCTCGACCACGTCTTCGCGTCCGCTGACGCCAAGGCCGTCGTAACGGGCTCCGACGTGTGGAACATCAACTCCGTCGAGTCGATCGCCCTCGAGTACTCGCGCTTCAACGCGAACGTCACCGACTTCTACCAGCCGGACGCCTACCGTTCGAGCGACCACGACCCCGTCGTCGTCGGACTCGGTTTCCAGGCCAAGGATGCAACGGTCAACCTGCTGAACATCAACGACTTCCATGGTCGGATCGACGCGAACACCAACAAGTTCGCCGGAACCGTCGAGCAGCTGAAGGCGCAGTTCGGACCAGACCAGACGGCGTTCATCTCCGCCGGTGACAACATCGGCGCATCGCTGTTCGCATCCTCGTCGCAGAAGGACCAGCCGACGATCGATGTGCTCAACGCGCTCGGCCTCAAGGCTTCCGCCGTCGGCAACCACGAGTTCGACCAGGGCTACCGAGACCTCGTCGACCGCGTGGTCGACGGTGGCAAGAACGCCAAGTTCGCCTACCTGGGCGCGAACGTCTACGAGAAGGGCACGAAGAAGCCGGCTCTCCCCGAATACGCGATCATCGACGTCGACGGCCTCAAGGTCGCCGTCATCGGTGCCGTGACCGGTGAGACCCCGACGCTCGTCTCACCAGGCGGCATCAAGGATCTCGAATTCGGCGACCCCGTCGAAGCCGTGAACCGTGTTGCGGCGGCGCTCACGGACGGCGACCCGTCGAACGGTGAAGCCGACGTCATCGTGGCCGAGTACCACGACGGCGCAGGAGCAGGCACGCCGGACGGCGCGACGCTCGAGCAGGAGATCGCGGCCGGCGGTTCGTTCGCCGACATCGTCACCAAGACGAGCCCGGCGGTCGCCGCGATCTACACCGGTCACACCCACAAGCAGTACGCGTGGGACGCACCGGTTCCAGGAGAGCCCGGCAAGACCCGTCCGATCCTGCAGACCGGCAGCTACGGCGAGTTCATCGGTCAGATCACGCTGACCGTCGACCGTTCGACGCACGAGGTCACGGCCTACGAGGCGAAGAACGTCGCCAGGACGAAGGTCGACGATGCGACGCTCATCGCGACGTACCCGGCGGTCGCGAAGGTCGCCGACATCGTCAAGGACGCCCTCGCAAAGGCCGCAGAGCTGGGCAATAAGGTCGTCGCGAAGGCTGACGCCGACATCACCCGCGCGTTCAACAACGGTGAGAAGGACGACCGCGGCTCGGAGTCGACGCTCGGCGGCCTCGTCGCCGACTCGCTCCTCGCATCGCTGTCCAGCAGCGACCGCGGCGGCGCCGAGATCGGTGTTGTCAACCCCGGTGGCATGCGTGAAGAACTCAAGAAGGGCGACATCACGTACGCGCAGGCGAACGCCGTCCTGCCGTTCCTCAACAACCTCTGGACCACGTCGCTCACGGGTGCGCAGTTCAAGACGGTGCTCGAGCAGCAGTGGCAGCGCGATGCGAAGGGTGAGATCCCCTCGCGTCCGTATCTGCAGCTCGGGTTGTCGAAGAACGTGCAGTACACCTTCGACCCGACCCGTGCCGAGGG
The DNA here is from genome assembly GCF_049319745.1 of Plantibacter sp. Mn2098. NCBI lineage: Bacteria > Bacillati > Actinomycetota > Actinomycetes > Micrococcales > Microbacteriaceae > Plantibacter > Plantibacter sp. Mn2098. Next base: position 120,801 of record NZ_JBMOUH010000002.1, on the reverse strand, counting down.
CGACCGCATCACAGGCATCCAGGTCAACGGCCAGCCGATCGACCCGGCGCGCAGCTACCGCATCGGTTCGTTCAGCTTCCTCCTCCAGGGCGGCGACAACTTCCGTGAGTTCGCGAAGGGTGCAGGCACGAAGGACTCCGGTCTTGTCGACAGCGACGCGTGGATCAGCTACCTGAGCGAGAAGTCGCCGGTGAAGCCGAGCTTCGAGCGACGCAGCGTGCAGGTCAGCGGTGTCCCGACGGCGCCGATCACGCCTGGCACGACGGTCACCTTCGATGTCGCGAAGCTCGACCTGACGTCGACCGGCAGCCCCGTGAACGCGACCCTCGGGATCGAGCTCAACGGCAAGGCCGTCGGAACGGTCCCGGTCACCAAGGGTGTTGCGACGGTGTCCTTCACGATGCCGAAGGCCGCAGCAGGCGCTGCGACCATCCGCGTGACTGGTCTCGAGTCCGGCACCACGGCCGTCGTCCCCGTTACGGTTGCGGAGCTGCCTGCTCCGACGCCCGTGTCCGATGACGCGCTCACCCCGGACCTCGAGAACAAGGTCACGTCGCCGACCGACCTCATCCGCGGCAAGTCCGCGACCGTCGGTGCTGGCGCGGACCGCGCCGGATCGCTCGTGAGCGTCTGGCTGCACTCCGAGCCGCTCCTGCTGAGCGACGGCCTCGTGCAGGTCGACGCCGCCGGCAACGTCGAGGTGCAGGTTCCGGCCGATGCGCCGCTCGGCGCACACCGCCTCGTGGTGCAGGCTGCCGACGGCTCCGTCATCGGCTGGCAGAACGTCACCGTGAAGGACGCGGTCGTCACGCCCGGCGATGGCAACGGCGGCAACGGCGGTGCCGGAAACGGTGCGGGCGGGAACACCGGCGGCAAGCCGGGCTCCGGCAACCTGAGCTCGACCGGTGTCGAGATCTGGGCCGGCGTCGGATTCGCCGCCCTGCTGCTCGCAGCGGGTGTCGCGACGATGCTCGTGCGTCGCTCGCGTCAGAGCGCCGCTGCCGGTGCTTCGGTTTCGGGGTCTTCTGTCTCCGGGTCCGCTGTCTCTGGTCCGTCGATCGGTGACGAGGGCGGCACCAACTAGTCACCACCTGTACGGCAAGTGAGGGGTCGTCGCCGAAAGGCGGCGGCCCCTCGTCGTGCGTCCGGCGAGCCGATCGGGTCGTGCGCCGAAGCGCGTTTACCCTGGAGGCATGTCGTCGAGCCAGCCTCCTGTGCGGCGGCCGTCCGCGGCCGTCTTCCGGCGTCGACGGCTCGCGGCTCTGCTGGGAGTCGTCGCGGTCATCGTCATCATCGTGCTGCTGCTTATTCGCCCGGGTTCTGGTTCCGAGATCGCCGCGTTGTCCTCGACGCCGAAACCGACCCCCACCGCGCCTGCCGCCACCACAACGGACCAGGCCACTGCGCCGCCTGCGATCTCGGATGCCCCGACGGGCGATCCGTCGACCGCTGTCGCCTGCGCTGCCGACAACATTCGCGTCGAGGCCATCACCGACGCCACGAGCTATGCCGCCGGTGTCGAGCCCAAGCTCTCGCTGAGCATCACGAACACGGGGACCGCGCCGTGCACGATGAACGCAGGGACGAGTCAGCAGGTGTTCACCGTGTTGAGCGGCGACGAGGTCTACTGGAAGTCGACCGATTGCCAGACGGCGCCGACCGACCAGGACGTCCTGCTGGAGCCGGGCAAGACCGTCGCCTCAAACCCGGCGATCACGTGGGACCGGACCCGCTCTGCGCCGGACACCTGCAGCGGTACGCGCGATCCGGTTCCCGCCGGTGGCGCCTCGTACCACTTGAAGACGTCGATCGGCGGTTTCGAGTCGAAGTCGTCTGCGCAGTTCCTGCTGAACTGACGGTCCTCGACGCTCCGTCGGGTTCGCTCCGGGCCGGTGTTCGCCGAACCGTCGCCTGCGGTCGAACTGCGACAATGGACGTATGGCGAAGAAGAAGCCCGAGTTCCGGTCGGAGTCCCTTGCGAAGGCGCTCGAAGCGAGCGACATGGCGGCCGTCGCGTATGCGCTGCGTCACGATCGGTTCGTCGTTCCGCTTATGAAGGCTGCTTCGCGCGACAACCCGAACGATCCGGGCGAGGTGTGGATGTTCCGCCAGCCGGAGACCGCTCGTCTCGCATTGCTGATCTTCTCCGACGCGAAGAACAAGCCGGCCGCGCTGCCCCCGTTCGTCGGTCTGCAGAACGGTGCGTGGTTGAAGAGCTTCCTGCGCACCTACGGTGACGACATCGAGACGGTGCTGTTCGACGTCGCGGGCCCGAATTCATTGCAGGCTGACCCGGCTGAGCTGTTGCGTGTGTTGGAGCTCGAGGTGGCGGGGGATTAGCCGCGCTGGCGCTGCTGCTGGCGCTATTGCTGGCTCTTGCCGCAGTGGCCGTGCCGCCCCGCACAAGGACAACCGCGCGAGAGAAGGACGTTTCGCGCGTTTCTCGCCTTGTGTGGCGCGGTTCTCCTTCTGCCGTGCGGCGCTGGTCGGCGGGAAGGCGTCCGGCCGGGCGATGCGCGCGGGCGTGCGATGCGGGTGCACGAGGGCGAAGCGCACGCGCGAGGCCGGCGAGCGAGCCTGCGGTCAGAAGGACGCGTCGAGCTCGCGGTCCATGGCGGAGCTGGCGGCGATCGTGGTGCGTCGCAGGGCTTCCCGCAGGTGGCCGACTTCTGCGTCGAGGATGGTGTCGTAGCCGAGTCGTTTGGCCTCTGAACCCCGCTGCTTGGAGGCTGCGACGGGACGGACCTCGCCCGCGAGACTGATCTCGCCGTAGGCGGCGAGGGTGTGCGGGACGGAGGAGTCTCCGGCGGCGGAGGCGATGGCGACGGCGATGGCGAGGTCGGCTGCCGGCTCGATCAGGCGGACGCCGCCGACCGTGGAGACGTACACGTCTTTGTCGCCGAGGGGGATGCCGATGCGGCGTTCGAGCACGGCGAGCAGCATGGCCACGCGTGATGAGTCGACACCGTTGGTGACGCGGCGGGGATTGGGGGCGCTGCTCTTGACGACGAGTGCCTGGATCTCGACGGGGAGGGCGCGGCGTCCCTCCATGGCGACGGTCACGCAAGTGCCGGAGACGGCCATGCCGCGGCTGAGGAAGAGCCCGCTCGGGTCGGCGACTTCCGCGATGCCGTCGCCGGTCATCTCGAAGCAGCCCACCTCGTCGGTGGGGCCGAACCGGTTCTTGAGCGCGCGGACGAAGCGGAGCGCGGTCTGGCGGTCGCCTTCGAACTGGCAGACGACATCGACGAGGTGTTCGAGAAGGCGGGGACCTGCAATGGACCCGTCCTTCGTGACGTGGCCGACGAGGAGCACGGGCAGGTTGCGCTCCTTGGCGACGCGGATGAGCGATGCCGCGACCTCACGCACCTGGCTGGGCTGGCCGGCCAGACCGTCAGACAGGTGGGACGACACCGTTTGCACGGAGTCGACGATGAGCAGCTTGGGCCTCACCTGTTCGATGTGGCCGAGGATCGTGGCGAGGTCGGTCTCGGCCGCGAGGTACAGCTCCTCGTGCAGCGCGCCGGTGCGGCCCGCCCGGAGCCGGACCTGGCTGACGGATTCTTCTGCGCTGACGTAAAGCACCCGGGATCCGGTCTTGGCGGCGCGCGATGCGACCTCCAGCAGCAGCGTCGACTTGCCGACACCCGGCTCGCCGGAGAGCAGCACCGCGGCACCTGGGACGATGCCGCCGCCGAGCACCCGGTCGAACTCCGCGATGCCGCTCGGCCAGCGCGGGGCATCCTGAGCGTTGGCCTCCGTGATGGGGCGGGCGGAGCGGTCCTCGCTGATCTGCACGGGCACGAGGTTGCGGAGGATGCCGGTCTGGGCGGCAGCCTCGACCACGGTTCCCCACTGCTGGCACTCGCCGCAGCGGCCCGCCCACTTCGCCGTCGTCCAGCCGCACTCTGAGCAGCGGAACGCGGGAGTGGAGGATGCCTTGGCCATGATCGCAAGCCTACGGCGACCCGGCGACATCGCGGCCGGGGCGGGCGAATCGGTGGAGAACTCGTTGGCGGGTTCGTCTGTGGAGTGCGCGAGGCCCTCAATTCGCGTCGTGCTCCGTCATCCATTACACTCGATCCCGGTACCGTGTCCGAGCGGCCGAAGGTGCAACTCTCGAAAAGTTGTGTGCGTGAAAGCGCACCGTGGGTTCAAATCCCACCGGTACCGCCACAGAACCCCCCGCAGATCCCGAGCAATCGAGATGTGCGGGGGTTTCGTCGTTCACAGGCAGAAGCTGTTCCGGCGGTGCTTCGGGTGTGCTGCCCGGTGCGCCACTGCGTGCGTCCAGCCCAGCGGCACTTCGCGCTTGAGTATGCCGGGCCCGAGTCGCGAATGGGCGAGAGCTCGACTCTCGCGAGCGCGCGCACGGAGGCAATGGCACGATAACGTGCCAGAATCGCCACAAACTGGCACGAAAACCGTTCAGCGATGTCCAGAACGGCGGGGTTGATCAAAGGACTCCGAGGTCGGCATTTTCTGGGTTGATTAGCGCGACGCTTTCGCGCCGTTCCGTCTTGATGTAGCCGTCATATGAGTGCTCATGGATTGAGTTTCGGCGTTGATCTGGCACGCTGCGTGGGTGTCGCCTCTGGTTGCAGCCTCACCGGTGTGGATGTGTTCCGTTGCCCGTAAGGCGCGGCTTTGAGGGGCGATGAAGGTCATGTACACCGCTGGGAGCTCGTCGCTAGACTCGTCACATGGCCAGGGCACTCACGTTTGAGCGCGACGCAATCGCGACGGTGTGTCGCGCCCACGGCGTTTCGCGGCTCCAAGTGTTTGGATCGGCCGTTACCGGGCAATTCGACCCGGTCCGAAGCGATATCGACTTCTTCGTCGATTTCGGTCCGGAGGTAGTTGACCGTTTCGATGCGTATTTCGGGTTGAAAGAGGACCTCGAACAGTTACTGGATCGGCCGGTGGACCTCGTCGTATCCACCGCGGTTGCTAATCCCTACTTTGCGCGAGCCGCGCTGTCCTCGGTGGAAGAACTCTATGCAGCCTGAATCAGCGGCGCTGCTCTGGGATGTGCAGAACGCTGCGTCCCACATCGCATCATTCATAGATGGCTTGACAGCGGAGGCGTATGCTGCGGACGATTTGCGTCGGTCGGCGGTTGAGCGGCAGCTCCTCATCATTGGAGAGGCGTTGAACAAGTTGCGCAAGGTCGACCCAAATGTGGCTGAGCAGATTCCGGATCTGTCACGGATTATCGGTCTTCGAAACGTGCTCGCTCACGGTTATGCAGTCGTCGATGACGCAGTCGTGTGGCAAGCCGCAACCACGCGAGTCCCCGAGCTGCTCGGCTCTGCACGGTCGCTGCTCGCTGCGTCGTAGGCGAGCGAACTACGCCTCCGACGCCCCCACGGACGCACCGGCCAGCTGCGCCGCGAGCAGCGCCTCGTAGGCGAGCTTCGCCTCGGCGTGGACCTCGCGGCCTTTGGCCGTGATGCCGACGAACAGGGAACGACGGTCGTAGGTGCACTCGCTGCGCTCGACCATGCCGGCCTTCTGCAGGCGGTCGACGACGCGGGAGAGCGCGCTCTGGGTCATGGGCGTCTCATCGACGAGGTCGCGCATGGTGCAGTCCTCGCCCTGGGCGACGGCGACGAGATCGAGCACCTCGAACTCGCTGAGGCCGAGCTTGAAGCCGTCCTGCAGCGCACGGTCCAGCATGCCAGCGGTCGCGAGGTAGACGCGCTGCATCTCGCGCCAGGTGTCGATTGCTCCTGTTTCCGTCACAACTTCGAGTGTACGCGTGGTTTCCAGATGAAGACCCCTTCATTTTATGATTTTGCATAGTATGCGCATGCATTACATTCCGTGTCATATAGTTATCCGGTGTCTACCTCCACCATCCCCACCATCACCCCTACCCCTGAGGCCCAAGCATCGGCCAAATGGGGCAAGGCTGCATGGTTGTTGCTCATCGTCGTCTGCGTCGTGGTCGCCCTCGACGGCCTCGACGTCTCCATGGTCGGCGTCGCTCTCCCCTCCATCGGAACCGAACTCGGCCTCGAGACCACGACCCTCCAGTGGATCGTCTCAGGCTACGTCCTCGGCTACGGCAGCCTCCTGCTGCTCGGCGGCCGCCTTGCCGACCTCCTCGGTCGCCGCAAACTCCTCCTCATCGCACTCGCCGTCTTCGCCGTCGCCTCCCTCGCCGGCGGCCTCTCCAGCGACCCGACGATGCTCATCGCCACCCGCTTCATCAAGGGTGTCGCCGCCGCATTCACGGCACCTGCCGCGTTCTCGCTCATCACGACCAACTTCGCGGAGGGCCCTGCCCGCAACCGCGCGATCTCGATCTTCACGATCTTCGCCGCGAGCGGCTTCTCGCTCGGCCTCATCGTCGGCGGTCTGATGACCTCGCTCAGCTGGCGCTGGACGTTCCTCTTCTCCGTCCCGTTCGCGCTCGCCGCGATGATCCTCGGCTTCTTCTTCATCCCGAAGGACGGTCGATCCAAGACCGGCGGCCACGATTTCTGGGGCGCGGTGACACTCGCCATCGGCATGCTGGGCCTCGTCTACACCGTGGTCTCTGCACCAGCCGTCGGCTGGGGATCGCTGCAGACCATCGGCGGACTCGTCCTCTCGGCACTGGTCCTCGGTGCCTTCGTCCTCATCGAGCTGCGGGTGAAGCACCCGCTCATCCGCTTCGGCATCCTCCGCGAAGGCGGCGTGTGGCGGGCCAACGTGAGCGCGATCGCGCTGTTCGGATCGTACGTCGCGTTCCAGTTCATCCTCACGCTCTACCTGCAGGACATCCTCGGCTGGTCGCCGCTCGCGATGGCGCTCGCGCTCCTTCCCACTGGCATCGTGGTGCTGGCGAGTGCGCCGTTCGCCGACCGACTCATCGACCGCTTCGGTTCCAAACGACTGATTCCGATCGCCCTCGGAGCGCTCGCGATCGGCTACCTGCTGTTCCTGCGCATCGGCACGACCCCCAACTACGTCCTCGACATCCTGCCGTCCGTGCTCCTGCTCGGCGTCGGGTTCGGCATCGGCTTCCCGTCGGTGCAGGTGCAGGCGACCGCCGGCATCCACGACGATGAACAGGGACTCGCAGCCGGACTCGTGCAGACGAGCTCACAGGTCGGCGGGGCGCTTGCGCTCGCTGTAGCCGCCGCGCTCATCGCCGGTGCCGCTCCCGAACCGCACGCGACCTCCGCCGCGATGCTCGACCAGTTCCGACCGGCGCTGTTCCTGAGCGCGGGGATCGCCGTCGTCGGGTTCGCGGTCGCCGCGTGGCCGCGTGGGCGGAACCGTGCCGTGCGCCGGGCGCAGGCGTCGGTGACGGAAGCGTAGGCGCCGCAAGCGTAGACGTCAGCAGCGGGCCTGCTCCTCCTGATCACGATCGGGGAGCAGGCCCGCTGCCATGATGGACGCATGATCACCGAACACGCGCTGCTCCCCGTCATCGCCGGCCAGGAGGCCGAGTTCGAAGCGGCGTTCGCCGAGGCGCGCGGGATCATCTCCGCGATGCCCGGCTTCCGCACCCTGTCCCTCTCCCGCTCGGCGGAGACCCCGAACACCTACCTGCTGCTCGTCGAGTGGGACACGATCGAGGACCACACGGTTGGCTTCCGCGGATCGGCCGAGTATCAGCAGTGGCGTGCGCTCCTGCACCGCTTCTACGAACCGTTCCCCGTTGTGGAGCACTTCACGCGCGTGCTGTAACGGAGCCGCGCGGGATCCGCGCACTACGTCATACGATGAACCGTGTCAGCTGAGCGCCCCGCCCGCCGTCCCGCTCCGGTGCGGACCGCCGTCATCGCGGCCGCAGTGCTGCTCCGGCGGTCCCTCGGCACCGTGATCGTGACGGTGCTCACCGTGCAGGGCGTCCTCGTCTGGGGCGCGATGCCGGTGCTCGCGACGCTGATGCGCACCGTCCTGACCGCGGCGGGCATCGACGGGATCAACCAGACCAGCGTCATCGCGATCCTCCGTGAGCCGATCGCGCTCCTCGCCCTCATCGGGTTCGCGATCGTCGCCGTCCTCTTCATCGTGCTCGAGCTGGCGGTGTTCTCGATCATCGCGCACCTGCGATTCGACGGCGTCACACCGAGCTTCGGGACGATTGCGCGCGGCCTCGGACGCACGGGCCGGAAGCTGCTCAGCTGGCAGGCGATCGTGCTGGCAGCGTACGTCGTGGTCCTGCTCCCGCTGTCCAACGTCGGCGTGACCTCAGTCTTGACGATCCACATCGCGATCCCCGCCTTCGTCAGCGGCGAACTCACCAAGACCACGGCCGGCACGATTATCTACTGGGCGGCCCTGGCCGTGATCGCCTATGCGGCGCTTCGATTTGTGCTCACGATGGCGCACCTCACGGGGGCGGGCGCTGCGGCGGGGGAGGGGACTGCCGCTGGCAAGGGGCCGCGAACGGGCGCCGACACAACGATCCTCGGCGCGATGCGGCACAGTTTCTCCCGCACCTGGCGGTTGCAGGGGTGGCTCGCCGTGGTGATCGTCGGGACGGGGGTCGCGGCGACGGTGGTCGTCGCGGTCGCAGCGGCCATCGGACTCGTTCCCGTGCTGGTCGGTTCTGGCGCCGGGGCCGGAGCAGCCGGCGCGACTGGCGCGACCCTCGCCGTCCTCGACATCGTCCGCTTCCTCGCGACCGGCATCGGTGCCGCATTCCTCTCCTTCGTCTTCGTCGCCGTCGACCGGATCAGCGACGGCGAGCCGGTCGCCATCGTCAGGACCCCGGCGACGGGACGCGGTGCACACATCGCCGTCGCCGTCATCGTCACCGCTGCGGTCCTGCTCGCCGTGCCCCGCGTCATCGAGAGCGCCGACGCGGCACCCGCTCCGGGAGCCGCTGCGTCGACGGCCGTCATCGCCCACCGCGGGTACACGGCCGGCGGGGTGGAGAACAGTCTCGAAGCGTTGCAGGCCGCCGCTGCCGCCGGCGCCGACCGCGTCGAACTCGACATCCAGGAGACCTCTGACGGCGGATTCGTCGTCATTCACGACGTGTCGCTCGCCAGACTCGCCGGCGACCCGCGATCGGTGTACGACCTTACCGAGGCGCAGGCGTCGGCGATCACGATCCGTCAGGACGGGTTCACCTCCCACATCCCCACCTTCACCGAGTTCGTCGCCGAAGCCGACCGGCTCGACATGCCCTTGCTCGTCGAGGTCAAGCCGCACGGCCGCGAGCGATCCGGATTCGCGGCGCGCGTCGTCGAAGAGATGAACCGCCTCGATCCGGCGCACCGCGACATCGTGCAATCGCTCGACCGTGGGCTCATCGAAGAAATCGCCGCGATCGATCCGCTGCGGCCGACGGCGTTCGTGGTCGGGCTCCAACTGGGCGATCTGCCCCAGAGCGCAGCCGGTGCGGTCGTCATCGAGGACTGGTCCTACTCGGATTCGATGCTGTCGGTCGCGCACCAGGCGGGGCGCGGCCTGTATGTCTGGACGGTCGACGATCCCCAACTGATCGGCGACTACCTGGCGAGGGGCGTGGACGGGATCATCACCGACGAGGTGGCATCCGCCGTGACCCAGCGTCGTCTGCAGAGCGCGATCACCAACCCGGTCAGCATCTATCTCAAGCAGGTGTCGCGGCTCATCCGCGTCGGCTGAACTGGGCGTGCGCGTGGGCTCGTGGTCAGGTCCGCGATGCCTGCAAGCTGCCGCGGAGGAACGGGAGCCACGGTGCGCGGTAGACGAGTGACACTGGGGCGGCGGAATCTGTCTTTGTATTCACGTCCGCGTCGGCCCCCGCGACCGTCGCGCTCGCCTCGCCGAACCGCCACATCCGGTTGTAGAGGTAGACCTCGATCGTCGTCGCGTCCGGGGACCGGAGCTGCCAGGTGCCGGTGCCCCACTGCGCGGGATGCCCGCGCCCCTCGAACACGACCGTGGGCTTAGGGAACCAACCGAGCCAGGGCTTCCTGAGGGTCAGTTCGATTCTGCGGGGCGACGCATCGGCGTTGGGGGTCACGGACTCAGCATATGGGGCGCCGGATGCTGGCAGAGGCGGGCGGGCGGTGGGCGGCCCATCGGCCGGCACCTAGGCTGGCTCTTCGGCCGACACCTCCTCCGGGCAGCGGCTTACCGACGCGCGACGAAGCCGCAGTCGTCTCGATCAGCGCTTCGCGAGCTCCCGTTCGATCCCGCTGAAGACTTCGCCCTCGCCCTCCAGGATGCGCGGCAGGAGGCCCGTTGCGAGCAGGGCCCACGGCAACAACTGCTGCGGGAACCGGCCGGCGAAACTGGCGCCGAACACGAGCCGGTCGATCACGAGCGTCCCGCCGTCGACCGCTTGCAGTGTGTACCCGGACGTCTGGGTGATGCCGCGTTGGCGCCCGCGCATCCGGTATCTGGTGGGGAACTCCGCTTCGATGACGGTCCACTCGACCCGGTCATCGTCGCACTCCGGGCCGTGCTGCTCCACCCACCGCTCCCCGACGGCTCCGACGAACGATGCGGGCCCCTCGATCGTGACCGGGTGATCCTCGAGCTGGATCCGCGGGTCGACGAGCAGCCGCCAGATCTCGGCAGGTTCGGCTGCGAAGGTCTCACTCGTCTCGATGCTGCGGTATGCCATGCGTTCCCCCGTCGGTCGGTCCAGGTCTGTCCCGGCCGCCGTCGATCGGTGGCAGCCGTCTCGGTCGATGCCGGTTGGAGCCGACATCGCGCCTCCAGCAGTATGCCCGGAAGCACCGTCATCGATCCAGGTGCTCCGCCGGGAATCTGGTGGTACCGTCGAGCACATGACCCCGGAGGATCTCGCCGATCTCGCGCATCTGCGTCGTGCGCGCGACCTCATCGACCGCGAGTTCGCCCGCCCGCTCGACGTGCCGACGATCGCCAGACGCGCCCTTATGTCGCCGGCGCACTTCTCCCGCCGCTTCAAAGCCGCATACGGGGAGACGCCGTACAGCTACCTCATGACCCGCCGCATCGAACGCGCGATGGCGATGCTGCGTGCCGGGACGAGCGTCACCGACGCATGCTTCGCCGTCGGCTGCACCTCGCTCGGATCGTTCAGCTCGCGCTTCAGCGAGATCACTGGGGAGACGCCGACCGCCTACCGGGCGCGCACGCATGAGGCGGTCGTCGCGATGCCGGCGTGCGTCGCGAAGGTGACGACGCGGCCCGCGCGTGGCGAGGCGCGTCCATCGAGCAGGAATCGAGAAGCGACGCCTGGCAGCGCTGCTTAGAGTTGCTGCCATGAGCATTCAACTGCAGTACGTGAACATCACGGTCAACGACACCGATGAGGCGGTCGCCTTCTACCGCGACGCCCTCGGCTTCGAGGTCCGCAACGACGTCGCCTCTGGCGGCTTCCACTGGATCACCCTCGGCAGCGCCGCCCAGCCGGGCATCGAGATCGTCCTGTCGACGCCGCACGCCGGCCGGTCCCAGGCCGACGGCGACGCGCTCCAGGAGCTCCTCACGAAGGGCGTCCTGCCGAACATCGTGTTCCGCACCGACGACCTCGATGCGACATTCGAGCAGGCTCGTGCGGCCGGTGCCGAGGTGTTGCAGGAGCCGATCGAACAGCCGTGGGGTCCCCGCGACTGCGCGTTCCGCGACCCCTCCGGCAACCTCGTGCGGATCTCGCAGGCGCCTGCGGCCTGACGTCCGACATCGCCGCTCGTCCCCGAGCCGAGAGTACTGACGCCACCGTCATAACTCCTTCAAATCGCACCGGTTGATCGATGCCTTCCGCGGAATTCCGCGGATCTGCCGTCGGCGCGGGGTCGAATTGAAGGAGTTGTGACGATCTGGCTGCGGATCCGAGAGAGGGGCCGAAGCGTCGCGGATGTTCGCAATTCCGGAACTCTGAAGCAGTTTGTGACCCCTCGGGGCCGAAATCCGAGGATTTTCGCGAAATCGGCTTGAGAGTTCCGGAATTCTGGACAGAGGACAACCAGTGGGGGCCGGTGGGCGAGGGGATAGGAGCGGGGCGGGCGAGCTAGCGCGGGAGCGGGGGACGACGCGTGCGCGGGGCAGGTGGCGGCGGCACCGGCTTGGCTGCGATGACGGCGGCGAGCTGGACGGTCGCAGGACCGCGCTTCGTGTCGATGACGCAGACCGAGGCGTCGCAGGACAGCAGATCGCCGAGTGCGTCGGTCGCCCCGTCGCCGAGGTGATACCTGACCACAACGCGGGTACCGATGTCGGCGGCACGCAGGTACGCGACAGCGTCAGCTCCCAGCACGGTCAGCTCCCAGACCGACGGCGCTCAGCACGTCAGGGCTCAACACGTCAACGCCCAACACGTCAACGCTCAGCACGGCGGTGCCCAGCTCGGTGAGGCGAACACGTGCGTACTCAACACATCGGCGGCGGGCATCGGCGGCGCGCGTCACCAGGAGGACGGCGCGTAGTCCTTGAGGAAGACGCCGAAGAGCTCCTCGCCGGCCTCGCCGCGGACGATGGGGTCGTAGACGCGGGCGGCGCCGTCGACGAGGTCGAGCGGTGCGTGGAAGCCCTCCTCCGCGAGGCGCACCTTGGTGGGATGAGGCCGCTCATCGGTGATCCAGCCGGTGTCGACGCTCGTCATGAGGATGCCGTCCGTCTCGAACATCTCCCGTGCGCTCGTGCGCGTGAGCATGTTGACGGCGGCCTTCGCCATGTTCGTGTGCGGGTGTCCCGGACCCTTGTATCCGCGCCCGAAGACGCCCTCCATCGCGGAGACGTTGACGACGTAGGTGTGCTTCGACGGCGATGCTGCGAGCTGGGGCCGCAAGCGGCTCACGAGGATGAACGGCGCCGTCGTGTTGGCCAGCTGCACCTCCAGCATCTCGAGCGGATCGACCTCTTCGACGTTCTGGGTCCAGCTGTTGACGTGATCGTGGTCGGGGAGGAGGCCGCCGGCGTCGATCGCCGTTCCAGCGGCCAGACGCTCGAGCGAGGACGAACCGGCCGACATCGCCGCCTCCGTGAGCGCCTCGGCCTTGGCGGCAGCGGCCGCGAGGATCGGGTGCGCGGAGACGGAGGCCGCGAGCGACAGCGGGTGCTGGTCGTTCGTGTGGCCGAAGGTGACGAGCTCGGGGAGCGGGCCGTCCGGCAGCGGAGCGAGCTCGGCGTCGACGAGCGGCTGGTAGGAGCCCTTCGTGCGGCGGACGGTCTGCGCGGCGTTGTTGATCAGGATGTCGAGTGTGCCCTGCTCCGCGACCGAGTCGGCCAGCGCGATGACCTGGGCCGGGTCGCGGAGGTCGATGCCGACGATGCGAATACGGTGCAGCCAGTCCGCGGAATCGGGAAGGGCGGAGAAGCGGCGGACGGCGTCACGTGGGAAGCGGGTCGTGATCGTCGTGTGCGCGCCGTCGCGGAGGAGGCGGAGGGCGATGTACATGCCGATCTTGGCCCGGCCGCCCGTGAGGAGCGCGCGCTTCCCAGTGAGGTCGGTGCGTGCATCCCGCTTCTTGTGGCTCATGGCCGCGCAGTCAGGGCAGAGCTGGTGGTAGAACGCGTCGACGAGCGTGTACGGCTGCTTGCAGATGTAGCAGTTGCGCGGCACGAGGAGCTCGCCGGCGACGGGCGCCTCCGTGCTGGTAGAGAGCGGGATGCCGCGCGTCTCGTCGTCGATGCGGTCCGGTGCGCCCGTCGCGGTGGCGGCGATGACGGCGCGATCGGCGTCAGCGATGGCCGCCCGCTTGCCGAGGCGGCGCTCCTTCTTGACCGCCTTGAACATCTTGGCGGTCGCACGGCGGACCGTGATGTAGTCGGGGTGCTCCTCGTCCATGCCGGCCATGTACTCGAGGACGCGCAGCGTGGTCTCGAGATCGGTGGCGTCGATGCCGGCGCCGAAGTCCTGGACGGACTCTGGAACGGACTCGGAAGCGGCGTCGGGCGAGGAAGTCATTGCTTCATTCTACGATCCCGCGGTGCGGGCGGGATCGGGGCCGCGGGCTGTGGACAGATCGTGATCCATCCACAGGCGACGGGCAGGGGTCGACGTGTCGGCCTCGCGTGAGAGCATGGGGAACATGCCAGCCGAAGCCTCTCCACTCGTCGATGTCACCGACATCGTCCGGATGGTGGGGCGCGCGGCGTTCGACCGCGGACGGCACTACGCCAAGGACGGCAACGTCACTGCTGTCGACTGGGACCCGGCCACCGAGCGGGTCACCGGACGCGTGTTCGGGACGGCGATGCTGCCCTACATCTGCCACATCAGCCTCGGTCCGCAGGTCAATGGGTTCGCCAAGATCGTCCGGAGCGACTGCGACTGCCCTATGATGGGCGATTGCAAACACGTCGCGGCGACGCTCCTCAGCAGCAACGCCGCCCGCCTGCGAGAAGAGGGGAGCACCGACAGGTGGACGCTCCCGGGGCGAGCGGCCGGTCGGGGAACGGCGGGCACAGCCGCGCGCGCCGCCGCTGATTCGCCCGAGTTCGCCGCAGCGCTCGACGACCTCGCGGAGCGCATCCAGGCGAGGCGTCCGCTGTACAGCGGCGATCACGATCCGGATCCGCTCGACTTCTCCTCCGCCAGGGCGATGACGGGGTGGGCGGAAGACCCTCTGCCTGAGCCGGAGCCGCCCAGTTGGCGCACCGTCGTCGGCGCTCTTGCCGCATCACCGGGAACCGGGAGGCCGGCCCAGACGACACCCATGGGGCTGCAGTTCGAGGTCAGGGAGATGTCCCCACGATCAACCGAGCGGTGGCGCGGACCCACGACGGTCACCGCGAAGGGGGAACCTGATCCGTTGCTCGCGCGGAGGCTCGCGGTCCGTCCGGTCATCCGCAAGGAGACGGGGAAGTACGTCAAGGCGAACGTGACCTGGGCGTCGTTCGCGCATCAGAGCAACCGCCTCGGTTTGATGCCGGAGCACCATCGGTGGTTCACCCAGTTCCAGGCGCTGCACCGCGCCACCCGCGGTGCGTACACCGGGCAGGAGAGCGACTGGCTCTTCCTGGACGACTTCCACAGTCCCATCCTGTGGCATCTGCTCGCGGAGGCGGCCGAGATCGGCGTCGCCCTCACGGTCTCCGGCAACGGCAAGGGCCGTGTGACCGTCGCAACAGACGCGACGGTCAGACTCGATGCAGCGGTGGACGACGACGGCACGCTCGTCCTGTCCCCGGCCACCTCCGTCGACGGCCTCCCCGTGGACCCGTCCACCTCCGGCACGATCGGCGGCCACGGCCTCTACAGCTACCGCCTCGCTCCAGAGGTGGACATCGTCATCGCGCCGACGACGTCGCCACTGACCGCTGAGCAACGCGCACTGCTCGGCCCGACGACGCCGACGACGGTGCCGCCGGGGGAAGTGGAGGAGTTCCTCGTCGACTACGTGCCGAAGCTCCGCCGCGCGATCGAGCTGACGAGCGACGACGGCTCGCTGCCGCTGCCCGAGATCGTCCCTCCCGTCCTCGTCCTGACCGCGGCCTACGGCGCGAAGCACGCCCTGCAACTCGACTGGTCCTGGGTGTACGCACCCGATCAGGCCGTCGCATACGTGCCGGTCGACCGCCTGGGCGCACCGGCAGCGGACGGCGACGACGAGGTGCTGCGTGACGTCCGAGCCGAACTCGAGGTGCTCGAACGGGTCGGGGAAGCCCTCGACGCCGCCGCCGCGCTCGCCGCGCACGATGCTGCCGAAGGCGCGGCTCCGCTCGTCGGATTGACCGACCGGCCGGGCCCCACGAACACGAGCCCGTCCGTCGCCTGGCCGCCGTCCGGCCGGACGAACCTCCGTGGATACGACGCCGCCGTGTTCAGCGAGCACACCCTCCCGGTCATCCAGGGGGTCGACGGCGTCAGGGTCGACATCGTCGGCACCCGCCCGGAGTACCGGGAACTGCGCGGAGACCCCCACCTCACGATCACGACGGTCGAAAGCGATCAGCGGGACTGGTTCGACCTCGGCATCGTGGTCAACCTCGCCGGGTACCGCATCCCCTTCGGGCCGCTGTTCAAAGCCCTGTCCAAGGGCGAGAAGAAGCTGCTCATGGTGGATCACACCTATCTCTCGCTCGACCATCCGTCCTTCGACCGCCTCAAGGAACTGCTCGAAGAGGCCGGGGCGCTCCGCGAATGGGAGGCCACCGGCCCGAAGATCAGCCGGTACCAGGCGAGCCTGTGGGACGAGTTCGAAGACCTCGCGGAGGAGACGGTCCAGGCGGTCGCCTGGCGCGACGCCGTCGCTGGACTCAACGACCTCGAATCGGTCCCGGAGACACCGATCCCGGTCGGGCTCGATGCGAGCCTCCGCCCATATCAACTCGAGGGATTCCACTGGCTCGCGTTCCTCTGGGAGCACCGGCTCGGTGGCATCCTGGCCGACGACATGGGGCTCGGCAAAACGCTGCAGGCGCTCGCGCTCATCGCGCACGCTCGGCAGACGAGTGAGCCGGAAGCGCCGCCCTTCCTGGTGGTCGCACCCACATCGGTCGTGTCCAACTGGCTCGCCGAAGCGGGCAGGTTCACGAGGGAGCTCACGGTCCGGACAGTCTCCACAACGGAGGCGAAGGGCAGGACGAGTCTCGCCGAGATCGCTGACGGCGCCGACATCGTGGTGACCAGCTACGCGCTCTTCCGCCTCGACACCGAGCGATACCGTGCCATGAACTGGTCCGGGCTCATCCTCGACGAGGCCCAATTCGTCAAGAACCACCGAGCCAAGCTGCACGAGTGCGCCATGGCCATCGACACCCCGTTCAAGCTCGCCATCACCGGCACGCCACTCGAGAACGACCTCATGGAGCTGTGGTCGCTGTTCGCCGTCGTCGCCCCCGGGCTCTTCCCCTCGCCGCACCGATTCGCCGAGCGATTCGTGCGCCCCATCGAGCGGGAGATCAACACGGTCCTGCTCGCGACGCTCCGCCGGCGGATCAGACCGCTCATGATGCGCCGGACGAAGGAGCTCGTCGCCCCGGAGCTGCCGCCGAAGCAGGAACAGGTCCTGTACGTGGATCTCGCGCCGAAGCACCGCAAGCTCTACGACACGGTCCTCCAGAAGGAGCGGCAGAAGCTCCTCGGGCTCATCGAAGACCTCGATCGCAACCGGTTCATCGTGTTCCGATCCCTCACGCTGTTGCGGATGCTGAGTCTCGACGCGACCCTCGTCGACGAGGAGTACGCCGGCATCCCGTCGAGCAAGCTGGACACACTGCTGGAACAACTGGACGATGTCATCGCAGAGGGGCACCGCTCGCTCGTGTTCAGCCAGTTCACGACGTTCCTCAAGAAGGCAGCCGAACGGCTCGACGCGCAGGGCATCGCCTACGAGTACCTCGACGGTTCGAGTCTGCGCCGCCCGGAGATCATCGAGCGGTTCCGCGGCGGTGACGCGCCCGTGTTCCTCATCAGCCTCAAGGCCGGCGGGTTCGGCCTCAACCTGACCGAGGCGGACTACGTGTTCCTGCTCGATCCGTGGTGGAACCCCGCCTCGGAGTCGCAGGCGATCGATCGGACCCATCGCATCGGCCAGACCGGCAACGTGATGGTCTACCGGCTCGTCGCCCGCGGCACGATCGAGGAGAAGGTCATGGCGCTCAAGGAACGCAAGTCGAAGTTGTTCGACGCCGTCCTCGACGACGACGCCGTCTTCAGCAGCTCCCTCTCAGCCGATGACATCCGCGGGCTCCTCGAGGCTTAGGCGCCTCGACGAGCCCGCGGAGTGCCGGAGATCAGCCGCAGATCAGCCGCAGATCAGCCGGCGAAGGCGTTGACGCCGGTGCGCTCCGCCGACAGCGCCCAGAGACGTTCCGCCTCAGCCGGATCGATGGCGTGCGCCGAGACCCCCGAGGCCGGGGCGACGGCCTCCGCAGCCGGCACAGCGACCTCGACGTCCTCCAGGAACAGCCCGCCGAGCCCGTCGAGTTTCGGCGACGTCGCAGCCCACACCTGGGTCGCTGCACCCTGCTCCGGCGACTTGAATGCGGGGTTCGTCGGATTGCCGTCCTCATCCATCCAACCGGCGGCGACCATCTCCTGGCGCGGGAGGTGCCGCTGCAGTGGCGTGAGGATCCCGCCGGGGTGCACCGAGAACGCGCGGACGCCCTCCGCCTTGCCCAGCTCGTCGAGCTGCAGGGCGAACAGGGCGTTCGCGGTCTTCGCCTGCCCGTACGCCGCCCACTTGTCGTAGCCGGTGGTGAAGTCGATGTCGTCCCAACGGATGGCGGAGCGATGGTGCGCCGACGAGGAGGTCGCGATGACACGAGACGACCCGCCCTTGACGACGGCCGGCCACAGCAGGTTGACGAGGGCGAAGTGTCCGAGGTGGTTCGTGGCGAACTGCAGCTCCCAACCAGGACCGACGCGAGTTTCCGGGGCGGCCATCACACCGGCGTTGTCGATGATGATGTCGATGCTGCGGCCAGAGGCCAGGAACCGCTCGGCGAACGCGCGCACGCTCGCCAGGTCGGAGAGGTCCATCTCGTCCACCTCGACGTGTTCTGCGGATCCGTCGATGTCCGCGAGCTCTTCGCGGGCGGCTTCGACGCGGCGTGCGGGGACGACGACGTCTGCGCCGGCGCCGACGAGCGCACGGACGGTCTCCTTGCCGAGGCCGGAGTATCCGCCGGTCACGATGGCGAGCTTGCCGGTCAGATCGATGCCCTCGAGGACCTCTGCGGCCGTGGTCGAAGCGTCGAATCCGGAGCCGATGCGGTGTTGTGTACGTGTCATGTCGGCCAGACTACGACTTCGAGCGCACTCGCAGTCAACGGGTTTGCGGGCGACGGAAGGCCGCAGGGTTCGGCAGTCCCTAGGCTGTGGGGATGCAGCGGATCGTCACATGGTGGGACCGACGGCAGATCCCGCTGTATCTCGCGGCGATCGTCCTCGGTGGGGTCGTCGGCCTCGTCGCGCCGTCGTCCGCGCCCGGGCTCGCGGCATCGATCAATCCCGCGCTCATCCTGCTCCTGTTCGCCACGTTCCTCGGCGTGCCGCTCACGATGATCGGCCGTGCGTTCCGGGACGGGCGCTTCTTCGTCACGGTGCTGCTGGTGAACTTCGGGATCGTGCCGATCGTGGTGTTCGGACTGTCGCGCTTCGTGACCGACGACCGTGGCTTGCTCATCGGTGTCCTGCTGGTCCTGCTGACGCCGTGCGTGGACTACGTCATCGTGTTCACTGGCCTCGCCGGCGGTGCGCGGGACCGGCTGCTCGCGGCGGCGCCCGTGCTGATGCTGCTGCAGATCGTGCTGCTGCCGGGCTATCTCTGGCTGTTCGCCGGTGCCGACGCCGTCGCGCTCGTGGAGGTCGAGCCGTTTGTGGAGGCGTTCCTGCTGCTCATCGTGGTGCCGCTCGTCGCGGCTGCGATCGTGCAGGCGGTGGCCGGGCGATCCGCGATCGGTGCAGGCATCATGCGGGTGATGGAGGGCGCGATGGTGCCGATCATGATGCTGACGCTCGCGGTCGTCGTCGGGTCGCAGATCGCCGCGGTGGGTGAACAGGCGGTTGCCCTGTTGCGGGTGGTGCCGCTGTTCGTGGCGTTCCTCGTGGTGATGGTGGTCGTCGGTGCGCTCGTGTGGCGCCCGGCCCGACTCGACGCGCCGGCCGGGCGGGCACTCGTGTTCAGCGGTGCGACGCGGAACTCGCTGGTGGTGCTGCCGCTCGCGCTCTCGCTGCCGACGTCGCTCGCGATCGCTCCGCTCGCGGTGGTGACGCAGACGCTTGTGGAACTCGTCGGCATGGTGGTGCTCGTGCGGGTGGTGCCGAGGATCGTGGGCCCTTCGAGACCCGGTCGCTGAGCGTGACCCGGTCACTGAGCTTGTCGAAGTGACGACTGCGCGGGGTCGGGCCCTTCGACAAGCTCAGGGACCGGGGGTGACGACTGCGCTGGTTCGGGCCCTTCGACAGGCTCAGGGACCAAGTCCGGTCGCTGAGCGAGACCCGGTCACTGAGCTTGTCGAAGTGTCGACAGGCCCAGCGACCGGGCCGGACCGGGCCTGAGCGCTAGTGCTTGTGGTGCCCGTGATGCGGGATCTGGCTCTCGTCTGGACCGGGGTTCGTGATCGTCGCGGTCTCCTCGGCCTCCGCGTCGTCGATCGCTTCGTCGTGCGGGCCGGGGTTGTTGATGCTCGGGTTGGCGAGCGCCGCCTCGTCGACGGCTTCGTCGTGCGGGCCGGGGTTGTTGATGCTCGCGTTCGTGAGCACCGCCTCGTCGACGGCTTCGTCGTGCGGACCAGGGTTGTTGATGTCTGCGTTCTCGAGGTTCTGATCGCTCATGTCGACTCCTTCGTCGCCCGCGCATCAACGTCGGCTCCAGCAGCCGCCGATCGTACGGGTCTGGCACCAGGCTAGAGCGTCGCCAGCGGGACTTCCAGGCATTCTCCGACTCTGCACGATCGTGTATCGTGCACAGCACAACATCACACGCCTTCGAGCAGCTGCGGGAGAGTTCCGTCCTGCATCATCGGGCGGGCGCCGTAGGAGCAAATCCTCCCCGGGAATCTCTCAGGCCCCTGTACCGCAGCAGCTCGGCGACTCTGGAAAGCAGTGACGATCTCGTCGCTCACCGACGGTGCAAGCGTTCTCCCGCCAGGGGATCGCGGAAACTCTCAGGTCCGATACAGAGCGGGGAGGGACTCGACCATCGGTCGCGCACCAGCGCGCCACAGCATCGGAGTTCCCATGACCAACGCACCAGCATCCCGGGTGGCGGCAGCATGACCATCAGCGTGTTCGACCTGTTCTCGGTGGGCATCGGTCCGTCGAGTTCGCACACGGTGGGGCCGATGCGCGCCGCATCCGTGTTCGTCGACGACGTCCGTGACGCTGGTGTCCTCGATGCGGTGGCCGCGCTCGACGTCGACCTGTACGGTTCGCTCGCCGCGACGGGACGTGGACACGGCACGATGACGGCTGTGCTGCTGGGGCTGGAGGGGTACCGTCCGGAGGAGATCCTGCCGGAGGAGGTCGAGGAGCGTCTCGGGGCGCTCGCCGCGACGGGGACGCTGCGGTTCGGCCGCGGTGTCTCGCTGCGCTTCGCGGTCGACGACATCGCGCTGCACCCGTTGACGGTCCTCGAACGCCACACGAACGGCATGCGGTTCGCCGTGCGGGACGCTGTGGGCGAGGTGCTCCACGAGGCGGTGTTTTACTCGGTCGGCGGCGGGTTCGTGGTGCGGGAGGACGGGACGCCCGTTGCGAGGACTGGCCCGGTCGTGCCGGACGCCG
Organism: Plantibacter sp. Mn2098; assembly: GCF_049319745.1. Taxonomy (NCBI): domain Bacteria; kingdom Bacillati; phylum Actinomycetota; class Actinomycetes; order Micrococcales; family Microbacteriaceae; genus Plantibacter; species Plantibacter sp. Mn2098. Next base: position 99,698 of record NZ_JBMOUH010000002.1, on the reverse strand, counting down.
CTGTGCCACTGCCGTTCCGCACGGCGGCGGAGCTGCTCGGCCACTGCCGGGCGGAGGGTGTGCCGTTCAGCGGGGTGATGCTCCGGAACGAGCTCGTCACGCGCTCGGAGGACGAGGTGCGCAGCGGGCTCCTGCACATCCGCGACGTGATGGAGGCGTGCAAGAACTCGAGTCTGGAACGCACCGGGCCGCTGCCAGGCGGTCTCGACGTGCGGCGACGCGCGCCGGCGTGGCACACCCGCCTGCGTGCTGAGGACCCGGATCGGGATCCGAAGTTCTGGCAGGAATGGGTGAACCTCGTGGCGCTCGCCGTCAACGAGGAGAACGCGTCGGGAGGCCGGGTCGTGACGGCGCCGACGAACGGTGCGGCCGGCATCATCCCGGCGGTCATGTTCTACGCCACCCACTACGGCCCCGGCATGGATGCGGCGACGCCGGAGCAGCGGGACGAGGTCGTCGTCCGGTTCCTGCTCGCCGCCGGTGCGGTCGGCGTCCTGTACAAGGAGCAGGCATCGATCTCCGGTGCGGAGGTGGGATGCCAGGGCGAGGTCGGCTCGGCATCGTCTATGGCGGCCGCCGGACTCGCCGAAGTCCTCGGCGGGACGCCTGAGCAGGTCGAGAACGCGGCCGAGATCGCGATGGAGCACAACCTCGGGCTGACGTGCGATCCGATCGGCGGGCTCGTGCAGATCCCCTGCATCGAGCGGAACGCGATCGCCGCAGCGAAGGCGATCAACGCCGCGAAGATGGCGCTCTGGGGCGACGGCACCCATCGGGTGTCCCTCGACGAGGTCATCGTCACGATGCGCGAGACGGGCCGCGACATGTCGTCGAAGTACAAGGAGACCGCGTTGGGCGGGCTCGCGGTCAACGTCGTGGAGTGCTGACTCTGCCCTCACGGCCGGGCGATGATCGCCTCCGCAGCTGCGATTGCGGCGTCGTGCGCCGAGACGGGTGAGTCCTGCAGAGCGTTCGTCGTGACGTCGATGCCCTGACCGTTCAGGCTGAAGAGCACCTGGCACTGCTGGTCGTTGACCCCGCACCACAGGATCGCGGTGTCCGAGGACGGCAGACCGGTGAGCTGCACGGCGGCCTGCGTGCTGCCGGTCGGGATGTTCGACAGGATCTTGGGCGCGATCCACGCGCCGCCGGGCACGGCCGTGATGGTGAGGGGTGCGATCACGGCGCTCGTTCCGACCGGGCCGTACACGCAGCCGAGGGCGCCGATGTCCTGTACAGCGACCGTCTGGACCGACGGCAGTTTCTGCGGTTCCTGCGCGACGTACCCGTCACCGGCATCGCCGTTGTCGCCGCCGAGCGCCGTCGCCGCGGCGTCGGTCGGGAGGAGCGCGTCACAACTGGAGGCGACCGGCTTCGCCGACGTCGGCGGGGTCCACGCAGGTGCGGGCTCGCCGGCGGACGCGAGTCGATCGAAGAGTGAGGTGAACGCGGGTGTCGCGTGTGCGAAGGTCTCGTCCGGCGACCCGAGCGACGTCGTTGTGAGCTGTGCGCCCGGGTTGTAGATCAGGATCTGCACCCAATTCGAACCGACGAGCGCGTTTGCGCGGCAGCCGATGTCGCCGCAGGATGCGAACGCCTTGGTCGTCCCGAAGTCCCGTGTGTCGGTCGCTTCCGCATCGTCCTGCCACCCGGGGTTCCAGGTGGACGCTGCGTCCGGGAGCACCTGGACGACCATCCGCGGCGCAGGGTAGGTTTCGGTCGTGATGGTCGGGCTGAAGTTGTCCGGTTCGACCGTCCACTGGCAGACGAGGCCGCCAGCGGCGGTGACGGCGATGTCGTCGAGGCTCGCGTGGTCTGCTGTCGAGGGCCAGGTGACGAGCGTCGCCGGTGCCCGCAGTGCCTCGGCGGCGTCCGTCGTGGAGACGAGGTCGTCGCAACCGAGCGGCAGTCGGAAGGTCGGGGCGGCGAGTTCCGAACTGGTGGATTCGGTCGTCGGAGCGCTGGAGGTCGGGCTGCTCTCGGGGGTGGTCGGCGCCGTGCACGCGCTCAGCAGGACCGCGAGGACGAGCGCCCCGCCGATGCCGATGCCGCCTCGGACAGCGAGCATTCCCCTCGATCGTGCAGCCGACATCGCAACCCCTTCGCCGTGGGTGCGTGTCGCACCAGGCACAAGCTGGCAGGACGCCCGACTCCCGCGCGAGCGTCCCGAGCGCGGGACAGCGGATTCCCAGCGGGTGCGGGAGTCGCGGTCGTTTCCGCCGACCGGGACCTGTTTCCGACATCTGTCGGCATCTTGTGGTGTCGGGTGCTCGAAGGCAACCCGACCCGTACGATTGGTCCGTGCCGAGAGGCTCACGCGCACGGTTGCGGGACGCATCCCGCGGCCGAGCGCCATTCCAACGAGTGAGGAACATCCCATGGGCAGACTGATCTACGGCAGCTCCGCGCGAGAGCTGGAACTGGACGACCGCACGCTCGCCCATGTCAAGTCGATCACGGTGATGAAGCTGCGCCGCAACGAGTCCTTCACGGTGTCGTGGCAGCGCGGGGAGGACTCCGGCGGCGGTCGCGTGTCGATCTGGGTGCACCCGTCGATCTCGCTGCAGTTCGAGTTCGACGACGAGAACCGGCCCGAGCTGAATCGCGCGTGGCTCGAAGCCATGATGCAGGAGGCCAACAAGACCGGCGACCTCCGCATCGGCCCGGAGGTCGACGACGCCGCGAACGGACAGGCTGCCGCGCACACGGGTTCGATCAAGACCGTCAAGCCTCGCTGACCGTCCCCGCTTCTGCGGCTCGGTCGCTTCTGCGGCCCGCCCGCTACGGCGTCGGCGAACCGCCGTTCACGTTGAGCGTCTCTCCCGAGACATAGCTCGATTCAGCCGAGGCCAGGAACACGTAGGCAGGGGCGAGCTCGGCCGGCTGACCGGCCCGTCCGAACGGCGTCGCCTGACCGAACGCCACGATCTTCTCCTGCGGCTGCCCGTCCGACACCTGCAACGGCGTCCAGATCGGTCCGGGAGCCACGGCGTTCACCCGGATGCCACGCTCGGCGAGCTGCTGCGCGAGTGACTTCGTGAAAGCGTTGATCGCCGCCTTCGTCGAGGCGTAGTCCACGAGGATCGGTGACGGATTGTAGGCCTGGATCGATGTTGTGTTGATGATCGTCGACCCGGGGCCGAGGTGCGGCAGCGCCGCTTTTGTGATCCAGAACATCGCGAAGACGTTTGTGCGGTACGTCTGCTCGAACTGCTCGTCGGACAGGTCCTCCAGCCGTTCGGAGTACACCTGCTTGCCGGCGTTGTTGACGAGCAGGTCGAGTCCGTCCAGCCCGTGCACCGCCTCGTGGACGAGTCGCCGGCAGAACTCCGGATCACTGATGTCGCCCGGTATCCCGATCGCCTTCCCGCCCGCAGCTTCGATGAGCGCGATGATCCGCTCGGCGTCCTCCTGCTCGGCCGGGAGGTAGGAGAGCGCGACGTCCGCCCCCTCCCGCCCGAACGCGAGCGCCGTGGCCGCCCCGATGCCGGAGTCCGCTCCCGTGACGAGCGCCTTCCGTCCGAGCAGTCTGCCCGTGCCGCGGTAGCTGTGCTCGCCGAGGTCGGCCCGTGGCTCCAGGTCCGCGTCGAGTCCCGGCTCCGGCTGGTGCTGCTCAGGCGGTGCGATCCGCTGGTAGCGCTTGGTCGGGTCGTCGAAGCTGTACTGGTCGATCACCATGTGATGGGCTGCTCCTCAGGGTCGTCGCGGCACCGGTGCGGGCCGCGTCAACCGAGGCTACGAGCGCGAGCGGCGGATGGGCGAGGGGTTGACAGCACACGTCAGTCGTTGCCGTAGAGCCGCGTGAGCGCGCGGTCGAGGGTGGGGAACACCCCGAGGTGCGCGTCGAGTCCGTCATGCACGTGGAAGCCGTCTGCGTCCTGGGTGACGACGCCCGCGACGTGGTCGGTGCCGGTGAAGCGGACCTCCCAGAGACCGGTGGAGGACGGGACGACGTCGAACCCGAATTCCTCGGGACCCGGGTGCCGCGTGGTCATGGCGGGCCGCCGACCGAACGGTTCCGATGGGCGGCCTCGATGGCGCGCAGGACGTGGAACGTCCCCTCGTAACTGTGCTCGGGCAGGGTGCGGAGCGAGTCGACGTCCGCTTGCGGGAGGCGGTCCTCTGCGGCGATGCGGAGGAGGTCCTCCCGCGTCGCAGGGTAGTCGATCGTACGGAGCGACGCGGCGAGTGCCGCGTCGACGCCGACGTCGAGTTCAACGTGCCCCGGTGCATCGGCAGCACCGGGAAATATGTTGGTGTCGGGGGACATGCCGCAAGTCTCGGATCAGGCGGCAGCGCGCGCCAGGTCTTGATTTTTCCTGCAGGTGGTGGATGGGTGCCGACCGAGCGTGCAGCGAACGGGGATTCCCCCTGCCATCGGCGCCGCCACGACGATACACTCGGACGCCCGCACCAGTTGCGGCGTCGAAAGGACCGGTCATGCTGGAGATCAACTACTGGACCGTACTGCTCGCGACCGCGTCGAGCATGGTCGTCGGATCGATCTGGTACACGCCGAAGGTGTTCGGCAACTACTGGATGAAGGCCGCGAACGTCACCCCGTCCGGCGACGCGAAGGACGCGATCCGTCCGATCCTCGTGACCGTCGTGGTGAGTTTCGTGACCGCGTGGGTGCTCTCGGCCGCCGTGTTCGTGGCGTGGAGCTTCTTCGGCGGCAGCTTCCTCGCCATCGCGCTCCTCACCGGCCTCGCCCTCTGGGCGGGATTCACCGCAGCGCGCTTCATCACCCACGACGCGTTCGACGGGAGACCGACGGGCCTGACGGTGCTGAACGTGGCGCACGAGTTCGTGACGATCATGATCATGGCGGTCATCATCGGCGTGTGGCCGCCGGCCGGATCCGTCTGATGGTCGGACGCACGATCGTCGTCACCGGGGCGAGCGACGGCATCGGCGCCGCCGCAGCTCGATCATTCCGGACGGCTGGCGAGCACGTCGTCGTCGTGGGGCGTTCACCCGCGAAGACACAGGCCGTCGCGGAGGAGATCGGTGCGGACTTCCTGCTCGCCGACTTCGCGGAGCTGGCCCAGGTCCGACGCCTCGCGGACGAGCTGCGCGAGCGGTACGACCGCATCGACGTCCTCGCCAACAACGCCGGCGGCATCTTCGGGGCCAGGACGACGACTCAGGACGGCCACGAGCAGACCTTCCAGGTGAACTACCTCGCGCCGTACTTCCTCACGACGCTCCTGCTGGATCGGCTGATCGCCTCCGAGGCGACCGTCATCAACACCTCGAGCGCCGCGAGTCGACTGTTCTCGAAGCTCGACATCACCGACCTCGACGCCGAACGGTCGTACCGGGCGACGAAGGCCTACGGCAACGCGAAGCTCGCGCAGGTGCTGTTCACGCGCGAACTGCAGCGCCGGCACGGGGCCGACGGGATCTCCGCAGCGGCGTTCCACCCCGGCGTCATCGCGACGAACTTCTCGAACTCGCCGGACGGCGCGATGCGGCTCATGTACGGGACCGCACTCGGCAGGCGGCTGATGACGACGCCCGTGGAGGGCGCCGACACACTGTTCTGGCTCGCCGAGACGCAGCCGGGCATCGACTGGACGCCTGGCGAGTACTACGCGAAGCGGGCCGTCGCACGATCCGGCCGGCAGGCATCGGACCAGGCGCTCGCTCGTGAACTGTGGGATCGCAGCGCGGAGATGCTCTCCGGCCACTGAGCGCTGCTGCCGCTGGCCACTGAGCGCTGCTGCCGCCGGGCACTGAGCGCTGCTGCCGTTGGTCACTCCGTGACGGGGCGTGGCCCTGCGACGAAGCGTGCGCCGAACCCGCCGGTCGGCAGGACCTCCGCGATGCGTGCCAGGTCGGCCGCGTCGAGCGTGACGTCCAGCGCCCCGAGGTTCTCCTCGACGCGGCGGGCCGAGCGTGTGCCGGGGATCGGGACGATGTGCTCGCCCCGCGCAAGGAGCCAGGCGAGTGCGAGCTGCGCGACGGTCGCGCCCTTCGACGCCGCCAGATCGGTCAGCTGCGCGGTCGCGGCGACGTTCTTCTCGAAGTTCCCCGGCTGCCAGCGCGCGTCCCTGCGGCGCAGGTCGTCCTCGTCGTAGTCCGCGGCCGGTTTCGCGGTGCCGGTCAGGAATCCGCGGCCGAGCGGGGAGTACGGGACGAACCCGATGCCCAGCTCGTCGAGCGTCGGGAGCACCTGCTCCACATCGCGCTCGAACAGCGAATACTCGCTCTGCAGCACCGAAACCGGCTGCACCGCGTGTGCGCGCCGGACGGTCTCGGCATCCGCCTCGCTCAGCCCGAAATACCTCACCAGACCGGCATCGATGAGTTCCTTCACCGTGCCGGCGACGTCCTCGATCGGCACCTCAGGGTCCACACGGTGCTGGTACAGCACGTCGATGTGGTCGACTCCGAGGAGGCGGAGACTCTTCGCGGCGACCTCGCGGATGTGCTCCGGTCGGCTGTCCCTGCCGTAGTCGGGGGTGAAGCCGAACTTCGTCGCGAGCACGATCTCGTCGCGGAAGCTCCGCACCGCTCGTCCGACGATCTGCTCGTTCTCACCCCAGCCGTAGAGTTCCGCCGTGTCGAAGAACGTCACGCCGAGCTCATGCGCCCGGTGGATCGCGGCGATGCCCGCCTGCTCGTCGCCCGGTCCGTAGGCGACGGAGATGCCCATCGCGCCGTATCCCAGTGCTGAGACCTCGAGGCCCTGCCGGCCCAGTGTGCGATGCTGCATGGTGTTTCCTCCGACCTGAATCCACCCGAGTGGGCGCAGAACCAATCTATGCCTGCGCCGCCCTGCGTGCCGTCGCGATGTTGCGCTCGCCGAGCCTGGCGAACGCCTCGGCGAGTGCCGGCGGGCCGACCACGTCGATTTCGGTGTCGAAGCGGCCGAGGGACGCGGCGAGGGCAGCCCAGGACCAGGAGCCGACCGTGTAGCGGCATCGATCGGCGCCGGCCTCCTCGACGATGCCGTCGCCGGCGAAGGGGAGCACAGCGCTCGCCGGCTGATGCAGGATGACGGTGCCGGTGCACGGCCAGGCGTCCACCCGGTCGGATCCCTTGAACCGGGCGGAGACGTACGCCCGCGCGTCGCCGCCCGGGATCTCCCGCGGCACGAATCTGGGGCCGCTCGGGGTCCGCGGGCTGATGCGGTCCGCACGGAAGATCCGCCACGCGTCACGGTCGAGATCCCAGGCGAGGAGGAACCAGCGGCCCTGGGAGGTGATGAGGTGGTGCGGCTCGACACGGCGGGGCGGGACTGGGTCGGCTGCGCCGGGTGTGGTGCGTGCGGCATCCGGGGCGCGGCCCTCGCCGGTGCTGCCTGCGTCGATGCGGCGGCTCGCATAGTCGAATCGGAGCACCTCATGGGCACGAACGGCGGCCGACAGCGCGATGAGCACCTCGGGTGGGACGGACGTTGCCTGGGCGTCGCCCGGGCGGGGGACCGCATCGAATTCGAGGATGTCGAGACGATGCTGCAACCGGGACGGCATCACCTGTCGAACCGTGGTGAGTGCACGCAGGGCTGCCTCCTCGATACCGGCACCCGTGACGGTCGCCGCCTGCAGTGCGAGCGTCAGCGCGACGACCTGTTCGTCGTCGAACAGCAGCGGGGGCAACTCATTGCCGGCGTCCAACCGGTACCCGCCGTCCGGCCCCATCGTCGCCTCGACGCGGTACCCCATCTCCCGGAGACGGTCGACGTCGCGCCGGACCGTGCGATGGCTGATCTCCAGCCGCTCGGCGAGGAGGGCGCCCGGCCAGTCCCGTCTGGTCTGCAGGAGCGACAACAGCGTGAGCAGCCGGGAGGTCGTTGTCGTCATGCCGCCAGAATACGTCGAATGGAGGACCGAAACTGTCCTAGACGGGTGTTTGAGTGGGTGTTGTCGGGAATCAGCCCGGCACGTGCACCATCTCTCACATCTCTCAGCACCGAGGAGCAGTCATGACCATCAAGACGACCACCCACCTCAACTTCCGCGGCGACGCCCGTGCGGCCCTGGAGTTCTACCAGTCCGTATTCGGCGGTCGGATCACCATCGCCAGTTATGGCGACTTCGGGATGCCAAAGGACGTCCCCGGCGCCGACAACGTCGTTTTCGGGCAGGTCGAGACCGACGAGGGCTTCCGCGTGATGGCCTACGACATCCCGGGGCCGGCCGGCGAATCCGCACCCGCGGCCGGTTCGACGCGTCGTGAGAACGGGACGACCGTCACGGACCAGCCGTTCTTCGTGTCCGTCCGTGGCGAGAGCCTCGACGAGGTCGAAGGGTACTGGGCGGCGCTGTCCGTCGGCGCGTCCATCGTCGAGCCGCTTGCCGCGTCCGCGTGGAGCCCCGGGTTCGGGATGCTCACCGACGGCTTCGGCGTGACCTGGATCCTGGACGTCGCGGCCTAGCCCGCGCTGCAGCCGGTCCCTGAGCTTGTCGAAGGGCCCGGTGTTGCAAGACGTCAGCCTCCCGGTCCCTGAGCTTGTCGAAGGGCGCCCTTCGACAAGCTCAGGGACCGGGCTTCGACGTGCGGAGTGGATGCCGGGCCCTTCGACAGGCTCAGGGACCGCGGGCCTCGCACGCCGCGTAGGCTGAAGCGGTGCCTGACGACTCGACCCCACGACGCGGACGCCCGGAATGGTTCGGGTGGCTGATCCTCGCTGGACTCCTCGCCGTCCTCGCGCTCGTCGCCCTGCTCATCGGCGGTCCGGAGACGCCCATCCTCTGGGGCATGGTGTCCGGCGTCCTCCTCTCGCTCGTGATCGCCGCCATGACGGCGTTCCGCTCCAAGCGCTGACACCGGGCGGAGCCCGTCCACGCCGTTCCGCAACCCCTTGAACAGGGGATGCCCCGGACGTATCGTTGGGCAACGCGGGTGGTCCTCGCCCACTCCTCGGTCTGAGCCAGGCATGGTGCCCTGGCCGAATGCATCGAAGAACCCGGGACGCCCACGGCGCGGGCGGTCAGGTCAGGGCGGCCGCCCGCGCTCCTTCCCCCAGGTGTCGTCGTGCGGCTTCTGTCGATGGGCGGTGGCATGCCAGGATGAGCGCATGAGTGCGAAACGAGTTCTGTTCCTGGGCGGCAGCGGCGTCATCAGTTCGGCGTGTGTGACGCGTGCGGTCGCGGCCGGGCATGAGGTGACGGTCCTCAATCGCGGGCGGTCCACATCGCGAGCCCTGCCGGACGGCGTCGAGGCGCTACAGGCGGATGTCGCCGACCAGGCGGCCGTCACCGGTGTGCTCGGCGGCCGGGACTTCGACGTCGTCGCACAGTTCCTCGCGTTCACGCCGGACCAGGTCCAGGCGGACGTCGCCCGGTTCAGCGGGCACACCGGCCAGTACGTCTTCATCAGCTCGGCGTCCGCGTATCAGACGCCTCCCGCCCGGATCCCCGTCATCGAGTCGACCCCGCTGCGCAACCCGGAGTGGCAGTACTCGCGGGACAAGATCGCCTGCGAGGACGTGCTGGTGGCCGCGTATCGCGATGCCGGCTTCCCCGCGACGATCGTCCGCCCCTCGCACACCTACGACCGGATGCTCATCCCCACGATCGGCCACTGGACGGACATCGCCCGCATGCGGGACGGCAAACCCGTCGTTGTACACGGCGACGGGACGAGCCGGTGGACCATCACGCACAACACCGACTTCGCCGTCGGGTTCACGGGGCTGCTCGGCCGACCGGACGCGATCGGTGAGGCGTTCCACATCACGGGAGACCATGCGCCGACCTGGAACGAGATCTACACCTGGATCGGGGCTGCGGCAGGCGTTGAACCGGAGCTCGTCCACGTGCCGTCGACGACCATCGCCAGGGCCCTGCCGCAGCTCGGACCGGGGCTCCTGGGCGACAAGGCGCACACGATGATCTTCGACAACAGCAAGATCAAGGCGATCGTGCCTGAGTTCCGCACGACGGTGCCGTTCTGGGTGGGGGCGGAGGAGATCGTCGACTTCTATGACCAGCACCCGGACCGACAGGTCGTCGATCCGGGGCTGGACGCGTCGTTCGATCGGCTCATCGCCGCGCAACTCGCGGTCGGAGCCTAAGCGCCGGAGGCCGTGGTCGGAGCCGCTGCCTCGGCCGCCGCCCGCGCCGCGGCCTCAGCGGTCCGCAGGTCCTTGCGCAGGATCTTCCCCGACGCGGACTTCGGGACGGCCTCGATGAACTCGACCCGTCGGATCTTCTTGTGCGGTGCGACGCGTTCCGCGACCCACGCGATGATCGCCTCCTCGGTCGGGGCGGTACCTGCCTGCACAACGAGGAACGCCTTCGGGACCTCCTGCCCGTCATCGTCCGGGACGCCGATCACGGCGGCGTCCGCGACCTCGGGATGCGTCAGCAGGAGCGCTTCCAGTTCGGCCGGCGCCACCTGGTAGCCGTGGTACTTGATGAGCTCCTTGAGCCGCTCGATGATGCGCACCGTCCCGTCCCCCGAGACCGTCGCGATGTCGCCAGTGTGCAGGAACCCGTCGGCGTCCAGGGTCTCCTTCGTGGCCTCGTCGTTGCCGAGGTAGCCCACCATGATGTTCGGGCCGCGGCAGAGGAGTTCGCCCGCGACGCTCACCCCATCCGAGCCGACCGCCGGATACTCGACCTCTTCGCCCGTCTCCGGGTCGATGATCTTGCAGTCCATGTTCGGCAGGGTCAGCCCGACCGAGTCGAGCGACATCCCGCGTGCGTCGAGTGGGATCGCGTGGCTCACGGGGCTCATCTCCGTCATCCCGTAACCCTGCCGGACCCGGCAGTGCAGACGTGCATGGACCGCGTGCGCGAGGGCCGCGTCGAGCGGGGCGGCGCCGGAGAAGACCGTGTGGATGCTCGTCAGGTCGTACTGGTCGACGAGCGGGTGCTTCGCGAGCGCCACGGCGATGGGCGGCGCGATGAAGATGTACGTGCAGCGGAAGTCCTGGATGATCCGCAGGAACTCGACGAGGTCGAACCGCGGCATCGTGATGAGGGACGCCCGCTTCGACAGCGCGAGGTTCAGGAGCACCGTCATCCCGTAGATGTGGAAGAAGGGCAGGACGGCGAGGATGCGGTCGTCCGGGACCATGCCGAGCTGCGGGCTCGACTGCTGCACGTTCGCGACGAGGTTGCGATGCGTGAGCATCACGCCCTTCGGACGGGCGGTCGTACCGGAGGAGTAGGGGAGGACGGCGAGGTGGGTCGCGGGATCGAATGACACGTCCGGGGCAGGCGTACCCTCGGAGAGGAGGTCGCGGAGGGATTCGTGGCCCTCGAACCCGTCGAGGACGATGATGCGGTCCTCGCCGATCCCTGCCTCCGCGGCCGCCGCCTTGGCCTGCTGGAGCAACGGCGACACGGTGAACAGCATCGTCGCCCTGGAGTCCCGCAACTGTCCGGCGATCTCCTCTGCCGTGTACAGCGCGTTGATCGTTGTCGCGGTCGCCCCCGCGCGGAGGATGCCGTGGAACACGACCGCGAACGCCGGGGAGTTGGGGGAGTGGAGCGCGATGACATCGCCGACGGAGGCCCCGCGGGCCGCGAGGGCGCCGGCGAGCGCGTTCACCTGCCGGATGAGCTGACGGTACGTCGTCTCAGCGCCTGAGCCTCCGTCCACGAGCGCGACCCGGTCGAGGTCGACGGCGCTGATCGAGCCGAACAGGAAGTCGTAGATGCTGAGGTCTGGCACATCCACGTCGGGCAACAGGCTGCTGAACACGAGTATCTCCTTTGACGTCGTGAGGTGAGGAGAGTCTATGCCGGTCTCCCGTCCTTTCCGCGAGGGGAGGCGCATTGTCCCCCGCGGGCTCCCTGGACGACGTTTCGCCTCCCCTCGCGGAAGCGGAAGCGGAAGCGACTGGGACGAGCTGGCCGGGACCGGGCGATGCCACGGCTAGGCTGGCAGCGTGAACGCACCAGCCCCCATCCTCGGCCTCCTGCTCGACGTCGACGGGCCGATCGCCAGCCCGATCACCCGCACGATCAACATCCCGAGCATCGCAGCAGACCTCGCGGCACTCGCCAACGCCGGTATCCCGATCGCCTTCAACACGGGTCGCAGCGATGCGTTCCTGCGCGAGGTCGTCGTCCCACCGCTGCAGGCCGCCGGCCTCGCGGACGGCGTCCGCCTCTACGGGATCTGCGAGAAGGGCGCCGTCTGGTTCCGGTTCACGGCTGACGGCATCGACGAACTCCGGGTCGACGAGACCGTCGCATTGCCGGAGGGATACCCGAAAGCGGTCGAGCGCATCGTCGACGAGCGCTACTCCGAGACCGTCTTCTTCGATTACACCAAGCGCGCGATGGTGTCGGTCGAGCAGCACCTCGATGTGAGCCCGGAGCAGTACGCGGCGGTCCGCGGACACTTCGACACGGAGGCGCGCACCGAACTCGCGAGCCACGGCGTCGGCGTCGAGCACGGCCACGACCGCTTCCCCGATGCGGCCGGGCTCGTGCAGTACCGCATCGACCCCACGATCATCTCCACGGACATCGAGTCCTCACGCCTCGGCAAGGACCTCGGCGCCGAGCGGGCGTTCGAACTCCTCGAAGTCGATGGGGGACCGCTGCCCATCTCCTGGCGCACGATGGGGGACTCCCGCACCGACTACGCGATGGCCGACTGGCTGCACGAGCAGGGTCACCCGGTTGCGCACGTCGACGTGCGGCCAGCGGACGGTGTGCCGGACAAGCCGTACCCGGTGCTCACCCACCCGACGCTCATCCACGACGAGGCCGGGGCGTTGTACCTGGCCAGGTGGGCTGCGATGGTGCGTGGTGAGGCGACGGACGACGACGAGGTTCTGTAGCGTCTGGCCCTTCGACAAGCTCAGGGACCGGTCCTCCCCGTCCGCCCCGGTCACTGAGCTTGTCGAAGTGCCCTCGCCCGGCCCCATCGCCCGGTCACTGAGCTTGTCGAAGTGCCCTCACCGCTGGCACGACGGACACCAGTAGGTGTCCCGCAACGCCGTCGGATCCGCCCCCAGCTTGCCGCGCTTGATGCGTGTGCCGCACCGCAGGCATCGCTGACCGTCCCTGGCGAACACCCACGTCGTCCGCCCCGGCCGGGTGTCTCCCGTTGTGACCCGCACCTGTCGGTCGCGGTTGGCCGTGATGAGCCGATGCCCGAGCCTGACGGCAGCGGGCAGGTCGACCTCCGCCGTCGGTGTGGTTGGCAGGATGCCGCGCAGGAAGCACAGCTCGTTGACGTACTCGTTGCCGAGGCCGGCGAGATTGCGCTGGTCGAGGAGCGCGACGTGGATCTCCCGCGGGTCGGATGCGAGCCGTTGGACCGCGACCGCCTCATCCCAGTTCGGACCGAGCAGGTCCGGTCCGAGCCACCCGAAATGCTCTTCGTCGTCCGCGGTGGGGAACAGTTCCACAACGCCCAGGTCGAATCCGACCGTGATCCACTCCCGCGTCTCGATGACCGCCCGCGCCTTCCAGGCCGGCTTCCGCCATCGCTCGCCCGGTCGGTAGACGTGCCACTGGCCCTCCATCTTGAGGTGGGTGTGGAGGGTGTCCGAGCCGATGTGGTGCAGCAGGTGCTTCCCGCGCGGGATGACGTCATGGATGATGCTCCCGGTGAGGTCGGCGGTCGCGTACGCCGGCACACGCAGGTCGAATCCGGTGACGATCTCGCCGCCGATCGCTTCGCGCAGTCGTCTGGCCGCCTGATAGATCGTGTCGCCCTCAGGCATGTTCGACCTCCTGCACCGTGGCCCCCGCCCATCGTGCCGACGTCGTCGTGCGGCACGTTCTGGACCTCAGCCTACCCACGGCGCAACCGGAGGCCGCGTGGCGTCTCCTGGAATCCGGCCGTTCGGAGGGCGACACCGGTCGGGGTGCCGAGGACGAACTCGCCGTTGACCTTCTCGACGGCGAGGTGCTCCACCCGCCCTGAGCGCACGGTCTCCGCGAGGGAGCGTCCAGCCGCTGCGAGCACCTGCTCGTCCGAGACGAAGGTGAGGACGGTCTTGCCGCCGCGTTCGAGGTAGTGCACGAGTGCGCCGTCGACGAGGACGACGAGTGCGCCGGCCTTCCGCCCGGGGCGATGCTTGACCCCGGTGACGTCTGCACCGGGCCACGAGAGTGCGGCGCCGTACGGGTTGGCCGGGTCGGTGGCGGCGAGTGTCACGGTGTCGAGGGCTGGCGTCTCGTCGGTCCTGGCGAACGTCCGCAGCCGGTCGACGGTTCCCGATGCGGAGAACTGTGCGCCGCCGAGCCGTTCGACGAAGTAGCCCCGCCGGCACCGCCCGTTCTCCTCGAAGCGGTTGAGCACGCGGTACGCGAGCGCGAACCCGCCGGCGACGCCCTCGTTCATGACGGACCCGCGTGTGACGACGCCGTAGCGCTCCAACAGCGTCTCGGCGGTCGCTGCGGCGCGGACGGTCGCGTCCTGTTCTGCGAGCGGGAGGATCGACCAGCGTCCGCCGAGCGTCGGCGTAGCGCGGGTGGCCATCGTGGGCCGTTGCATCGCCCGTCCGCGGTACATCCTCGCCCTGGGCGTCTGCCGTTGGACGCGGTGCGCCGATGTCCCGGTGCCCGTGCCGACGAGCGTGCGCAGTGGCGCGAAGGTGTCGTTGGTGATGAGGCCGCCCCAGACCAGTTCCCACAGGGCGTCGACCAGGACGGTGTCGTCCGTGGAGCCGACGGCTTCTGCGAGCTGCCGGAAGAAGTACGCGCCGCCGCCCCCGAGGGTCGCGAGGAGTTCCGTCTGCAGGGCGTCCGGCACGTGGTCTGCGGCGATCGGGAGGGTGAGCGGCGCGGTGTCCGAGAGGTGCAGCGCCACCCATCCGTCGTTCCCGGGCAGGGTTCCCCCACCGGACCAGACGACCTCGCCCGTCGCCGTGAGCTCGTCGAGCATGGCCGGGCTGTAGTCCGCGACGCGCGACGGCAGGATGAGCGACTCCCATGCCGATGCGGGAATATACGTCCCGGCCAGTTGATCGATCACCGCGGCGACGCCGTCGATCCCGCGCAGTGATCCGTTCACGTGCTGCCACGAGGGCAGGAATCTGGCGAACGCCGCCTGGTCGACGGGTTCGACCTCGTGGCGGAGCGCGGCGAGCGAGCGGATGCGCAGGCGGCGCAGGACCCCGGCGTCGCACCACTCCCCGGTGTCGCGTGGATCGGTCGACTGGTCACCCCGGCCGGCGGGGAGGAACTCGCCGCGGACGACACGGCCGGCATCGGCGAGCCGCGTGAGCGTCTGGAGGACCACGGCCGTTCCCAGCCCGAACCGTCTGGCTGCTTCGCCGGTCGTGAACGGACCGTGGGTTCTGGCATGCCTGGCGATGAGGTCCCCGAGCGGATCAGGCACCGGCTCGGTGAACGCGACCGGGATGCCGATGGGCAACGGCGTGCCGAGGGCGTCGCGCAACCGGCCGGCGTCCTCGATGACCGCCCAGCGGTCGACACCGGCGATGGGGACGCGGATGATGCGCTTCGAGCGGTCGAGGGTGGCGAGTGCGGCTTCGGCTCCCGCCAGATCCGGTGGGGCGTCAATCGCGCCGTCCGGGGACACCTGGAGCACGTCGAAGGTGCACCGATCGGCGATCTCTGCGGCCGTGAGCGGACCGAGGAGCCGCAACAGGTCGGTGACGCCCTCGACGCCCTTCATCTTGCGATCACCCGTCAGGCGTTGCAGTTCGAGCTCGGTCAGCTCGATGACGCCCGGGTCGAGCAGCTCCCGCAGCTCCACCCGTCCGAGCAGCTCGCCGAGCATCGTGCTGTCGACCGCGAGCGCCGCCGCCCGCCGCTCTGCCAGCGGGCTGTCGCCCTCGTACATAAACGCGCCGACGTACCCGAACAACAGGGAGCGGGCATAGGGCGACGGCTGGTCGGTCGTGGTCTCGACGATGCGGATCGTGCGTGCCTGCAACTCGCGGGCGATGGCATCGAGCGCTGGCAGGTCGTAGACGTCCTGCAGGCACTCGCGGACCGTCTCCAGGATGATCGGGAACGTCGGGAACTTGCGTGCGACTTCGAGCAGCTGCGCCGACCGCTGGCGTTGCTGCCAGAGCGGGGAGCGCTTCTGCGGACTGTAGTTGGGCAGGAGGAGCGCCCGCGCGGCGCACTCGCGGAATCGCGAGGCGAACAGTGCCGACCCGCCGACCTCCTGCGTCACGAGGGCGTCGAGTTCCTCTGGTTCGAAGACGAACAGTTCCGCGCCGGGCGGTTCCGATTCGGTGTCCGGCAGCCGGACGATGATGCCGTCGTCGCTCGCGATGGCCGAGCCGTCGACGCCGAGACGCTCCTGGACGCGTGCGCCCACCGCGAGCGCCCACGGTGCGTGCACACGCATGCCGTAGGGGGAATGCAGGATGACCCGCCAGTCGCCGAGCTCGTCGCGCGACCGTTCCACCACGAGCGTGGTGTCGCTCGGGACGACACCCGTCGCTTCCTTCTGCTCCCGGACATAGGCCAGGAGGTTGGTGACGGCTCGTTCGTCGAGGCCGGCGGCAGAGAGGCGTTCGACGGACGTGGTGCCGGTGGTGTCCAGGCCACGGACGAATGCGCCGATGGCCCGCCCGAGTTCCGCAGGACGTCCGATGCCGTCGCCCTTCCAGAACGGCAACCGCCCCGGTTGGCCGAAGGCAGGGGTCACGAGCACGCGGTCGTGCGTGATCTCCTGGATGCGCCAACTCGTCGCGCCGAGCGCGAAGACGTCGCCGACGCGGGATTCGTAGACCATCTCCTCGTCGAGCTCTCCCACGCGGGCCCCGGCCGACGCGGCCTCGCCCACCATAAACACCCCGAAGAGTCCGCGATCCGGGATGGTGCCGCCGCTCGTCACGGCGAGGCGTTGCGCGCCCGGCCGTCCGGTGAGGGTGCCGGCATCGCGATCCCACACGATGCGCGGCCGCAACTCGGCGAATTCGTCCGACGGGTACCGTCCGGCGAGGAGGTCGAGGGTCGCCTCGTACGCCGAACGCGGCAGGCCGGCGAACGGCGCGCTGCGCTTCACCGTGGCGAACCACGCCTCTGCGTCCAGATCGTCGAGCGCCACGGCCGCGATCGTCTGCTGGGCGAGGATGTCGAGCGGGTTCGCCGGGATGGAGATGGACTCGATGAGTCCGGCCTCCATCCGCTCAGTGGCGACGGCCGTGCTCACGAGGTCGGCCCGGTGCTTGGGGAAGAGCACACCCCGGGAGATCTCGCCCACCTGGTGGCCGGCGCGGCCGACGCGCTGGAGGCCGCTCGCGACGCTCGGTGGGGATTCCACCTGGATCACGAGGTCGACCTCGCCCATGTCGATGCCGAGTTCGAGGCTCGACGTCGCCACCACGCAGCGGAGGCGGCCGGACTTCAAGTCGTCCTCGATGCCGGCGCGCTGGTCCTTCGAGACGGAGCCGTGGTGGGCCCTCGCGAGGAGATGCTGCTCGCCGTCGGAGTCGGAGCCGGCGTCGGAGTCGCCATCGCGGTTCGCGGCGTTCGCTAGGGTGGTGGCCGACCCTCGCGTCTGACCGCTCTGCGCCATCAGCTGCGCGGGTGGCCGCCCGGCACCAGGGGAGACGAGCTCGGACTCCGTCATCCGCGCCTCGTAGATCTCGTTGAGTCTGGCGGTGAGCCGTTCCGCCAGGCGTCTGGAGTTCGCGAACACGATCGTGGACCGATGCGCGAGCACCCGATCGACGATGGCCTCCTCGACGTGTGGCCAGATGCTCCCGACCCGATCCTCCCCACCGCCGGCGCTGCCATCGCCGTTCGGGGTCGGACCGGTGAAGCCGCCGCCGGAGCCGGCCTCGTCCGGCGCCCCTGGGTTCGACATCCCGGCATCCGGATTGGTCATGTCGTCCACCGGGACGACGACGCGCAGGTCGAAGGTCTTCGCGGCCGGCGGCGACACGATCTCGACCGGCGCGAGGCCGCCGAGGAACCGGGCGACCTCCTCGGCCGGGCGGACCGTCGCCGACAGGCCGATGCGCTGCGCCGGGCGCTCCAGCATGGCGTCGAGCCGTTCGAGGGAGACGGCCAGATGGGCGCCGCGTTTGGTGGACGCGACGGCGTGGATCTCGTCGATGATGATCGTGTCGACGGTGGACAGTGTATGGCGCGCTGCGCTCGTGAGCATCAGGAAGAGCGACTCCGGCGTGGTGATGAGCACATCGGGCGGGTCCTTGACGAGTGCGCGACGGTCCGATGCCGGAGTGTCACCCGATCTGACGCCGACGCTCACGTGCGGCGGCTCGACGCCGAGCCGTCTGGCGGCTTGGGCGATGCCGACGAGTGGCGTCCTGAGGTTGCGCTCCACGTCGACGCCGAGGGCCTTGAGCGGCGAGATGTAGAGGACGCGTGTGCCGCGCGTTGGTGCTGCGTCGGCATCCGCGGTGGTGCTGTTGCTCGTGCCGCTGCTCCCGTGGGCGGCGGATTCCCGCTGACGTTGCTCGTCCTGCTGGTTCTGCGACATCAACCGGTCGATGGACCACAGGAACGCGGAGAGCGTCTTGCCGGAACCCGTCGGCGCGACGACGAGGGCGTGCGCCCCGCGGGAGATGGCGTCCCACGCGCCGGCCTGCGCCGGGGTGGGCGCGACGAATGCCCCGCGGAACCACTCGCGGGTTGCGGGGGAGAACCTCTCCAGCACGTCGCTCATGGGACCATCATCCCCGACCCCACCGACACACGGCCCCGAGTGGGCGAATCCGTCAGAGCTGGCGGTCGATGAAGGCGCGGATGTCCGCCAGCTCCTGCTCGCTCACCGAGTGGCCGAGGCCCTCATAGATGCGACCGGACAGGGTGGAGTGGGACGGCAGCCAGTCCGTGGTGCGGAACACGGCTGCTTCCGGGATGACCTGGTCCGTTGTGCCCCTGCCCCAGAACACTGGTGGCTTGCGCACGGCGAGGTCTGCGTCGCCGGCGACCTCCCCTGACGCGACGAATCCGGACAGCACAACGCCGTAGGAGAACCGCTCCGGCGCGAGCCGCATGAGCTGCAGCGTGAGCGACCCGCCCTGGGAGAAGCCGAGCAGACCGATTGATGTCGGCTGGACGTCGAGCGCGTCGATCCAGTCGAGCACGGCGCGGGCAGCGCCCGTGACGCCGACGGGTGACGGGTCGCCGGGGAGATCGAGCGGGTACCAGGAGTTGCCGTCGACCGGCCACGATGCACGCAACGGGGCACGGAGCGATGCGATGACCGGCTCGAGCGGAAGATACGCGGCGAGCCCGAAGAGATCGCCCTCGTGCGAACCGTAGCCGTGCAGCAGGAGTAGCAGAGGTCTGCCCTCGCGATCGGCCGGGGAGGCGGACCAGAGCACGGCGTCGGCGTCGATCGTCTGGTCGTCGGTCATGGGTTCCTCCCTGATGCGCGGTTCGTGACCCTCCATGGTCGCACGGGCCGCCGACGCGCCGTCATCCGTGTGTCGGAGGCCCCGGGGGAGGCCCCGGGGGAGGCTCCTCCACAGCGATCGCTTCCTGCGCGCTCTCCACCGATCGCGCGGTCGATGCCCGCTTCCGACCAGCATGGGGTAAGAAAGAACCATGAGCGTTCGCACACCTGACCCCACACCGGAGCCCGACCTGCCAGGGGACTCCAACCCGGGTTGGCTGTCGGACATGGAGCTCGAGCAGATCAGGCGCAGACTGCCCCTGCTGTACGTCGAGGCAGTGCCCGTCCGGGTTGACGGCGTCGGCGTCGTCACCGAGGTCGGTGTGCTGCTCAGGGCCACCGCGCTCGGAGAGATGACGCGCACACTCGTCTCCGGTCGGGTGATGTACGGCGAGACCATCCGCGACGCCCTGTTCCGTCACCTCGAGAAGGACCTCGGGCCCATGGCGTTCCCGTTGCTGCCGGCGTCCCCGGTGCCGTTCCAGGTGGCGGAGTACTTCCCGTTGCCCGGGCTGTCGCCGTACTCGGACGATCGCCAGCACGCCGTGTCCCTCGCGTACGTCGTGCCCGTCACCGGCACATGTGAGCCGCGTCAGGACGCCCTGGAGATCACCTGGATGACGCCGGAGGAAGCCAGCAGCGATGCGGTCGCCGCCGAGATGGAGGGCGGCCGAGGCACGCTGCTGCGTGCGGCACTCGCCTCCGTCGGTCGCCTGCGCTAGTCGAGTCGCGCTAGTCGAGTCGCGCTCTCCCGCGCCCATCGGTCTGCGGCAGCGCGATGCGCTCGCGGCACAGACCCGCGCTCATCACTCCGGAGCCCGGTCGCTGAGCTTGTCGAAGCGCGGACGCACCGCTACTGGCGCGTGCGATTCTCGATACGCCACACGAGTTTCAACGCCGACCAGTCCTCGCTGAGCGCCGCGACCTTCACATCGACCAGTCCGCGTTCGAGCGCGGTGTCCCGGATGAGGTTCTCCGTGACGTCGCTCACGTGGCCGGCGGCCTTCCGCGGCCACGCGATCCACAGCGCCCCGGCGGGGAAGACACGTTCGCGGAGGGAATCGATGTCGGTGAGGACGTCATCGGCGCTCGTCACGAAGGCGATGAGCACGTCGGCGGGCCCGTCGTCGGTGACGAGCGTCGCATCGGTCGGATCGGCATCGAACCGCCATCCGGCCGGAGTGCGATGCAGCGCGAGTCGCACACCCGGCTTGATCCCGAGCTTCTTCGCCTGAGGACTCCCCGAATAGCCGACGGTCATCGTCCGCACCTCCCTCGCCCAGCTCATCTGAGTGTGCACCAGCGCGATGCGCTCGCGCCAGCGCGGTGTGGGTGCAACCCGCGCTCGCGAGCGTGGGGCGCGCGTGCGCGAGCGCATCGCGCTCACCGCCGACCCCAGCGCGGCGTGGGGCACAACGTCAGCGGGTCAGACGGACCTCGTGGATTGTCTCGCCGAGGAACGGCTCGGTCCGGTCCCCGCCGTCCGGCGTGAAGCCGTTGCGCTCGTAGAAGCGGTGCGCACGCGGGTTGTCGGAGGCGACCCACAGGAATGCCGGCTGGGTGCCGATCGCCGCATCGAACAGCTGCTGCCCGATGCCGGTGCCGTGCCAGGCGTCGAGGAGGTAGATGAAGTAGAGCTCGCGTTCGTCCGGCTTGTCGTCGTCACGCGAGGGTCCTGAGCCGGAGAATCCGACGATCTCACCGTCGACGAGCGCGGCGAAGTGCGTGTACTCGGGACCTTGTGCAGCCCAGTGCGTCCACAGTTCCGCCATCCGGCGTGGGGAGAGCTTGGCGAGTGTGGCCTCGCTGATGAGGTGGTCGTAGGTCTCGTGCCAGCAGGTGGCGTGGACACGACCGAGTGATTCTGCATCGACGTCACGGATGGGTCGAACAACGGCGTTGGCGTTCATGCAGCGACCGTACCCCGGGCGCCCGCGCATCCAAAATCCGCCGGTTTCGGGAAATACGTGAGGCCAGCCGCAATACGCGGCTGGCCTGCAGTATTTCCTGAACACGGCGGATCAGGGGAAGCACACCGAGCAAGGCTCGACGAGCTGTGCACCCGACGATCCGGCTCAGCTCGATTCAGAAGCGGAGCGCCCGGGAGAACTCAGCACAGAGAGCTCAGCTCAGCTCAGCTCAGAGCAGCTCAGATCAGCTCTGCGCCCGACGGTTGGTGCGGGGACGCGAGGTCGATGCCGGAGCGCCGGAGTTCGACGCGTAGCCCGTGCTGTAGTGCGCACGGCTGCCGCCGGTCGACGCTGCAGCACCGTCGCGAGCACCGGAACGCGAGCCGCCCGAGCCACCTGAACGGCCCTGGCCCTGCGAGCCGCCGGAGCGACCGCCCTGCCCCTGTGCCGCACCGGAACCGCCGGAGCCACCGGCCGGACGACCGCCACGACGACCGCCGCCGCCCTGGCCGCCACGGCCTTCGCCGCCGCCCTGGCCACGGCCTTCTCCGCCACGACCGCCACCGGCGGAGTCGCCGCGGGCCGCACGCTTGCGCTGTGCGTTGGCGCCCTGCGAGCGACCGCCGCCCTGCGGCTCGGCCTGGCGCGGAGCCGGCTTGACGTACGCTGCGACCTCGCCGATGAGCTCGACGACGGGAGCCGACGTCGCGGTCACTGCCTGCGGGGTCACGGTGATGGCCGCCTTGCGGAGGAGGGACTTGAGGTCGCTCATCTGCGCGGGGAGCGCGATGGTGACGACGTCTCCGGCGCTGCCGGCGCGAGCCGTACGGCCAGAGCGGTGCAGGTATGCCTTGTGCTCGGTCGGCGGGTCGACGTGGATGACGAGCTCGACGTCGTCGACGTGCACGCCGCGGGCGGCGACGTCGGTTGCGACGAGGACCTTCGCGGTGCCGGCGCTGAACGCGGCGAGGTTGCGGTCACGGGCGACCTGCGACAGGTTGCCGTGCAGGTCGACGGCCGGGATGCCGGACTCGGTGAGCTTTTTGGCGAGCTTCTTGGCGTGGTGCTTGGTGCGCATGAACAGGATGCGACGGCCGGTGCCGGACGCGAGCGCCTGGATGAGGTCGTTCTTCGACTCGACGGACGGCGTCGTGAAGACGTGGTGCGTCATCGCGGCGACGGGGGAGTTGGCCTCGTCGACGGAGTGCAGCACCTCGTTCTGCAGGAACTTGCGCACGAGCTTGTCGACGCCGTTGTCGAGCGTCGCCGAGAACAGCAGGCGCTGTCCGCCGCGAGGCGTCTTGTCGAGGATGCGGGTGACGACGGGCAGGAAGCCGAGGTCTGCCATGTGGTCGGCCTCGTCGAGGACGGTGATCTCGACGGCTTCGAGGTTCACGAAGCCCTGCTTCATGAGGTCTTCGAGACGGCCGGGGCACGCGATGACGATGTCGACGCCGCCGCGGAGGGCCTCTTCCTGACGCTTCTGCGAGACGCCGCCGAAGATCGTGGTGGTCTTCAGACCGTACGCGTCGGCGAGCGGCTGCATCACGGCTGCGATCTGCGTCGCGAGTTCACGCGTCGGTGCGAGGACGAGGCCGAGGGGACGACCCGGGCGACGCTTGCCGCCGGCGAGTGCGCCGCCGAGGCGGGCAACCATGGGGATGCTGAACGCGAGGGTCTTGCCCGAGCCGGTCTTGCCGCGGCCGAGGACGTCGCGTCCGCCGAGGGTGTCCGGGAGGGTGTCGATCTGGATGGGGAACGCCGTGGTCTTGCCGTCCTTGGCGAGGGCGGTGACGATGGGCGCCGGGACGCCGAGGGCGTCGAAGGTGATGTCTGGCATGGTTGTGTCTTTCAGGCACGGCCGCGCAGGCAGACGAGCGGATGCCTGGTGGCAATCCGCTGGCGTCGTCGCTGCGTGGGGAGTGGCGAAGGCGCAGGATCGCGCATCCGTTCGCCGTATGAAGTGTCATCGACCCGAGATCCGTGGCGCTGCGTGCGGTTGGCGTTGTGCGGTTTGCACGGTGCGATCCGGCGCATCTCGGGGAGAGAGGGAGCGTTCTACGACGCAAGCGGTGGATACGCCCAGTGGCGCGGAACACCCGCAAGTGTTCCCAGTCTAGCGCACGGGGTGTGAGTTCGCTGGGGAACCCGGTTCCAGAAGCGGCGACGGTCGCGCGACCGAGGGCTGAACAGCGCGCCGATCTCGCGACGGATCAGACCGCCGTCTCGTCCTCCGGCAGCGGCGGGTCGAACGCCCACGTCGGTGCGAGGGCCGCGATGCGCGCCCCGCGCCACTGCCAGGTGGCCCAGAGCGGGTACCAGTAGAGCGGTGCGATCGAGCCCTTGATGACGAGCCGGTCCCGGTAGAGCGTTTTCGACGGATCGCCAGGCAGACGCGAGACCGCCATCTGATGGTCTCAGCCGGCGAGCTTGCTGAGCGGGCCGCTGACGGGCTCGCCGGAGTCGCGGAGGATGCGGACACCGTCCGGGCGCTCGATGAAGCTCAACCGGATGATCTGCTTGCCGAGCGGGACGGCGCCCGCCGCCTCCATCATGACCCGGTGGTCGCCCGGTTCCCAAGTGGTGGGGAAGCCAGTGGCGTCGAGCGATTCGAGGGCGATGAGGGGGCTGTACAGCTCTCGGAGGACCGTCGGCGATCGCAGTGCGCGCCAGGCGGCATCGGCATCGCAGTCGAGGACGAGCTTGAGCATCACGCGCATGACCTCAGTGTTGCACGGCACGCTCCGGACAGACAGGCCCCTGACGTGCAGGCCCGTGACGGGCAGGCCCCGGACCGCCAGGCTCCGGATGCGGAGCGGCGCCGAATACGCGCTGTCGGCGGAATGCGTTAGACAGGACACATGGCGATCCGGTACTGGCTGGGCGTGGTCCAACGCGATCACGTGCGCATCGCCGTGCGCGGCGGGTTCGCGCAGATCAACCACGGCCATCGCGCCGGCCTCGAACGCATGCGGGAGTCGGACGGCCTCGTCTACTACTCGCCCAGGGTCAGCACCCCGGACGGCGAGCCGCTGCGCGCGTTCACCGGCATCGGCCGGATCAGCGATGACACGGTCTATCAGGCGGACAAGCAGGCCATGTCCGGCAGCGAGTGGGCGCCGTGGCGCCGCCGGGTGGACTACGTGCTCGATGCGGAGGAGACCCCCATCCGTCCGCTCCGCAGCCTGCTCGATTTCACGAGTCTCAATCCCGACTGGGGCTATCAGCTCCGACGCGGGGTCATCGAGTTGACACGGCACGACTTCGAGCTCATCCGCAACGAGATGCGCCCCCGGGATCCCGATGATCGGCTGCGGTTCCCGGAGGAGCGGCGGTAGGCGCGGCCGGTCAGGGCGGCCGATACGATGGCTGGGTGATGCAGCCGATCCCCGTCCAGCCCCCGTTCGCCCAGACGAAGTACCAGGTCCGATTCGACTGGTCCGAGCACGGCGCCGGCCGGGTCGAACCCTCGGACGTCGCGGTCCTCGTGGACGTGCTGTCGTACACGACGTCGCTCGAGGTCGCGGCATCGACCGGCGGCTCGACCGTGCTGGACGAGGCGGACGACCCGCACAGCGGTGCAGCTGTCGCCACGGCGCTCGCCGCGACCGGTGCGATCGTGATTGCCGGGTGCCTGCGCAACCGCTCCGCTGTCGCGGATTGGATCATCGCGAAGCAGGCGGAGCTCGGCCGCCGCACGAGTGTCGTGGTCGTCGCGGTCGGCGACGTCGACGAGGCAGGCTCCGCCCGGTTCGCCGTCGAGGACCTGTTCGGCGCGGGGGCAATCATCGATGCGCTCGGCGCCCGCGGCATCGACTTCACCTCCCCGGAGGCCGCTGCCGCTGCGGCGGCGTACGACGGATTGCGGAACGGCGTCGGACACTTGTTGTCCGCGTCCGGGTCGGCTCAGCTCCTCGCGCAGACGGGCGACGCCGAGCTCGTGCAGCTCGCCCGCGAGGTCGACGTCTCGACGACGGTTCCCGTCCTGGACGGCGGCGAGTTCCGAGCGTAGGGTCGGGCTATGCGTGCATCACTGAACGGCAATGTCATCGCCGAGGCTCCCGATGAGGACCTCATCAAGATCGAGGGCAACTGGTACTTCCCGCCGTCGAGCATCGTGGAGGGTGCGCTCGCCGAGAGCCCGACGCCGTACACCTGCCCGTGGAAGGGCGTGTGCCAGTACTTCGATGTCTCCGTCGGCGGCGAGGTCGCCAAGGACCACGCCTGGTCCTACCCGAACCCATACGACGGCGCTGCGGAGCGCGTCGGCAAGGAGTTCGCGAACTACGTCGCCTTCGACCCCCGCGTGACGGTCGGCGCCTAGCATCGACGCCCTCGACCGGCCGAGGCCTCCCGAGCGCGGCGACGAACGCGCCATGCTCGAAGGATTCCTCGACCTCCAGCGCGCCACGATCGTGTGGAAGGCTCGCGGGCTGAGCGATGCCGATGCGGCCAAGCGGCTCCTCCCGAGTCTCACGACGGTCTCCGGGATGCTGAGGCACCTCGCCGACGTCGAGCGCAGCTGGTTCCGCGAGGACATGGACGGGCAGGAACAGGTCCCCGTCCACTACACCGACGACGATCCGGACGGCGATTTCCGGGTGAGCGGGCAGGACTCGCTCGAGGAGATCATCGTCGAGTACGAACTCGCCTGCGCTGAGTCGCGCGAGGTCGCATCCCGGTACGCCCTCGACGACCTGAGCGCGGCGGGGGAGGGTCGGTTCTCGCTCAGATGGATCATCCTGCACCTCATCGAAGAGACCGCTCGCCACCTGGGGCACGTCGACATCCTGCGCGAGCAGTTGGACGGGGTGACGGGGGAGTGAGCACGCTGGGACGGGCGCAGTCGGGGTGTCCGTGGCCGCGGTCCCGAGTGAGCGGCCGGCGCTAGAGGAGCTTGCGCAGCGTCCGCAGGTTGCGGGTCGTTGTGGTGGCCTTGTAGGTCTTCTTCGCCGATTCCTTGGCGAATGCGGTGTCGACGCTCATGCCCTTCGGCACCTCCCAGTACAGCACCCCGTCACCGGGCTGCACGCGGTCCGGCTGATCGTGGAGTGACGCGGCGAACGTGTTCAGGGCGTCGAGCGGATGCTGCTCTGAGCCGAACATGACGTACGGCTGCAGCTCGGCGGTCTCCGCCCAGGGGTAGGCGTCGACGACCGCGCGGAGGGCTCCCTGCGAGGTGAGGATGATCCACGCCTCGTAGCCGAAGGTGTCGGCGAGTGCCCGCTCGATCGACGTCTTGAGGCGGCGCGCGTCGGCAGCAGCACCCGGAGTGGTGCCCTCCGCCGTGAACAGGACGTTGCCGCTCGCCAGGACCGTCTTGACCTCGGTGAATCCGAGGCCCGTCATCATGGCGGTGAGCTCGGCGGATTTGACCGTGATGCCGCCGACGTTGACGCCGCGGAGCAGTGCCACCCAGCGCTCCGAGGAGCCAGTGGCCGGCTGTGCAGCCTTCGCAGCCATCTCAGGCCTCCTGCCCGAGCGGGTCGGCCGCCGCTGCTGCAGCGGTCGTGACCGCGCCTGTCGGAACCGAGGTCGCGCTGCCGGCCGCATCGGCCGTCCCGTCCGCTGCCGCCGCGCGCCTGCGCATGGCCGGGGTGACCTCGCGATGCTGCCAGGTCAGGACGTGCGCCGGATCGAACGAGCGGGAGCACTTGCCGCACGAGGTGGTCCTGGTGGGGCGACGATGGCGGTACAGGAGGTGGCCGGCCGGGCAGGTGCCGACCCACGGCGCCAGCTCGTCCGCGGTCTCGCCGTCGTGCAGTCTGGAGCCCTCGTAGCCGAGGTCGGCGGCGATGCGGCGCCACTTCTGTCCGTGGCCTGCGCGAGGGCCGGCGAGGGCGTGGGCGACCTCGTGCAGGAGGATCTGATGGATCTCGTCGTCCTCGTACCTGGCGGCGAGGTAGCGGGACACCGTGATGCGGTGGGTGGTGAAGTTGCAGAGGCCGGCACGGCGCTTGGCGTTGTCGAATCCGAACGTCCACACGGCAGGGTCGAGGTGCAGGGTGATGAGTGCCTGTGCCCACGCCGTGACCCGGCCGAGTTCTGCCATGTGGTCAGGGTACTCCGAGCAGCCGACATCGCCGCCCTTCAGGGCGACGGGGAACCGACGGCGTGTTGGAGGACGCCGTGTCGCAGGGCTACTTGCTGGAGAAGATGCCCTGCCCTGGACTCGGCGACGGGACGGCCGTCGCATCGGTCACGACGGAGGCTCCGGCGATGAAGTCGCGCAGTTCCCGCCCGGAGACCGATTTCGCCGGGTGCGGGCCGGCGGCCATCAGTCGCGGGAGGTAGTCGAGGGGGAGTTCGGTGTTCGAGCCGACCAGGACGACGTTGCCGAAGCGGCGGCCCTTCAGCACCTGGGTCTCGGCGAGGGCGGCGACGTGGGCGACCGAGGCCGCGAGGGTCGCCGCCTGTCCGCGGGCGAAGGCGAGGCCCTGGCCGTCTGCGACATTGACGACGATGACGCCGTCCGGGGCGAGCAGTTCGACGGCCGACGCGTAGAACTCGGTGCTGGTGACGTGAGCCGGTGTGTTCGCGCCGCTGAAGACATCGACGACGACGAGGTCGACCGTCCCGTGGAGGCCGGGCGGCAGCTTCGCGACGATCTCCCGCGCATCGCCGTACCGGACCCGGATCTGGGCGCGTTTGGGGAGCGGGAGGTGTTCGCGGACGAGTTCGACGAGCTCGCGTTCGAGTTCGATGACCTGTTGTCTCGACCCCGGCCTCGTCGCCTCGACGTAGCGCGGGATCGTGAGGGCGCCTGCACCGAGGTGGACCGCGGTGATGGGGCGGCCGGGGTCGCCGATCTCGTCGATGATGTGGCCGATGCGCTGCACGTACTCGAAGAAGAGCTCTGACGGATCGTCGAGGTTGACGTGCGACTGGGGCGTCCCGTCGACCACGAGTTGATACGTCCCCGGGACGAATCGATCCGCTTCGATCTTCGCGAGGTAGCCGCTGACGCCGAGTCGTACCTGTGCCTCGTCCATCCCCCAACCCTACTTCCCCGCCCTCCCGTCGCTCCGCTCGTCCACCCCGCCCATCCTGTCCAT
Organism: Plantibacter sp. Mn2098; assembly: GCF_049319745.1. Lineage (NCBI taxonomy): Bacteria > Bacillati > Actinomycetota > Actinomycetes > Micrococcales > Microbacteriaceae > Plantibacter > Plantibacter sp. Mn2098. The sequence goes on along the minus strand of NZ_JBMOUH010000002.1, from coordinate 71,455 downwards.
CCTGCCCAGCCCCCATCGAGCACAACTCCTTCAATTCTGACGCCGTCCGGATGCGGAACCGCGGAAATCCGCGGATCTGCAGAATCGGCGGTCCGGATTGAAGGAGTTACGCTCGTCGACGGGAGGGATACGGCGGACGTTATACCGGAGATTTGAAAAGTCGTCAAGGAAAGACTGGACACGCCGGGATTTCCGGCCTATAGTTGTTCTTTGCGCTCCCAGATCTTTCCTGCCTTCATATTGCGGTCGGCTTCGCGTGTACGGTTCACCCCGTCACCGGCTCGAATCTGTGAGTAACTCCACTGACGACCAGTAACTCGGCCCACAACAGGCCCCCGGAGGTTATCCCTTGGCTGCTGCGCGCAACGCATCCACCAACTCACCCAAGAACGGCCGCGGAGCATCCCGCCTCTCGTTCGCGAAGATCACCGACACGCTGACGGTCCCAGACCTTCTGGCTCTGCAGACCGAAAGCTTCGACTGGCTGGTCGGCAACGACGTGTGGAAGGCACGCGTCGCTGAAGCCACCCAGGCCGGCCGACAGGACCTGCCGACCAAGAGCGGCCTCGACGAGATCTTCGAGGAGATCTCCCCCATCGAGGACCTCGGCGAGACGATGCAGCTCAGCTTCGCCAACCCGTACCTGGAGCCGGAGAAGTACTCCATCGACGAGTGCAAGGAGCGTGGCAAGACCTACGCTGCTCCGCTCTACGTCGAAGCAGAGTTCATGAACCACCTCACGGGTGAGATCAAGACGCAGACGGTCTTCATGGGCGACTTCCCGCTCATGACCGAGCGTGGAACGTTCATCATCAACGGCACCGAGCGTGTCGTCGTCTCGCAGCTCGTCCGCAGCCCGGGCGTGTACTTCGAGTCCGCTCAGGAGAAGACCTCCGACAAGGACATCTTCTCGGCTCGCGTCATCCCGAGCCGTGGTGCATGGCTCGAGTTCGAGATCGACAAGCGCGACCAGGTCGGCGTCCGCATCGACCGCAAGCGCAAGCAGTCCGTCACCGTGTTCCTCAAGGCGCTCGGCATGACGAGCGAGGAGATCCTCCAGGAGTTCAAGGGATACGAGTCCATCGAGCTCACGCTCGAGAAGGACACCATCCTCACGAAGGAAGACGCCCTCCGCGACATCTACCGCAAGCTCCGTCCGGGCGAGCAGGTCGCTGCAGAGGCCGCGCGTGCGCTCCTCGACAACTTCTACTTCAACTCGAAGCGCTACGACCTCGCGAAGGTCGGCCGCTACAAGATCAACAACAAGCTGGGCCTCGACAAGCCGCTCAGCGACTCGGTCCTGACCGTCGACGACATCGTCGCGACGATCAAGTACCTCGTCGCCCTGCACCGCGGCACCACGACGCTGCCGGGCATCCGTGCCGGCAAGCCGGTCGACCTCCGTCTCGACACCGACGACATCGACAACTTCGGCAACCGTCGCATCCGCGCCGTCGGCGAGCTCATCCAGAACCAGGTCCGCACGGGTCTGTCCCGCATGGAGCGCGTCGTCCGCGAGCGCATGACCACGCAGGACATCGAGGCCATCACGCCGCAGACCCTGATCAACGTGCGCCCCGTCGTCGCCGCGATCAAGGAGTTCTTCGGGACCTCGCAGCTGTCGCAGTTCATGGACCAGAACAACCCGCTCGCGGGCCTCACGCACAAGCGTCGCCTCTCGGCCCTCGGCCCTGGTGGTCTGTCGCGTGAGCGTGCCGGCGTCGAGGTGCGAGACGTTCACCCGTCCCACTACGGCCGCATGTGCCCGATCGAGACCCCTGAAGGCCCGAACATCGGTCTGATCGGTTCGCTCGCATCGTTCGCGCGGATCAACTCCTTCGGTTTCATCGAGACCCCGTACCGTCGCGTCGTCGCCGGTCGAGTGACCGACGACATCGACTACCTGACCGCCATGGAAGAGGACGACTTCATCGTCGCCCAGGCCAACGCTCCGCTGAAGGCGGACGGCCACTTCCAGGAGGACCGCGTCCTGGCCCGTAAGAAGGGTGGAGAGGTCGACCTCTTCGCAGCCGAGGACATCGGCTACATGGACGTCTCGCCCCGTCAGATGGTCTCCGTCGCGACGTCGCTCATCCCGTTCCTCGAGCACGACGACGCGAACCGCGCACTCATGGGTGCCAACATGCAGCGTCAGGCCGTTCCGCTGCTCCGTTCCGACTCGCCGCTCGTCGGCACCGGTATGGAGGGCTACGCAGCCATCGACGCCGGCGATGTCGTCACCGCCGACAAGGCCGGTGTCGTCCAGGAGGTCTCGGCAGAGTCCGTAACCATCCAGCTCGACGAGGGTGGAACGCAGACCTACTACCTGCGCAAGTTCGACCGCTCCAACCAGGGCACGAGCTACAACAACCGCGTCATCGTCTCCGAGGGTGAGCGCATCGAGGCCGGCGAGGTCATCGCCGACGGTCCCGCAACGGAGAACGGCGAGCTCGCGCTCGGCAAGAACCTCCTCGTCGCGTTTATGACGTGGGAGGGTCACAACTTCGAGGACGCGATCATCCTCAGCCAGAACCTGGTGAAGGACGACGTCCTCTCCTCGATCCACATCGAAGAGTACGAAGTCGACGCTCGCGACACGAAGCTCGGCAAGGAGGAGATCACCCGTGACCTCCCCAACGTCAGCCCGGAGCTCCTGAAGGACCTGGACGAGCGCGGCATCATCCGCATCGGTGCAGAGGTCCGCCCAGGCGACATCCTCGTGGGCAAGGTCACGCCGAAGGGTGAGACCGAGCTGTCCGCGGAGGAGCGCCTGCTGCGCGCCATCTTCAACGAGAAGAGCCGCGAAGTCCGCGACACCTCGCTCAAGGTGCCCCACGGTGAAGCCGGCACGATCATCGCCGTCAAGGTGTTCGACGCACAGGACGGCGACGACGAGCTCGGCTCAGGCGTCAACCAGCGTGTGGTCGTCTACATCGCCCAGAAGCGCAAGATCACCGAGGGCGACAAGCTCGCCGGCCGTCACGGCAACAAGGGTGTCATCGCGAAGATCCTGCCGGTCGAGGACATGCCGTTCCTCGCCGACGGAACCCCCGTCGACATCATCCTGAACCCGCTCGGCATCCCCGGTCGAATGAACTTCGGCCAGGTGCTCGAGCTGCACCTCGGATGGATCGCGAAGCAGGGTTGGAACGTCGAGGGCAAGCCGGCCTGGGCCAAGAAGCTCCCGGCCGCCGCGCACTCGGCAGAGCCGAACACGAAGGTCGCGACCCCCGTGTTCGACGGCGCCTCCGAGGAGGAGATCGCTGGTCTGCTCGACTCGACCACCGTGACCCGTGACGGCGACCGCCTGATCGGTTCGAGCGGAAAGACCCGTCTGTTCGACGGTCGTTCTGGTGAGCCGTTCCCGGCTCCGGTCTCGGTCGGCTACATGTACATCCTGAAGCTGCACCACCTGGTCGACGACAAGATCCACGCACGCTCCACGGGTCCGTACTCGATGATCACCCAGCAGCCGCTCGGTGGTAAGGCGCAGTTCGGTGGACAGCGTTTCGGTGAGATGGAAGTGTGGGCCCTCGAGGCCTACGGTGCGGCATACGCACTCCAGGAGCTCCTGACGATCAAGTCCGACGACATCCTCGGCCGCGTCAAGGTGTACGAGGCCATCGTCAAGGGCGAGAACATCCAGGAGCCGGGCATCCCCGAGAGCTTCAAGGTGCTCATCAAGGAAATGCAGTCGCTGTGCTTGAACGTCGAGGTCCTCTCGGCCGACGGCACCGCGGTGAGCCTGCGCGACACCGACGACGACGCGTTCCGCGCCGCCGAAGAGCTCGGCATCAACATTTCCTCCAGGTTCGAGTCCTCGTCGATCGACGAGATCTAAGCCTGACCACTGTAGAGACTGACGAAACCTTTCATAGGAGATACATTGCTCGACGTCACAACTTTTGACGAGCTTCGCATTGGTCTGGCCACCGCAGACGACATCCGTGCCTGGTCGCACGGTGAGGTCAAGAAGCCTGAGACCATCAACTACCGCACCCTGAAGCCCGAGAAGGACGGTCTGTTCGGCGAACAGATCTTCGGACCCTCGCGGGACTGGGAGTGCGCCTGCGGCAAGTACAAGCGTGTCCGGTTCAAGGGCATCGTGTGTGAGCGCTGTGGTGTGGAAGTCACGAAGTCGTCCGTGCGCCGTGAGCGCATGGGCCACATCGAGCTCGCCGCCCCCGTCACCCACATCTGGTACTTCAAGGGTGTCCCCTCGCGCCTCGGCTACCTGCTGGACATGGCGCCCAAGGACCTCGAGAAGGTCATCTACTTCGCGGCCTACATGGTCATCGACGTGGACGAGGACGCACGCCACCAGGACATGCCCGGCCTTGAGAACGAGCTCCGCCTCGAGATCAAGACCCTCGGCGACCAGCGCGACTCGCGCATCGCAGACCGCCTGAAGAAGCTGGAAGACGACCTCGTCGTCCTCGAGGCGGAAGGCGCGAAGAGCGAGCAGAAGCGTCGCACCAAGGACGCTGCTGAGAAGGAGATGGGCCAGACCCGCAAGTCGTACGACGAGCAGATCGCCCACCTCGAGCGCGTGTGGGAGGACTTCCGCAACCTGAAGGTCGGCGACCTGAAGCCGGAAGACTCCGTGTTCCACGAACTGCAGGACCGTTTCGGCCTGTACTTCGAGGCGTACATGGGTGCAGAGGCCGTCAAGAAGCGCCTGCTGTCCTTCGACCTCGCTGCAGAGTCCGAGCTGCTCCACCACCAGATCGCGGAGGGCAAGGGTCAGAAGAAGATCCGCGCCATCAAGCGTCTGCGTGTGGTCAACTCGTTCCTCATCACCGGCAACTCGCCGGCCGCGATGGTCCTCGACGTCGTTCCGGTGATCCCGCCGGAGCTGCGCCCGATGGTCCAGCTGGACGGTGGCCGCTTCGCGACCTCCGACCTCAACGACCTCTACCGTCGTGTGATCAACCGCAACAACCGTCTGCGTCGTCTGCTCGACCTCGGCGCCCCCGAGATCATCGTGAACAACGAGAAGCGGATGCTGCAGGAGGCCGTTGACGCACTGTTCGACAACGGTCGTCGTGGACGTCCGGTCACGGGTACGGGTAACCGTGCGCTCAAGTCCCTCAGCGACATGCTGAAGGGTAAGCAGGGTCGGTTCCGTCAGAACCTCCTCGGCAAGCGCGTCGACTACTCCGGCCGTTCGGTCATCATCGTCGGCCCGCAGCTGAAGCTGCACCAGTGTGGTCTGCCCAAGCAGATGGCTCTGGAGCTCTTCAAGCCGTTCGTCATCAAGCGCCTGATCGACCTGAGCCACGCTCAGAACATCAAGGCCGCGAAGCGCATGGTCGAGCGCAGCCGTCCCGAGGTCTGGGACGTGCTGGAGGAGATCATCCGCGAGCGTCCCGTGCTGCTCAACCGCGCACCAACGCTGCACCGTCTCGGCATCCAGGCGTTCGAGCCTCAGCTCGTCGAGGGCAAGGCCATCCAGCTGCACCCGCTCGTGTGTGCTGCGTTCAACGCAGACTTCGACGGCGACCAGATGGCTGTCCACCTGCCCCTGTCGGTCGAGGCCCAGGCCGAAGCACGCATCCTGATGCTCGCTTCGAACAACATCCTGAAGCCGTCCGACGGACGCCCGGTCACCCTGCCGACGCAGGACATGATCGTCGGACTCCACCACCTGACCACGCTCAAGAGCGGTGTCGAGGGTGAAGGCCGTGCGTTCTCGTCCGTCGCCGAGGCGATCCTCGCCAAGGACCAGGGCTCGCTCGACCTCAACGCCAAGGTGCGGATCCGTCTGCACGACATCACCTTCGCTGAGGGCACCGGCCCTGAGGGCTACGAAGGCAGTGGCGTCGCACTCGTCGAGACCACGCTCGGTCGCGCACTCTTCAACGAGGCGCTCCCGGAGGACTACCCGTACTTCGAGGACATCGCGGACAAGGGCAACCTGTCGTCGATCGTCAACGACCTCGCGGAGCGTTACCCGAAGACCGTCGTGGCGGCGACCCTTGACAACATCAAGGACGCCGGCTTCCACTGGGCCACCCGTTCCGGTGTGACCGTCGCGCTCAGCGACGTCCTCACGCCGCCGAACAAGCGCGAGATCGTCGCGGGCTACGAGAAGCAGGCCGCGAAGGTCCAGAGCCAGTTCGACAAGGGTCTGACCACCGACACGGAGCGTCGCCAGGAGCTCATCAAGATCTGGACCGAGGCAACTGAGAAGGTCGCCGAAGCCATGCGCGCGAACTTCCCTGAGGACAACACCATCAACCGCATGGTGTCGTCGGGTGCTCGTGGTAACTGGCTGCAGATCCGCAACATCGCGGGTATGCGAGGCCTGGTGAACAACCCGAAGGGTGAGATCATCCCTCGCCCGATCATCTCCTCCTACCGTGAGGGCCTGTCGGTCGCCGAGTACTTCATCGCGACCCACGGTGCTCGTAAGGGTCTGGCCGACACGGCTCTTCGTACGGCCGACTCCGGGTACCTCACGCGTCGTCTCGTCGACGTCTCGCAGGATGTCATCATCCGCGAAGACGACTGCGGTACGACGAAGGGTCTCGAGCTCGCGATCGCGAACGTCGACAGCCAGGGCAACCTGGTCCGCGACCCGAACGTGGAGAACTCCGTGTTCGCCCGTTCGCTCGCTGCGGCGGCCGTCGACCCGAAGGGCACCGTCGTTGCCGAGGCCGGTGAGGACGTCGGTGACGTGCTCATCGACAAGCTCGTGTCCGCCGGTGTGGAGAACATCAAGGTCCGTTCCGTCCTGACGTGTGAGTCCACCGTCGGTGTGTGTGCTGCCTGCTACGGCCGCTCGCTCGCCACGGGCAAGCTCGTCGACATCGGTGAGGCCGTCGGCATCATCGCTGCACAGTCGATCGGTGAGCCGGGAACCCAGCTCACGATGCGTACCTTCCACACGGGTGGTTCTGCATCGGCCGACGACATCACGCAGGGTCTGCCCCGCGTGCAGGAGCTGTTCGAGGCTCGTACCCCCAAGGGTGCGACCCCGATCGCCGAAGCCGCCGGTCGCATCACGATCGACGAGAACGACAAGGCCCGCAAGGTCATCCTGACGCCGGACAACGGCGACGAGCCGGTCATCTACCCGGTGCTGAAGCGTGCAGTCCTCCTCGTCGAGGACGGACAGCACGTCGAGCTGGGTCAGAAGATCCACGTCGGTGCTGTCGACCCGAAGGAAGTCCTGCGCGTGCAGGGCGTCCGTGAGGTGCAGAAGCACCTCGTCGGTGGTGTGCAGGGCGTCTACCGTTCGCAGGGTGTCCCCATCCACGACAAGCACATCGAGGTCATCGTGCGCCAGATGCTGCGGAAGGTGACCGTGGTCGACCACGGTGACACCGACCTGCTGCCTGGTGAGCTCGTCGACCGGCTGCGCTACGCCGAGCTCAACCGCTCGGCCGTGTCGGAGGGCCGCCGTACGGCATCGGCTCGTCAGGAAGTCATGGGTATCACCAAGGCTTCGCTTGCGACCGAGTCGTGGCTGTCGGCCGCTTCCTTCCAGGAGACCACGCGTGTGCTCACGCAGGCCGCCATGGAAGGCAAGAGCGACCCGCTGGTCGGCCTCAAGGAGAACGTCATCATCGGTAAGCTCATCCCGGCCGGTACCGGTCTGCCGCGCTACCGCAACGTGATCGTCGAGGCGACGGAAGAAGCCAAGGCTGAGCGTTACCCGAACCGGATCTTCGGTGAGGACGGCGCGTTCAACGAGTCCGATCTGAGCTTCGTCGACTTCGACAGCTTCAGTTCCGACGACTTCACCCCCGGTAACTACAACTAGGGTGTAGCCGCATGATCGTGGGCCCGTCTGCTTCGGCAGGCGGGCCCATTGTCATGTCCGCGAGGTGAGGCATTCTGTCGTTCAGATGGCGATCGGGGGAGCGATTCACATCCCCTCGGCGAACGGGGGCGGGGCGGTGGAAACGCGTATCGTTTCGGAACGGAACGGAATGGGCGAGATTGCGCGGCACCTGTGGGGGAGGCATCCTGGGGAGATGAGCGATCCGCTGAATGATCCGTGGCAGGGACGACGACCGGTCGGCGATGGGTCCGGGCAGGGCGGGCAGACTCCTGGGACGCCTGATCCACAACCGGTGCAGCAGCCGGTGCAGCCGCCGGTGCCGCCGGTTCAGCCACCCGTGCAGCCGCCCGTGCCGCCGGTGCGGCCACCTGCGCCGCAGCAGCAGCCTCCGGCGCCCGGCGGCCAAGGGCCTCGTGCTCCCCGTAATCGCAGCCTGATCGCGCTCGGTGTGATCGCCGGGGTGCTCGCGATCGCGCTCGTCGTCGTCATCGGGCTCATCATCGGCGGGCAATTCAGCGGCCGTCCCGCAGCCGACGGCAGCGCGTCCCCGAGTACAACGGCGACCCCATCGACCGAGCCAACGACATCGCCGGAACCGACCACGACCCCGGCACCCGGACAGCTCGCCCGCCCGACCGACTGTCAGGCCCTCTACCCGGCCGGCTACATCCAAACGGTCGAGAACGAACAACGGTTCGCCTTCAACCCGGACTGGGCGAAGCCGCTGACCGACTGGATCGCGTCGAACGACGACTCCCTGAAGACCATGCTCCGTGGATCAGACCGGCTCACATGCATCTTCGTGAACCCGAACGGCGGGTCGGAGCGCGGTGTGGAGACGAACGTGGTCTCGGTGACCGAGGCCCAGGCGACGGCCGCAATCGACCGGATGAAGGCGGCGAGCTACTCGTGCTCGGACGACCACGGCGGGACGAGGTGTGTCATCGAGTGGAGCGGCGCAGGGAACGACGGCGGCGAGCAGCACTTCCTGCGCGACGGGCTGTGGGTCGCCACCAGATGGTCGAACACGACCTTGACCGGGTACACCACGACGATCATCGAGACGCTCTTCCCGAACTGATCCAGGCGCCGATGTTCCTCGGGTGCGGCCTAGTGGATGCTCCAGTAGTACACGGCAGCACCGGGGTGGTACGTGTGGATGGCCCAGTCCACCGAGCGGTCGACGGTGTCGTCGGTGTGCGCCGCATAGCGGATGTCGATGCCCGTGGCGGTGTGAGTCACAGCCGTCACGATGCCGGTGTGGTCGCGGTCGCCGCTGCGGTCCCAGTCGAACTGCACGATGTCGCCGACCTTGACCTGCGCGCGCTGCGTGTCGTCGAGCGCCGTTGCGAGCTTCGGGTGCTCGGAGAGGTAGTTCATCAGTGCGGTGGAGCTCACCCACGCCTTCGAGAAGTCGAAGTCGGATCCAGTGCCCGCTGCCCACCAATCGTCGGTCATCGTCCACCCGCGGGCGATGAGGCTCTGGCTGGCGAAGTTGGCGCAATCGTTGTCGTCGAGGGAGCCGTAGGCCTCCAGGTTGTAGCTGTTCCAGTGACCGTAGACGTACTGCATCTGTGCGGTCACCGCAGCGGAGAGGGCCGGGTCGAGGGGCGGCGCGATGCCGTCCCCCTCTCCGCTGGCCTCTGCGAGCTGGGCCGTGGCCGGAGCTGCGGCCGGAGCGGTGGCCGGATCGGCGGCCGCGGCCGACTGCGGCGTCGCGGCCGGGGGCGCCGTCGTGTGTGCGCTCGACTCGGTGTGCGTCGTCTCTGCGGCTGAGGATGCGCCCTCGTCGCCGTAGACGATGCCGACCACGAAGCAGGCGACGAGGCCCACTGCGGTCGCGGCCCCCACGATCTGTGCCCGTCGGCGTCGGACCGATCGTGGCACGACGGGCGCGCCGGCCGGGCGACGATGGGCGGTGGGCTGCTGCATGGGGAGGCTCCGTGGTGTGACTGGTCCAGGCGGGGCCGGACGCGATGATCGTGCGTTGTCGTCCTCCATCCGATCCGGTTCGGCTGTGCCGACCATTGCCATTCGACATGAATTCGGCCTGAATCCGATTTCCGGGCCCTCCAGCCGCGCGCGGGAAGCGATGCGAGGGCGCTCTCGGACTGAAATGCAAGTCCCCGGACGTTCAGCGCGGTTCCGCTGCAACCGGCCACTCCGTTGCTACAGTGTCGATCGAGGTGCCAGCACGGCGCCGAAGAAGGAGCGAATCATGAGCAACCCGACCCCTGAACCCGGTTCGTCGGATCGCCTCGAGGCGGACGCCGCCGCGCGTGATTCCGTGACCGGCGAGCAGCCGGCGGACGACGCCGCCACGTCGGCCGTCGAGACCGACGCGGCAGCACCCGTCGATGCCCCTCCTGCAGCTCTTCCAGCAGCAGCTCCCGTCATCGTCCCGGAGACCCACCAGGCTCCCGTCGCGGATCCGGCGCCCGCCGTCGACACCGCGACGACCCAGTTCACCCCCGCCGAGCAGACGGCCGCGCAGTACAACCCGGCGCAGCAGGCTCCGGCGCAGTACGTCCCGGCTCAGCAGGCATGGTCGGAGCCGGCCATCGCCCAGCCACCGGTCGAGCAGTTCGCTCCCGCGTCGGCGCCTGCCGAAGAGTTCGAGTCCCACCCGTACCCCGCAGCAGCCTACGTGCCCGTCGCAGAGCAGACGGCTGCGCCACTCGCGCAGCAGTTCGCGCCGGCGCAGCAGCAGTTCCCGTTGTACGTGCAGGCGCCTGAGCAGCCGAAGGATCGCGGGAACCGCGGGTTCGGCATCCTCATCGGCCTCCTCGGCACCGTCGTGTTCGGGGCGATCTACGCCGCGGCGGTCTCCGGACTGGCCCTCGCCTTCGGCGGCGGGGCGGGCGTCGGACGCTCGAATGACTTCGTCGAGATCCTCACGACGCTCGTGACCAGCTGGGTCTTCATCGGACCGGTCATCGCATTCTTCCTCGCCTGGATCATCGCGTCCGTCATCATCAACCGCGCCGGCTGGGTGCACTGGGTGCTCGGCGGTGTGCTCATCGGCCTGGTCACCTACCTCGCCTGGTTCGGCGGCCTGCTCCTCGAGCAGCGCGCCTGGACCCTCGGCGGAACGGCGACGCTGCGCCTCCTGCTCGACAACGCGTTCGCCTTCGGCCCGGTCGTCGCCTTCGTCGTTGCCCGTGAGATCCCGGTGTGGCTCGGCGGTTGGATCGCCTCGCACGGTCGCAAGGTCCGCGCCGAGAACATCGAAGCGCAGCGCGAGTACGAGCAGGTCCTCGAGGCCGGCCCCACCGTCGCGAGCTGAGTCGGCCCGAGATGTCCGGCGGCCCGACTCCTGCACGAGGGCCGTGGTGGGTCGCGCCGTTCGCGGTGGTCACCTACGTCGCGCTCGTGGTGTGCACGTTCGGGTTCATCAGTCTCCTGACGAACATGGACGTGCTCGACGTCCCAGGGCTCAATCCGGTCGTCGGCCCGATGATGGTGCTCGTCGCCACGGTGTACGTCGGCGGTGCGATCGTGAGTGAGTCTCGACGGGTTCCGCCGCGGGTCGAGATCTGGTTCGCCGTTGTGACGGGGGTCGTCGCGTGGTTCCTGTACGCGCTCACCGGCGCGGTGCTCGTCTGGTTCTCGTCCGGTGACGGCGGCCACGCGGCCATCCTGTTCGCCGGGACGATGGTCCGACCGTTCGCCATCTCGGTCGGGGTGCTCGCGGTCGTGGTCGTGCTGGCGGCCGCAGCCGTCGCCGCGAACGCCTCAGGGCATCCGCCGCGTCCGCGCTGGCCGTGGGAGCGTCGCGATACGCCGTGAAGCGCGTTGCGCCCGGACGTCGGGTGCGGGCGGTGCGGCATAATCGTGACCGGACGCCGCTCGGCGCTCACCTGGGGAGGCACGGATGGACGCAGCACGGATCGGGCCGCCGCCGGTGGGCGAGCCACCGGGCGTCGAACCGGTCGTACCAGCCGAACCGATCGCAGCCCCGCCCAAGATCGAGGTGCCGCCTGGGCTCATCGAGGGGCCTCCTGGGATGGCCGGGACGTCTGCCGCCGAACCGGTTGTGCCGGTTGTGCCGACGGTACCTGCCGTGCCGACCGTACCCGCTGCGCCGACCGTACCTGCCGTGTCGGCCGCGCCGGTTGTGCCAGCCGCGCCGGCCTCCTCGGCCGTGCCTCTGCCGGCCGAGCAGACCGTCATCGCGCCGCCGGCAGCGGCCTTCGGCCTCGAACTCCCCGACGGGAGCGTGATCCCGGTGGACGGCACGATCCTGATCGGCCGCAACCCGGCACCGCAGGCCCGGTACCAGGGGGCTGTGCTGCTGGCCGTCCTCGACCCGCGGATGTCGGTGTCGAAGACGCACACCGCCGTCGTCGCCGGGCGTCGGGCCGTGCACGTGACCGACCTGCACTCGACCAACGGAACCACCCTGACCACCGCAGGCGGTGCGGTGGTCGTCGTGCAGGCAGGGGAGAGCCTGCCTGCAGAGTCCGGCACCGTCATCGGTGTGGCGGAGTTCCCGATCCGGATCATCCGTCGGTAGCCCGCATCGTCCGCGGGCCGTTCCGGGGTGCTCGAATCAGGGAGCCGATGGGCAGTCCTCCCCATCGCGACCGATTGCTCGACTCGATACGCTAAACGCTCCCTCACAGGCACACCGGAACGGGCGCCTCTTCACAATCGGCGCCGTGCCGATCCCCGGTGGCGCGACCCTCGATAGTCTGATCGAGGTTCACACCAGCGATCGCGAGCCGACAGGGGATCAAGCATGCGCATCAAGCTCACACTCACGAGGCCGTCCGGGACCGCTGACGACATCGTCGTCACAACGGACGCCGCGGCGAGCATCGCAGAGGTCGCGAGCACGATCGCCAGGGTGGATCCACATGGGCCGGACTCCGCATCGGCGGAGTTCACGCTGCACGCACGACTCCCCGGGTCAGGCGAGACGCTGCCGCTGCCGCCCGAAGCGCCCATCGGTGAGGCCTGGGTCGGCTCAGGCGCCGTCATCGAGCTCGCGGACGCCGGCGTCTACTATGCCGCTGCTCGTACGGGACATGCCCCCACCATCGCGGTCGTACGGGTTCTCGTCGGACCGGACGCCGGTCGTGAGTTCACGCTCCCGGCCGGCAGCTGGACCATCGGACGGGACCCGGCGTGCGACATCGTCCTGACCGACCCGCTCGTGTCGAAACGCCACGCGCGCGTCGAGGTCGGAGCGGAGCTCGAGGTCATCGACCTCGGAGCCGCCAACGGCGTTGTGGTGGACGGCGGCATCGTGCAGCGGGTGAAGGTCACGGACCGCGAACACCTGCTCATCGGCGACACAGAGGTCGAACTCGCCTTCGCGGACACCGTCGCACGGACCGGCACGGTCCCGAAGGCCGGGCCCGTGTTCCACAACCGCTCACCGCGCGTCGAGCAGCGGTACGCCGGAGCAGCATTCGACGGCCCGGAGCCGCCGAGCGAGAAGGAGGCGCAGCCGTTCCCGCTGCTGGCCATGCTCGCACCGGTGCTCGTCGGCGGGGCGATGTTCTTCGTCACCCGCAGCCCGTTGTCGCTGCTGTTCATCGCGCTGACGCCGCTCATGCTGATCGGGAACTACTTCACGAGCCGGGGCCGCAACAAGCGAGCGCTCAAGCAGCAGATCGCCGTGTTCGAGCAACGGCTCGACGCGCTCCGGGAACGGCTCACCGCTGAACGGGCGGTGGAACACGACGTGCGGATGCGCGAGGCGCCATCCACCGCCGATGCGCTTTCTGCCGCCCTGCAGCGGGGCCCGCTGTTGTGGACGCGCAGGCCGGAACACTGGTCGTTCCTCAACGTGCGCCTCGGCGTCGGCTCGATGCCGTCGCGCAACAGCATCACGACGCGCAGCCGCGACGGCTATCTGCCCGAGTTCCAGACCCGACTCGAAGCGGTGCAAGCGGAGTTCGGCACGGTCGCGGACGTTCCCGTCATCGACAATCTGTTCGATGCCGGCGCCCTCGGCGTCGCCGGATCACCGACGAGTGCAGGAGGCGCGGTGAACTCGATCCTCGTGCAGCTCACGGCACTGCATTCCCCGGCCGAGCTCGTCATCGCCACGATCGTGTCGCCCGCGTGGTCGTCGACGCTGTCGTGGGTCAAATGGCTGCCACACACGTCGTCGCCTCACAGCCCGATCGACGTCAATCATCTCGCCAACAGCGCTGCGAGCGGTGGGACGTTGCTCGCAGCGATCGAGGAGCTCGTCGCGCTCCGACTCGCCGACGCGAAGAACCGGACGAGCCGTCGCGGCGCGCTCGCTCCGGACCGGGCGGTGCACGAGCGGGCAGCAGAGGTCGGGTCGACGTCGAAAGACGATGACGGTACGAAGGCGCCGGTACCGGCTGTCGTCCTGCTCATCTCCGACGACGCGAGCGTGGATCGCGCCAGGCTCGTGCAGCTCGCGGAGTCCGCTGCCGACGCCGGGGTCTTCCCGATCTGGATCGGTACCGACGTGCCGTCGCTCCCGGCAGTGTGCCGCACCTTCCTCGCCCTGCCAGAGCCCTCGGCAGGGGTCGATGCCCCGGCCACGGTCGGCCTCGTCCGGCTCGGACACACGATCACCGATGCCCGTCCCGAGTTCATCGACCAGACGACGGCGCTCGACTACGCGAGACGAATGGCCTCGGTGATCGATGCCGGCGCGCTCGTCGAGGATTCGAGTGACCTTCCTCGCTCCGTCTCCATGGTCACGCTCCTCGGCTCGGACCTCGCAGCCTCGAGCGACGCGGTCATCGACCGTTGGCGACAGAACTCCTCCATCCACGACCGCACCCCGGGTGCAACGCCGAAGCAGCGCAGGACCGGCCATCTGCGCGCCATCGTCGGATCCTCCGGCATCGATGCGATGCACCTCGACCTGCGCGCCCAGGGACCGCACGCGCTCGTCGGCGGCACCACCGGTGCCGGCAAGAGCGAGTTCCTGCAAGCCTGGGTGCTCGGCATGGCCGCCGAGTACAGTCCGGACCGGGTGACGTTCCTGTTCGTCGACTACAAGGGCGGCTCCGCGTTCGCCGATTGCGTCTCGCTCCCGCACTGCGTCGGTCTTGTGACCGACCTCAGCCCCCACCTCGTGCGCCGCGCGCTCACGAGCCTGCGGGCGGAGCTGCGCTTCCGCGAGCACCTCCTGAACCGGAAGAAGGCCAAGGACCTCCTCGAACTGGAGAAGCGAGGAGATCCCGACAGCCCGCCGGCGCTTGTGCTCGTGATCGACGAGTTCGCTGCACTCGTCGGCGAGGTGCCGGAGTTCGTCGACGGCGTCGTCGACATCGCTCAGCGCGGACGCTCGCTCGGCATCCACCTCATCATGGCGACGCAGCGTCCGGCCGGCGTCATCAAGGACAACCTGCGGGCCAACACGAACCTCCGCGTCGCACTGCGCATGGCTGACGAATCGGACAGCCAGGACGTCGTCGGCGTGAAGGACGCCGCGCACTTCGATCCAGGGGTGCCCGGTCGCGCCATCGCGAAGACCGGCCCAGGACGCCTGACCGCGTTCCAGTCCGGATACGCCGGCGGCTGGACGAGCGACGAACCGGAGCGATCGGACATCCAGGTCGCCGAGCTGCGCTTCGGCGGCGAGTCCCGTTGGGAGGAACCGGCGGGTTCCGACGCCATGTCGGACCGCGACCCCGGCCCCACAGACCAGCAGCAACTCGTCTCACGCATCGTCGAGGCGTCCTCCGCGGCGTCGATCCCGCCGCCCAGGCGTCCGTGGCTCGATGAGCTCACGGCCGTATACGACCTCGCCAAGCTCCGCCAGCGCACCGACCGGGAGCTCCTGATCGGCGTCGCGGATGTGCCGGAGCAGCAACTGCAGCTTCCCGTGTACTTCCGACCGGACGTCGACGGACACCTCGCCGTGTTCGGCACGGGAGGCACCGGCAAGAGCACAACGCTCCGCACGCTCGGTATCGCAGCAGGCATCACGCCGCGTGGGGGCCCGGTGGATGTCTACGGCCTCGACTTCGGCACAGGGAGTCTGCGGATGCTCGAAGCCCTTCCGCACGTCGGCAGCATCATCCCCGGCGACGACGCCGAGCGGGTGGTCCGCCTGCTGCGCATGCTGCGGGAGCTCCTCGACGAACGAGGCCCGAAGTACGCCGAGGCGAATGCCGGCACGATCGAGGAGTACCGTTCCATCACCGGCGACCACGGCGAGCGGAGGATCCTCGTTCTCCTCGACAACTACCCCGGCTTCCGTCAGGAGTACGAAGCGACGACAGGCCGTTCGGTCTGGTACGCCGTGTTCCAACAGATCCTGGCGGAGGGGCGCCCGCTCGGCATCCACATCGCGTTGAGCGCCGACCGCGCAGGATCCGTTCCCACCTCGGTCACGTCCGCGGTGCAGAAACGTGTCGTGCACCGGCAGGCGGACGACACCGGCTACGCCGTCCTGGACGTGCCGAACGACGTGTTGTCCGCAGCCTCGCCTCCTGGCCGCGCCATCGTGGACGGCCTCGAGGTGCAGGTCGCCGTGCTCGGCGCGTCATCGGTCGTCGCGGAGCAGTCGCGCGCCGTCGTCCGCCTCGCAGAAGCGATGGCGACGACCGGACGCGCGCCGGCAGCCGTCGTCGGCAGTCTCCCGCGCGAGTACACGCTCGCAGAACTCGCAGCGTCAACAGACGGCACACCGGCGTTCGCCATCTCCGACGAGCACCTCGGGCCGATCGGGTTCGAGCCCTCAGGTGCGCTCATCGTCGCCGGACCGCCGGCCAGCGGTCGGAGCAACGCGCTCGCCGTGTTCGCCCAGGTGGCGTCACGCTCCATCCCACGAGCCCAGCTCTACTATTTCGGCAACCGGCGCTCCGCGCTCGCTGGCTCGCCCCTGTTCGCTGCGACGAGCACAACGATCGACGGCGCGGCCGAGCTGGCGAGGGAGCTGCTGCCGCGCATCACGGACCCCGACGAGCAGTCGCACATCGTGGTCATCGTCGAGGCGATCGCCGAGTTCCTCACGACCACGGCGGATACGCCGCTCGTTGAACTGATCAAAGCGGTCAAACGCAGCGATCACCTGATCGTCGCGGAGTCCGAGACGGCCAGCTGGGGATCGTCGTGGCCGCTGCTCGGTGAGCTCAAGACTGCGCGAAGGGGGCTGCTGCTCCAACCGGACATGATGGACGGCGACACGATCCTGCGCACCTCCGTGCCACGAGCAGCGCGCTCGGAGTTCCCGGTCGGACGCGGATACTTCATCGCGTCGGGCAAGGTCGCCAGAGTCCAGTTGCCGCTCGCTCCGGACGTGCCGCAGGCCTGAGCGTTGCGCGTCTGCGGTCGCCGACGACGTGGGCGGGTGCCGGCCGATGGGTACCACATGGGGAGTCCTCCCCATCGCGTCAGGCACGACCACCGGTTACCGTGGAATCCGTGAAGGCCCCTCGGGGCGTATCAACCCAACGAAGGAGCATTCCCATGGCGAACATCAACGTCTCGTACGACGAAATCCGCACCACAGCACAGCGTCTCCTCACCGGACGTGAAGAGCTCACGCAGAAGCTGCAGGAACTGCGCTCCGTCGTCGACAACCTCGTCAGCGCAGGCTTCGTGACCGACCAGGCGTCGAAGGCCTTCGACTCGTCCTACCAGCAGTTCACGACCGGAGCCACGCAGACCGTGAGCGGACTCGAAGGACTCTCGACCTACCTCACGAACGCGGCGAACACGCTCGAGCAGACCGACCAGCAGCTCTCAGCCGGCCTCTGATCCGCCTTCGCATCCGGCCGCGCGTCGACATCGCGCGGCCGGAACGCCGGACTGGCAGACGGCCGGCCGGCTCCCACACTGAGCACGCTCGAAAGGACAGCACGTGGTCGACCTGAAACTCGATCTCGACCAGCTCGGATCCCTCGCGGCCGACCTGAAGTCGGTGTCGAAGACGTTCACCGGAACCGAGATCAGCAGCGACGTGCTCTCACAGGCCGTCGGCCACGACGGGCTCGCGGGCAAGATCCAGGCGTTCGCGAACAAGTGGGACGACAAACGCGTCGAGATGACCGAGCGCGTCGACACGGTCGCACGAACCGTTCAGGCGATCCACGACGCGTTCATCGAGGTCGACAAGAACATCGCCGCGACCGCGCCGAGCAACACGAACGGCAACTGAGGAGCCCCGGATGACCACGCTCACCGCGCTGCCGGGCAACCCGGACACGATCGTCGCCCACGCGACCAGATACCTCGACACGGCGACGGCGATCAACGACGCCGCCCACGACCTCATCGACCTCGCAGACCGGACGACGAGCATCAGCAAAGCCGTCGACAAGGTGCGCTCGCTCGCAGACCAGGTCGCCGGCGACATCATCAAGGCTCGTACGCGCTATCAGGCCACCGCCGAGGCGTTGCTCCAATACGCCCCGAAGCTGCGCAGCGCCCAGGACGCGGCATCGTCCGCGATGATGGCGGCCAACAGCGCCGGCGGTGACCTCGGCCACGCGTCGTACCTGCAGAACTACTACCACGAGCGTGCGCTGATGCCGGGTCCGGACCAACCGGAGGACACGCAGAAGTACACCCAGGCCAAGCGCCAGGTCGAGCACCTGCAACAGCAGATCGGCAGCGCTCAGTCCGCGTACTCGCAGGCGGTGGCCGACCGGGACCGCGCGGCGGAGATCGCGATGGGGCAGATCGACGACGTCGTGCGTGACAGTCCGCTCAACGACACCTTCTGGGACAACCTCGCGGGCATCAAGCGCGGTTTCGACGACTGGTTCGACAAGGTCATCGCGCCGATCCTCGAAGGCATCCTCGACGCGCTCAAGGTCGTTGTGCGCGTGCTCGCAGCGCTCGCGGCGGCAGTGATGCTCCTCGCGAACCTGCCGTGGACGCTGCTCGCAGCGGGGATCGGACTCTTCGGCTATCTCACCGGGAACGAAGCCCTCATCGGCGTCGCGATGGCACTCCTCACCCCGATGATCGCCGGATGGGTGTACGCGTCGATCTTCACCGCGGCCGGCACGCCGAAGGTCACGCCGCGGCAGCAGCCTGGCGACGTCGTCTTCCGGAACACCGACGACAAGGACGCCTACCAGACGCTCTTCACCGACCAGGCGGTCATCGACGAGCTCGGCATCGACGACACCTCGGGTGTCATCCAGGTCACCAAGGTCATCGGCCCGGACGGCACGGTCAGCTGGCGCGTCCAGGTGCCGAGCACCCAGTACTGGAACCTGCCGTGGGACCTCACCTCCGGCCCAAACTCCCTCGACGGCAACCTCGCCGCGAAGCTCTCACCCGGCCGCGAGTCCCAGCTCAAGGCCGCCGTCATCGAGGCCATGCGCCAGGCAGGTGTCGGGCCGGGAGAAGCGGTGATGCTGTCGGGCTTCAGCCAGGGCGGCATCGTCGCCGCGAACCTCGCAGCCGACGAGAGCTTCCGCACCATGTACAACGTCAAGGCAGTGGTGACGGCCGGCGCTCCCATCGGCGACGTCTCGATCCCGGCATCGGTCAATGTGATCTCCTTCGAGCACACGGGCGACGCCGTGCCGACCCTCGACTACGGCGCGACGAACCCTGACCGCAGCAACTGGGTCACGGTGCGCGACACCGCCGCGAACGGCGACACCTCCGTCTCGAGCCACAATGCCGCGCTGTACGCTCGGACTGCCTCGGACTATCTCGACCCGAGCGACCCGATGCTGTGCGACACCCGGGGCAAGTCCACCGGCGACCCGGCGCACGACGCTGCGCTGGCGCAGATGGTGCAGGAGAACCAGCGGTTCTTCGTCGGGACCGAGGCCAAATACCGCTATGAAGCAGTGAACGGATGACGATGAGCATGATCTCCACCAACCGAGCAGTCGCCGCAGCAGTCGTGGCGGCAGCGCTGCTGCCGGTGCTGACCCTGACGGGCTGCGCGCCGAAGACCCCGGACACCGAGCCGATCCGCGATCAGATCGTGCAATTGAACGGCGTCGAGGGCGCTTCCGTGCGGATGACCAAGTCCGGGCTGCCCACCAACCGGACCGTTGACGTGCAGCTGTTCGTGCAGTCGGCGGAGAGCGTCGACCTCCCGAAGCTGCTCGAAGGGGCTCTCGAAGCGGCGTGGACACGCAGCGACGTCGAGCCGTCCTCCGGCGTGAAGGTCGCGGTGATCGTTGGCGAGGACCCGACGAAGCGTGTGGAGTACTTGGAGAACGTGACGACGCTGCCGCTCGGGCAAGCGGCGACGGCGCTCGGCTTCGGGACAGACGAGTACAGCGACTTCGATCGCTTCATCTCCGTGTGGAAGAACGGCATGGTTGCCCACTACGGCGAGTGGAAGCCGGCGTCGTGACCGACAGCGCCGACAGCGGGGCGGACGAGACGGCGACGCCGTCGACCGACACCGCGATTCCCGCACCCGCGCTCCGGTTCCCAGGAATCTGGCATGCGATGCCGCTCGACGGCAGCGACGCTGCACGGCAATCGCGTCGAGCGGTCGCGAGTGCGCTCGCGGGCACCGGTGACGAGCGTGCCCAGGCACGCGCCATCCTCGATCAGCGCCTCGCACGTGCTGCCGAGTCGGCAGGCGACCTCGGCGGGCGTCGCCTCTTCCTCGCGGAACAGGTGACGGACGGTGTGCCTGTCACGGCGGCACTCACCGAGATCCTCGTCGACGCGAAGATGAGCCCGGCGATCGGAACGGCCGCCAGTGAGGTGATGGACGTCCTGTTGGAGGGCTTCCGGCACACGGACGATCCCGAAGCAGCCGACGGCGAACGATTCACGATCGGCGACGCGGAGGTCTTCCGACGGGTCAGCGTGCAGGTGGACGACGGCGGCGTGCGCAATGTGAGCGAACTCGGTGACGTCGAGCCGGTCGTGATCGAATTCTTCCGTTCGCTCGGACTGCCCGAGGACGGGGCTGTGCCGTCGACGAGCACCCTGCGCGTCGAGTACTGGGTGACCGTGCCGACGACGAAGCGTGTGCTGCTGTTCTCCTTCGCCACTCCGTTCGCCGAGTTGCGCGAGCCGCTCGTCAACCTGTTCACCGCCATCGTCTCGACGCTCGAGTGGATCCCGGCGGATGGCACGGCGCCCACCGCGGACTGAACCGGCCGTGCAGACCATCGAGACGGCACGATCCGTGCACACGATCCGCAGCGAGGGCAGCAGCGATGTCGGCCTCAAACGCGCCGTCAACGAGGACACCTTCTACGCCGGGGCGCCCGTGTTCGTCGTCGCGGACGGTATGGGCGGACACGAACGTGGCGACGTCGCCAGCCGGGAACTCGCTGCGGCGGTGCAGCGCGGCATCCCCATCGGTAACCCGACCACAACGGAGGCGGTGGTGACGACGATCGTCGCCGCCAACTCGGTCATCAGGGACATCCCGACCGCCGGTGGGGTGATCGGCACGACCGTGGCGGGTCTCGCTCTCGTGACGCTCTCGCCGCAGACGGACAGCCACTGGATGGTCTTCAACGTGGGCGATTCGCGTGTGTACACCTGGACGGACGCCGAGCTGCGCCGGGTGACGGTCGATCACTCGGCCGTCCAGGAACTCGTGGACGCCGGACGCATCACAGAAGCCGAAGCGGCCGTGCACCCCGACCGCAACATCGTGACGAAGGCGATCGGCGTCGACGTCGGCATCGACCCCGACGTGTGGCTCATGCCGGCCGTCGGCCACCAGACGTTCCTCCTCTGCTCTGACGGCCTCACCGGTGAGCTCCCTGACGCCCGGATCGCCGAGATCCTCGGGGGTGGGCTCGTCGGGGCCGCCGACCGACTGGTGCGTGAGGCCGTCGCAGCCGGCGGCCGCGACAACGTCACAGCACTGCTCGTCGACGCACGTTCCTCGTCCACGGAGGAGGCCGGGCCCGGATACGTCGACGGAGACCATCTCGGGTATCTTGAAGAGACGATGCCACGAACCTAGGAGGGTGGGCCGTGCACTCGTACGACTCTGAGCCCGCCGGATTCCGGCGCCTGCTCGCACTCGCTGCCGCGAGACGTGTCGTCCTCGTCGACTGCGACGGGGACGGGACCCTCGCCGCTGCGCTCGCCGAATCGATCGGTGAGGACACGGCGCTCGCCGTTGTGCTCGACCGCCTGGCTGTGGACGGGCTCGCTCAAGCGCCGTCGTTCGCCGTCGCGGCGTGGGATGCCGACGGCGTGACGGTCGTGGTGCGGGGCGATGTCATCGCACTCGTGTCGTCGCCGGCGGGGGAGACGGTGCAGTCCGCCCCGGCTGCGACGAGTTGGACGGAGTCGAGACACGCGGGGGCAACGGCGGTCACGCTGCGCGGCTCCGCCGCGAGTGCCGTCATCGCACCGGCGTTGCCGATCTCGTCCGGTGCGGTCTGGGCGTCCTCGATCACCGCGCTGCTCTCGGTGCGGGACGGCGCAGCTGTCGCCGGAGTCGATGCTCCCATCGCCTCGCCGCCGGTCGCGGGCGTTCCGACGGCGGTCGAGCAGGCTCCGGCCACAGTCGTTCCTGCTCCGGCTCCGGATCTCACCCCAGCCGCCTCAGACTCGGAGTCGGAGTCAGACTCGGACTCGGAGTCGGCCTCGCAACCGCTGCAGACGACCGCTCCAGAAGAGACGCAGTTCTTCTTCGACGATGACGGATCGGACACCACCGTCGGCGCAGAACCGGCAGCGTCGGGAGAGCACACGGAAGCCGGCTACGACTACCTCTTCGGACAGACGGTGGTCCGCCCGGTCGGTGCGGCGGCCGTGCCGGACGAAGCGGATGACACCGAGCCCTCCCCGGGCCATGCCGCAGCCGATGCAGCGAAGCCGAGCGCCGTCGAAACTCCTGCTGAACCGGCCGAACCACTCGAACCGCTCGAACCACTCGGCGACCACGACGGCCACACGATCTTCGCGGAGGACCTCGCAGCACTCCGCGCGCGCACTGGCGTCGAGCCCGCACAGCGGCCGGCCGCTCCGGTCGCCGCCCCGCGGTACTTCCTCGAACTGCCGGAGGGCAGGCGTCACTCGCTCGACGTCCCGATCGTGATCGGGCGTGCACCGAGCGTCTCGCAGGTGCCGGCATCGGTCGTCCCAGCGCTGGTGACGGTGAGCGGTGAGGACGTGTCACGCAGCCACGTGCGCGTCGGCGTCGAGGGCGGGACGGTCGTCGTCACCGACCTCCACTCCCGCAACGGCACCCAGGTGGTCCTGCCAGGCAAGACGCCGCAGTCGCTGCGTCCTGGCGAGGGCACCCCGGTCATCGTCGGAACCGTCATCGACCTCGGCGGCGTCCTGCTGCGCGTCCGGGAGGGTTGAGGTGCGTCGCACACCCTCCACCCCGCCGCAGATCCCAGGGCTCCGTTTCGAGCGCCTGCTCGGATCTGGCGGCTTCGCCGACGTGTTCCTGTACGAGCAGCAGCTGCCGAAACGGCAGGTGGCCGTCAAAGTGCTGCTCGCCGAACACCTGAGCGATCAGACGCGCGAGGCGTTCGTCGCCGAGGCGAACCTGATGGCCCAGCTGTCCGCGCATCCGTACATCGTGACGATCTACACGGCCGACGTCGCGCCGGACGGGCGCCCCTACCTCGCGATGGAGTACTGCGCAGGACCGAGCCTCGCGGAACAGTACAAGACGCGACGCTTCAGCGCGGCTGACGCGCTGCGCACCGGCATCCGGCTGGCGAGCGCCGTTGCGACCGCCCACGCGGCCGGCATCCTGCACCGCGACATCAAACCGGCGAACGTCCTGACGAACGCGTACGGTTGGCCGGCATTGACGGACTTCGGCATCTCCTCGACGGTCGAACTCGACCTCCCTACTCAGACGATCGGCGCGATCGCCGACGCCGACGGTGCGTCCGGGACGAGCGGGTCGCAGTCGGTCGGCATGTCGATCCCGTGGTCTCCAGCCGAGATGTTCGACGACGCCCCGAAGCCGGACGTGCGTTCCGACGTCTTCTCGCTCGCCGCGACCGTGTACACGCTCCTCGCTGGTCGGACGCCGTTCGAGGTGCCAGGGCAACCGAACGGGGCAGCAGATCTCATCAGTCGCATCGAGCGCGGAGCGGTCACCCCGCTCGGTCGAGACGATCTGCCGCGTTCGCTCGTCGCGACGCTCTGGCGCGGTCTCTCCCGTGAGCGTGCGGATCGCTTCGAGACGGCGGTCGACTTCGCGAGGGCGCTGCAGCGCGTCGAACTCGAGTTGTCGTTCGCGCCGACGCCGATCGACGTCCCCAATCTGGTCCAGACACCGCATCAGCCGAGCCGCGCCCAAGGCTCAGGTGCCGGTGCTGACGAGACGAAGGTCCGATCGGTTCAGACCATCGATGCGCAGCCGGTCGGACGCGCCGATCCGTCGGCCGATGCCGCCGGGGCAGCCGTGGCCGCCTCCGTCCAGCAGGCGTCGGCCGCCGCTGCGGCGACCGTCGTCCGTGGCGCGATCCCGGTGGTCTCGCCCGCTGCTCCCGACGAGACGGTCAGACGGAGGACTCCGCGGGAGGAGACCCCGTCCGAGGACCGCGATCAAGATGGCACGTCATCGACGCCGCCCAGCGCCGCGCGCGCTCGGAGGCCCATCGGCTCCACGACCAAGTGGTCGCTCATCGCCGCGGCCGTTGTGGTCGTCGCGGGCGGTGTCACAGCGGGCATCGTGCTCCCGTCGCTCGCTCCGGGCACCGCTTCGACGGCGAGTCCTGGCGCATCGACGACGCACGCCGCGGCCTCCGGCGCGCCGATCCAGCTCGATTCCGTCCCGGCCCCCGAGCAGGTGAGCGTCGACCCGTCCGCGGACGGCACGTCCGTGACCTTCACCTGGAAGAATCCGGAACCGGTCGATGGCGACCGATTCGTGTGGCAGCGGACCGACGGCCGGAAGGATGCGAGGAAGACGC
This sequence comes from Plantibacter sp. Mn2098, assembly GCF_049319745.1. Lineage (NCBI taxonomy): Bacteria > Bacillati > Actinomycetota > Actinomycetes > Micrococcales > Microbacteriaceae > Plantibacter > Plantibacter sp. Mn2098. The sequence goes on along the minus strand of NZ_JBMOUH010000002.1, from coordinate 46,873 downwards.
CGACGACCGAGCCGACGGCGACCGTGACCGATGTGGTGCCAGGGCAGAACGTCTGCATCGAGGTGTTCACCGTCCGCGGAGGGGTGACCTCGGCAGCAGGACTCGAGACCTGCTTGCACGGGTAGGGGACGGATCGGCCCGGACGGGCGTGGACGACGAAGGATGAGACCGCTGAGGGGGAGCGAATGAGTGTGCAGATCGAATTCTGCGGCGAGGTGCAGACGGTCCGGGAGGGGACGCCGTTCCTCATCGGACGGGAAGGCGACCTCGTTGTGGACGATAATCCGTTCCTCCACCGCACCTTCTTGAGCATCACCCAGGAGGGCGGCCTGTGGTGGCTGTCGAACATCGGCAACGCCCTCTCGGCCACCGTGACCGACACAACCGGGAACGTGCAGGCGTGGCTGGCCCCCGGCGCCAGGCTGCCCATCGTCTTCCCAGAGCTCCAGGTGCTCTTCAGCGCAGGCACCACCACCTACGACTTCACGATCTCCTCGGATCGCGAGTACTTCACGCCGTCGCAGTTCGCGACGACCGATGCCGGAACGACGACGGTCGGCCCGATCCATCTGACCAGCAGCCAGCGACTGCTCATCGTCGCGCTCGCCGAGCAGGTGCTGCGGCAGTCCTCGCCGGGTCGTGGCGAGATCCCCGCCTCCGCAGCAGCGGCGAAACGGCTCGGCTGGAGCCAGACGACGTTCAACCGCAAACTCGACAACGTCTGCGACAAACTCGACAAGTTCGGGGTGCAGGGACTGCGCGGCGGGCCGGGCAAGCTCGCGACCGGTCGGCGCGCCCGCCTCGTCGAGTACGCCGTTTCGACACGTCTGGTGGACGTCAACGACCTGCCGCTCCTCGATCGGGAGCAGTCTGCATCGGCGATCCAGCCGGGGACGGCGATCTGACAAGTGTTTGTTAGAGTGGTGCCCGGTCACGGCCGGGGTGAGTCGTTTGACCGTTCATCGGGTGGGGGATCGTGAGTACGTTCAGCGGCTGGTTGCGCAAACGGAAGACCGCTGCAACCGTCACGGCACTCGCGATCGTGATCGGCGTCCCGGTGACCGCCGCCATCGTCCACCAGGGATTCCCGGTGACGGAGGTCGATCTCTCCGCGCGCGACGTGTGGGTCACGAACGGCGAGTCATTGCTGGCCGGGCGTCTGAACAAGCAGATCTCCGAGCTGGACGGCGCCGTCGCGACCGCATCGAACAACACCGACGTGCTGCAGAACGGCGATGACGTCTTCCTGCAGGACAAGGCCCTCTCCTCGCTCGAACGCATCGATCCGGCTTTTACGAGTCTCGTCCAACGGGTGAGCTTGCCTGCAGGAGCTGATGTCGCGTTCGGCGGGCATCGGATCGCCGTCGTCGCGGGGGAGACGGGCAAGCTGTGGTCGGTCGACACGGCGGGTGAACTCCGGTTCGACGCGGTGAAATCGAAACCGGTCGCGACGATCGGCAAGAGCGGGCAGGCGGTGGTCACCTCGGAGGGGACGATCCTCGCCGTTTCGCCGTCGAAGCGCCTGCTGTACCGGGTCGCGACCGATGGCGCCGTGAGCTCGAGCGCCCTTCCTGCACTCGACGAGTACCAGTTGAGCGCTGCGGGCGAACAGGCGATCGTCCTGGACGTCAAGAAGCACGTCCTCGTCCGTGAGGACGGCTCGGTGACGAAGCTCCCCGGTACGCCGCTCAAACTCCAGCAGCCCTCCGCGGCCGACGACGCGGCCGTCGTCGCGACGGGCGCCGGCCTCATGAAGGTGCCGTTGCGCGGTGGCGACGTGGAAGAGGTCGACGCCGACATCACGACTCCGGCGACGACCCCGGACGAGGTGACGGCACCCGTCTACCTCGACGGTTGTATGCACGGCGCGTGGGCGGCAGCGAGCCGATACGCGGCCGAGTGCGACGGGCAGCGTCCCGTCACCCCAGAGATCACCCCGGCGACGGTCGGCCAGCAACTCGTGTTCCGCGTCAACCGCTCGGTCGTCGCGCTCAACAACGTCCAGTCCGGCAACGCCTGGCTCGTGCAGTCGAACATGCGACTCGTCGACAACTGGGACGAGGTGACACCGCCGCAGCAGGACAATGGCGAGGAGGGCGACGAGAAGGCGTCGGAGCAGTCGTTCGAGGACACGCTCGCGGACCGCACCGACGTCAACCGCCCGCCGATCGCCCGCGACGACGACTTCGGCGTCCGCCCGGGTCGTACGACCGTGCTCCCGCTGCTCGACAACGACTCCGACCCGGACGGCGACGTCCTCGTGATCCAGAACCACGGCGACATCCCGGCCGAGACGGGGCGGCTCGAAACGATCGACGGCGGCCGTGCGCTCCAATTCACACCGGCCGAAGGGTTCACCGCCGGGACCACGTCGTTCCGCTACGCCGTCAACGACGGCAGGCCTGGCGGCGTCGCCGAGGCGAACGTCAACATCACGATGCGGCCGCCGGAGGTCAACGAAGCGCCTGTCTCGCATCGAGAGGCCGCCGTCTCCGTCGAAGCCGGCCAGACGGTCAGCTACAACGTGCTCACCGACTGGCGGGACCCCGACGGAGACGACATCTTCCTGCAGTCGGCATCGCCGGCGTCAGGCGATGTGGTGCGGTTCACCCCGGACGGGTTCGTCACCTTCACGCACACCTCGCCGGAGATGGGCCCGCGCGACGTCAAGTTCGTGGTCTCGGACGGCGTCAACTCAGCGGAGGGCACGCTCAAGGTCGACGTGCAACCGGCCGGTGCGCTGAACCCCATCGGCACCCCGGACTACGTCTCCACCTTCGTCGGCGAGCAGGCGCTCGTCCTGCCGCTCAAGAACGATCAGTCGCCGTCCGGCGCCCCGCTCTCCCTGCTCGGCGTCGAGCCGTTGCAGGGCGGCATCGCGGTCACGCCGTCGCTCGAGAAGCAGTCGGTCACGGTGTCGGCCGGGGAACCGGGCAGCTACTACCTGAAGTACACGCTCGGCGCGGGCATCGCGTCGAGCATCGGCCTCATCCGAGTGGAGGTGCGGGAGAAGCCGGACGGCATCGCCCCGCCCATCCCGGTCAAGGACACCGGCTACCTGCGGCCGAACGAGACCATCACGATCCCCGTGCTCGCGAACGACGTGTCCCCGAGCGGTCAGGTCCTCGCGGTGCAGTCCGTGACGGTCCCGGACGAGTCGAAGGCGCTTTCGGTCGAGGTGCTCGGCAGCGCCGTCGTCCGGGTGTCCTCCTCGACCCCGTTGACGAGCCAGTTGCAGTTCACGTACACCGTGTCGGATGGGACGGGGACGGCGGAAGCGGCCGTGACGATCGTGCCGGTGCCACCGCTCGCGAAGCATCAGGCCCCGGTGGCGAACGACGATGCGGCGGTCGTGCGCGTCGGCGACATCGCCAACGTCTCCGTGCTCGCGAACGACTATCACCCGGACAGTGCAGCGATGACCGTCGACCGCGAGCTCGTCGAAGCGCCGTCTGCGGGGCTCGCCTTCGTCGACGGCGACCGCGTCCGATTCCAAGCGCCGACGGAGCCGGGCACGTACACCGCGACGTACCGGGTGACGGACACCTTCGGCGAGGCCGACACCGCGACCATCACGTTCAACGTGGTCGGCGAGGACAAGAAGAACAACCAGGCTCCGGTTCCCCAGGTGCTCACCTCTCGTGTGTTCGCCGGTGCGACGGTGACGGTCGACGTGCCGCTCGACGGGCTCGACCCGAACGGCGACTCGGTCGTGTTCGACGACATCGCATCCGCCCCGTTGCTCGGTCGGGTGATCTCCACGACGAGTACCTCGTTCATCTACCAGGCGTCGCCGGAAGCGTCCGGGACGGACACCTTCCAGTACCGGGTGCGCGACACCTACGGCGCCGTCGCCGTCGCGTCCATCAAGATCGGTGTCATCGGACGCCCAGCAGTCGACGGGCAGCCGAACGCCGTCGACGACTACATCGAGGTCCAGCCGGGCAAGGTCGCATCCGTCCCCGTGTTGGAGAACGACTCGGATCCGAACGGGTATGCGCTCAAGACCTCGCCGAAGCTCCTCGCCGTCGACGACGGTGTCACGGCGGAGGTGCGGAAGAACCGCGTCATCGTGCACGCCCCTGCGGACGAAGGGTTCTTCACCGTCCGGTACGAGGTCACGAACGGCAAGGGCGGCGTCGACAGCGCGTTTGTGCAGATCAACGTCACGAAGGACGCAAAACCGCAGTACCCGAGCGCGCAGGACACCGTGCTCGAGGACAGCGACGTCGTGGGGAAGGCGACGGTCGACGTCGACGTCCTGAAGGACGCGCAGAACCCGGGCGGACTCATCGACGACCTCGTGCCATCGCTCGAAGGCGCGAACGCGTCGGCCGGTTCCGTCCGTGACGACGGCAAGATCCGGGTGACCCCAGGGGAGCGTCGGCAGGCGATCGCGTATCGGCTGACCGATCCGGTGACGAAGCTCAGCGGTGCGGCGTTCATCATCGTGCCGCCGGCCACCGACGGCATTCCGCCGCACCTCAAGGCGAACCTGCCCGAACAGATCGTCAAGGTGAACGAGACCAGGCAGTGGAAGCTGTCCGAGTTCGTCGAGTCCTCCTCCGGCGCAGAGGTCACGATCGGTGACAAGGACTCCGTCACCAACTTCAAGGGCAACGGTTCGTCGAGCTACGTGGACGAGAAGACGATCACGTTCACACCGGCCCGTGACTACCGTGGCCCGGCCTCCGTCACCTTCGAGGCGACGGACGGCAAGCTCAGCAAGCTCCTCACGCTGCCGATCACGGTGGGTGATCCGAACCTGGAGGACGTCCCTCCCACGTTCACCCCGCCCGACATCCTCATCGAGGCCGGAGAATCGCCGCTGACGATCGACCTGCGCACGTCGAGCAACCACCCGAACCCGCGGGTGCTCGCGGCGCTGACGTACTCGGGCATGTCGGCCGCGACCGGCGGTGTCCAGGCATCGTTGTCCGGGTCGCAGGTGACCGTCTCCGCGCCGCTCGGGACCCAGCCTGGGACGGCGACGACGTTGAGTTTCACCGTCGGCTACAAGGAGTTCCAGGTCCCCGGATCCGTCAACGTACGGGTGGTGTCCTCGACGAGACCGCTCGCCCGGCCGGCCGACGACATCGTGCAGGAGGGCCGCAAGAACAAGGCCGAGACGATCGACGTCACGGCAAACGACCTCAACCCGTTCCCGCAGACGCCGCTCAAGGTGCTCGACGCCACGGTGGAGAGCGCCCCGGCCGGCGGGGCGAAGGCCGTCGTCGAGAACAACAAGGTCGTGGTGACGCCCGGACCGTCCAAGAGCGGGACCGTGAGCGTCGTCTACACCGTGCAGGACGCGACCCTCGATCCTGCGCGGCGCGTGAAGGGACGTGTGACGGTCATCGTCAAGGACGTCCCCGATGCGCCTGGCATCCTGCGGACCAGGTACGAGAGCGGCAGGATCTTCGTCACGGTCGAGGGCTCGAAGGCGAGCAACGGTGCACCGATCGAGTATCACACGGTCTCCCAGGACGGCACCAACGGCAAGCAGTGCACGCCGGGAAGCGAGTGCATGTTCCCGTCCAAGAACGGCACCTCGTACACGTTCACGGCGACGGCTACGAACTCGGTGGGTGAGAGCCAACCGTCCGCCGGCGTCAGCGTGACGTCGTACGGTCAGCCATCGGCGCCTCGTGGACTCAACCTGTCGGCCGGAGGCCGGGCGCCGACAACCCTGACCGCGAGTTGGAGCGCGCCAGAGGACGACGGCGGTGGGATCACCGGCTACACCTGGCAGGTCCGTCAGGGCTCCGGGGTCGTCGCCGGTTCCACGGTCGGCTCTGGCACCACGCGCGTCACGGTCCCCAATGCCGGTGTCGGCAGCTACGAGCTCTACGTCACCGCGATCGGCCATGGCGACAACAACAACGGCCCGACGGCCGGCCCCGCCGGTGCGAGCGTGCAAGCTCCGGACCCGACCGGCACGATCAGCAAGGGCACCGGTCCCATCACCTGCATCAGCGACGGCAAGGTCGGCTGCTACAAGGTCGTCGTCAACTGGTCCAACATGGCCCCCGGCAACTACCGCATGGTCGTCCTGCTCAACGGTTCCGAAATGCGGAGCGTGGTGAACCGCACCATCGCGGCCACCGACGGCCAGCAGTTCGAAAGCCACCTCGGCATCCTCCAACCCGGTGACACCGTCGCCGTCAAGTTCACCAGCAACGGCGGCGAATGGGTCCTCGGATCCATCAGCGGCTCGACCTGGAACAGCCGCTGACCGCGGCGCCGTCCGCACGATCTCCCTGACCTCCCACAGAACGGAAGCAGAACGCATCATGGCAGTCACGCAAGAGCAGGCCGACTGGTTCGCCGACGCCTTCGGCAAACTCGTCGACAACGTCGAGCAGGCCATCCTCGGCAAGGACCACGTCATCCGTCTCGTCGTCACGGCGATGCTCTCAGAGGGCCACGTGCTGCTCGAGGACTATCCGGGCACCGGCAAGACCGTCCTCGCGAAGGCGCTCGCCAACACCCTCGACGGTACGAGTTCGAGGATCCAGTTCACCCCCGACCTGCTGCCGTCCGACGTGACCGGGGTGACGATCTACGACCAGGGCAAGGGCGAGTTCGAGTTCCACAAGGGGCCGATCTTCGCGTCGATCGTCCTGGCGGACGAGATCAACCGTGCATCGCCGAAGACGCAGTCGGCGCTCCTCGAAGTGATGGAGGAGGGCATCGTCACGGTCGACGGCACGAGCTACGAGGCTGGCAAGCCGTTTATGGTCATCGCCACGCAGAACCCGATCGAGCAGGCCGGCACCTACAAGCTGCCGGAAGCGCAGCTCGACCGCTTCCTGATCAAGACGACCCTCGGGTATCCGGATCGCGCCACCTCCGTGAGCCTCCTGCTCGACGCCTCGAACCGGGCGCGTGCCACGAACGTGCATCCGATCATCGGTTCCAGCTCGGTCGTGACGATGGCCCAGCTCGCATCCGACGTCCACGTGGACCAGAGCATCCTGGAGTACATCGCAGACCTGACCGCTGCGACGCGCACCGACAAGGACGTCGCGCTCGGCGTGAGCATGCGCGGCGCGCTTGCGCTCGTGCGGGCGGTCAAGACCTGGGCCATCTCGCAGGGACGGACCTTCGTCACACCCGACGACGTCACCGCCCTTGCGAGCGCTGTGCTCGCGCACCGCATCATCATCGACCCGGAGTCGGACTTCGCGGGCGTCACGGCGGAGGACGTCGTTGCGAGGGTCATCGTCGGCATCGAACCACCGGCGTACCGCGCGGCATGAGTGTGACCGATCAGCCCACGATGGCGCAGGAGGATCCGCGGCCGGAGGGCGTGCAGGACGAATCCGGCACGGCCGAGCCCGGCGGCGGCTCCGCACGCACGAACGGCCCCTCCGTCTCTGGGGTGCTCGGTGGTGCGTGGCGTACCGTGGCGCAGGTGGTCGGTCCGTGGCTGCGGGTGCTGTGGTCGTTCATCCATCCCGTCGTCGCGGTGGTGAGTCCGCTCGGTTGGGTCGTGCTCGGCGTCGGTTTCGTCGGCACCGTCGTCGGGGCCGTCCTGGGCTGGTCGGAACTCCTCTTCATCGGGCTGGTGCCGCTCGCGGCCGTGCTCGTATCGGTGCTGTTCCTCTTCGGTCGATCGACCTTCTCCGTGTCGATCCACCTCAATCCGACGCGCGTCGTTGTGGGGGAGCGGGCGATCGGTCAGGTGCTCGTGCGGAACCCCGGATCACGAGCGACGACCCCGACGAGGCTCGAAGTCCCGGTGGGGCACGGCATGGCCGAGTTCGCGATGCCGGGGATCCCGGCCGGAGGCGAGCACGAGGAGCTCTTCGCCGTGCCAACCAACCGTAGGGCAGTGATCCTCGCCGGCCCTGCGGTGTCCGTGCGCGGCGACCAGCTCGGCCTGCTGCGCCGCGAGGTCCGCTGGACGAAACCGGTCGAGCTGTTCGTCCACCCGGTCACGACCCGTCTGCATCCGACGGCCGCAGGACTCATCCGCGACCTCGAAGGGCAGATCACCAAGAAGATCACGAACACGGACATCTCCTTCCACGCCCTCCGTGGGTACGTGCCGGGGGACGACCGCCGATACATCCACTGGCGCTCGTCGGCCAAGACCGGGCAGCTGATGGTGCGCCAGTTCGAGGAGTCCAGGCGGTCGCAGCTCACGATGGTCATGACGACCGATGCGCGGTACTACGCCGATGCGGACGAATTCGAACTGGCCGTCTCGCTCGCGGCGTCGATCGCAACGCAGGTCATCGTCGACCAGGTGCAGATCAGCGTGGTGACGGACCAGTTCGCCCTGCGGACCCACACCGTGACCTCATTCCTCGACGACAGCTCCCGGCTGCAGCTCGTCAACGACCTCCACAGCACGCCGCGCACCTTCGCACGGGAGATGACGAAGCGGCTGCCGGCGCCGAGTGTCGTCATCGTGCTCGCGGGGTCCAGGCTCGCCGCTCCCGAGTATCGCGGCATCCAACGTCTGTTCGGCCCGGACGTGAACGTCTTCGGCATCAGAGTCGATGCAGGCGCGCGTCCATCGATCACCGAGGTCGCCGGCATGTCCGTGATGACCGTCGGCGCGCTGGGCGACCTCAACAAGGTGATGGCGAGGGCGCTGTGAGCGAGCGCACGGTGAGCGCGTCCGTACACCCTGATCGCGCCGGTGCGCCGACGGCTGCCGATGTCGACGTGCAGGGGATCGTGCCGACGTTCGTCGCGCCGTGGCCGCTGCCCGGCCGTTCCTGGATCGATCTGGCGGTGCTGTTCGTGCTCGGCGGCATCGCGGTGTTCGGCTTCGGCGCCGCGCTCGCTGGCACGGGATTCCTCGTGGCGGGGCTCGGCGGTCTGGCGCTCGGCATCGCCGTCGGCGTCCTGTCGCACGCTCTGCGGATCGGCGCGCTCCTGACGGCGCTCGTGACGATCGCGGCGTTCTTCCTCTTCGGGAGCGCCATCGCGATGCCAGCAGCGGCGACCCTCGGCCTCCTACCGAACCTCACCACCCTCGGTGGACTGGCCGTCGGTTCGGTGTTCGGCTGGAAGGATTTCGTCACCCTCGCGACGCCGCTCAGCGCGCCGGCGTACATCATGACGCTGCCGTATCTCGCGGCGCTGCTCGTCGGTGTCGTCGGTTCGGTGCTCGCGGTGCGATGGCTGCCCAGGCGTCCGCAGATCGCGGTGCGGTGCGCGGTCGTCCTGCTCGGTCCCGTCGTGCTGTTCGCCACAGTGGTGCTGCTCGGCACGTCCTCGCCCTATTTCGCTGCGCTCCGTGGTATCGCGTTCGCGGTCATCGCGCTCGTGTGGTTGGGTTGGCGACCGGCCGCGGGCCGCGGACGGAACGTGGCCGCCTCCGCGTCTGCCGTGCTGCGTCGACAGAAGGTCGTCGGCGTCGCAGCCGTCGCCGGTATGGCCGTCCTGATCGGCGGAGGTGTCGCCGTTGTGACGACGCCGGCCGCTTCGGACCGATATGTGCTGCGCGAAGTGGTCACCCCGCCGTTCGACCCCTTCGACTATCCGAGTCCGCTGTCCGGATTCCGCACGTACACGAAGGACCTGGACCAGACGCCGCTGTTCACCGCGACCGGCCTGCAACCGGGGGACCGCCTCCGGCTCGCCGCCATGGACAGCTACGACGGCAAGCTGTGGACGGTTGCAGGCCCGTCCACGGCGACGGACGGCTCAGGGGCGTTCGAACTCGTCGGTTCGACGCTGCCGCAGCCGGACCTCGTGACCTCGGGTGGGCGCCGCGACGTCACGATCGACGTCGCCGGGTACCAGGACATCTGGATGCCTGGCGTCGGATACCTGTCGACGCTGCAGCTCGACGGGAAGACGGCCGAGAACGCGGAATCCGTTCGGTACAACGCCGAGAGCGGAGCGGCAGTTCTGACGACGGGCCTCGCGAAAGGCGATCGGTTCGAAGCGACCGCTGAAACCCAACAGGTGCCGTCGGACACGACACTCGCGTCGACCCCGACCGCGCAGCTCGATCTGCCGCCCGTGACGAATGTCCCGGATGTGGTCGTCGCGAAGGCTTCTGAGCTCGTCGGGTCAGAGACGGCGCCGATGGCGCAGCTGCGCGCCATGGAGCAGAGCCTCCGCACGACCGGCTTCCTCAGCCACGGGCTCGCGTCGGATGCGTCGCCGTCGAGAGCCGGGCACGGAGCAGACCGCATGGCGGAGCTCTTCACCCGCACGCCGATGGTCGGCGACCAGGAGCAGTACGCCTCCGCGTTCGCGCTGATGGCTCGATCGCTCGGCTACCCTGCGCGCGTGGTGATGGGCTTCGCTCCCAAGGTCACGGAGGGGCAGCGATCGGTCACGGTCACCGGCCACGACGTGACGGCGTGGGTCGAGGTCCCGTTCGAAGGCTACGGCTGGGTGTCCTTCTCGCCGACCCCGGACGACACCGAGATCCCGCAGGACCAGGACCCCAAGCCGAAGACCGAGCCACAACCCCAGGTCAGGCAGCCGCCTCGGTCGGACAACCTCGACGACAGCCTGCTGACCGACGCGGCGATCGACGACGGCGACGACGAGGACAAGAAGGATCCGTTCGCCGTGCCGGTCTGGGTGTGGTGGGCGGCCGGGATCGTCCTGGTCCCGCTGGCGCTCTACGTCGTCCCGTTGCTGGCGGTCGCGGCGGCGAAGCGCCGACGAGTGCGGAGGCGTCGTGACCACGGCACCGGCGATGCCCGTGCAGCCGGCGCGTGGGACGAACTCGTCGATCGGTACGCCGAGCTGGGGTACACGATCCCGCTGCGGGTGACCCGGAGCGGGGTCGCGACGTCCCTCGGCGAGCAGTCGGTCGCAGTCCGGGATGCGGACGATCCGCTCGTCGCGCCGGAGGACTCGGTGCCCGGTACGAGGACGGATGTGCTCGGTGACGGGCTGCGCGATCTCGCCAGACGCGCAGACGCCGCGGTCTTCTCCGGCGAGGACGTCCCGCCAGAGGCGGCTGAACGCCTGTGGACGGAGACGGATGCGCGATCCGCCGCCGCGCTGGCCGAGGTCGGCTGGTTCCGGCGTCGTCTGAGCTCGTTCCGGTACCGGTCGGCTCGCACGGTGCGCTCCGTGCTGCGGGTGCCTGAGCGGCTCTCGAAGCGGATCGAGCCGAAGGAGTGACCGGCCCGTGTCCCGGTGTTCCCGCTTCGAGCGGTGACCGGGTACCGTAAGGGAGCATGGAGCGCTCGCTCGAGACCACGGTGGCCCAGGCAGTCGATGCCTGGCTCCGGTGGCTCCCCAGGTGGCACCCCTCGACGCATCGTGGCCGGACGAGGGTCTGTCGTCGCTGCCTCGGATCCCCGGTGCTCGCGGCCGCCGGCATCGCCAGTGACGTGCCGCACGCGGTGCAGCACGGCCTCGCGACCCGGATGAAGACGATCGTCGACCACGCCGTCGCCGACTACACCGAGCGCAACCTGCCGCTCCTCGGCGCGGAACTGCGCGATGCGGACGCCCGCGCGGCGCTCACCCCCTATCGTCCGGGTGAGGGCCTCGACCCGGAGTTCGACGGGCTGCAGCTCGACCCCGATCCCGATCCGGAGCAGCCGTATCTCTTCACGCTCGCCGAGCTCGGCTCCGACCGGCCGGCAGCAGCAGCGCCTCCGCCGCTGTCGGAGGAGGCGAAGCAGGCGCTCCGCACGGAGATCGGCCTGGCGGATGCGTGCGCGAACGAGACGGGCCGACGGGTGTGCGAGATCCTCATCGAGCACCGGGTCCGGATCCACGACGGCATCGCGCGCTACGTCGAGCCGCAGATCACCGCGCTGCTCGACGACCTCGCCCTCGAACTCGATTCCCCCCGATCTCCGTGGTGAACTTCCAGGGCGCTCCGTCGGTTTGGCCGATCGAATCGATCGCACTAGCGTAGAACACCTGGTACTCCAGGTACTCAGTTCCGATACTGGTGACGATGAGGGGATTCGACATGCAGCACGACGATGAGGGACACGAGTTGCCGGGGGAGTCGACACTGGGGCCTGCGCCGAGTGAATCGGCACAGGGCGGGTCCACACAGGGTGAGTCCACACAGAGCGAGTCCACACAGAGCGGGTCCACACCGAGTGAGTCCGCACCGGGTGGGAACAGGCTGGGTCGGGGCGGACTCGTCGCCATCATCGCGGCTGCGACCGTGAGCGTCCTCGCCTTCGCAGCCGTCGGCGTCGGCGTGTCCGTCGGTGCAGCACTCCACCGTCCGCAGGTGCAGGTCGAGCGCTACCTCGACGCGGTCCGCGCCGGTCACATCGAGGACGCCCTCGCCATGACGAGGACGCAGGTGGACGCGTCGGACGTGCTCCTCACCGACGATGCGTATGCGGCGGCGAGCGAGCGGGTCACCGCGTACCGGATCACGAAGACCACGCTGGCCGGCAAGCTCGCCAAAGTGACGGCGAGCATCTCGCTGGGGACCGAATCGTTCACGCAGGACTTCACCCTCGAACGCGGTGCCGCGAAGAGCGGCCTGTTCTTCGACACCTGGTCGCTCAAGGCCCCGGAGTTGTCGACGCTCGTGATCGACGAGGCGATGCCTGGCGGCGCGGAGATCCGCATCCCCGGCGTCTCTGCGGAAGCGTTGCACGATGCGGCATCGGAGCTCGAGGGCCTGCGTGCGTTCCCTGGCGTCTACGAGGTGTCGATCGAGGACAACGAGTGGTTCGAGGTGCAACCCGTCGACGGAGTCGTCGCGGGGTTCGGGGGAGTCGCGACCGCCACCTTGACGGCGACGCTGACGGCGGCGGGGCACACGGAAGCCGAGCGGGCGGTCAACGCCTACATCGACGGCTGTGCGGCATCGACCGAGCTCGTGCCGGCCGGCTGCGGGTTCGGGCTGAGGACCGAGGGCTACACGGCGTCCGACATCCGGTGGAGTCTCGATGCTCGTCCCGTCGTGGCGATCGAGGACCACAACGGCGTGCTCGCGGTGACCGGTGTCACGCCCGGCTACCTGTCGATGACCTGCACCGGCACGAAGCCGGATGGCACGGTCGGCCTCTGCACCAACGTGGAGCCGGTTGAATTCTCGGTGAACGGCTACATCCTCCGGTTCGGCGACGCCGGAGCCGAATTCCTGCCGAACCTGTTGCAGTCACTGCTCCCCGAGGAGCCGGGCGCACCGGCCTGACCAGGCCCGTTCCCTGGGAACGAGGCGGCGATTGTTTGACCGGGCTGGCAGCAGCGGCTAACATTGTTTGGGTGTGCGCTTTGCCGTGCGCTCTCGTGGTGCCCGGGTTCGCAAGATCCCACACTCACGAGTGCACCGGCATCAATCACACATGGGTAGGCCCGGAACCATCCGGGCGCCCCCACGGCATAACCCACCATTTCACGGCACGGCGCTCTTGCGCTGTGCTGGTGGGTCCATATGACCTCGCGTTTCGGGAAACCGATTCACGAATGCTGATATTCAGTACCGCTGTCACCGTGCAGTAACCATCAAGGAGCAAGTAGTGCCAACCATTCAGCAGTTGGTTCGGAAGGGCCGCAGCCCCAAGGTCACCAAGACCAAGGCGCCCGCCCTGAAGAGCAACCCGCAGCAGGCGGGCGTGTGCACGCGTGTGTACACCACCACCCCCAAGAAGCCGAACTCGGCGATGCGCAAGGTCGCCCGCGTGAAGCTGCGCAACGGCACCGAAGTCACCGCGTACATCCCCGGTGAAGGCCACAACCTCCAGGAGCACTCGCTGGTCCTGGTCCGTGGCGGTCGTGTCAAGGACCTCCCCGGCGTTCGCTACAAGATCGTCCGTGGCGCTCTCGACACCCAGGCTGTCAAGAACCGCAAGCAGGCTCGCAGCCGCTACGGCGCGAAGATGGAGAAGAAGTAATGCCTCGCAAGGGTCCAGCTCCGAAGCGCCCCGTTGTCGCCGATCCCGTATACGGCGCACCCATCGTCAGCCAGCTCGTCAACAAGATCCTTCTTGATGGCAAGAAGGGCCTCGCAGAGCGCATCGTCTACGACGCACTCGAAGGCGTTGCAGCCAAGAACGGCCAGGACGCCGTCGTCACCCTGAAGAAGGCGCTCGACAACGTGCGCCCCACGCTCGAGGTGCGCTCGCGTCGTGTTGGTGGTTCCACCTACCAGGTGCCGGTCGAGGTCAAGCCTCACCGCGCCAACACCCTCGCCCTGCGTTGGCTCGTGAGCTACGCGAAGGGTCGCCGCGAGAAGACCATGACCGAGCGTCTCCAGAACGAGATCCTCGACGCGTCGAATGGTCTCGGTGCAGCCGTCAAGCGTCGTGAAGACACGCACAAGATGGCCGAATCGAACAAGGCGTTCGCTCACTACCGCTGGTAGTCGGCGCCCGATGAGGAGGCCGACCGCGCAAGCGTCGGCCTCCTCATCTCTGAGAGTTTCAGCTCCAATCCACCCAATTCCCGGAGGAACCCCGTGGCACAAGACGTGCTCACCGACCTGAACAAGGTCCGCAACATCGGCATCATGGCCCACATCGACGCCGGAAAGACCACCACCACTGAGCGCATCCTGTTCTACACGGGCGTCAACCACAAGATCGGCGAGACCCACGACGGCGCGTCGACCATGGACTGGATGGCTCAGGAGCAGGAACGTGGCATCACGATCACGTCCGCTGCAACCACCTGTTTCTGGGACAAGAACCAGATCAACATCATCGACACCCCCGGTCACGTCGACTTCACGGTCGAGGTGGAGCGTTCGCTCCGCGTCCTCGACGGCGCAGTCGCAGTGTTCGACGGCAAGGAGGGCGTCGAGCCCCAGTCCGAGACCGTCTGGCGCCAGGCCGACAAGTACGACGTCCCCCGCATCTGCTTCGTCAACAAGATGGACAAGCTGGGCGCCGACTTCTACTTCACAGTCGACACCATCATCAACCGCCTCGGCGCGAAGCCGCTCGTGATCCAGCTCCCCATCGGTGCCGAGTCCAACTTCGAGGGCGTCATCGACCTCGTCGAGATGCGTGCACTCACCTGGCGCGGAGACGCGAAGGGTGACGTCGAGATGGGCGCCAAGTACGCCATCGAGGAGATCCCCGAGGACCTCAAGGAGAAGGCTGCTGAGTACCGCACCGCTCTCCTCGAGACCGTCGCGGAGACCGACGACGCACTCATGGAGAAGTACTTCGGTGGCGAAGAGCTCACCGTCGCCGAGATCAAGGCTGCGATCCGCAAGCTCACGGTCAACAGCGAGATCTACCCGGTCCTCTGCGGCTCGGCGTTCAAGAACCGCGGCGTTCAGCCCATGCTCGACGCCGTCATCGACTACCTGCCGTCGCCGCTCGACGTCCCCGCCATCGAGGCGCACGACGCTCGCGACGAGGAGAAGGTCGTCCTCCGCCACCCCGACGCGACGGAGCCCTTCACGGCTCTCGCGTTCAAGGTCGCCGTCCACCCGTTCTTCGGTCGTCTGACCTACGTTCGCGTGTACTCCGGTCGCCTGGACAGCGGTGCGCAGATCATCAACTCCACCAAGGGCAAGAAGGAGCGCATCGGGAAGATCTTCCAGATGCACGCCAACAAGGAGAACCCGGTCGACTTCGTCACCGCCGGCCACATCTACGCGGTCATCGGCCTGAAGGACACCACCACCGGTGACACCCTGTCCGACCCGAACGAGCAGGTCGTCCTCGAGTCGATGAGCTTCCCGGAGCCCGTCATCGAGGTCGCGATCGAGCCGAAGACGAAGGCCGACCAGGAGAAGCTCGGCACGGCCATCCAGAAGCTGGCCGAAGAGGACCCGACGTTCCGCACCGAGCAGAACGTCGAGACCGGCCAGACGGTCATCAAGGGCATGGGTGAACTCCACCTCGACATCCTCGTCGACCGCATGAAGCGCGAGTTCAACGTCGAGGCCAACGTCGGCAAGCCGCAGGTCGCGTACCGCGAGACCATCAAGCGCAAGGTCGAGAAGCACGGCTACACGCACAAGAAGCAGACGGGTGGTTCTGGTCAGTTCGCAAAGATCCAGTTCGACCTCGAGCCGATGGAAGTCACCGCGGACAAGACGTACGAGTTCGTCAACGCCGTCACCGGTGGCCGCATCCCGCGCGAGTACATCCCGTCGATCGACGCCGGTTTCCAGGATGCACTCCAGGTCGGCGTCCTCGCCGGCTACCCGATGGTCGGCGTCAAGGCCGTCCTGACCGATGGTGCAGCGCACGACGTCGACTCCTCGGAGATGGCGTTCAAGATCGCTGGTTCCATGGGCTTCAAGGAAGCAGCGCGTCAGGCCAACCCCGTCCTCCTCGAACCGCTCATGGCGGTCGAGGTCCGTACTCCTGAGGAGTACATGGGCGACGTCATCGGCGACTTGAACTCCCGTCGTGGACAGATCCAGTCCATGGAAGACGCCTCCGGCGTCAAGGTGGTTCGCGCCAACGTACCCCTCTCGGAGATGTTCGGATACATCGGCGACCTTCGGTCGAAGACCTCTGGTCGTGCCGTGTACTCGATGACCTTCGAGAGCTACGCGGAGGTCCCGAAGGCTGTGGCTGACGAGATCGTCCAGAAGAACAAGGGCGAGTAGTCACTCGGTCCTTCTTGCGGTTCGGCTGGGTGGAACAAACACCCAGCCGGATCGCGTAACATAAATACAAATCCCTGCAGCGTGTCGGGCACTCAATCGTGCCTGGGGCTCTGCGCTACGTCCTGAGGAGGACCCACAGTGGCCAAGGCCAAGTTCGAGCGGACCAAGCCGCACGTCAACATCGGAACCATCGGTCACGTCGACCACGGCAAGACCACGCTCACCGCAGCGATCTCGAAGGTTCTGGCAGACAAGTACCCGTCCGCCACGAACGTTCAGCGCGACTTCGCGTCGATCGACTCGGCTCCGGAAGAGCGCCAGCGCGGTATCACGATCAACATCTCGCACGTCGAGTACGAGACGCCTGCTCGTCACTACGCGCACGTTGACGCCCCGGGTCACGCCGACTACATCAAGAACATGATCACCGGTGCTGCTCAGATGGACGGCGCGATCCTCGTCGTCGCCGCAACTGACGGCCCGATGGCGCAGACCCGTGAGCACGTTCTGCTCGCCAAGCAGGTCGGCGTCCCCTACCTGCTCGTCGCGCTGAACAAGTCCGACATGGTCGAGGACGAGGAGATCCTGGAGCTCGTCGAGCTCGAGGTTTCCGAGCTCCTCGCTTCGCAGGGCTTCGCTGAGGACGCACCTGTCGTTCGCGTCTCGGGCCTCAAGGCTCTCGAGGGCGACGAGAAGTGGGTTCAGAGCATCCTCGACCTCATGGAGGCCGTCGACAACAACGTTCCCGACCCCGTGCGTGACAAGGACAAGCCGTTCCTCATGCCGATCGAGGACGTCTTCACGATCACCGGTCGTGGAACCGTCGTCACGGGCCGCGCCGAGCGTGGCACGCTGGCCATCAACTCCGAGGTCGAGATCGTCGGCATCCGTCCGACGCAGAAGACGATCGTCACGGGTATCGAGATGTTCCACAAGCAGCTCGACGAGGCATGGGCCGGCGAGAACTGTGGTCTCCTGCTCCGCGGCACGAAGCGTGAAGACGTTGAGCGCGGCCAGGTCGTCGTCAAGCCGGGTTCGGTTACGCCGCACACGAACTTCGAGGGCACCGCGTACATCCTGTCCAAGGATGAGGGTGGGCGTCACAACCCGTTCTACGCGAACTACCGTCCGCAGTTCTACTTCCGCACCACCGACGTCACCGGCGTCATCACGCTGCCAGAGGGCACCGAGATGGTCATGCCTGGCGACACCACGGAAATGACCGTTGAGCTGATCCAGCCCATCGCCATGGAAGAGGGCCTCGGCTACGCCATCCGCGAGGGTGGCCGCACCGTCGGCGCCGGCACCGTCACGAAGGTCCTCAAGTAGGTTCCTTCTGCGGCAGGCCGACATCGGTCTGAACGTGCTGTTGTGAAGGGCCCGGAGCATCTGCTCCGGGCCCTTTGCCGTGCCCGGAAACATTCGGTCATGCTGTACTTCCGGCTGGCAGAGGGTGCAGAATGTCCACACGATCGCATGGGGCGATCAACGAAGGGGATTTCGCATGGGACTCGACGACCTCGTCAACAAGGGCAAAGCGCTTTTCGAGGAGAACAAGGACAAGATCGACGAGGCGCTGCACAGCCAGCAGGCCGAGGACATCAGCGACAAGGTGCTCGACGGCGCGGCCGACATCGCGAACAAGGTCACCGGTGACAAGTTCTCCGACCACGTGGAGAACGCGCGCAAGGCTGCCGACGGAGCGGTCGGCACCGAGTAGCGACACCCGCGCAGCAGCGCACGCGCTTCGGCGCACGGCAGGGGTCCGGCATCAGCCGGGCCCCTGCTGTCGTTCCGCCTCAGACTCCGCGAGGGAGGGCGCTCCGGCGGGGTGAAACTGCGAGCTGGATGGCAGTGTTCGAGGCGCGACACGCCCGGGTTGCATGCACCATGAATCCGTGGCAGACTAGTCCAGTTCAGTATTCCGGACGGCCGCGCTCTGCGCTGCCCAGGTCGGATCACTGCCAGGCAGTACATAGGCGCTCTCAGATGTGTTCGCACAGCGTGGGATCGAGCCTAGGTCGCGGGTAGCAGAACAGCCAACTCATCAACACCCCAACCGGTCTCGCCTTGTGCGCGCCCGGACGGAGACCGGCCACAAGCCGGGATGGGAAGGGACGAGGACCAGCAGGTCGAAGCGGGACACCTCTGCGCGAGCAGAGCCCACAAGACCCTGGCCTTTGACAGAAGAACAGTGGTGCGACAGCAGTAGTGCCAATGGCGTGGAGCAACTGAACGTTGCAAAACGCATTTAGCGCGTCCAATGCGAACAATACGTATGACGCTAGACAGAGAGTGAGTCACACATGGCGGGACAGAAGATCCGCATTCGACTTAAGTCGTATGACCACGAGGTCATCGACACCTCGGCGCGGAAGATCGTTGACACGGTCACGCGCGCCGGTGCAACGGTGGTCGGCCCAGTGCCGCTGCCGACGGAAAAGAACGTGGTCGCAGTGATCCGTTCTCCGCACAAGTACAAGGACAGCCGGGAGCACTTCGAAATGCGCACCCACAAGCGTCTGATCGACATCATCGACCCGACCCCGAAGGCAGTGGACTCGCTCATGCGTCTCGACCTGCCGGCGGACGTCAACATCGAGATCAAGCTCTGAGCCGGATAGGGGACACGAACTAATGTCTACTACTGACAAGACCAGCAAGGGTCTGCTCGGCACGAAGCTCGGCATGACTCAGGTGTGGGACGAGAACAACAAGCTCGTTCCCGTGACCGTGATCGAAATCACCCCGAACGTCGTCACCCAGGTGCGCACGCCAGAGGTCGACGGCTACAACGCCGTCCAGATCGCCTACGGCCAGATCGACCCCCGCAAGGTCAGCAAGCCTGACGCGGGCCACTTCGAGAAGGCAGGCGTCACGCCTCGCCGTCACGTCACCGAGATCCGCACCGCGGACGCTTCCGACTACTCACTCGGTCAGGAACTCGCGGTCGACGGTGTGTTCGAAGCCGGCCAGAAGGTCGACGTCGTCGGCACTTCGAAGGGTAAGGGCTTCGCCGGTGTGATGAAGCGTCACAACTTCAAGGGAACCGGCGCATCGCACGGTGCACACCGTAACCACCGCAAGCCGGGCTCCATCGGCGCCTCCTCGACCCCGAGCCGTGTCTTCAAGGGCATGCGCATGGCCGGTCGTATGGGTGGCGAGCGCGTCACCGTGCTGAACCTCCGCGTTCACGCCATCGACGCCGAAAAGGGCCTGCTGCTGGTCAAGGGTGCCGTTCCCGGCGCTCGTGGCCGCATCGTATTCGTTCGCACCGCAGTGAAGGGAGCGTAGTTTCATGGCTACCGCTACTCTCGACGTGCTCGACACCAAGGGCAAGAAGGCCGGCACTGTCGAGCTTCCTGCTGAGGTGTTCGACGTCCAGACCAACATCCCGCTCATCCACCAGGTGGTCGTTGCTCAGCTCGCAGCTGCTCGCCAGGGAACTCACAAGACCAAGCGTCGTGGTGAGGTTTCCGGTGCAGGCCGCAAGCCGTTCAAGCAGAAGGGCACCGGTAACGCCCGTCAGGGCTCCATCCGCGCTCCTCAGATGACCGGTGGTGGCATCGTCCACGGTCCAGTGCCCCGCGACTACTCGCAGCGCACCCCCAAGAAGATGATCGCCGCCGCTCTCCGTGGTGCTCTCTCCGACCGCGCACGCGGCAGCCGTCTCCACGTCGTGGACTCGTTCTCCGTCGCAGACAAGCCGTCCACCAAGTCGGCTTCCGAGTACCTGACGACCGTCGCTTCCTCGAAGCACGTCCTCATCGTCCTCGAGCGCAGCGATGACCTCAGCCGCCTGAGCCTTCGCAACCTTGCGAACGTGCACGTGCTGAACCACGACCAGCTCAACGCATACGACGTGCTCGTCTCCGACGACATCGTCTTCACCAAGGCCGCCTTCGAGGCGTTCGTCGCCAGCAAGACCGGCGTACAGGCCGCAACTGAGGAGGTCTCGGCATGACCGCGATCAACAAGGACCCGCGCGACGTCATCATCGCACCTGTTGTCTCCGAGAAGAGCTACAGCCTGATCGACGAGGGCAAGTACACCTTCCTGGTGGACCCCCGCTCGAACAAGACCGAGATCAAGCTCGCCATCGAGAAGATCTTCAGCGTCGAGGTCGCATCCGTCAACACCCTGAACCGTCAGGGCAAGACGCGCCGCACCAAGTTCGGTGCCGGCAAGCGCAAGGACACCAAGCGCGCGATCGTGACGCTCAAGTCCGGTTCCATCGACATCTTCACGGCTGTTGGCTAAGACGGCCGGGAACGAAGAGGAATAAGAAATGGCTATTCGTAAGTACAAGCCCACGACCCCAGGTCGTCGCGGTTCGTCTGTCGCGGACTTCGCGGAGATCACCCGTTCGACCCCGGAGAAGTCGCTGCTTCGTCCGCTGTCGAAGACCGGTGGTCGCAACAACCAGGGCCGCATCACGACCCGTCACATCGGTGGTGGCCACAAGCGCCAGTACCGTGTCATCGACTTCCGTCGCAATGACAAGGACGGCGTGAACGCCCGCGTTGCTCACATCGAGTACGACCCCAACCGCACGGCACGTATCGCGCTGCTCCACTTCGTGGACGGCACCAAGCGCTACATCATCGCTCCGAACAAGCTGAGCCAGGGCGACATCGTCGAATCCGGCCCGAGCGCGGACATCAAGCCGGGCAACAACCTGCCGCTGAAGAACATCCCCACCGGTACGGTCATCCACGCGATCGAGCTGAAGCCGGGCGGCGGCGCCAAGATGGCCCGCTCCGCCGGTGCATCGGTTCGGCTCGTCGCCAAGGACGGCCCCTACGCGCAGCTCCGTCTGCCGTCGGGTGAAATCCGCAACGTCGACATCCGCTGCCGCGCCACGATCGGCGAGGTCGGCAACGCCGAGCAGTCGAACATCAACTGGGGCAAGGCCGGACGCAAGCGTTGGTTGGGTGTCCGCCCGACCGTCCGCGGTGTCGCGATGAACCCGATCGACCACCCGCACGGTGGTGGTGAGGGCAAGACCTCCGGTGGACGCCACCCGGTCAGCCCGTGGGGCCAGAAGGAAGGCCGCACGCGCCACCCGAACAAGGAAAGCGACAAGCTCATCGTTCGTCGTCGTACCGCCGGCAAGAAGCGTAAGTAGGAGTAAGAGAAGATGCCACGCAGTCTCAAGAAGGGCCCCTTCGTCGACGACCACCTGCTCCGCAAGGTTGTCACCGCGAACGAGGCCAACAACAAGAACGTGATCAAGACCTGGTCGCGCCGCTCGATGATCATCCCGGCCATGCTGGGTCACACCATCGCGGTGCACGACGGTCGCAAGCACATCCCGGTGTTCGTCACCGAGACCATGGTTGGGCACAAGCTGGGCGAGTTCGCCCCCACCCGCACCTTCCGTGGCCACGTGAAGGACGACAAGAAGGGCCGTCGCCGCTAACGCGGTGACGTGAAGGAGGAAGAGAAATGGTGGAGTCGATCGCCCGCGTGCGACACATCCGCGTCACCCCCCAGAAGGCCCGTCGTGTCGTCGCGCTCATCCGCGGCAAGCAGGCTCAGGAGGCCTTGGCCATCCTGAAGTTCGCACCCCAGAGTGCAAGCGAGCCCATCTACAAGTTGGTTGCTTCGGCCATCGCGAACGCTCGCGTCACGGCTGACAAGGACAACCTGTTCCTGGACGAGCAGGACCTGTACGTCTCGAACGCCTACGTCGATGAGGGTGCAACCCTCAAGCGTTTCCGTCCGCGTGCACAGGGCCGCGCGTTCCGCATCCTCAAGCGCACCAGCCACATCACCGTCGAGCTCTCGACGCCCGATGAGGCCAAGGCCGCTGACAAGGCATCCAAGAAGGTGAGCAAGTAATGGGTCAGAAAGTCAATCCATACGGCTTCCGTCTGGGAATCACCACCGACCACGTGTCGCGCTGGTTCTCCGACAGCACGAAGAAGGGTCAGCGTTACGCCGACTTCGTCGCCGAGGACGTCAAGATCCGTCGCCTGCTGGCGACCTCGCTCGACCGTGCCGGCGTCAGCCGCATCGAGATCGAGCGCACCCGTGACCGCGTCCGCGTCGACATCCACACCGCCCGTCCGGGCATCGTGATCGGTCGTCGTGGCGCCGAGGCCGAGCGCATCCGCGCCGACCTCGAGAAGCTCACGAGCAAGCAGATCCAGCTGAACATCCTCGAGGTCAAGAACCCAGAGGCCGACGCTCAGCTCGTCGCTCAGGGCATCGCCGAGCAGCTCTCCGCACGTGTGGCCTTCCGCCGCGCGATGCGCAAGGGCCTGCAGGGCGCCCAGCGCACCCCTGCAGTCAAGGGTGTCCGCATCCAGGTCTCCGGCCGCCTCGGCGGCGCCGAGATGAGCCGTTCCGAGTTCTACCGCGAAGGCCGTGTGCCGCTGCACACGCTCCGCGCGAACATCGACTACGGCTTCTACGAGGCGAAGACCACCTTCGGCCGCATCGGCGTGAAGGTCTGGATCTACAAGGGCGACATCACCAACAAGGAGCTTGCTCGCGAGCAGGCCAACCAGAAGTCGACGCGTCCGGAACGCCGCGACGGTGGCGACCGCCCCCGCCGCAACGCGGGCCCCAGCAGCGCCCCCAAGGCAGCTGTCGAGGCTCCGGCCGCAGCAGGAGTTGAGGCATAACCATGTTGATCCCACGTAAAGTCAAGCACCGGAAGCAGCACCACCCCGGTCGCAGCGGCCAGGCAACCGGTGGCACCAAGGTGTCGTTCGGCGAGTTCGGCATCCAGGCACTCAGCCCCGCGTACGTGACGAACCGTCAGATCGAGTCCGCTCGTATCGCCATGACGCGTCACATCAAGCGCGGCGGCAAGGTGTGGATCAACATCTACCCTGACCGTCCGCTGACCAAGAAGCCCGCCGAAACCCGCATGGGTTCCGGTAAGGGTTCACCCGAGTGGTGGGTCGCGAACGTCAAGCCGGGTCGTGTGCTGTTCGAGGTCGCCGGTGTCGATGAGACCCTGGCCCGCGAAGCGCTCACCCGCGCAATCCACAAGCTGCCCCTCAAGGCACGCATCATCAAGCGCGAGGAGGGCGACGCATAATGGCGATCGGATCCAAGGAGCTCACCCCAATCGAGCTCGACACCTTTGAAGACCAGCGCCTCCTCGAGGAGCTCCGCAAGGCGAAGGAAGAGCTGTTCAACCTGCGCTTCCAGTCGGCTACCGGCCAGCTCGAGAACCACGGCCGCCTGCGCGCCGTGAAGCGCGACATCGCTCGCATCTACACGGTCATCCGTGAGCGCGAGCTCGGCATCCGTGCAACGCCGACCGTCGAGGTCGTCGAGGCGAAGGCCGAGAAGAAGACGAAGAAGGCGAAGGCAGCTCCGGCGTCGGAAGACACCGCTGCAGCCGAGGCCGCTGAGACCGAAACGAAGGAGGCCTAGACATGGCTACCGCCACCGACAAGGCCGCACAGGGCCACGAGTCGTCTGAGCACGACGTCAAGGACGTTTTGGCTCGCGGCTACCGCAAGACCCGCCGTGGTCTCGTGACCAGCGACAAGATGGACAAGACCATCGTCGTCGAGGTCGAAGACCGCGTGAAGCACCCGCTCTACGGCAAGGTCATCCGCCGCACCTCCAAGGTGAAGGCGCACGACGAGACGAACTCCGCCGGCATCGGCGACCTCGTTCTCATCAGTGAGACCCGCCCCACGAGCGCTACCAAGCGCTGGCGCCTCGTCGAGATCCTCGAGAAGGCCAAGTAGGCCCCGCCTACTTTCGTATTCAGGAAGAGTGAAGAATGCTTCAGCAGGAATCTAGAGTCAAGGTCGCCGACAACACCGGCGCCAAGGAACTCCTCACCATCCGCGTTCTCGGTGGCTCCGGCCGTCGGTACGCGGGCCTCGGTGACACCATCGTCGCGACCGTCAAGGACGCGATCCCCGGTGGCAACGTGAAGAAGGGTGACGTCGTCAAGGCCGTCATCGTCCGCACGCGCAAGCAGACCCGTCGTCCCGACGGTTCGTACATCAAGTTCGATGAGAACGCGGCAGTGATCCTGAAGGCGGACGGGGACCCCCGTGGCACCCGCATCTTCGGGCCGGTCGGTCGTGAACTTCGTGACAAGAAGTTCATGAAGATCGTCTCGCTGGCGCCGGAGGTTATCTAAGTCATGGCAAAGATCAAGAAGGGTGACCTGGTTCAGGTCATCACCGGGGCCAAGCAGGACCGCGGCGGAGACCGCGGCAAGCAGGGTCGCGTCATCGAGGTCCTCTCCGAGCGCAACCGCGTCATCGTCGAGGGCGTCAACTTCGTCACCAAGCACACCAAGGTCGGCCAGACCCAGCGCGGTACGAAGACCGGTGGCATCGAGACCGTCGAGGCCTCGATCCACATCTCCAACGTCGCACTCGTCGACCCGGAGACCAAGGGACCGACGCGCGTCGGCCACCGCAACGAAGTCGTCGTGAAGGACGGGGTCGAGAAGACCGTCCGCGTTCGCTACGCCAAGAAGTCAGGTAAGGACCTGTAATGACCGACACTGAAGTGGGAACTGGCAAAATCCAGCCCCGTCTCAAGCTCAAGTACCGCGCTGAGATCCTTCCGCAGCTGCAGAAGGACTTCGGCTTCACGAACGTGCACCAGGTGCCCGGTCTCGTGAAGGTCGTCGTCAACACCGGTGTGGGCGAGGCAGCCCGTGACAGCAAAGTCATCGACGGCGCTGTTTCGGACCTCACCAAGATCACCGGCCAGAAGCCGCAGGTCACCAAGGCACGCAAGTCCATCGCACAGTTCAAGCTGCGCGAAGGTCAGCCCATCGGCGCTCACGTCACGCTTCGTGGCGACCGCGCCTGGGAGTTCCTGGACCGCCTGATCAACCTCGCACTGCCCCGTATCCGCGACTTCCGCGGTCTCTCGGACAAGCAGTTCGACGGCAACGGCAACTACACCTTCGGTCTCCAGGAGCAGTCAGTGTTCCACGAGATCGATCAGGACAAGATTGACCGCGTCCGCGGTTTCGACATCACTGTCGTCACCACGGCGAAGAACGACGAAGAGGGTCGCGCGCTGCTCAAGCAGCTCGGTTTCCCCTTCAAGTCGGCGGACAACCAGTAACACCTGTAAAATCAGCACGGCCCGTCCGGTCCTCGGGAAACCGAGGACCGGGCACCACCGGCCCCGTGAATTTCGCGGAGTCGGTTCAACCACCACAGGTCGGCACCCTTGCACAGGATGTCGAAACCTGGTGAACAAAGGAATCACACGACATGACCATGACAGATCCGGTCGCAGACATGCTGACCAGACTGCGGAACGCGAACTCGGCGCACCACGACACCGTGTCCATGCCCCACTCCAAGCTCAAGGTGAACATCGCCCAGATCCTCAAGGCGGAAGGCTACATCGCCGCTTACGAGGTCACTGACGCGACCGTCGGACAGACGCTCACCCTGTCGCTCAAGTTCGGCCCGAACCGTGAACGTTCGATCGCCGGCATCAAGCGCGTCTCCAAGCCCGGCCTCCGGGTGTACTCGAAGTCCTCCGAGATCCCCAAGGTCCTCGGTGGCCTCGGCGTTGCGATCTTGTCCACCTCCAGCGGCCTCCTGACGGACCGCCAGGCCGAGAAGAAGGGCGTGGGTGGGGAAGTCCTCGCCTACGTGTGGTAGCCAGTCATGTCCCGTATTGGAAGACTTCCCATCGACGTGCCCGCAGGCGTGACCATCGACGTCAACGGCCAGGCCGTCTCCGTCAAGGGTCCGAAGGGTGAGCTCCAGCTCACCGTCGCGAGCCCCATCGAGGTCAAGCTCGAGGACAACCAGATCCTCGTGACCCGTCCGGACGACGAGCGCGCTTCGCGTTCGCTGCACGGCCTCACGCGTACCCTGCTCGCGAACCAGATCATCGGTGTGACCCAGGGCTACACCAAGGGCCTCGAGGTCGTCGGCACCGGTTACCGCGTCGCTCAGAAGGGCACCGCGGTCGAGTTCGCCCTCGGCTTCTCGCACCCCGTCACCGTTGAGCCGCCTGTTGGCATCACGCTCACGGTCGAAGGCAACAACAAGCTCACCGTCGCCGGCATCGACAAGCAGGCCGTCGGTGAAGTTGCTGCCAACATCCGCAAGATTCGTAAGCCTGAGCCCTACAAGGGCAAGGGTGTGCGCTACGCCGGCGAGGTCGTTCGTCGCAAGGCCGGAAAGGCTGGTAAGTAAGCATGGCTCGTCCAACAAAGACTGCCGCACGTGGCCGCCGTCACCTGCGTCTGCGCAAGAAGATCGAGGGCACCGCGGTTCGTCCGCGCCTCGTTGTCAACCGCTCGGCCCGCCACGTCTTCGTGCAGGTCGTCGACGACTCCAAGGGTCACACGCTGGTCTCCGCTTCCACCATGGAAGACGGCCTGCGCACCTTCGAGGGTGACAAGACCGCCAAGTCCCGCAAGGTCGGCGAGCTGATCGCCGAGCGCGCGAAGGCTGCCGGCATCGAAGATGTCGTTTTTGACCGTGGAGGCAACCGCTACGCAGGTCGCGTGGCAGCCATTGCCGATGGTGCTCGAGAGGGCGGATTGAACCTGTGAGCGAAGAAATCAAGGAGCAGAAGGTGGCCGAGACGGCTGTCTCAGAAACTGCGCCAGCAACGGCCACCGAGCCCACGGCTGACCGTGAGCCCCGCGAAGCCCGTCGTGGCGGTCGCGAGCGCAACCCGAATCGCGATCGCGGTAGCCGCGACAGCGAGAAGAGCCAGTTCCTGGAGCGCGTCGTGACCATCAACCGTGTGTCGAAGGTGGTGAAGGGTGGTCGTCGCTTCAGCTTCACCGCTCTCGTCGTCGTCGGTGACGGTAACGGTCTCGTCGGCGTCGGATACGGCAAGGCGAAGGAAGTCCCGCTCGCGATCTCGAAGGGCGTCGAGGAGGCGAAGAAGAACTTCTTCCGCGTCCCCCGCGTCGGTTCGACGATCCCGCACCCCACCCAGGGTGAGGCTGCAGCAGGCGTCGTCCTGCTGCGTCCGGCCGCTGCCGGTACCGGTGTTATCGCCGGTGGTCCGGTCCGCGCCGTCCTGGAGTGCGCTGGCATCCACGACGTGCTGAGCAAGTCGCTCGGTTCGTCCAACACGATCAACATTGTGCACGCCACCGTCACGGCGCTGAAGCAGCTCGAGGAACCTCGTGCCGTTGCAGCCCGTCGTGGTCTCGAGTTCGACGCGGTCGCTCCGGCCCGTCTGCTGCGTGCCGAAGCAGAAGCTGTCAAGGCTGCTGCTGAAGCGAAGGTAGGTGCTTGATGGCCGGGCAGTTGAAGGTCACGCAGATCAAGTCGAAGATTAGTGAGAAGCAGAACCAGCGCGACACGCTTCGCAGCCTGGGTCTCAAGCACATCGGTGATGTCGTCGTCCGTCCGGACGACTCGCAGAACCGTGGCTATGTGAACACTGTTGCTCACCTGGTAAAGGTTGAGGAGATCGACTAATGGCTGACAAGAAGGAAACCTCGGCCGAGGAGACCGCCCCGAAGAGCACCGCCAAGGCTGCTGACAAGGCGCCTGCGGCTGCAAAGGCTACGAAGGCCGCCCCCAAGGCGTCCGCCAAGGCTGAAACCGCTGAGAAGGCCCCCAAGGCCGCTCCCAAGGCCAAGAAGGCTGACGTCGCGCCCAAGCGCGAGCAGGTCCTCAAGGTGCACCACCTCCGCCCGGCTGCCGGCGCGAAGAAGGACCGCACCCGTGTTGGCCGTGGTGAAGCGTCCAAGGGTAAGACCGCTGGTCGTGGTACCAAGGGCACGAAGGCGCGTTACAGCGTCCGGGTCGGCTTCGAGGGTGGGCAGATGCCGCTGCACATGCGCACCCCGAAGCTCCGCGGGTTCAAGAACCCGTTCCGGGTCGAGTACCAGGTCGTCAACCTCGAGAAGCTCGCCGAGCTGTACCCCAAGGGTGGTGACGTCACCATCGGTGACCTCGTCGCCAAGGGCGCAGTCCGGAAGAACGAGAAGGTCAAGGTTCTCGGAAACGGCGACATTGCGGTTAAGCTGACTGTTGCAGTTGACAAGGTCTCGAGCTCCGCTGAGCAGAAGATCGTGGCAGCTGGAGGCTCCGTCAAGTAGCCTCCGGGCCGGCTCCGCACAGGAGCACACCCGGGTGGTCGGTTTTCGCCGGCCACCCGGGCCGACCTTGCAACATCTCACAGGAGGCACTTTTTGTTCAGCGCCATCGGGCGGATCTTCCGTACACCTGACCTTCGTCGGAAGATCGGGTTCACCCTCGGGATCATCGCCATCTACCGGCTGGGTTCGTTCATTCCCGCGCCGTTCGTGAACTTCCCGAACGTGCAGCAGTGTCTCGCGAACCAGCAGTCCAGCACCTCCGGGTTGTACGAACTCGTCAACCTGTTCAGTGGTGGTGCGCTGCTCCAGCTCTCCATCTTCGCGCTGGGCATCATGCCCTACATCACCGCGTCGATCATCGTGCAGCTCTTGCGCGTGGTCATCCCTCACTTCGAGACGCTGCACAAGGAAGGCCAGTCCGGTCAGGCTCGCCTCACGCAGTACACGCGGTACCTCACAATCTTCCTCGGTGTGCTCCAGTCCACCACCCTCATCACGGTCGCCAAGAGCGGCGCGCTGTTCGGGAACCAGGGCGGCGTCTGCGCCGACCTGATCACCGCACAGGGCGGCACCTGGTACGGCATGCTGCTCATGGTCATCACCATGACGGCCGGAACCGGTCTGGTGATGTGGATGGCAGAGCTCGTCACCGAGCGCGGCGTCGGCAACGGCATGTCGCTCCTCATCTTCACGTCGATCGCTGCGACCTTCCCCGGCTCGCTCGGCGCGATCTGGACCGCGAAGGGCCCGGAGGTCTTCCTCCTCGTGCTCGCCGTCGGCCTCGTCATCGTCGGCCTCGTCGTGTTCGTCGAGCAGTCGCAACGACGCATCCCCGTCCAGTACGCGAAGCGCATGGTCGGGCGTCGCACCTACGGCGGCAACAACACGTACATCCCCATCAAGGTCAACATGGCCGGTGTGGTGCCCGTGATCTTCGCTTCGTCGATCCTGTACCTCCCCGCGCTCATCGCGCAGTTCAACCAGCCCGCCACCGGCACTCCTGCGCCGTGGGTGCTCTGGATCCAGCAGTACCTCACCAAGGGCGATCACCCGCTCTACATGCTGATGTACTTCCTGCTGATCGTCGGGTTCACGTACTTCTACGTCGCCATCACCTTCAACCCGGAGGAAGTGGCCGACAACATGAAGAAGTACGGCGGCTTCATCCCCGGCATCCGTGCCGGGCGTCCGACGGCCGAGTACCTCGACTACGTGCTGACGCGTGTCACCCTGCCGGGCTCCATCTACCTCGGTCTGATCGCACTGCTCCCGCTTGTGGCTCTGGCCCTCGTCGGGGCGAATGCGAACTTCCCATTCGGTGGCGCATCGATCCTCATCATCGTCGGTGTCGGTCTCGAGACGGTCAAGCAGATCGACTCGCAGCTGCAGCAGCGTCACTATGAAGGCCTCCTTCGATGAGCACCACCGAGGCCACCGGCGCAACGGCTGCCGAGCCGCTGGGGCGGAAGCCCCGGCTGCTCATCGTCGGGCCGCCCGGCGCAGGCAAGGGCACCCAGGCCGCCGTGCTCGCCGAGACCTTCGGGATCCCCGCGATTTCGACCGGAGACATCTTCCGGGCGAACATCAAGGAGGGCACGGAACTCGGCAAGCAGGTCCAGGCGATCGTGAGCACCGGCTCGTACGTGCCGGACTCGCTCACGAACGAGATCGTCCGCGACCGCCTCTCGCAGGCCGACGCCGCTGAGGGCTTCCTGCTCGACGGCTACCCGCGCACGACGGACCAGGTCGACGCGCTCGATGCGCTCCTGGCTGCCGACGGCAACCGTCTCGACGCGGTCGTGCAGCTCGTCGCGGACACCGACGAGGTCGTCGCGCGTCTGCTCAAGCGTGCTGCCGAGCAGGGCCGTGCAGACGACACCGAAGACGTCATCCGCCACCGCCTCGGCGTGTACGAGCAGGAGACCGCTCCGCTCATCGCGCTGTTCACCGAGCGTGGGCTCGTGTCGGCCGTCGACGGCCTCGGCACGGTCGACGAGGTCACGGAGCGCGTCCGCACGGCGCTCGCCTCGCGTGGCATCCTCGTCGGCTGACGTGGGCATCTTCCGCGGCAAGCCGTCCATCTACAAGACGCCGTCTGAACTCCGCGCCATGGTCGCACCCGGATTGGCCACGGGCGCGTCGCTCGACGCGGTCAGGGCCATCCTGGCGCCTGGTGTGACGGCCCTCGAACTCGATCGCGCTGCCGAAGCCGCGATCATCGCGCTCGGCGGGCACTCGAACTTCAAGCTCGTCCCCGGCTACCGCCACACGATCTGCGCGTCCGTGAACGACGACGTCGTGCACGGCATCCCGGACGACCGACCGCTCCAGGCTGGCGACATCGTCTCGATCGACAGCGGTGCGGAGATCGACGGCTGGAACGGCGACTCCGCCATGACGCTTGTCGTCCCGGACGCAGGCCGTCCGGAACTCGTCTCCGAGCGTGAGCACCTCTCATCGGTCACCGAGAATTCGCTCTGGGCCGGCGTCGCACGCCTCGCCGTCGCGAAGCACCTCAACGAGGTCGGCGATGCGATCGAGGAGTTCATCGAAGAGAACTCTCCCGAGGGTCGGACCTACGGGATCCTGACGGACTACGTCGGGCACGGCATCGGCCGGACCATGCACGAGGCGCCCCCGGTGTTCAACTACCGCGTCCGCCAGCGCGGGCCCGAGGTCAAGCCGGGGCTCGTCGTCGCGATCGAACCGATGGTCGTCGCAGGCGATGCGGAGACGTTCGTCCGCGAGGACGAGTGGGCGGTTGCGACGGTCGACGGTTCCGTCGGGGCGCACTGGGAGCACAGCGTCGCCGTGCACGCCGGCGGCATCTGGGTGTTGACCGCTGCAGACGGCGGAGCGGCAGGACTCGCCCCGTTCGGCGTCACCCCCGTGCCGATCGCCTGAAGCCAGGGGATCGCGGGTAGAGTCGCAGCATGGCCACCCCCATCGTGCTCCTGATCGATGTGCTCGCGGCAGACGCGACGCCCTCCGACGCGGAACTCCGCGCCACCATCCGTTCCGGCGGTGACGGGACCGGAGCGCTCAGCGTCTTCGACCTGAGCGCCTCGCGCGGAGACGGCGTGTTCGAGACGCTCGGTGTGGTGAACGGCGCCGCGCAGTCGATCGACGCCCACGTGGAGCGGTTGGCCTCCTCGGCGGCCGCACTCGACCTGCCGGCGCCGAACGCCGCGCAGTGGCGTGAAGCGATCTCACGGATCGTGGCGCTTCTGCCCGCTACGGGGCAGAGCTCGATCAAGCTCGTCCTCAGCCGCGGCGTCGACGGCTCAGGGGTGCCGACGGCCTGGATCGCCGGCATCGGCTCGTCCGGCTTCCCGGAGCGTGAGACGGGCGTCCGCGTCGTCCTGCTCGACCGCGGATATGCGAGCGACGTGCAGGAGCGGTCGCCGTGGCTGCTCGCCGGAGCGAAGACGCTCTCCTACGCCGTCAACATGGCGGCCATCCGGGAGGCGAAGCGCCGCGGGGCGGACGACGTGCTCTTCGTCAGCAGCGACGGGTACGTGCTCGAGGGGCCCACCTCCACCGTGGTCGCGCGGATCGACGGCGTCTACGTGACCCCGCCCGCGTCGAGCGGGATCCTCCCTGGCACGACCCAGCTCGCACTGTTCGAGCACCTGTCGGAGTCGGGATCGACCGTCGACTACCGGATGCTGCGCCCGGAGGATCTCGCATCGGCAGACGGGATCTGGCTGCTGTCGAGCGTCCGATTGGCCGCCCCGGTGTCGGAGATCGACGGGGCTCCGGTCCCGATCGACCACCAGGCGACAACCGCGATCAACGACGCGTTGCTCGCTCGCACCGACTGAATCCGCCGCGGCGTGCACGAGGCCGGCCGACGACCTCGATCCGACACGCCCGGAGTTGCTCGAACGCGGAAACATAGCATAAGATTGACCCTTGGTGCTTTCTGCACGCCTTCAGCGTGTCCACCTGCACGGTGGCGGACTCCGGTCCGTGTGCACCATCCACCCGCACGACCAGCACAATCAACCTTTAGCGACAGTGAGGCTATGGCCAAGAAAGACGGCGTCATCGAGATCGAGGGCCAAGTGGTCGAGGCTCTGCCCAACGCGATGTTCCGCGTTGAGCTGACCAACGGACACAAGGTACTTGCCCACATTTCGGGCAAAATGCGTCAGCACTACATCCGCATCCTCCCGGAGGACCGCGTGATCGTGGAACTGACCCCCTACGACCTGACCCGTGGTCGGATCGTTTACCGCTACAAGTAGGACGTGCTGTAAGTAACGGCCGAACGCGCCGCGACCACCCGGTCGCGGGGCTCCGGCACGACGACAGCGAAAAGAGAGAACCATGAAGGTCAAGCCCAGCGTCAAGAAGATCTGCGACAAGTGCAAGGTCATCCGTCGCAACGGTCGAGTGATGGTCATCTGCGAGAACCCGCGCCACAAGCAGCGCCAGGGCTAATCGCAGACCTGCATCACCACAACTGAACACGAAACTGGCAGTTCCAGAACCCGAACACACACCTGTGTGAACGGGGGACACCTCGGGTCGGAGGCCCGGGCACCGGAACTGCTCCACACCTCCACAAACTCCTAGGAGAAGCCACCATGGCACGTCTCGCCGGCGTAGACATCCCACGCGACAAGCGCGTGGAAGTTGCACTGACGTACATCTACGGTGTTGGCCGCACGAGGGCACTCAAGACCCTCGCTGACACCGCCATCAGCGGAGACATCCGCGTGAAGGACCTCACCGACGACCAGCTCGTCGCGCTCCGCGATTACATCGAGGGCAACTACAAGGTCGAGGGTGACCTGCGCCGTGAGGTCGCAGCTGACATCCGCCGCAAGGTCGAAATCGGCTCGTACCAGGGCATCCGCCACCGTCGTGGCCTCCCGGTCCGCGGCCAGCGCACCAAGACCAACGCTCGTACCCGCAAGGGCCCGAAGCGCACCGTAGCCGGCAAGAAGAAGGCTCGCTAGGCCTCGCCCTAGCCGCCTCGCCTCAAGGATTCAGGAGAAATCATGGCAGCACCTAAGTCGGCCGTACGGAAGCCGCGCAAGAAGGAAAAGAAGAACATCGCCGTGGGCCAGGCCCACATCAAGTCGACGTTCAACAACACGATCGTCTCGATCACCGACACCACCGGTGCGGTCATCAGCTGGGCTTCGTCCGGTGGCGTCGGCTTCAAGGGTTCGCGTAAGTCGACCCCGTTCGCCGCACAGCTCGCCGCAGAGTCGGCTGCGCGTCAGGCGCAGGAGCACGGCATGAAGAAGGTCGACGTGTTCGTTAAGGGACCCGGCTCCGGCCGCGAGACCGCGATCCGTTCGCTGCAGGCCGCTGGCCTCGAGGTCGGTTCGATCAACGACGTGACGCCCCAGGCTCACAACGGTTGCCGTCCTCCCAAGCGTCGCCGCGTCTAATTCATCGGTGATCCGCGATTCGGCTCCGTCCTGGTGACGGGGCCGAGTCGCGGCCCAGCGGACACAACTCAATACCTCGACATCGCAAGTGTCATATAGCGGACACTTAGCCGAAAGGAATTCAATAGTGCTCATCGCACAGCGTCCCACGCTCACCGAAGAAAACATCTCGGAGTTCCGCAGCCGGTTCATCATCGAACCGCTGGAGCCTGGCTTCGGGTACACCCTCGGGAACTCGCTTCGCCGCACGCTGCTGTCCTCGATCCCGGGTGCAGCGGTCACGAGCATCCGTATCGATGGTGTGCTCCACGAGTTCAGCACGATCCCCGGTGTGAAGGAAGATGTCACCGAGATCATCCTGAACATCAAGGGTCTCGTCGTCTCCAGCGAGCACGACGAGCCGATCACCGCCTACCTCCGCAAGACGGGTGCAGGCCAGGTCACGGCTGCTGACATCTCGGCTCCGGCCGGTGTCGAGGTCCACAACCCAGAGCTCGTCATCGCCACGCTCAACGACAAGGCGAAGTTCGAGCTCGAGCTCACCATCGAGCGCGGCCGCGGCTACGTGTCGGCGACCCAGAACCGCAACGAGTTCAGCGAAGCCGGCCAGATCCCGGTCGACTCGATCTACTCGCCGGTCCTGAAGGTCACCTACCGTGTCGAGGCGACTCGTGCCGGTGAGCGCACCGACTTCGACCGCCTCGTGGTCGATGTCGAGTCGAAGCCCGCCATCACCCCGCGCGACGCGATCGCATCGGCCGGCCGCACGCTCACCGAGCTGTTCGGTCTCGCCCGCGAGCTGAACACCGCGGCAGAGGGCATCGAGATCGGTCCTGCACCGGTCGACGCCGTCCTGCCCGGCGAGCTCTCGATCCCCATCGAGGACCTCGACCTGTCCGTGCGCTCCTACAACTGCCTGAAGCGCGAGGGCATCAACAACGTCAGTGAGCTCGTCGCCCTCTCGGAGACGCAGCTCATGAACATCCGCAACTTCGGCCAGAAGTCGGTGGATGAGGTTCGCGACAAGCTGACCGAAATGGGACTCTCGCTCAAGGACTCGGTTCCCGGGTTCGACGGCGCCCACTTCTACAGCGGCTACGACGACGAAACCGTCTGATCCAGTTCCGCGCTCCACACTGACGACTTCCAACCTGAAGAGAGACAACAATGCCTACTCCCACCAAGGGACCCCGCCTCGGAGGCGGCCCAGCCCACGAGCGTCTGCTGCTCGCCAACCTGGCGGCTGCACTGTTCACGCACAAGCGCATCCAGACCACCGAGACGAAGGCCAAGCGCCTCCGTCCGCTGGCTGAGCGCCTGATCACCTTCGCGAAGCGCGGCGACCTGCACGCTCGTCGTCGGGTGCTCGCGACCATCACCGACAAGAGCGTCGTCCACGAGCTCTTCACGGAGATCGCGCCCCTCGTCGCCGACCGTCAGGGTGGCTACACGCGCATCATCAAGACCGGCTACCGCAAGGGTGACAACGCTCCGATGGCAGTGATCGAGCTCGTTCTCGAGCCTGTCACGCCGAAGGCGAAGCCGGCCAAGTCCGCTGCGAAGCACGCTGCTGCTCCGGTCGAGGAGCCCGTTGTCGAAGCTCCCGCCGAGGCAGAGGTCGAGGCTGAGGCTGCCGTCGAGGCGACCGAGACCGACGCTGCAGCGGTCGACGCTGCCGACGAGGCTCCGGAAGCTGCTGCGGAAGCAGAAGCCAAGTAGCACCAGACTCCACCAGCATCACCGTACGAACCCCGTCGTCCTCCTGGGCGGCGGGGTTCGTCGTTTCCCCAGGACGGTGGAGTTCCGTGCTGGTGCGAAACGGAATGCTGGATGGGGCGTCGTTCGGGTGCGCGGGTTTCAGCGCCCGCACATTCAGGCGAAAACCCACTGATCTAGGCTGGATGTATGAGTGAGCACAACGGCACCCTGAGCCAGCGCGTGCACGCGCCCGACACGGTCACGATCCCGTCGCATCCCGACATCGCGACCTGGCGGCCGGCGACGACCGACGACATCGAGATCCTGCTGGAACTGCATCTCGCGATCGGCCCCGTCGACCACCCGGAGTTCGTGGTGAGCCGCGAGGACGTCGCCGACGACTTCGCCGACGAATCCATCGACATGGCGCTCGACAGCCTGCTCGGCTTCACCGCCGATGGTGTGCTCGTCGCCAACGCAGAGGTCTCCCTGCACCCCGACCACAGCACGCGCATCCAGTCCCACATCGGCGGCGGCGTCCATCCCGAGTGGCGAGGGCGTGGCATCGGATCGGTTCTGCTGGAGTGGGCGCAGCAGCGCTCCCAGCAGCAACTCGCATCGCTCGACCTCGATCTCCCCGGCTGGTCAATGGGCTACGTCGACGAGCGGAACGCGGACGGCAAGCAGCTGTTCGCCGACGCCGGTTTCCGCGTCGCGCGCTACTTCACCCACATGCAGCGTGTGCTCGCCGATGAGATCCCCGTGCTCCCGTCGCCGGCTGGGCTGCGGGTCATCGGCTACACGCCCGAATACTCGGACCGGACGAGGCGTGCACGGAACGACTCGTTCCGCGACCACTGGGGCAGCCTCGCGACGCCGGCCGAGCGGTGGGAACAGTTCGTCGGCGGACCCCGGTTCCGCAACGACCTGTCGATCATCGCCGTGGACGAGAACGATGACGTCGTCGGCTTCGTGCTGACCGAGGTCGATGAGGAGGACTGGGCCGCGCAGGGGTTCACGGGCGGCTACATCGCGCTCGTCGGCATCGTCCGCTCCGCTCGCGGCAAGCGTCTGGCACCGGTCATGCTCTCCGAAGCGCTGCGTCGTCAGCAGTCTGCCGGGTACGAGCGAGCGACCCTCGAGGTCGACACCGAGAGTCCGACGGGAGCGCTCGGTCTGTACGAGCGCATCGGCTTCACGGCCACCACGCGGGAGGTCGCGTTCGTCCGTGAGTACTGATTCACCGGTCGATCCGGCTTCGGCGTCGGCCATGTCCGTCGCGGATTCCGGTACTGAGATACCAATTCGTTCCGCAACGCATCGTTATCGTCTGGACATCGCCTACGACGGGACCGACTTCGCCGGCTGGGCGATCCAGCCGCGCCTGCGGACCGTGCAGGGCGTCCTCGAGAACGCGTTCGCGAAGATGCTCAGCAACACCGGCGAGCCCCCTCGGCTCGTCGTCGCAGGGCGGACCGATGCTGGAGTGCACGCAGCGGGGCAGGTCGCGCACGTCGACCTCACCGAGGAGCAGCTCGTCAAGCTCGCCAGGCGACACGAGCGACGCCTGATCGAGGGGGAGGGCGTGCCCGTCACGACCTTCGTCGAAACCGTCGGTGAGATGATCGCCCGTCGGATCAACGGCTTCCTCGGGGTGTATCGCGATGTGGTCATCCATCGGGCGACGCCTGCCGACGACGGCTTCGACGCCAGGTTCTCCGCCGTGTGGCGGCGGTATCGGTATCGGATCGCCGATGAGGAGTCAGCCAAGGACCCGATGGCGAGAAGGTCGACGACGTGGGTCTCGACGACGCTCGACGTCGACCGGCTGAACGCGGCCGCGGAACTGCTGGTCGGGCTCCACGACTTCGCGGCGTACTGCAAGCCGCGCGCCGGGGCGACGACCATCCGGACGCTCGAGCGGTTCGCCTGGCATCGCGAATCGGACGGTGTGCTCGTGGCGTCGCTGCAGGCCGATGCCTTCTGTCACAGCATGGTGCGCTCGCTCGTCGGGGCGTGCGTCGCGGTGGCCGAGGGACGGGTCGACGAGGCGTACCTCATCCACCTGCGCGACGGCGGTGTCAGGACGGACGACTTCCGGGTCATGCCGGCGAGGGGGCTCACGATGGTCGAGGTCGGCTATCCGGAGGTCGGCCTCCTCTCGGCTCGGGCGTCCGCGACCCGCGCCCGACGCGCCCTCTGATCGAGCACAACTCCTTCGATTCTGAGCCGGCTCGATCAAGATCCCCGGAGTTCCGGGGGTTGGGTCAACGGCGACCTTCGGATTGAAGGAGTTGTGCTCGATGGGGGCAGGGGTGTGCGGGGGAGCGGGAGCGCTGGCGGGGGCGTGGGGAGCGGGAACGCTGGCACGGAGGGGTGGGGCGCAGGGCGAGCTCAGATTGACGGGCGTGTCGCCATCGCGTAGGCTTGCTCGTTGGTGCCTGCGCCTTCTGCGGTGCGGTACCCGAAGTTGAGCCCTCCACCTCGGGCGTTCCCCTCGGAACACCCAACGGAGTGGGATTCACGAACAACCAACTCCGACCAGAAAGCAGCACTATTGTGACGCGCACATATTCACCAAAGGCCAGTGAGATCCAGCACGACTGGATCATCATCGACGCCGCCGACGTGGTCCTCGGCCGCCTCGCCAGCCAGGCTGCAGCGCTCCTGCGCGGCAAGCACAAGGCAACCTTCGCACCGCACCTCGACATGGGTGACTTCGTCATCATCGTCAACGCGGACAAGGTCGCCCTCACGGGCTCCAAGGCCCTCCAGAAGAAGGCCTACCGCCACTCGGGCTACCCGGGCGGCCTCACGGCAGTCACGTACTCCGAACTCCTCGAGAAGAACCCGGTTCGCGCCGTTGAGAAGGCGATCCGCGGCATGCTGCCGAAGAACACCCTCGGTGCCAACCAGCTGAAGAAGCTCAAGGTCTACACCGGCGGCGAGCACCCTCACGCAGCTCAGCAGCCCAAGCCGTTCAACTTCGACCAGGTCGCCCAGTAAGCGCGCCGGACTAGATAAAAGGATTCCTACAGTGGCGAAGATCGCAGATTCCATCGAAGAAACCCCGCAGAGCTACTCGACCGAGACGCCTGCTGAAGCAGTTGTCACCGCGCCTCGCGCGGTGCTGAGCGTTCCCGGCGCAGCCGTGGGCCGTCGCAAGCAGGCAATCGCCCGCGTGCGCCTCGTCCCCGGCACCGGCGTCATCACGGTCAACGGCCGTACGCTCGAGGACTACTTCCCCAACAAGCTGCACCAGCAGCTGATCAACGACCCGTTCACGATCCTCGATCTGGCCGGCGGCTACGACGTCATCGCACGCATCTCCGGTGGTGGCCCCTCGGGCCAGGCCGGCGCACTGCGTCTCGGCATCGCTCGTTCGCTCAACCAGATCGACGAAGAGAACAACCGCGCAACCCTGAAGAAGGCCGGCTTCCTCAGCCGTGACGCTCGCGTCAAGGAGCGCAAGAAGGCCGGTCTCAAGAAGGCTCGTAAGGCTCCGCAGTTCTCCAAGCGCTAATCGCGCCTGGTCTGGAGACTCCATGCCTCAGCTGTTTGGTACTGACGGCGTTCGCGGCCTCGCGAACGCCGACCTGACGGCGGACCTCGCTCTCGGCCTTGCTCAAGCCACCGCACTGGTGCTTGGGCAAGGCCGAAGTGCTGAGGCACGTCGTGCCGCAGGGAAGCGCCCCGTCGCCGTGCTTGCACGCGACCCGCGCATCTCCGGCGAATTCCTCTCGGCCGCCGTTGCGGCCGGCCTCGCCTCCTCCGGCGTCGACGTCCTCGAAGCAGGCGTCCTCCCGACCCCGGCGACGGCGTTCCTGATCGCCGACATCGACGCCGACTTCGGCGTGATGATCTCGGCGTCCCACAATCCAGCTCCCGACAACGGGATCAAGATCTTCGCCCGCGGCGGCACGAAGCTCCCCGATGTGGTCGAGCAGCGCATCGAGGACTACCTCGACAAGCCGAAACTGGCACCCACCGGCGGCGACGTCGGGCGCATCCGTCGCTTCGCCGATGCTGAAGACCGGTACGTCGTGCACCTGCTCGGCAGCCTCCCGCACCGCCTCGACGGCCTCCACGTCGTCCTCGACTGCGCCCACGGTGCAGCAGCCGGTGTGTCCCCGGAGACGTTCCGCGACGCAGGGGCCAAGGTCACGGTCATCGGCAACGAGCCCAACGGCGTCAACATCAACGACGGCGTCGGCTCGACCCACCTCGACCTCCTCGCGAAGGCCGTGCTCGAGCACGGTGCTGACGTCGGCATCGCCCACGACGGCGACGCCGACCGTTGCCTCGCGGTGGACGCGGACGGCAACATCGTCGACGGGGACCAGATCATGGCCATCCTCGCGGTGTCCATGAAGGAGCGCGGCAAGCTCAAGGACGACACGCTCGTCGCGACCGTCATGAGCAACCTCGGTCTGCACGTCGCCATGAAGGCGAACGGAATCACGGTCCTGCAGACGAAGGTCGGCGACCGCTACGTCCTCGAAGCGATGAACGAGCAGGGCTACTCGCTCGGCGGTGAACAGTCCGGTCACGTCATCATGAGCGAGTTCGCGACGACGGGCGACGGCATCCTCACCGGCCTCCACATCGTGAGCGAGATGGCTCGCACAGGCAAGACCCTCGCGGAGCTCGCGCAGGTCATGCGCGTCTTCCCGCAGATCCTCGTCAACGTGACGGGTGTCGATCGGGAACGCCTCGCAGGCGACCAGGGTGTTGCAGACGCCGTCGCCGCTGCGGAGGCTGAGCTCGGCGAATCCGGACGGGTGCTGTTGCGCCCGAGCGGCACCGAGCCGCTCATCCGCGTGATGGTGGAAGCGGCGGACCAGCCGACGGCGGATCGCCTCGCGCACGCCCTCGCCGACGTCGTGCGCACCAGACTCGCGGTCTGAGCACCTCGAACCACACCGAACGGCGCCCGGCTCCCTGAGCCGGGCGCCGTTCGTCATCCTGGCCGGGCAGGCGAACTTCTCCGTCCAGGCCGGGGCAGCTCTCGATGACGCACCCGCTCGCGCATCCGGGTGTCGTGCGTTGTGGAAGAGTGTACGCATGACTTCGACAGCGACCGGGGCGACCCAGGGACAGGCTTCCCCGTACGTTGAGATCGACCGTGCGGAGTGGGCGCGCCTCGCCCCGTCTGCGAGCCTGCCGCTCAGCGAGA
Organism: Plantibacter sp. Mn2098; assembly: GCF_049319745.1. Lineage (NCBI taxonomy): Bacteria > Bacillati > Actinomycetota > Actinomycetes > Micrococcales > Microbacteriaceae > Plantibacter > Plantibacter sp. Mn2098. The sequence continues at coordinate 6,065 of NZ_JBMOUH010000002.1, read as the reverse complement.
AGGACGTCGTCCAGATCCGCGGGCTCGGAGACCGCCTCGACATGCGTGAGGTCGAAGAGGTGTACCTGCCGCTCAGCCGGTTGCTGAGCCTGTACGCGAAGAACACCCAGGACCTCAGTCGTGCCACGAGCCAGTTCATCGGCGACCACGGCTACCGCACGCCCTTTGTCATCGGCGTCGCCGGGTCCGTCGCGGTCGGGAAGTCGACGATCGCCCGCCTCCTGCGCGAGCTGCTGTCGAAATGGCCGGACACCCCGCACGTCGAACTGGTCACGACCGATGGCTTCCTCTACCCGAACGCTGAGCTCGAGCGCCGCGGGATCATGGCTCGCAAGGGCTTCCCGGAGTCCTACGACCGCCGTGCGCTGCTGCGGTTCATCACCGATGTGAAGAGCGGCGTCGAAGAGGTCCGCGCGCCCTTCTACTCGCACCTGCGATACGACATCGTGCCGACGGCGCAGGTCGTCGTCCGCCGGCCGGACGTGCTCATCGTGGAGGGCCTCAACGTCCTGCAGCCCGCGGCGGCGCCCAACGGCCTCGCGGTGAGCGACCTGTTCGACTTCAGCATCTACGTCGACGCCCGCACCCGCGACATCGAGGCCTGGTACGTTGAGCGCTTTATGGCGTTGCAGCAGGGCGCGTTCTCCAACCCGAACTCCTACTTCAACGTGTTCGCGGAACTGTCCGAGGAAGAGGCCCGCGAGCGAGCCTACGGGTATTGGAAGGACATCAACGAGCCGAACCTGCTCGACAACATCCGGCCCACGAGATCGCGGGCGAAGCTCGTGCTGCGCAAGGACAGCGACCACACGGTCTCCTCGGTGCTCTTGCGGAAGCTCTGACGCGCCGGGGAGTGCGCTTCGCGTCCCACCCGGATTCGCTCGGATGCCTTCCAAATTCCCGCGGCTAGGCTGGCTGGATGTGTGGAATCGTGGGTTACGTTGGCGACGACAAGACGGTTGACGTCCTGCTCGGCGGATTGAAGCGACTCGAGTACCGCGGATACGACTCCGCCGGCATCGCCGTGCTCGACGCAGCGGGTGCATTGCACACCCGGAAGCGGGCCGGAAAGCTCGCCGTCCTGACCGGGGACCTCGAAGCGAACCCCATCGCGAGCGGTTCGACCGGCATCGGCCACACCCGCTGGGCGACGCACGGCGGCCCGACCGACCGCAACGCGCACCCGCACCTGGGCGACGACGGCAAGCTCGCCCTCATCCACAACGGCATCATCGAGAACTTCGCCGACCTCCGCGACGAACTCCTCGCGGACGGCTTCACCTTCGAGAGCGAGACGGACACCGAGGTCGCCGCGGTCCTCATCGGCCGCGAGTACCGCGCGACCGGCGACCTCGTCGAGGCGTTCCGCCGTGTAGTCAGCCGCCTCGACGGCGCGTTCACGCTCCTGGCCATGCACCAGGAGATGCCCGGCGTCGTCGTGGGCGCCCGCCGCAACTCGCCCCTCGTCATCGGCCTCGGTGACGGGGAGAACTTCCTCGGCTCCGACGTCGCGGCATTCGTCGAGTTCACCCGTCGCGCCGTCGCCATCGGTCAGGACCAGATCGTCACGATCACCCCGTCCGACGTCGTCGTCACCGACTTCTTCGGCGCGCCGGTGGAGACCGAGCCGTTCGAGGTCCAGTGGGACGCCTCTGCCTCCGACAAGGGCGGCTGGTCGAGCTTTATGGCGAAGGAGATCAGCGAGGAGCCCGAGGCCGTCGCCAACACCCTCCGCGGGCGCATCGCGGACGGTCAGGTCGTCATCCCGGAGCTGAGCGGACTCGACGAGCTCTTCCGCGACATCAACCGCGTCGTCATCATCGGCTGTGGCACCGCGGCGTACTCCGGTCTCGTCGGCACGTACGCCATCGAGAAATGGGCAGGCGTCCCCGTCTCCGTCGAACTCAGCCACGAGTTCCGATACCGTGACCCGGTCATCGACGCCAAGACCCTCATCGTCTCCATCAGTCAGTCCGGCGAGACCATGGACACGCTCATGGCCGTCCGGTACGCACGCGAGGCCGGTGCGAAGACGCTCTCCATCTGCAACACGCAGGGCGCCACGATCCCGCGCGAGTCCGACGCGGTCGTCTACACGCACGCCGGACCAGAGGTCGCCGTCGCGTCCACGAAGGCGTTCGTCGCCCAGGTCGCAGCGATCTACCTCTTCGCGTTGCACCTCGCCCGCGTCCGCGGTGCGCAGTCGCCTGAGGTCCTGGCCGAGCAGGTCGCCGAGCTGAACGGCATCCCGGACAAGATCGCCAGCATCCTCGGCGCCTCCGAGAAGATCGCCCAGCTCGCACACTGGATGGCCGACACGCGCGCCGTCCTGTTCCTCGGCCGTCACGTCGGCTACCCGATCGCGCTCGAAGGCGCGTTGAAGCTCAAGGAACTCGCGTACATCCACGCGGAGGGCTTCGCCGGCGGCGAGCTCAAGCACGGCCCCATCGCGCTCATCGAACCGGGCCAGCCCGTGTTCGTCGTGGTGCCGAGCCCACGCGGTTCAGCGGTCCTGCACCCGAAGGTCGTCTCCAACATCCAGGAGATCCGCGCCCGCGGCGCCCGCATCATCGCGATCGCCGAGCAGGGCGACGCAGCCGTGCTGCCGTTCGCCGACGAGGTCATCCAGATCCCGCTCGCCGCACCGCTGTTCGAGCCGATGCTCGCCGTCATCCCGCTGCACATCTTCGCGATGGAGCTCGCCACGGCGAAGGGCCTCGACGTCGACCAGCCGCGGAACCTCGCGAAGTCGGTCACGGTCGAGTAGCGAGCCACCTGGTGTGAGGTGGCCGTCGGGTCCGACGGCCGCAGCGCAACGCGTCGCCGTAGAGTAGAAGCATGATCATCGGCATCGGCGTGGACCTCGTGGACCTCGCCAGGTTCGAACGTGCCGTCACCCGCACTCCCGGCCTGCTGGAACGACTCTTCGTGCCGGTCGAGCGAGAGCTGCCGCTGCGTTCACTCGCCGCGCGGTTCGCCGCGAAGGAGGCGCTCATCAAGGCGCTCGGCTCCTCCGACGGCATCCGCTGGCAGGAGATGGCCGTCGTGAACGGGCCAGAGGGCAGTCCGGACTTCGTCCTGACCGGGTCGACGGCCGATGCGGTCGCAGCGCGCGGCATCACGAGCCTGCACGTGTCGATGTCCCACGACGGCGGTGCCGCGATGGCATTCGTCGTGGCGGAAGGAGACCCGAGATGACCGAGGGGCAGCACGAGCGGCCGCAGCCAATCGAGGTCCGACCGACCCGTGAGGCGATCGTCGACCTCGACGCCGTGCGCGCCAACATCGAGACCGTCCGCCGGTTGACCGGGACCGACCAGCTCATCGTTGTGGTGAAGGCGGATGCGTATGGCCACGGCGCCGTCCCAGTGGCGCGCGCTGCTGTCGAGGCCGGTGCCGATCGCCTCGGTGTCGCGGACATCCGTGAGGGGCTCGCGCTGCGCGACGCCGGCATCACAGGGCCGATCCTCGCGTGGCTGCACGGGCCGGACGCGGACTTCGCCGCGGCGCTCTCGGGCGACATCGAGCTCGGGGTGTCGTCGGTCGAGCAGTTGCGCGCCGTCATCGCGGCCCAGCAGGGCGATGCGGCAGCGGCGGTGCAACTGAAGCTGGAGACCGGCCTCAGCCGGAACGGTGCCTCTGTGAGCCAGTGGCCGACCCTCTTCGCTGAGGCGGCCGAGGCAGAACGCGCTGGCCTGATCCGGGTCGTCGGCCTGTTCAGCCACGTGTCCAACGCCTCACCGGAGGACGATGCCGCCGCCGCGCGGGTGTTCGAGCAGGGGCTCGACGCCGCTCGGGCGGCCGGGCTGACGCCGGAGACGACGCACCTCGCCGCGTCCGCGGCAGCACTCGCGCTCCCCGCGCTGCGGTACGACACCGTGCGGGTCGGCGTCGCCGTATACGGACTGTCGCCGTTCGAGCCGGACGCCTCCGCCGACGGATCGAGCACGTTCACAGCGGCCGCCCTCGGACTGCGTCCGGCCATGACGCTCCGCGCCACGGTCGCGGCCGTGCGGCGGGTGGAACCCGGGGCTGGCGTCTCCTACGACTACACCTACCGCACCGACCGCCCGACGAACCTCGCGCTCATCCCGCTCGGCTATGCCGACGGCATCCCGCGTGCTGCCTCCGGTCGTGGACCGGTGGTCATCGGCGGACGTCGGTACCGGGTGTGCGGCCGCATCGCGATGGACCAGTTCGTCGTCGACGTCGGCGATGACGACGTGCGGGTCGGAGATGACGCCGTCCTCTTCGGGGACCCCTCGACCGGTGCGCCGGCCGTCGAAGAATGGGCAGAGGCCGCAGGGACCATCAACTACGAGATCGTGACGCGCATCGGACCGCGGGTGACGAGGACCGTTCGGGAGGCGCGATGAGCGGCATCGGAGACCGCACCGTCGACATCGGCACCCCTGAGGACATGCATGCGCTCGGCCTGGAGATCGGTCGGGCGCTCACCGCGGGCGACCTGCTCGTCCTGACCGGGCCGCTCGGTGCGGGCAAGACCACGCTGACCCGCGGCATCGGCGAGGGGCTCGGCGTGCGTGGGCCGGTCACGAGTCCGACGTTTGTGCTCGCCCGCACCCACCCGAGCCTCGTCGGCGGGCCCCCGCTCGTGCACGTCGACGCGTATCGGCTCGGTTCTGCGCTCGAACTGGACGATCTCGACATCGACTTCGCCCGCTCAGTGGTCGTTGTGGAGTGGGGTGCTGGAATGCTCGACGGCGTCGTCGACCACTGGACCGACGTCGTGATCGACCGGCCGACGGGCGCCGACGCCAGCTCGCAGGCGGAGACCGTCGAGGGCGAAGAGCCCATCGAGACGCGGCGCGTCACCATCACGCGTCGCGGGTAGGCTGGACCAGTGCTGTTGGCCATCGATACGTCCGCGGGTTCGAGTGTCGCCATCACGGACCCGGTCCGTGGGGTGCTCGCCGAACACACCTCGCCTGACACCATGCGTCACGCGGAGGTCATCGGGCGGCTGATCAGCGACTGCCTCGCCGATGCCGGCATCCGAGTCGACGAGCTCGAGGGCGTCGTCGCCGGGATGGGGCCCGGCCCGTTCACCGGGCTGCGCATCGGCATCGCAGCCGCCCGCGCGTTCGCCATCGGAGCCGCCATCCCCGTGCTGCCCGTCGTGAGCCATGACGCCATCGCCCTCAGCGCCTACCGTTCCGGACACGAGGGGAACCTGCTCGTCGTCACCGATGCCCGCCGACGGGAGCGATACTGGACGGCCTACGCAGGGCTCGACGCCGCCGGTCTGCCCATCCGACTCGACGGGCCGGGCCTCGGCAAGCCGGACGAGCTCCCGCACCAGGACCTGCCGCGCCTCGACGCAGAAGCGGTCTCTGCCGCGTCCCTCGGCGCCGTCGCAGCGCTCCTCGTCGCCGGCGGGCACGACCTCGCATCGGACGAGCCGCTCTACCTGCGCTCGCCGGACGTCACACTGTCCACCAAGAAGCGGGTGACGGGATGACCTGGCTGCTCCGCCGCGCCGGCGACGCCGACCTGGACGCCATCATGGCGATGGAGCGATCCGTGTTCACGTCCGACGCCTGGTCCGACGACATGATGCGCTCGGAGCTCGCGTCGCCGCACGGGTATTACCTCGTCGCGACGGACGCAGACGGCGACGGGACCGAGCTCGCCGGGTACGCGGGGCTGTTCGCGCCATCGAAGTCGAACGACGCCGACATCCAGACGATCGCCGTCGCACCGTCCGCCCGCGGGCGGGGCCTCGGCCGGTTGCTGATGCTCTCGCTCATCGAGCGCGGCCGGCAGCAGGGCGTGACACAGGTGTTCCTCGAAGTGCGGGCGGACAACCCCGTCGCAGGAGGCCTGTACACGAGCCTCGGATTCGAGGAGCTCGGCATCCGGCCCGGGTACTACCAGCCGGACAACGTGGACGCGGTCGTGATGCGGCTCACGGTGCTGCCCCAGGAACCGGCGACCACCGGTGTCGAGGCGCCTGGTGGTGCCGCTGTGCCTGGAGCTGCTGCGGTGCCTGGAGCTGCTGCGGTGCCTGGAGCTGCTGCGGTGCCTGGAGCTGCTGCGGTGCC